>CAZZAV010000007.1:0-65171 GCA_964652705.1 uncultured Neisseria sp.
ATATGCTATAATATTAAAATTGGTTAGAAATAATCCGCTTTGATTGTCTAGCCCCATAATTAATTGTTGCAATTACTATGAATACTATCATGGTTGATATGTCATTCATGTGACCTTGGTCTTGGTAATAACCAAATATGCTCATTAGAGCCATGTATGCAAACATTGTCCAAGCAGAAGCAAAAGCTCGTAGAATTAATTTCACACTACGGTAATATACCGAGCAGTAGATTAAGAAAAATACTGCATGAAAAATTAAAGATAAAACCAATGGCATAAATCCAGCTTGGATTAATAGATAACTAACCACTAAATATGCGAGGTAGCTTAGAGTTAATCCAGCTGGCATCCTGAATGGGCGTGGTTTGTCGACATCTATCTTACGTAGTTTACAAAATGCAACTGGGACTGCAAGACAAGAAATTAGTTGAAATACTGAAACAACGATCATGATTTTGTCCCAGTTGTCAAAGAATATTACCAAAACCATGCAAAAAATTAATGTGGCAAAAATTGATAAACGCGAAATTTTGTGAACTGGGTGCTCTTTGGCAAATACTTTTGGCATTTGTCCATCTTCGGCCATTCCCGTAAACATGCGCGCGCTTGATCCGACATAAATAATTCCAGTTCCAGATGGACTAATTGCAGCATCTACATAAAGTACAATTGCAATCCAGTTAATTCCTAAAATAATCGCAAGCTGAGCTAATGGAGACGTAAAATCCAGAGTATGCCAACCATTAATTATCTCACTTGGTTTGATTGCACCAATAAATGATACTTGGAGCATTAGGTAAATAATTAAGCAGATTAGTACTGATCCAGCCAATGCTAAAGGAATATTACGTTGCGGGTTTTTTAGCTCTTTGGAAAAAACTGTAATCATACTAAAGCCATAGAACGAATAGAAAATACCGCAGGTAACCACTGCTGTAAACATTTTGTCATAGCCATATGGTGCAATCGTTCCATGAAATGAGTTAAAATTTTCAGGGTGAAATGACGCAGCCATAAATATGACAGCGGTTAACGCCGGCACTGTTAGCTTAAATACAGTAATTGCGTTGTTTGCTTTGGCTAATAATTGAATACCCCAATAATTTAATACACCATATAAAACCATTAAAGCACATACGACTGCAATTCCCAAGTGAGTAAAGTGATTGTTTTTAAAAATTAAGTCACTAATTTCTGGAAATGCTTGTGCTAAATATTGAACAGAAGCTTCGGATTCTGCTGGGATAGTGATAATTGTTGCAAACCAGTTTGATGAGGCATTAATAAAGCCAAAATCACCATTATGAGTTATGGTTAGAAGTCTGGCAAAAAGACCAGTTTCTTTAGAGTAAAATGTGGCAATTTCAGCTAAAAGTAAAGCAATTATTAGTGCCAGAAGTGCTCCAATTACCCATGAACCAATTGCGACTGGTCCAGCAAATTTGGATGCTTTATAACTTGCAAAGAGCCAACCACTACCGACGATGCATCCAACGCCAATCGCGATGGCAGAAAATAGACTTGGCTGTTTGCCAGAAGAAGATTCTATATAAGCCATAATTTAATACCTGCAAAATACTGTTTAATAAGGATAGCGATGTTGTAAATTACCGCAAACTATGTCGATTATATACTATATGCAAGATATTGGTGATAGTAATGTTTATAGTGTATTAAATATTTATACTAGTTGATTGTACACGTTTGGTTGAAACGTAAGTGTCAGCGCAAAAAATACTGATTAATCTCGTGTGGAGTAATTGCTACAAGTTACGCTTTTTAGTGGGTTGCTATAATTAATGAGGCTTTCGATATCGACTGCATTGGTAAATGCATATGTTCCCCAGCCAGCCTTACTGATACTGCAGGCGCAAAACGTTTCTGATGTGTTGCGTGCGAGGTAAGTAGATTGTTTTAAGTAAGAGTTTGTGATAAATTCTCCGCAATAACCGATAGTTTCACTGAGTTGTTTACTACAATAGGTGTTAACTAATGCTGTGCAGATTATTTGGCAATTTGGCTGTACTTGTTGTATCTGGGTATAGCCAATTATTTGACTCTCTAGTGTTGTGTCTGCATAGATTGGTGTAACCACAATTGATGATTCAGGGATTACTACAGTGATCGGGAAATTATATTCTGGACGATTGCAGCCCTCCGATGTTGTATAAGGAATAAAAGCGCTCATTGAGCTAGCTTTTCCATTATTAGGGTCAACGTGCTGATCATCGCCGTAAAGAATATCACTAAATGCTTTCCCCCCACCGTTGATGGCACAAGCATTTCGGTAACCACGTAAATTACTATACATATTATTAGTAGAATTAACTAATGTGTAACTTTCTGCAAATGGTGTATCTGGAGGACAAGTAAAGGTACTTGATGTATTTCCAGATGCGAAATTATCTAAATTATCATAAGTTATAATTTTCAATCCTGGTTGAAATTCAATTTTAGGCGCGGAGTTCCAATTTTGATTTGAAGTATTATTAGTTGAGCCTTGTATAAATGGGAAAATATAGCTACCTGCCATAGTATAGGTAGGATTTAATTTATTTATATAGTTATCTGGCAGTGAGTTAGTTTGATTAAAAGTTGTTTTATTCCAAGCCGTAGAGTTGCTCTTTTGAAATGATGGTTGAGTGGTACTCGTATTTAAATCTGGATGACTTTGTGTTGTATCCATTGGAGTTTTTGGGTAATAAATACAACTAATACCTACGATTATGGCACATAATAAAATAACTTGACGTTTAGACATAATACTTAACTTTTAATTCAAATAATTTTCGAGAAACAGATTGTAACAACTAAGTTTATGGCAGATAATAATATTAATGTTAAAATCGAGCCTATTAAAAAATTTAGATAGGAATTGGTAGATGCAATATTGGTTAATTAAGTCTGAGCCAAGTGCGATTAGTATTGATGATGTGGCCAATTTTCCCGATCAAACGATTGAATGGTTTGGGATTCGTAATTATCAAGCACGTAACTTTATGCGCGATAAGATGCAGTTAGGTGATAAAGCTTTATTTTGGCATTCATCGTGTAAAGAACCAGGTGTGTATGGCGTAGTAGAAATTGTTACTGCGGCGCATCCTGATAGTTATCAATTTAATCCTGAGAGTGAGTATTTTGATCCTAAGGCAACTAGTGATAACCCACGCTGGTGGTGTGTAGATGTAAAATTTGAACGTAAAACTAAATATTTGTCAATTCAAAAATTGCGTGAATATCCCGAATTAGCATCAATGATAGTTTTACAAAAAGGTAATCGCTTATCAATTACACCTGTTGCGAGCCATGAATGGGAGTTTATTTCTGGATTACTTGAAAGTAAAGTATGAAATTAATTGACCTGCATGCTGATACTTTAACTGCTTTATATTATATGAATGGTGAAAAGCTTAAAGACCAAGAGTTTTTACGCGATTATCCAATTGCTAATTTGGCACAGAATGACTTTGCAATTGATTTAGTTAAGCTACGTCAAGCAGACTCGTTAGCTCAGTTTTTTGTACTTTGGCTTAATTTACAAGGTTGTGAACGTTATCAGATGAGCCCATGGGATTTATTTATTAAGCAGTATTGGCAGTTACGTCAACAATTAAACTCTTGTAGTGAAGAAATTAGTTTTGTGACGAGCCTTGCTGAACTTGATATTGCTCGTGCGCAAAATAAATTGGCTGGTTTTGCTTGCGTGGAGGAAGGTGCCTTTGTTGATTCAATGGAGCAGCTTGGTGAAGCTTATCGTTTGGGAGTTCGTTATATTACTTTGGTGTGGAATTATGAAACGCATATTGGTGTTCCATCCGCAATTGATCAGTCGCGTGGTTTAAAGGCATTTGGTCATGAAATTGTTGAGGCGATGCAGGATTTGGGAATGTTGGTGGATGTTTCGCATTTATCTGATTGCGGGGTTAGAGACGTGCTGCAATTGGCCAAAAAACCAATTATTGCCAGTCATTCAAATGCACGTGCTTTGTGTAATCACACACGCAATTTGCCTGATGAATTAATCGTTGGGATTGCTAATAATGGTGGCGTCATTGGTGTGAATTGTGTGCCACAATTTTTGGATGAGAATTCTAATATAATCCGGATTCAACGTTTGATTGAGCATATCCAATATATTTATAATTTGGCAGGTGAAGATGTGCTGGCAATTGGTAATGATTTTGATGGATTTAAGCATTTAACACCAGAACTAGATGAAATTAGAACTATTGCTGATCTGCCGTTGGTAGCAGATGTTTTACTTAAGTCTGGATTTAGCTCTAGACAAATAGATAAGATCTTTCATCAAAATGTACTGCGCGTTCTTGGTGCAAGTATTAATTAATTTTAGGAAATATTAATAGAATGAGTAATGAAGAAATTAGAACGCAAATTGAAGTTTTAATCAATGATTATGTATTGAAATTAAACGCTTTAGAGACGCAGCTAAATGATAAAAATGAAGATCTACGTTTATTAAGGAAGAGTTTTGCGGTTCTTGACGCGCAATTGGCTCCAGCTGAGCAGAGCATTCATGAATTAACCGCACGTTGTCAAACTTATGAAAATACGATACGTGAATTGGAAGAGCAAATAACTGATTTAAACCAATCAAGTGGACTTGCGAATGCGCGTTTGATTAAATTGGAGCATAAAAATACTAGTAAATTTTATGCTGTTATTTTGTTATGTGTAATTAGTGTGATTGCGTTATTTTTTGCATTCAATAATAATTCTAATGTGTTGAATAAAATTGAAAATTCCTTAAGTAATAAATTAAGTTCAAGTGCGACCAAGCAAGCTTCAAAACCAACGAAGCAACGTAAAAAGCATAAAACTTCAGCTACTGTAGCCAGCACAGATGATAGCTTAGATTCTGACACTCAAACTGTTTCCCACGCAGATGCCACGCCAGAAGTTGAAAAGACGACAGTAAAGAAAGAAGCTACCATGGATCAAAGTAGTGCAGGTATTGCCAATTAAATTTATCGATAAAGGAATTACAGATGCGTAGATTAAATCAATTATTACTTGCTTCCGTAATGCTATTACCGCTGGTAGGTTTTGCGGCAAGTTCTAGCACAAGCTATGCAAACCAGAATCAGATTGTAGACCTACAGCAACAAGCTTTAATTGCGCTTAGTCAAGGTGGTAATTTAAAGCAAAATGAAAGCAAAATTTTTCTTGGTGTGACAATTAAAGGGAATGTTGATAAAGCTCAAGCTGCGCTACAACATGCGGTTGATTTAGCTGCTGAGCGCCAAGATTTACGTTATGGATTGGCATCAATAGAGGTCATGAATGGTAAATTAAATTTGGCGCAAATAAACTATGCTCTGTTATTACAGCAAACTCCAAATAGTGCTGAAGCTCTAACTTTTCAAGCTGGTTATGCATCAGTAGTTGCTGAATCACAACTAGCAATTGAATATCAAGCTCGATTGAGCAAATTAAATACGTCATTAGCAAAAAATTATTTGCAAGCCTTAAATATTGCAGAATCTGCCTTTAATGTGCAACCACAACTAAACGTTCCTCAAGTAATTGATCCGTCGCCACATGTGGTTATTGTAGTTTTGGGTTATGCATTGCATAGCGATGGCACGATGGATGAAAAGTTAATTCAACGCTTAAAATTTGCCTTTGCAACATTACACCAATATCCTGCGGCTAAAATAATTGTTAGCGGTGGAGTTGCACAAGGAGGAGTTACTGAGGCTTATTTAATGCGTCAATGGTTAATCCAGCAAGGTGTCAAGAGTTCACAAATTATTTTAGAAGATAAATCAATTGATACAGTGAGTAATGCATTGAATAGTTTGGCAATTGTGCAGAACCTTGATCAAATTGATCATCTAATTGTGGTGAGTTCGGGAAGTCATATTCGTCGCGCGGTTGCAGTATTTGAGCAAGCTAGAGCTAATTTAAACTTAGCGATTAAAATAGATAATCAAGCAGTTTGGGATTGGGGCGATGTTAAAACATTCCCATCTGCAACACAAACTGAAAAATCTTTAATTATGCGTGATACATTGCGAACGGCTGGCTTATGGGCTATGCCAGGAATTTTACGTTAGTATTCTGAGAAATGATTAAAAAAATGAAAAAATTAATTTTATGTAGTTTAGTTTTAGCGACATTGCTACCTTGTGGATTTGCGCAAGGAGCTTATACTGGTGGAACGTTAAATGATTCAGAATCCAAGTTGAGTTCTGGTATTAATTTAGCGAATCAAAATTTAAGCGTTCGTCCACAAGATGACTTTTATCAATATGCAAATGGTAAATGGTTGGATAAGGCACAAATTCCTGCAGATAAGGCTTCGTGGGGAGCATTTAATCAATTACGTGAATCATCATTGGTTCAGTTGCACGGCATTATTGATAAATTGATTGCCAATAAACATTTGCCAGCTAATTCGAATCAACAAAAATTGGTAAATTTATATCAAAGTTATATGGATGAGTCAGGTTTAAATAAACTTGGTGCGACACCTTTACAGGGATTATTTACGCAGATTGAGCAATTACAAAGCACGCAACAAATTCCAAGCTTAATGGCTAAATTAGCGATGAATGGAGTTAGTACACCATATGATTTAGTAATTCATCAAGATGCGCGTAATTCAAGTGTAATGGTAGCGGATTTGTCTCAGTCTGGATTGGGATTACCAGATCGGGATTATTATTTGAAGCATGATGATAAAAATATGTTGAATACGCTTAATGAGTATCGTAAATATATTGTGGCGATGTTAACTAATTTAGGTGATAAAAATGCAGCTACAGAAGCGGAGCAAATTGTTGATTTAGAAACTAAATTGGCTCAATTACAATGGACTAAAGTGGAAAACCGTGATCCAGTCAAAACTTATAACAAATATTCTTTAGATAAATTAAATCAATTAGCGCCAAATTATGCATGGAATGATTATTTAGCTGCAGCCAATTTGCAGGGTAAAGTAACTTATTTGATAGTTAGTCAGCCAAGTTTTATTACGGGCTTTAATCAATTATTACAAGATGTTCCTTTGGCAACGTGGCAAGCTTATTTCCGCTGGCAAACTCTGAATAGTTTTGCTCCATATTTATCTGAGCAATTTGTGCAGTTAAATTTTGCGTTTTATGGCACTAGCTTAAGCGGTGTACCACAAAACAAGCCACGGTGGCAGCGTGGACTGAATGTTTTAGAAAATGGTATGGGCGAAGCAATGGGACAATTGTATGTAGCACAATATTTTCCTCCGCAAAATAAAGTTAAGATGGAACAATTGGTGGCTAATTTAATGACCGCTTACCGTCAAAGCATTGAGTCACTCGAGTGGATGAGTCCTGCAACTAAAGTTAAAGCTCAAGAAAAACTAGCTGCGATTATGCTTAAAATTGGCTATCCTGCAAAATGGCGAGATTATTCTGCGCTACAAATTAAACCTTATCAGTTAATTAGTAATTTGCAAGCTAGTGCTCAATTTGAATATCAACAAAATATTAATAAATTGGGTAAACCAGTTGATCGTGGTGAATGGGATATGACGCCACAGACCGTTAACGCATACTATAACCCAGAATTAAATGAGATTGTCTTTCCTGCTGCTATTTTGCAACCGCCATTTTTTGATGTTAACGCGGATCCTGCGGTAAATTATGGTGGAATTGGTGCCGTAATCGGTCATGAAATTAGCCATGGCTTTGATGATCAAGGTAGTCAATACGATGCATTTGGTAATTTACACGATTGGTTTACTAGTGAAGATCATGCTAAATTTGCTGCTAAAACTCATGCATTGGTTGAACAATATAATCAATATAGTCCAATTGCAGGTTATCATGTGAATGGTGAGTTAACTTTGGGTGAAAATATTGCGGATAATTCTGGTTTGGATATTGCGTATAAAGCGTATAAAATTTCTCTTAAAGGTAAACCTGCGTCAGTTCTTGATGGTTACAGTGGCGAACAACGATTGTATTTGGGATGGGCGGAAGTGTGGCGTGCCAAAGTTCGTGAAGCTCAACAAATTGTGTTACTTAAAACAGATCCGCATTCGCCAGCTAGTGTGCGCGGAAATGCCACATTGAAAAATCAACCTGGTTTTTATCAAGCATTTAAAGTTGAATCTAGCGATCAAATGTATTTAGCTCCAGATAAACGAGTTACAATTTGGTAATTTAATTTATAATATAATTAGCCTAATGAATCTCTTTACACAGGTATTGTAATGTTGAGTTTTATTGTGAAATATTCAGTGTGTATTTGATATGCATGTGGTAATTATGTTTTAATAAATGGTTATGCATTTTTAATTTTAAGGTTTATTAATGAAAAAAACTCTAAAATATTTATTATTGGGTCTTTCTTTAAGCTTGAGTGCTTACGGACAAGACATGGTGGCTCCATCGATACCTTTTGATGCTACGTTGCCATTACATATGCCAAGTGGTTTATATCTAGGTGAATGTTCTGGGGTTGCAGTGAATTCCAAAGGACATATCTTTGTACTTTCACGCGGCAATACAAGTGGTCCAGCCTATGCGGCTAGTGCTGCGCAACTTTTTGAATTTGATGCTAAAGGTCAATTTATCCGTGAAATAGGGCATAATTTATATGCTTGGTCATATGCTCATATGGTAGAAATTGATAAAAATGATAATATTTGGGTGACTGATAAAGGCTCGGATATGATTATTGAATTCAATCCAGCTGGTGAAGTAATTATGTTAGTTGGTAGAAAACAAGAAGCCTCTGATGATGAGACTGGACCATTAAAACATGAAATGCCAAGGTTGCCTGCAGTTGATGGTTATTTTAGGCAGGTAACAGACATTACTTGGGATAAAGATGGCAATAGCTATATTAGTGATGGTTATATCAATTCGCGTATTGCTAAATTAGATAAAACTGGAAAATGGCTTAAATCATGGGGTAGCTACGGTAGTAAGCCAGGTCAATTTATTACTCCACATAGTATTGCGATTGATGCCAATGGGGAGATTTATGTTGCAGATCGTGGTAACCGCCGTATTCAGGTTTTTAATGGTGATGGGAAATTCATTCGACAGTTTAGCATTGATGTAACGGTTCCTAAAAACGCGTTACCAGCTATTGGCAATAAACCAGCACCTATCGCGAAGAATGCAGAGTTAGTAAATCAATTACATCAGCCTGGATCTCCATGGGCAATTTGTATTACTCCAGGAGCAAAGCAATTTATTTATGTGTCTGATGCATATCCTGGCAGAATTTATAAATTAGATTTATCTGGTAAAGTTTTAGGTGTTTTGGGTGATTCTGGCAAGCAATTAAAGCAGTTTGGCTGGATTCATCAAATAGCATGTCCAAGTGAAAATGAATTATATGTTGCTGAACTACTTAATTGGCGAGTTCAAAAATTAACACTTCATCCAACTGAAAGTGAAGAGTAGTGACTGTCTGGTTATTACAATCAGCTTGAGTTAGATGGTTTTTTTCTTCTTATGAGTTTATAATAATTTAAATCAAATCTATTAATTTAGTTTTTAGCACTCATGCTGAATATTTAGATATATTATTTCAATTTTCCTTTTATAGTTTTGTCAAATTTAATTTGTATTAAAGCGTAACTGCTTCATTATTTTTATAGCTGGTAATTTACGGTATAATAATGTTAATAATTTATTTAAAGGATTTTGTATGAAAAAAAATGCAGTGTATGCACAATCTGGTGGGGTTACTGCGGTAATTAATGCTTCAGCAGCAGGTGTAATTGATGCCTGTCGTAAAAATTCTGAACAAATTGGCATTTTATATGCCGGAGAAAATGGTATTGTTGGCGTATTAAATGAAGAGTTAATTAATACTAATTTAGAGCCGCAGTCTATTATTGATGGTTTGCGGCATACCCCAAGTGGTGCATTTGGATCATGCCGTTATAAATTAAAATCTTTGGAACAAAATCGCCGTGAATACGAACGCCTAATTGAGGTATTTAAAGCCTATGATATTGGTTATTTTTTCTATAATGGTGGTAATGACTCGGCAGATACTTGTTTGAAAGTATCACAAATAGCAGAAGAATTAGGCTATCCGATAAAAGCCATTCATATCCCAAAAACAATTGATAATGATTTGGTTGTAACTGATAATTGTCCAGGATTTGGTTCGGTTGCCAAATATATTGCAACGTCAACTCGTGAAGCTGGTTATGATGTTGAATCTATGCGTAAAACTTCGACTAAGGTATTTATTCTTGAAGTAATGGGAAGAAATGCAGGTTGGATTGCGGCGGCTGGAGGAATTGCCAGTGAGTCAATTGAACAACCTCCTCATGTAATTTTATTCCCAGAAATAACCTTCAATGAAGATGCTTTTATTGCTCAAGTTCAGCATGCTGTAGACAGCTATGGTTATTGTGTAGTGGTGGTATCTGAGGGTGTTAAGGATGCTCATGGTAAAGCACTTAGTGCATCGCATACGGTCGATGATTTTGGCCATCAACTGTTAGGTGGTGTGGCGCCAGTTATTGCCGAGATTGTTACAAGACGCCTAGGTTATAAAAATCACTGGGCGGTTGCAGATTATTTACAACGTTCGGCACGCCATATTGCGTCAGCTGTTGATGTTGAGCAAGCGTATGCTCTGGGCTATCGTGGCGTTGAGATGGCTTTGGCTGGTGCGAATGCAATTATGCCGTACATCAAACGAGTATCACAAAATCCATATCGTTGGGAAATTGACCAAGTAGAATTGTCCAAAGTCGCCAATTATGAGAAATTTATGCCACGGGATTTCATTAGTGAGAATGGTTTTCATATTACAGATAAATGCCGTGAGTACATAACTCCTTTAATTACGGGTGAAGATTATCCACCATATAAAGATGGCTTGCCACAATATGTGCATGTGAATAAGCAACATGTAGTTAAAAAACTTGTTGATTTTGTTCTGTAATGATTGCTGAAAAGAAAATTACTCTGGCCATTACTGGTGCTAGCGGCGTTATTTTTGCGACTAATTTATTAGCAGAATTGCTTAAAAGTAATTGTGTTGTACATTTAGTAATTAGCAAAGCTGGTGTGATTACGTTTCATCAGGAGCTTGGAATTGCGTTATCAGGTTCACCACAATTAATTAAACAAAAATTGGTTAGTGAACTGAATTTATCGGCGGCAAATAATTTATTTGTTTATGGCATTGAAGATTGGTATGCACCAATGGCATCAGGCTCAAGTGTTGATGAAGCGATGGTGGTTTGCCCATGCTCAATGGCAACTTTAGCTAAAATTGCCAATGGTATTGGTGAAGATTTGGTAGTTCGCTCTGCAGATGTGATTCTGAAAGAGCGTAAGAACTTAGTTCTTGTGCCACGTGAAACGCCATTTTCAGCATTACATCTAGAAAATATGTTGAAATTAGCTCGGCTTGGCGTGTCAATTATTCCACCGATTCCAGCCTTCTATAATCACCCAAGTAGTCTTGAAGATGTGATTAATTCGGTAGTGAGTCGAATTATGGATCAACTTGGTGTTGCAAATAATTTAAGCAACCGCTGGTAAAATTTGCTATAATAGGTGATTAAATCATATGGTTATTATTGTTAATGAAGTGAGTAATAAATGCAAGATTCAGTAGAAAAAATTCAGCAGTTAATTAGTGAAAATAAAGTGGTGCTATTTATGAAGGGAAGCGCAAAGTTTCCTTTGTGTGGTTTTTCTGGACGAGCAACTAAGATTTTATCTTTATGTGGCGTTAATGATTTTGTGACGGTAAATGTATTAGAAGATGATGGAATTCGTCAAGCAATTAAAGAGTTTTCTAGTTGGCCAACAATCCCGCAATTATATGTAAATGGTGAATTTGTTGGTGGTTCGGATATTATGGCTGAAATGTATCAAGCCGGTGAATTGCAAGAGTTGTTACAAAAGTAATTTGGAGAGGCTTAAAGCCTCTTTTTTGTTTTTTGATGGTGTAAAAATGAGTAATTTTTTGACTTTAGCACAATTGCGCATTGTGGAGCAAGATGCAGCCACGCAAGGCATAGATCTAATTGAAAGAGCAGGAATTGCGACAGCTAAATGGGTTGAGGCATATTTTAATAAAAAGATTCGAGTTTTAGTCGTAGCTGGACGCGGCAACAATGGAAGTGACGGGTTATCTGCTGCAATTGAATTGATTAAGCTCGGTTACAAAGTTGATGTGGTTAGATTATTTAAAGATCATACTTTAATCAGTGATCAATGGTTTGAGCGACTACAGCCATTTAAAAAATCTTTAGTCAGGATTCCAAGTGATATTAGTAAATATGACTTGATTATTGATGCAATCTATGGAATTGGTCTGACTCATGAGTTGGATGTTGATACCGCTAGAATAATTCAGAAAATTAATATGCAAAACTCTTTCGTATTAAGTTTAGATGCACCAAGCGGGTTGAACCCATTTAGTGGTCGAGTTCTAGGTGAAGTGGTTTTTGCTGATGCTTGTTTAACATTTATTAGTGACAAACCAGGGTTACACACATCTGATGGACTAGATTGTAGTGGTGATGTGCATATAATTGACTTAGTCGATACTAGTGCGTTTAAATTATCTGATGCATTACAAGATATTCATTTTAATACACTTGTTGATATCAATTATGATCCATTGATTCGAATGAAGTTTAATACCAATAAAGGCAGCTATGGTACGGTTGCCATTATTGGTGGCAATAAAGGCATGCATGGTGCTTTGTACTTAGCTGGGCGTGCAGCATTGTTAGCTGGAGCTGGCAAAGTGGTACTTGGTGCTTTGGATAGTGATTTTCAACTGGATTTTTCTATGCCAGAATTAATGAGCCAATCACCAAAAGATATTGTTAAAAATTTACAGGCATTTGATGCGATTGCAATTGGTCCCGGTCTTGGTAAGGATGAGCGCTCTTACAAAATTTTGAATAAGCTTTTGGATGAAATTGAAGACAGCAAGTTATTGGTTGATGCTGATGCGTTGAATTTAATTGCTTCTGATATTGATTTAAGATTAAAATTTCGTGAGGTCCGCTACAAAATTGTCACTCCACATCCTGGTGAGGCAGCACGAATTTTGGGTGTGACTGTTAACGAAATTCAAGATAATCGGTTTATGTCGATTACAGATTTGGTTGATCGGTTGAACAGTGTGACGGTTTTAAAAGGTGCAGGAACTTTGATTCAGCATGGAAATCAAATTTACATCAATGCTACTGGAAACCCTGGTTTGGCAAGTGCTGGACAAGGAGATACTTTAACTGGAGTTATCGTTGGTTTTTTGGCGCAAGGAATGGAGCTGTTGGATGCAACACGTTTAGCTGTATTTATTCATGGCTTGGCTGCAGATAGATTAATAGTTAAACGTAATGGTTATAATGGTATATTAGCGAGTACTGTTGCTGATGAGGTGTGTGATTTAATTAATGAACTAGTTTATGGTGATTTATTTAAAGTTGAATAAAGAGTTATGGTTTAAAATTTAATTCCATACAATAAAAAACCGCAGAATAATATCTGCGGTTTTTTATTGTAAAAATATTATTGGAATAGGTAACCAACTCGTATATAAACGGTATTATTTCCAGCATCATAGGTTTGATTATTAAATGACTGATCATATTTATAACCACCAGCAACCAAGATTGTTTTAGCAATGTCATATTGTACCTCTGGGTTTAATGTATAACGGAAATCTGAAATGTCATTCATATTTCCAGAACCATTAAACGTTGGATTTACTGTTGCAGGTACTGAACCTCCTCCAGCTTGTGTCGCATTATATGCCGTCATGTCCAATGATACTTTTAGAGCACTTAACAAGCGATATTCAGGCTTTACTCCCAGACCATAATATTGATTGAGAGCTCCTAGTGATGTACCATAAGTGTATGTAGCATAGGGAATTATCTCGAATCCGCTGGTTTCATCACCAAAAAATTGAAATGCGTATCCTGCTTTAGCCGTTGCTAGAAATTGTCCATAAGTTGAACCACCAAGGTTTGAGTTTGGACTGGTTGTAGCCAATGCTTGCCAATTGTTTGAGTTATATGCAGAGCCATAGGCTTCGGCATTAATCCAAATATTATTTTTTGTTTGAATAGTAGTACCCAAAGTATAGCCATTTGAATTACCTTGACCTAAATTAATTGACGTATTGCTATATTCTAAATATGCGTTATTGTTAAAATCTTGGAAAGTTTCTGCAAACGTTCCGATTGAGGTTGATGCGAGTATCAGTGCTAAAATTTTTTTCATAATTATCTTTCTATATAATTAATTAGATTTTAATTTACATATGGTACATAACATTATTTAAGTTGTAGTTAAATATCATTTTTTATATTAAGGTAATTAGTTTAAATCATTGTTAATAATAAGGTCAAGAATAAAACATTAATTTATACATGGTTTTGCTGTGTAAATAATTTATTCTATTAATTATGATTTTAATCAATTGATTTGATTAAATATAGTTGTGGTTGTTACAAATGTCGCTATTTGTAACATGGTTATTTGTTGAGTAGGATAACGTTTAACTTTTTGTGGTTTTTGTTTGTGGGATGGGATTCAGATTATAAAAATGCCCCAATACTTTAGATTAGTAATAGGGCAAAGAATTTAATTAAAGCTGGCTAATATATTTCTTATGGAATAAGGCCAGTTGAGCGACTAATTCAACAATTTGTTCTCGTGGTGGCAAAAACGTTGTGCGGAAGTGGCATGTATTGGGAATTTGACCAAAGCCAGAACCTGGTATTACACAGAGCCCTGTCTCTTCTAATAGAGCCATACAATAACGCTCATCAATAGCCATACCTCCTGCATGTAATTTTGCTGGTGGGAAGTCTAACTTAACAAAAGCGTACATGGCACCTTCAGGAATATTAACGCTAATTCCATCAATTTTATTTAATTCATAACCTAAAATTTGAGATTTCTCTTTGAGATCTTCCAAAATTAATGATTTCTCTTGGACATATTGCGGATAGCTTGCATCTTCTGCTTGTGGTGGGCTAACCATTAAGTAAGTTGCAATTTGTCCAACCACATTAGCACATAAATTAATTGATTGAAATTTAACAAATTGCTCGAATACGTCATCGGGAACGTTTCTAACTTCTAGATAACCAGAGCGGTGACCACATTCACCATAAAATCCTTTTGACATTGAGTGAAAGCTAAATAATGAGACATCATGCACTTGCATTTCATGCATTACTTTGGCAAATGAGTGAAATTTACTACTTTTGCTATAAATATTTTCTTGATAAACTTCATCAGCCAAGATTGCTAAATTATGCTGACGGGCAAAGTTGATAATCATTTTAATATTTTCGTAAGATAAAACTGCTCCAGTTGGGTTACCTGGATTAATCACTGTGACCGCAACTGGGTTAATTTTATTTAAACGTGCAGTATTATAGCTATCCAAAAGACTTTCTTCATTGAGTTGCCAGTGATTTTCTTCATCCAAATAATAACCAATGCTTTGTCCACCAGCTAGGGTTAGGGCAGCACTATACATTGGATATTGTGGTACTGGAACCATTAAACCATCATTTTGATTTTTAATGATTGCTGCAATTACTGATTGAGCTGCTTTACTAGCTCCATCCGTTAAAATAATTCGATCATGATTAGTTGGAATATTATCACGTTTGGTGATAAATTTAGCTACCGCTTCGCGAATAAATTCAATTCCAGCACTAGCTGAATACGCCCCAACACCTTCTGGAATTTGATTCAGAATATAGCGTGTGCGATCAATTAAATCACTATGAAATAAATGGTCTATATCGCGTTCCAGTAGTGCTGGAAACTCAAGTAAACTTAGCACTTCGCGCACGTAGCTAATTGGCTTTTGCGCAAAAGCATGTGGGTTACCAATGTTGCAATAAGTTATCTTTTTACCAGATTTTTCTAATTCTTGCGCGCGTGTAACGATACGTCCACGTACAGCATATTCTGCATCAATTAATTTTTGATTGAGATTGTTAAAAGTTATCATGTAATGTCATTTATAAAAAATTAAAAAATTATGCAGCTATTTAGCTGCACAGTAAATAAAAGTTAATTTTGGTAATTTAACTATAGCACTAAAGTATAAATTCTTTAAATAAAGCTAGGAATCGCTGGCATATTTTGTGAAATGGTCAGAACTTCATAACCAGTTTCAGTTACTAATATCGTATGTTCAAATTGGGCAGAAAGGCTACGGTCTTTGGCAAGAGCTGTCCAACCATTACTGGAGAAACGTACATGTCTTTTACCTTGATTAATCATTGGTTCAATAGTAAAAATCATTCCAACCTCCATTTTAGGTCCAGTTTTGGCTCGTCCATAATGAAGTACTTGTGGTTCTTCATGAAACCCTTTACCAATTCCGTGACCACAAAATTCTTGAACTACGCTATATGCATGTTTTTCTGCATGTACTTGAATTGCATGTCCAATATCACCCAGATGGTTGCCTGGCTTAACCTGTTGAATTCCTAGCCACATTGATTCATAGGTAATTTGTACTAAGCGCTTAGCTTGTGGTGAGACCTTATCGCCAACAAAAAATGTTCGTGAAGTATCACCATGATAACCATTTTTATACACGGTAATATCCAAGTTTACAATATCACCATCTTTAAGAGGTTTATCGTTAGGTACACCATGGCAGATTTCACTATTAACAGAAGTGCAAATTGAATTTGGGAAAGCAGGTCCTTTTGGATTAGGTTGGTAGTTTAATGGTGATGGGTATGCCTGTTGTACGTTAACAATATAGTCATGACATAGCTTATCTAGTTCAAGTGTCGTAACACCTGGTTTTACATATGGATTTATAAAATCCAATACTTCTGCAGCTAACTTGCATGAAATGCGCATTTGTTCTATGTCATGTTTATTTTTAATAATAATAGCCATCTTTATACATTCCTAATAATCAATATTCATCGCATGTTTAATTAATTTTAAATTATTGTTGGCAATTTCACGTGCCCGACCACAACCATCACTAAGAATTCTTTTAACTAATGTGGAATCCTCTTGATACGGTTTGGCTTTTTCGATTAAATTTTGTTGTTGTAAATTAATTGCATCAATTAATGGTTGTTTGCAATCTAAGCAACCAATTCCAGCGGATAAACACCCCATCTCTACCCATTCTTTGATTTCTTGGGTAGTATAAATTTGGTGTAAACTCCAAACTGGGCAATCACTAGGTGTACCAGGATCACTTCTACGAACTCTAGCTGGGTCAGTTGTCATGCTTCGTATTTTTATTGCAACATTATCTGGTGTTTCACGAATATTTATCGTGTTATTACGTGTAATACTCATTGGGTTACCATCAGTGCCTATAATACGAGTAGACCCTCCAGCTAAAATTTGTGGCTCTTGCAGGAAGACCTTGCCTTTGTTTTCTAGAAAAGCAGATAATCTTTCTCGATCACCGTGTGATAAATTTAGCGCGTCCTGAAGCAGATAGCGTGCCGTGTCTAGAGCATCCTCATTGCCATCTTGTTGATATTTTAACAAAAGTTTAGTATATAGTGCAGCTTTTTTAGTACCAAGTTTTTTTATTGTCAAAGTTGCTTTATCTTCAAAACCTTCTTCACGTCCATATAGATGGTTAAAGCGGCGTGCTATATCCCTAGTTAATTCAATATTTGCTGATTGTTCTTCACCCGTGATTACGTAATGGGCATTATATAATAATATGTCGGCACTTTGTAATACTGGTGCTCCCAGTAATCCGTAACTATTACTGTTTGTATGTTCTAATTCTTCTAGAGCTTCCTTATAACTTGGAATTCTCTCTAACCATCCTAGTGGTGTTATTACACTGAGTAAGCTAGACAATTCAAAATGTTCAGGGACTTTTGATTGAATGAACATGATTGCTTGAGACGGATCAACTCCAGCGGCTAACCAATCAATAACCATTTCATTTATTGTGTCAATTGGTTGTTGATTGTCGTTATTGTATCTAATTAATCCGTGTATATCGGCGATCATAAAAAAACAATTATACTGATACTGGATTTGTTGCCAATTTTGTAGAACACCTAAATAATGACCTAAATGCAGCCTTCCATTTGGGCACATCGCTGAGAGAACTCTGGTTGTTTCGGTGTTCATTCTTAGTTAAGCAATGAGAAAATAAGATTCATAATTGCCGAATAAAAAGGTCGCATAATTAAATTTAAGCCACCTAAAAGTATTAATGCCATTAAAATCCACATCCCATATTGTTCTGTTTTAGCATAGCTTTGTGCTTGTTTAGGTGGAAGTAGTGAAAACAAAATTCTGCCGCCATCTAAAGGTAGTATAGGGAGTAAATTTAGAATAAGTAGACTTACATTAATACTAATTCCAGCCTGAGCCATTAAAGCAAGTGGTATACCAAAATAACTATTCAATATAAATGATGCTTTAAGAATTAGTGCCCAGATTAATGCCATGGCCAAATTTGCTAACGGTCCAGCTAAAGCGACCCACCGTAAATCATGTTTTGGATTATGCAATTTCATGTAATTGATAGGTACTGGTTTAGCCCAGCCAAAAATAAATCCAAGCCCACCGGACATTGCACCAAGAACGATACTAATCATTGGAAAAATTATGGTGCCAAATGGTTCAATATGTGTCATTGGATTTAGCGAAAGTCTTCCATAGCTTTTGGCGGTACTGTCGCCATATTTATTTGCTGCATAAGCGTGTGCTGCTTCGTGGAGGGTAATTGCAAAAATTAAAGGAATTATGTAAACTGCAATAGTTTGGATTATTGATAAATTATTCATGAGTGAATTTGTTTCTCTGTTTTAATAAAAGCTAAGTTGAATAATTTATATTCAACTTAGCTTTTAAATGTGAATTTAAGTTAAGTTATAAATCAAGATTTGCGATATGTGGACTTAAAATACTACGAAATTGTGCAATAATACGATTTAAAGCATTATCGTTTTCTGCTTCAAAACGTAGTACCAGCACAGGTGTTGTATTAGATGCGCGAACCAGACCAAATCCATCTGCATATTCGACACGCAATCCATCAATAGTAATTATTTGTTTGGCATCATCGAATTTAGCGGTTTGGCTTAATTCATTAATTATTCTATGCTGCTCGCCTTCAAATTCTACTGCAATATTTAATTCAGGAGTGGAAATTGCATTCGGTAGTGCATTTAATAATTCTGATGGATTTTCAACTTGTGACAAAATCTCCAATAAGCGCGCACCAGCGTAGACTCCATCGTCGCTACCGTTCCAGCGATCATTAAAAAATAAATGTCCAGACATTTCTCCAGCCAAAAGTGCTCCAGTTTCTTTAATTTTAGCTTTGACAAATGAATGTCCTGTGCGACACATGATCGGCTCACCATGATTTTCTTTAATCCATTCTGCTAGGAGGCGTGAAGATTTTACGTCATAAATTATTTTACCATTGGGGTTTTTGTTGAGAATATCTGCAGCATATAACATCATTTGACGATCTGGGTAAATTATGCTTCCATCTTTAGTTACCACTCCTAGACGATCTCCATCACCATCAAATGCTAAACCAATTTCAGTTTCTGTGGTTTTTAGTGCGTGAATTAAATCATCTAAATTTTCTGGTTTAGACGGGTCTGGGTGATGATTGGGGAATGTTCCATCAACATCACAGAACAATCCTAATACTTTACATCCCATACGACGATATAGTTGTGGTGCTATTTTACCAGCAACTCCATTGCCCGCATCAACCACGATAGACATGCGCCGATCTAACTTTACATCAGAAGTTATTTTATTCAAATAAGCTTCAAGAATATCTTCACGATATCGAGTTCCATTCCCAGTCACAACTTGTTTATCTAAAATACGTTGATAAATTTGTTGGATTTTTTCACCAGATAAAGTTTCACCTGCCATCACCATTTTTAGACCATTATATTCTGGTGGATTATGACTACCAGTAATCATGACACCCGAATAAGTTTTAAGTTCATAGTTTGCAAAATAAACCATTGGAGTTGTGACTTCACCGATTTCAAAAACATTGCAACCAGTGCTTAAGATACCTTTGATTAAGCTATTTGCTAACATTGGACTAGTTAGGCGTCCATCGTACCCAACCACTAGACCTTTAACTTGATTTTCTATAGCAATTGATCCGAGCACTTGTCCGATTAATTCAGTCGTTTGTGGAGTGAGCTGTGTTGCTACAATTCCACGGATATCATAGGCTTTAAAAATAGATGATATGATTTTTTCCATGTTATTTACGTGATCCTTGTTCTAATTGTAAGTAAATTTGTGTAAATTGGATTTTAGTCTCAATGCTTAGTGTTATAATATGCGATTCTATTGTTGAATAATTTTGATAATAGTATATTTTAACATACGTATTTTAACTAACTAAAATTATTTATCAATTGCAAGTATTTGAGAGCGAAGCAGAATGCCCATTAATTTGAAACAACTTTCTTTCCGTCAACTGTTAGTTAAAATAGTAGCTTATCTTGGGTTGTTTTATCTTTTATTTGTAATTCTTTCTGTTTTAATAACTGGATATCTTTTTATTAATTTAGACTCTTATCGTCACAGGATTGAAGTCGCAGTACTTAAGTATACGAGCTATAAATTAAATGTAGGTTCAATTCAAACAAAATTGAATAATAGCTACCTACCTGAAATAATTATTAAAAATACCTCATTAATAAATCCTCAACAGCCACAACAAAAATTACAAATTAATAATTTAGATTTTGTTTTTTCTTATTCGAGTCTCTGGAATTTTCGTCCTATATTTAGCAAAATTGGTCTTGATGGTGCCAATATAAAATTGGAGCAAGACAGCAAGGGAAATTTGATTCTAAATGGAATAAATATTTACGATCCAGACGATGAAACATTAGCTAATACTAAAAATTTCCCGATTGATATTGAAAAATGGTTGCTTTTGCAGCATGAGATTATTTTAGATCACGTGAATTTTAGTTATCATGATTTAAAAAACTCTTTACCCGTAATTAATTTGCGTAATATCCGTGTCGGTTTAGAGCGTAAGCTATGGAATAAACATCGCCTATATGTTGATATTTATGGTAAAAATGATAAGAATTTTCTTGAAGCAGATATAAAGTGGGAGGGTGGTAAATTTGAAGATTGGAAACATTGGGACCAAGCATTAGTTAAAGTCCGTACCTTGAATTATAAAAATACTTTTGCAGAAAAATTACAAAATTATTTACCTAGTACTGATTCAGATCAAGGTTTTGATGGTACCACGGCTCTAGAAGCGAGCATGGAAAAAGGGCGTTTACAGAAATTAGCGGCAAATTTTGATATTAATAATTTTAAAGTAGCTATGTCAGACGCTAGCTTAGTTGATGTACCAAAACTTGGTGGAACATTGAACATTGATCTTGTTAATCATCGTTATTATACGATTGCGGCTAAAAATTTGGTAGTGCGTACCAGTGCTGGCGCGTTATTTGATAATGCTACGGCTAGTGGAAAATATGTCATTAATAAGAATGGTGAATTGCAATTATCGAATACTAATTTGGTTGCATTAAATAATTTGCTGAGTTTATTTAAAGCGACTAATGGTTTAAGTGTTGATGGGATTATTAAACAAATTAAGTATACTTGGAATGGTGAATTTATTGCCCCTAGTAATTACCAATTAGCCGCTGAGTTTGATGATATCTCTATTAAATCTACTCGCCCTGATTATCCAAGCCTTAGTCATGTTAGTGGTAATCTTGACTTAGGTAAAAATATGGGTAAATTAAATTTAACCTTAGAAAATAGTGTCTTAAATTATGATCGAATTTTTCTGATTCCATATGAGTTTAAGTCATTGCAAAGTCAGATTGATTGGAATATATCGAGTAATAAAATTTTAACAGTTAACCTACATCATACGGATTTAGAGACTAAGGATTTTAAGGGGTGGGTTGATGGTGTTTACACTAATGATCCAGCCAAACTAATTAGCCCAAGTTATTTAACTATGCATGCACATTTAGAGCGTGCTTTGATTAGTAAAATTGGCGATTACTTACCAAAAGCAATTCCTATGAGCGTACATAAATGGTTGAACATGGGGTTGGCAGGTGGGCATGCAGCTAATGCAAATATGTTGTTAAAAGGTCCATTAAGTAATTTTCCATTTCGTGATGGTAACGGATTATTTTATATTACCGCTGATTTGGATAATGCTAAAGTTCAATATGTGAAAGATTGGCCCCCAATTGAAAACATTCGTGGGCAGTTTATTTTGAAAAACACGAACATTACAGTTAAGACAACCTCTGGTATATTACAACGTAATCAGTTGGACCCAACTGTCGTAGTTATTCCAGATTTTTCTGATCCAAATGGTGTTTATCTAACTGCAGATGGTAAAGCTCACGGAAGTACAGCTAATTTTATGGATTATTTAAAGCATACGCCAGTTAATGAAATAATCGGAAAATTGCCAGAGAGAATAGTTGCTGAGGGTAATGGTAATGTAAAAATTTATTTAAAAGTTCCATTTAGAGATCCAAAACATACTGAAGTTAAAGGTGTTTATCATTTTGATAACAATCGTGTGAGATTTGATTTACCTATACCGTTGTTAAGCGAAGTAAATGGAGATCTTGGATTTTCACAGCATGGTGTTGATATTAAAAATTTGGTTGCTAATGCATTTAATTCACAAGCTCATTTAACTGCTGGAGTCAGTAAAAATGGCAAAATGTGGTTTAAGGTTGCTATTCCAAATTTAGATTATCAAGCATTGACTAAATTTTATTTGCCTCCTTTTGAATCAATAGTAAGTGGGCGTTCAGAGACGATTATTAGTTTTCAAAGTGGTAAACATGGTATTGAAAACTTAGATGCGACTAGTCAGTTGCGTGGCGTAACCTTTGATGCGCCAAGTCCGTTGTCTAAATTAGTAGACGAATCTCGAACGATGAATTTAAATTTACAACCAGCGATGAATAACAGTGGTGTTATTATTCGCTGGTCATATGCAGATTTATTAAAAGGTCAACAGTTTATTTCTTCTAAATCAGCGGCAACTAATGGTCAGATTGCAATCGGAAGTGGAACTAGTTATTTAACTAAGGTTGACCCAAATACTATTATCGGCATCAATGTTAATTTGCCGGTAGTTAATATACAAGATTGGATCGCGCTAGTTACTAAAATTACTAAAACAATTAAACAAACTAAAATTGCGGAAAGTTATACTAAATTACATACAAAATCCTTATTAGATGGTGATCTATCAATTCAGCATTTTCAGCGTAATGTGTTTCCATTACAAATTTACGTGCAAACCAGTAATTTGGAGCTAGGTAAGATGAGCCTTGAGTCTGGTGTTGTGAATATGATTGTTGATAGCAAACAGATGTATTTTAATTTATATACTCCAATTGTAAGTGGATTCGGTGATTTTAATTACAATGAGTCTAAGGTGCAGCTCAAAGTCGATAAGTTTATGATTTATAAACGTTTAAAGCATTCAGCGGTTGAGAGTTCTACACAAATTAATTTTGTAAATGGTTCCGAGTCAGTTAATCGAATTCAATTGCCAGATATTAGTGTTAATGTCAATAATCTTTATTTTCAAAATCACAACTTGGGTAAAGTTAGCACCGTCTTGCATCAGGAAGGTGTTGATCTGTATATGGAAAGCGGTGTACTGAGTAATCCAGATGCGGATATTAGCTTTAGTGGTACAAATTATTGTTTTGGATGCGGTAGAGATTTGTCTTACGTAGATTTTTCGGCAACAGCAAAAGTTAAAAATCTTGGTAATGCGCTTTATAGCCTTGATTTTGGTCGTGTTATTAGTGATGGACATGGCACTCTTAATGCAGAATTACAATGGAATGGGGCATTTCAAGACTTTAATATCTTGCAAACCGTAGGTACGATTAAAGCAAATATGCATTCAGGAAAATTGCTTAAAGTTGACCCTGGATTTCTCGGTGGTTTGTTTAGCATTATTAATCTACAAGGTTTATTTGAATTTGGTAGTGGAGATATTAATAGTATTTTTAAAAAAGGATTTTTCTTTAATTCCTTGGATTTAAATATTGATATATTAACTTCGCAAGTTTTATTAAAACATATTTATATGTCTGGACCTTTGGCAACAGTAAATAGTGCAGGAAAAGTTAATTTTGCTAATCATAAGATGGATGCTGAAATTGCAATAACGCCAAAACTTGGTTTTGCAGTAGCATTAACCGCAGGTGTAGCAACTTTAAATCCTTTAGTCGGTTTGGCTGTGTATGTAGGCGAGTTACTTTCAGGTGACGTACAAAATGATTTGTTTACTGTTGGTTATCATATAACAGGTAATTTAAATAAGCCGACTGTAAAAAAAGTAGATATGTCTGATCAATTATTTAAAAATCTACACTTAACTTCGGAAGATTAATCAGATGTCAGATAAAGTTTTAAAGATTGCAGCTATACAGATGGTATCAGTAAAAAACTGGCAAATAAATCTACAAGTTGCAGAGCTGCTAATTAAAGAAGCCGCATTAAATTCTGCGCAGCTAGTTATTCTTCCTGAGTTTTTTATTCAAATCTTAGATGCACATAGTTTAGATCGTTTTAAGATAGCTGAAGAGCTTGGTTATGGAGTTATTCAGTCAAATTTGGCGCGAATTGCCGCAGAAAATCAAATTTATTTACTGGCTGGTAGTATTCCATTAAAATCTGAAGATGCGACACGATTTTATAACACGAGTATAATGTATGATCCGAATGGAGAGTTGTTGTGTTCGTATAATAAGATTCATTTGTTTAAGTTTAACGATGGAGTTAATGTTTACGACGAAGGTATCGATTTTGTTGCTGGAAATCAGTTAGTATGTTGTGATATTGCTGGTTTTAAAATTGGTCTGTCAATTTGTTATGATTTGCGGTTTCCGGAGTTTTTCCGAGCGTTAGGTATAGTTGATGTGGTATTACTGCCTGCAGCCTTTACATATCATACTGGCTTAGCTCACTGGGAGTTGTTATTGCGCGCACGAGCAGTGGAAAATCAGTGTTATTTTGTTGGTGTAAATCAAGGTGGTTTGCATGAATCTGGACGACGTACTTATGGGCATAGTTTAGTTTGTGATCCGTGGGGAGAGCTTATTGTATCTTGTGGTGATGGAGAGCAAATAATTTACGCGGACCTGTTGTCATCACGATTAATGGAAGTGCGAGCTAAGCTACCAACTTTAGAACATCGCCAATTATAAAAGCTTCGTATATACGAAGCTTTTATTTATTTGTCTTGGGCTTAAGCAAAATTTTTGCTAACAAAATCCCAATTTACTAAATTCCAAAATGCTGCCATGTAATTAGGACGGCTATTACGGTAATCGATATAGTAAGCATGTTCCCAAACATCACAAGTTAGTAAAGCTTTATTTGCTGATGTTAACGGAGTTGCTGCATTTGAAGTAGAAACTAGGTCTAATTCTCCACTTGGTGTTTTTACCAACCATCCCCATCCAGAACCAAATGTTCCAACGCACGTTGCTGTGAACTGTTTTTTGAACTCTTCGAATGAGCCAAATTTAGCTTCAATTGCTGTTTTTAATGCCCCTGTTGGCTCGCCACCACCCTGTGGTGATAGGCAGTTCCAGTAGAATGAGTGATTCCAAACTTGAGCTGCATTATTGAAGATTCCACCACTAGATTTTTTGATGATTTCTTCAAGAGTTGCGTTGGCAAATTCGCTATCTTTGACCAAGTTATTTAAATTAGTTACATAAGTTTGATGATGTTTACCATAATGGTACTCTAAAGTTTCTTTTGAAATATGTGGTGCTAGAGCATCAAGCGCATATGGTAATTGTGGTAAAGTGTGTTCCATTTGATCATCCTTTATTGAGTAAATAAGCATAAGGTTAAATTTAACAAGCAATAGTTTACCATATTAAGTGGTCTTTGCTGTGAGATTTGCGTTAAATTTATCAATTAAACTGTGGATTGTATCATACAATAATGTAATCGATTCTCTAGGAACTCAAGAAATGACTAAAGCCATTTATGCAGGAAGTTTTGATCCAATTACTAATGGTCACTTGTGGGTAATTGACAAAGCTGCTGCAATTTTTGATGAATTAATAGTTGCCGTAGGTGATAATCCAGGAAAGAGTTATACATTTTCCTTAGTTGAACGCATGAGCTTATTGGAGAAAACATTAGCCAATCATAAGAATATTAAAATTGATCAATTTAGTGGCGAGTTTTTAGTGAATTACGCATTGAATCAGCAAGCCAGCTTTATTGTTCGTGGGATTAGAAATAGCCAAGATTATGAATTCGAGAAGACATTGCGTTATGTTAATTCGGATGTTTGCTCTACGATTGATACAATATTTCTTATTCCACCACGTGATTATGCCGAAGTATCGTCAAGCTTGGTTAAAGGTTTTGTGGGAACTAACGGTTGGCAAAATATTGTTGCCAAATATGTTCCAGAGATAGTATTAAATAAATTAATTAATAAAAATGAAGAGGAAGTTAATGCAAAACGTGAATGATAGTATTGTTCGTTCTTGTGCCAAATTATTAGCACAGGTAGTTGAATTTGAGCATCCTGCGGATGCCTTGTTATCCAAATTTTTTCGCGAAAATCGTAAGTTAGGCATGAAAGATCGTAATGTAATCGCAGAGACTATTTATACGATTTTACGTCATTATATTAAATTAACTAAAGTTGTTTCAGTTAAAAACTCATTTACTTTAATTGGCTATACATGGGTAAAATTACTTGGAGTTGGTCGTCATGAAATCCGTGAGTTACGTACAATTAATTTAGGTGAATTAGATAAGCTTCCTGAATTAGATGTGGAAGTTATTGAGTTACCAGAGTGGGTGATTCAACAATTATCTTTAAACATGACTTCTCATGAAATTAATAATTTGGCAAAAGCTATGGTAAAGCAAGCACCATTGACTTTAAGGGTTAATACAGTTAAAGCCAGTAGGAATGAGGTTTTAGAAGTTTTTGCTCAACAAGGTATTAAAGTTAAACCAACTTTATTGTCTCCGTATGGTGTTAAATTAAACGATAAGGCGGCATTAATTAAAAATGAAGTATTTTTGAATGGAAAAGTTGAAGTTCAAGATGAGGCAAGCCAATTAGCTGGGCTATTATTAGATCCTAAGCGTGGTGAAATGATTGTTGATTTTTGTGCCGGCAGCGGTGGTAAAACGTTACTTTTTGGTATGTTAATGAAAAACACAGGTCGAATTTATGCCTTTGATGTTAATGAGCGTCGCCTAGGTAATTTAACGCCTCGCCTTGCTCGTTCAGGTTTATCTAATGTTTACCCGCAATTAATTGCTAGTGAGAATGATTCAAAAGTAAAACGCTTAGCTGGTAAGGCGGATAAAGTGTTTGTCGATGCTCCATGTCTTGGTTTGGGAACTTTACGCCGTAATCCAGATTTGAAGTTTCGTCAAAGCGAATCTGGGTTAACTGAAATTAATGTTAAACAAGCAGAGATTTTGGCTGCAGCTAGCAATCTTGTAAAACCAGGTGGAATGTTAGTTTATGCTACATGCAGTATTTTACGAGCAGAAAATCAAAATATTATTGAAGGTTTTTTGACTAAGCATCCTGAGTTTAAAATAATAGAAGTTAATCAGGTGCTTAAAAACATTGATCTGGTGCTTAAAGACCAATGTTATTTAGAGCTTGGTCCAGTTACTCATGATACTGATGGTTTTTTTGCCTGCATTATGCAGAAAATCACAAATTAATGGTTGCTATGCTACGTTTTTTGGTTAAAATCGTATTCTTGTTCATGGATTTTGGGGTATTTATATGTTAGTAGTTCAAAGTTTTATTGGGTTTTTCTTTTTAATTGGAATTGCTTTTTTGATGTCAGAGAAAAAGAAGGCGATTAATTGGAAGCTAATCTTAACTGCATTTATTATGCAGAATGTGGTATTTTTATTAATTCGTTATGTTCCAGTTGTTAATTATGTTTTACATGGTTTGTCAAGTGGCTTACTTAACTTTATGGATTATGCCAATGAAGGTGCTGGTTTTGTTTTTGGTAGTCTTGTTGATAAATCTAAAAATGGATTTATTTTTGCTTTAGTGGTTGTACCGACAATCGTTTTTTTTGGTTCGGTAATTTCATTATTGTATTTTTTTGGAATTATGCAGCGTGTAATTGTGTTTTTAGCTTTTTTATTACGTAAGACAATTAAGCTCTCAGGTGTTGAAAGCTTGGTAGTCATTGCTGATATTTTCCTTGGACAATCTGAGGGACCGATGGTAATTGGCCCATATGTGGCTAAAATGACACGTTCAGAATTAGCTTGTGCTCTAGTTGCTGGTTTGGCTAACTTATCTGGCTCTACCTTGGGAATTTATCTGAGCTTCTTAGGCGGTGGGGATCGTGCGCAAGAAATGATTTTTGCTCAATCATTGTTAACTGCTACTTTTATGAATGCGTGCTCTGCTGTAGTTTTTGCTAAGATTTTCTTCCCTGAAACTGAGTACGATAAAATTATGGATACATCACATATTAAAGTTGGTGGTATGCAATCAGGTAGTGCCATTGAAGCTATTATGCATGGTGCATTTACAGGAGTAAAAATTGGGGTAGCAATTTGTGCGGCTTTGATGGCGGTTATTCCTTTAGTTCATGCTATTGATGGTGTGTTAATGTGGGTTGGTAATCTAACTAATTTAAACGTATGGATCGAAATCATGTCGAATAAAGCTTTTTCTGGCTTGTCGCTCGAGTTCATCTTTGGTTTAATCTTTAGATTTTTTGCTTTCTTCATGGGCGTAAGTTGGAATGAGACTTTGCAAGTTGGTAGTTTACTTGGGCAAAAAGTTGCGATTAATGAATTTGTAGCTTACATGAGCCTTGGGCAAATGAAAACAGCTGGATTATTATCGGCAAATTCGGTGTTTATTTCAACTTTTGCATTAGCTAGTTTCTCGAACTTTTCATCAATTGGAATTTCATTAGGCGCTTTTTCAGCTTTAGCACCTGGGCGTCAATCTGATTTAGCTAGCATGGGATTTAAAGCTCTATTTGCTGCAATTATGGCTGGGTTTATGACTGCCACAGTAGCTGGTTTCTGGCATAATTTATTA
The DNA here is from genome assembly GCA_964652705.1 of uncultured Neisseria sp. Classification (GTDB taxonomy): domain Bacteria; phylum Pseudomonadota; class Gammaproteobacteria; order Burkholderiales; family UBA11063; genus Aquella. Next base: position 29,101 of record CAZZAV010000007.1, read on the forward strand.
GGATAATATTTATCGTGGTGTAATTTAAAATGATGGCTCAGCGCCATCATTTTTTATAATCTGAAATAGATAATTGTTGCAGCAATCATACGTTTTTGGAGTGTTATGTTGCCAAAGTAACTAATTCTACTCCTTTTACTTAATTATACTTAGACTATGTTTGAGTTATATGCTAAAATTTATCCTAGTTATGTTAGGGTCAATATCTGCTTTTATTTTTATAGTTTTATTATATCAATAGAAATGTATTTATCGAAACCAATCAAGAAAGATTTATCATGAATTTAGTTAATTTATCACGGAAATATGGAGCGTTAAAAGGCGTATTCATGTCTCAAATTTGGAATTATTAAGGGTTTATTATGCTATCCAATATTCTATCTTTATCACGCAACTCTGCGCCTTGGTCTTTAAAAATGCACAAACTTAAATTTAAATTAGGTTTGTTGTTTTATTCATCTCGATTAAATTTATCCCAATTTATTTTTTACATTTTTACGGAATTAGATCAGTTTGTATTTCGTAAAATGCCTCAGTTATATAATCCTCGAAATTAACTAGTTATTTTGTAAGAATTATTTTGCTTTTGCGCAATCGTATTCATTTTACGAGTGGTGCTTAAGTAATTTTGGCTATTTACACTAATATTTTAAGGATTATATATGTCTCAATTAGAGAAAAAATTAGAATCACGACACATCAACATGATTGCCATTGGTGGTTCAATTGGCACTGGTATCTTTTTAGCTAGCGGATATTCAATTTTTATTGGCGGACCTGGTGGCGCAATGTTTGCATATTCACTAATGGCTGTAATCGTTTATTTTTTAATGACAAGCCTTGGTGAAATGAGTACGTACAAGCCTAGCTCTGGTTCTTTTTGTGACTATTCTACGCAATATGTTGGGCCATCTTTCGGATTTGCGATGAGTTATAATTATTGGATTAATTGGGCAATTACGATTGCTGCTGAGTTATCTGCTGCGGCCTTGGTAATGAGTTATTGGTTTCCGCATGTTAATCCAGTCTATTTTTCGTTGGCATTTTTTATTATGGTTTTAATTGCGAATGTGTTTTCAGTTAAAGTTTATGGTGAAATTGAATACTGGCTTTCGTTTATTAAGGTTGGAGTAATCATTGTTTTTATTGTTCTTGGTTTCTTTACAATTATTCAGCAGCCACAGTTTGGTACGCATAATTGGCATATCGCAGATGCACCATTTCATAATGGTTGGTATGGATTTATTGCAGTATTTCTTTTTGCTGGTTTTTCATTTCAAGGAACTGAATTAGTTGGTGTTGCATCTGGTGAAACAAAGAATCCAGAAAAAAGCATACCAAAATCAATTAGATTAGTTTTTTGGCGTCTAACGTTATTTTATGTTTTGTCGATTGGTATTATTAGTTTGCTATTACCATTTAACGATCCACAATTAGCTCAGCAAAATAGTGTAACCACCAGTCCGTATACCTTGATTTTTGAAAAGTTTGCTGGTATGTATGCAGCAGATGCAATGAATTTTATTATCTTAATTGCTTTAATTTCAGCAGCTAATGCAAGTATGTATTCTTCTAGTCGGATCCTATGGTATATGGGTCAAAATGGACAAACTCCCAAGATATTTAAACAAGCGAATAAACATGGAGTTCCGATGCCTGCATTGCTGGCGACTGCTTTGGTAGGGTCTTTAGTATTTATTTCATCAATTATTGGCAATGGAACTTTCTTTGGTATAATTGTTCAAATTTCATCATTATGTGGGTTCATTGCTTGGTTTGGAATTGCATTAAGTCATTATAAATTTAGACGTAATGTTTTGCCTGAGCTTGGTGGCGTTGATATTTTAAAATATAAGGCTAAATTTTACCCATGGGCGCAGATTATTTCAATGTTAGTAATTGTATTTATTGTGGTTGCTCAATTCATTAGCTTAGGGGAGCATTATAGTTTATTTGATTTTGTGATGTTGTATTCATCAGTAATTTTATTTGCAATAATCTATTTGATTCATCGCCTATATTTACGTAAAAAATTATCTTAATCATGTCAATGCGTTAAAATGTTGGTAGGAACTTAATTCCTACCTTTTTTATTTACACTTCGCCTTATTCGTTTAAAGATTAGAACATTCAAATGCAATTAAAACTGGCTGACTATACGCCTCGTCAAATTATCTGTCTATTTATTATTTCATCCGTGTTATTGATGGAAAATATTGATGCACATATTTTAAATGTTGCGATTCCACAAATGGCGCATAGCTTTCAAACCAGTGTTTTTACTTTGAAATTAGCTGTCACGAGTTATTTAATTGGTTTATCAATATTTATTCCAATCAGTGGTTGGATTGCGAACCGTTTTGGTGCGCGCAATACGCTACTTTTTTCAATTGTGTTATTTACATTAATGTCAGTACAGTGTGGTTTGACCAGTTCCGTCAACATGTTAATTATTTGTCGTTTGTTACAAGGATTGGCCGGGGCTTTTATGGTTCCTGTGGGTAGGTTGTTATTACTAAAGATTTTCAGTAAACAACAAATGGTTAAAGCCTACACCATAATGGGAATTCCAGTTATGCTTGGGCCAATTTTTGCACCAATTTTGGGTGGTTATTTGGTAACCTATTTTTCATGGCGTTATATATTTTGGGTAAATATTCCATTTGGTATTTTAGTCTTTATTATGACATTTAACTTCGTAGAAAATTATCGTGAGATCCAAAATAAATTTAGCCTAGTTAATTTTATTTTTTTGGCTTTATTCCTAAGTTGTATTTGTTTTTACTTAGATGTTGTACTTTTAGCTGAAGTTAGTTTTTTCATCAAATGTATTTTATTTTTATTTGCTTGTGTGTTTGGTGGTATTTATTTTTTAATTGAACGTAAGTCACAATTTCCAGTAGTTTGTTATAAATTATTTAAATTACGTACCTTTAGAGTTTGCTTTTTCTCAACTATTCTCGTTCGTTCTGCATTGGGTGGACGGGCGTTTATTTTGGCGATTTTTTTGGAAATAACCTATCATTTATCCGCATTCCAAGCTGGTATGTATTTTGTGTATATGTCATTGGGTATACTTTCATCACGCACCATTGTAAGAAAAATGTTAGATCGTTATGGGTTTAAAAGAACTTTAACTTTTGCTAATTTAGGAAGTTGTGCTGCGTTATTAATGCTTGGTATGGTAACTGAGTTGAATTGGTTGCTTTATTTTGCTTTGTTTATTAATGGGGTATTTGCCTCAGCACAATTTATGAGTATGAATATTTTATATTATGCTGAGGTCGAAAATCATGATTATGGTTCTGCAGTTAGTATCGCCGCAACTTGGCAACAGCTAGGTGTTTCACTAGGTGTGATTGTCGCAGCAGGCATATTACATTACGTAAACCAGGCGTTAGGTATGAATTTTGCTCCTGCGGCATTTCATTGGACATTTATTGGTTTAGCGTTAATTAATTTATCTTGTCAATTGCTAATTAATCAATTGGAGATTAATGATGGACATAGTTTATTAAATAAGGCGAGAGAGTAGGTTAATTGGAGCTAATTTTAATTAATGTAATTCCCATACCGCCTTGTTGTGGCAATCCATAGCTGTAAGCTAAAACCTTACTATGCTGTTCAAGGTATTTGCGTACTATGCCAAGTAAAACTGGGATGTTATGCTCTGAATTAAGACCAACACCATGAATTATTTTGAGACATGTACTTGGCCCTGCATTTTCGATAAAGCGTTCCAAAATATTTAAAGCATGCGCTTTGGTATAATTGTGAAGATCAAGTACCGCGTTGATTTTATATTTACCACTGCGTAATTCTTTAGGTAAATTCCGTTGTCCAAAGCGAAAGTATTCAGCTTTGGAGTTTTGTTCATCAAACATTGTAAAAGATTCATTCATATGCTTTGACATCAAGATTTCAGATGTAGCTAATTTATTTATTTTAGCTTTGGTTTGTATGATTATTTGATCAGATTTAAATTCTTGAATTTGTTGACTAGCACAGTAATCTTTGAAATTAATCTCACTCTGAGGGTTTTCAATTGTTTTTATTAATTTACTCTCGTTTGCTTTTGGTAAGATAACTTGCTTTTTTAGTTGTTTAATTTGTTTTTGCCACATTTTAGTTCAGCTGAATCCATAAAAGATAAGCGTTATTTTATGTTATAATCAATTTTTAGTTAATATTATTTTTCTGAATTGGATTATCGTATGGCCAAAGTAAATTTGGGTGAATCATATAATTTATATCAACGAATTTTTAAAACTTATATGACAGGATATTGGCGTAAATTTGCTATTTCTTTGATTGCAATGGCGATTGCTGCTGCAACTGAGCCTGCATTTGCGAGCTTAATGAAGCCATTAATCGATAAAGGCTTTACTGACCAAGATAAGCTAGCCATGATTCTAACACCATTGGCTGTCATGGGGATTTTTATGGTGCGTGCTGCAGCTGCATATGTTAATGAAACAACTTCGACATGGTTATCTGGTACTATAGTGGAGAAAATGCGGATTGAAATGTTTCGTAAGTTATTACGGATGCCTGTTGAGTATTTTGATAATAATAATTCTGGGCGAATGATTTCGAGAATTGTCTATGATGTAACGCAAATTACTGATGCTGGTTTTAATGTCATTACTGTGACCGTAAAAGATGGTTTAACTATTATTGGTTTATTAGGTTTATTATTTTATACTAACTGGCAGTTAACCTTATTTTGTTTTTTTACTTTACCATTTGTTTTAGTATTAGTTCGGGTTTTATCTAAGCGTCTGCGTAGATTAAATAAAAATAATCAAGAACAATACGGTGCCATGACGCAAGTTGTGACTGAAGCTGTGCAAGGGCAAAAGATCGTAAAATTATTGGATGGAATTGAATATGAATCTGAGCGTTTTGCAACTAGTGTAGCTCTGATTAAAAATAATAATGTTCGCCAATCAGCAACCTCATCTTTAAATTCAGGAGTTAGCCAGTTTTTGGTCTCAGTTGCTTTGTCTTGTATTTTATATTTTGCTACGACGCGTTCACGTGCAAATGGCTTTACTGCTGGTGATTTTATTTCTTTTATTACTGCAATGATTATGATTATGCAGCCAATGAAGCGGATTACCAATGTTACTCAGTCATTACAACGTGGTTTAGCTTCTGCAGAGTCAGTTTTTGCATTTTTAGATGAAAAAGAAGAGCACGATACTGGCACAAAACAAATTGATAAGGTTAAAGGTAACATTAAGATAGAGAATTTAACTTTTCGTTATCCAACTTCAGAAAGAGATATTTTATCACAAGTTAATCTTGAAATTAAGTCTGGTGAAACTGTTGCGCTGGTTGGCAGCTCAGGTAGTGGTAAAACTACCTTGGCAAATTTAATCCCGCGTTTTTATAGTCCAGAAGAAGGTTCAATTTGTCTTGATGGTGAATCATTGGCTGAAATTAGTTTAAAAAGCTTGCGTGATCAAATTGCCCTAGTCAGTCAAGAAGTTGTGTTATTTAATGATAGTATTTATAATAATATTTCTTATGGTAGTAACAATCAATTTACCAAAGAAGAAGTTTTTCAAGCAGCAAAACTAGCAAATGCATTCGAATTTATTGCTGAATTACCACAAGGTTTTGATACGCAAATTGGTGAAAATGGTACGCGTTTATCTGGTGGACAGAAGCAGCGTTTAGCAATAGCACGTGCAATTCTTAAAAATGCACCAATTTTGGTTTTAGATGAGGCTACTTCAGCTTTAGATAATCAGTCAGAAAAATTAGTTCAAGAGGCCTTGGACAGGCTGATGACTAATCGTACAACTCTAGTAATTGCACATCGTTTATCTACAGTTCAACATGCAGATAAAATTGTAGTAATGGAGCAGGGTAGGATTGCTGAAATTGGTCAACATGACGAGCTACTGGCTAAAAATGGGGTTTATTCGAATTTATATCGGATTCAGTTTCAAGGTGCAAGTTGATAATAAGATAATATTGTGATCACTTACAGGGATTATAAATCTATGTCTGATAGTAAGAATTTAACCTTTAGAAGAGCCGCAGCTCCAGAAGACTTTCAGAAGATTTTTGAGCTTCAAAATAAGAACGTAGTTACATCTCTAAGTGAGAGTGATTTGAAGGATGGTTTTTTATCTGGAGCATTTAGCTTGGATAAACTTCAAGCTGTGAATGAGAGTATTTGTATTATGGCTTGTTTTAGCGGCATAAACTTATGTGGGTACCATATTGCGAGTACCCCAGAGTTTAATAAATCTTCACCTTTACTAACTCAGATGATGCAGCGACTTAATAAAATTATTTATAAAGGTAAAATTATTTCAGAATATGATTATTTCATTGCTGGTCCGACATGTATTGCTAAAGAATATCGTGGTCAGGATATTTATCCACAAATCATTGAGTCATTATTTGATTTTCTTAAAAATACATTAAATCAGTCGAGGTTAAGAATTTCTTTTGCTTCAGAATTAAATTTAAGGTCTTTAAATGCCCAGAAGAAAATTGGTTGTAAGATAATAGGTGAATTTTACTTTAATTCTAATAAATTTATGATTCTTTGTTTTGACCTAGAGGTTGTTTAATTAAATTTGGTTGGAATGAAATATTTTTAGAATTATGTAATTTATTTTAGTCGATAACTAAATTATGCTATGCAATTTTAGTTTTGTATATCTGATATTTAGTGATTAAATTAAATAAAAGCGCTGTTGCGCTTTTATTTAATTTAATGAGGTAAATAAGTCTTTGCTTACTTTATCAACGCTTTGCGTACCATCAACAGTGATAAACTTAATGCTATCATTTTTTGAGTAGTAGTCGCAGAGAACTGCTGTTTGTGCATGATATACTTGAAGACGTTTTTTGATAGTTTCTTCTTTATCATCATCACGTTGGACTAAAGCTTCACCAGTAATGTCATCTATTCCAGATACTTTAGGCGGGTTATTTACGCTATGATAAGTGCGACCTGAATCTAAATGTGCCCAGCGGCCTGATAATCTTTGTATAATAACTGAATCTGGTACGCTAATTTCAACTACGTAATCAATTTGCACACCAGCAGCCTGCAGTGCATCAGCTTGGGCGGTGGTTCGTGGAAAGCCATCGAATAGGTATCCATTTTGACAGTCTGGCTGCTTAATTCGTTCTTTTACCAGTTCAACTACTATTTCGTCGGAAACTAATTGACCATTATCCATTACCTGTTTAGCTTTTAACCCAAGCTCTGTTCCTGCCTTGATTGCAGCCCTAAGCATATCACCGGTTGAAATTTGTGGAATACTGTATTTTTTACTAATGAATGTTGCTTGAGTACCTTTACCAGCACCAGGTGCACCTAAAAGAATAATGCTAATCATGATTGTTTCCTTATTAGTCTTGATTAAAAATCTGCGTAATTATACCAGAATTTGAGGGCATTTTTTACCATCTTGATTAAATAATCTTAATGAATGTCGGGCTTTTTTGATAAAATTCCTGATCTAGAATTAAATATACAACTTTATTATGAAGGAAGTTTATGTCTCGTAAGTTAATTTTGGCTTTGGTTTTTGGCTTTGGTTTTTTGAAGGTGAGCATTGCTTTTGCAGATTGTAAATTTGTGTTTGTAAATAATTCTACTCATCCAGTTACATTACAAGGTTTTTTCTTGAGTGGTGGTGAATCGCAGACTGATAATGGCTGGATACAGGTTGCTGATGGTGATACAGCTGAGCAATTACGTACAGGTGGTAAATGTGATGGAGTTTATCAGCATACTGGGCAAATGGTTACACGAGTTAATTTAAAAAATGATTCTGGTTATTGGTTGGGTAATAAAGGATTTTTATTTACAGCAGATCGTTCATTTTCCACTTATGCAACTAACCGTGCTTTGGCCGACGATGGCGCTGAATTAACACTTTCAAACGGTGCTCGAATTACATCGAATCAATTCAAAGTTTTTATTTGTGATGCTACGGTTAATAGTGATGAATGTAAATAAAAATAGCAACCTACTAAGTTGCTATTTTTATTTAATGTATTTTACAGTAGTCTTTTACTTCTAAATCTAGCGCAATAATCTCTTCAATTGAATTAATTGAATGTGTAGTAAACTTATCTAGGGCTCGATTAATTAATGCAGGTATGTCATAGAAGCCATGTTGATTAGTTAAATATTTTTCTACGGCAGCTTCGTTGGCTGCGTTGATAACCGCACATGCATTCCCACCATATTTTAGACCATCAAGAGCGATTTTTAGACATGGAAAGCGATGATAGTCAGGTTCAGCAAAAGTTAATGCTTTGAGTTGAGCAAAATTTAATTTTGCACTACCTGAGATAATCCGATCTGGGGCAGCCAAAGCATATGCAATTGGAGTTTTCATGTCTGGGGTTCCTAATTGTGCAATTATTGAACTATCAATGTATTCAACCATTGAATGAATAATGCTTTGTGGGTGAATAACCACTTCAATTTGTTCCAATTTTGCATTAAACAGCCAAAATGCTTCGATGACTTCAAGCCCTTTATTCATCAAAGTTGAGCTATCTACAGATATTTTTTGTCCCATACTCCAGTTAGGGTGCTTGATTGCTTGAGCTGCAGTTACTTGCTTTAATTCTGCATATGAGGTATTTAAAAATGGTCCACCCGAGGCAGTTAGGATGATTTTATTTACTCCAATTTGATCTAAGCTTGAATAACCAAATGGCAATGCTTGAAAAATTGCATTATGTTCGCTATCAACTGGGATAAGGCTTGCGTTATTGGCTTTAGCTGCATCCGTAATTAATTTCCCAGCTGCAACCATTGATTCTTTGTTGGCTAATAAAATACGTTTGCCGTGTTTTGCTGCTTGGTAAGTTGGAATTAGTCCTGCACTACCAACGATTGCCGACATTATAATATCAACGTGTGGGTGTGCTGCTAAATAAGCTAAATCATTAGATTGATGTAGGACTTTCGTTTTGATTCCTAGATCATGCAAACGTTTGGTAAGAACTTGTGCTAGTAGAATATCTTGAATTAATGCATATTGTGGTTTAAATTCAGTGCATTGATTAAACAGTAATTCAAGATTTTTATGGCCTGTCAATGCAAATATTTGATATTTATCACGGTGTAATCGTAATACGTCTAAAGTAGATGTACCAATACTACCGGTCGAACCGAAGATTACAATTTGTTGCATATTAAATCATTCCTCTAATTATGGCAAAAGCAATGGCTAGCACCGCAATTAAGCTGTCAATTCGGTCAAATATTCCACCATGTCCAGGTAGAATGGTACCACTATCTTTTACTTTGGCAACTCGTTTGAGCCATGACTCGAATAAATCACCGACGATGCTAATTGCTGTCAGTATAAATGCAAACTTAAACGCAGTACCATAGCTTGGTAAATAATCTACTAGATTTAATGATTTTAAGATTAAGAGATAGATTACTACTAAAATAAAACCACCTACAGCACCTTCTATGCTTTTACCTGGACTAATTTGAGGAGCTAGTTTATGTTTACCACAAGATTTTCCGACAAAATACGCGCCAGTGTCGGCAACCCATGCAATCATCATGATGCTGATTAGCTGCCATGCACCAAGAAAGGTGTGCAGAATATTTACGGCGTAGTAAGCTGGTATGAATAAAACTAAGGCAAAAATGGAAATTATAAATTTGGAGAATTTTTTGGGTACAAATATTAAAGTTAATGGAATCGCAAAGCACCAAGTTGCAACACTTATAATGCGGATTAATTGACTCAAGTCGTATTTGGAGAAGGCTATGCCTACTACAAGAGAACTTGTTGTAATCATCAATGCTGCTATTTGGATTGAGCTAAACTTATACATTACAGCTAGTTCATAAATGGCAATTAAACACAAAATCCACCATGAACAAGCAAATATTAGAGGCGGTGCGTAAAAAATAATGCCGCAAGTGAGTACAAATAAAAATAATGCTGTGGGTATGCGGTGTTTAAGCATAGACTAATCCTATAATTGTGCTGATATTTTGCCAAAGCGGCGTTCACGATTGTTATACCATGCGATTGCATGATCTAAATCTGTTGGTGCGAAATCAGGCCAAAAAGCTTGGCTAAAGTAAAGTTCACTATAAGCCAACTGCCATAACATAAAATTACTAATTCTTGACTCACCGCTGGTGCGAATTACTAATTCTGGAGAAGGCTGTCCTGCGGTTAGTAAGTAATTAGCAAAATGTTCTTCTGTAATAGATTGCGCTGGGTTTTCTTGGATAAAACGATTAATTGCTTGAATTATGTCGTATTGACCGCTATAATCTACACAAATATTAAAGTTTAATCCGCTATTGGTTTGGGTGGTTTGCTCTGCATGATTAATACTATTGATGAATTCTTGGCTTAGGCGCGAGCGATCTCCAATAAAGCGAATTACTGCATTTTTTTGATGTAGTTCAGCAAGTTCTTTGTCTAATCGCTTAATCATTAAACGCATCAAAAAAGATACTTCACCTTGTGGGCGACTCCAGTTTTCGCGACCAAAGGCAAAAACACTGAGGTGCTTTACACCAATACTATCACAATGATCAACAATTTTTTTGAGTGCAGACACACCTTTAATATGACCAGCCACTCGTGGTAAGAAGCGTTTTTTTGCCCAGCGTCCATTGCCATCCATGATTATTGCGATGTGTTGTGGAACTTGATTCATAAGAAGATGCCTTAGTGTTAATAGCTAGCTAGATTTAATACGTTGCTATGGTTTAATTTTAATGCTGTATATCTTATTAAAATTTAATTTAAAGATATACAAAATGCAATACTTTTATAAGCATTGCATTTTTATTTAATGATGACTATTAAGCAGGTGTTTTAAACAGTTAATAATTCTTTTTCCTTATCCGCTGTCATTTTGTCGATTTCAATAATGCATTTGTCTGTCATTTTTTGAATTTCATCTTGACTACGTTTATCGTCATCTTCAGTAATTTCTTTGTCTTTTAGTTTAGCCTTTAATTCACTATTGCCATCACGGCGAATATTACGCACAGCTACCTTGGCATCTTCAGCTTCAGCTTTGACTACTTTAATTAATTCTTTACGACGCTCTTCGGTTAAAGCTGGCATTGGTACGCGAACTGTGCTTCCATTGCTCACTGGATTTAGACCTAAATCTGCATCACGAATCGCTTTTTCAATAATCCCACCCATTTTAGCCTCAAATGGTTGTACGGTTAAGGTACGTGCATCACTAGCAGTAACGGTTGCTACTTGATTAATTGGCATTAATGCACCATAATAATCAATTTGTACGTTATCTAAGAGCCCAGCATGAACACGTCCAGTGCGAATTTTAGTTAAAGTTAATTTGAAGCTTTCAACGCTTTTAATCATTTTAGATTCAGCTTGCTTTTTTATTTCAATCGTCATAATGCTTGAATACCCTTTAAATTTGTATATACAGTAAAATATTATAGTAAAAACTAGGTGGTTTTGTCAAAGTTATACTAAGGCGAATTTAATATTGTTCGTTTAGGCTCTTTTAAAGTCTTTGATTGCTTTGGCAACTTCTCTTTTACTGTCTTGCTCTTTTTCAGTTGCTCGCTTATCGTGAAGTTTTTTACCTTTAGCCAATGCAATTTCGGCTTTAACTCTACCATGTTTATAATGTAGATCAATGGCGATTAGACTATAACCCTTTTGTTCTACTTTGCCAATTAAGCGGTCAATTTCACGACGATTCAGTAAAAGTTTTTTAATGCGTGCTGAGTCTGGATTGACGTGAGTGCTTGCAGAAATCATTGGAGTTACTGTAAACCCTAACAACCAAACTTCATCACCTTTGATTTTGACATAACTGTCTTTGAGCTGCCCTTTACCTTCACGAATGGCCTTAACTTCCCAGCCTTCAAGCACAATTCCAGCTTCAATTGTTTCTTCGATTGAATAGTCGTGGAAAGCTTTTTTATTTTTAATAATACTCATTTTTATAGTCTGTCTAAAATTTACACCACGAATTGAGTTGAGTTTTTAGTTTCAACTTTGGGTGTAATATGTTTTTCTTTCGCGCTATTCTAGCATAAAGGCGCTTGTGGCGGAATAGAATTTTTGCGGCTGGATAGCTTAAGCTGATACAATAACCGGTTAATTGTAATTAAAAATTTAGCTAAGGATATGAGTGTACATGACAGCAAACGCTAATCTATTGACTTTTCAGGAAATAATTCTAAAATTACAGACTTACTGGGCTGATGCTGGTTGTGTTGTGTTGCAGCCATTTGACAAGGAAATGGGTGCTGGAACTTCACATACAGCAACATTCTTGCGCAGCCTTGGGCCTGAGCCATGGTTTGCCGCCTATGTGCAGCCTTCGCGTCGACCAAAAGATGGCCGTTATGGCGAGAGTCCGAATCGTTTGCAACATTATTATCAATTTCAGGTCGTGCTTAAACCATCGCCAAGCAATATTCAAGAGTTATATCTTGAATCCTTGCGAGTTTTAGGTGTTGATACCGAGACGCATGATATTCGCTTTGTCGAAGATAACTGGGAAAATCCAACTCTAGGTGCATGGGGCCTAGGTTGGGAAGTTTGGTTGGATGGCATGGAAGTCACTCAATTTACTTATTTTCAACAAGTTGGTGGCTTAGATTGCAAACCAGTTTTAGGTGAAATAACCTATGGTTTAGAGCGATTAGCAATGTATTTGCAAGGTGTCGACAGCGTTTATGATTTAATTTGGGCTCGAACCTTAGATGGTAACGACGTGACTTATGGTGATGTTTTTCATCAAAATGAAGTTGAACAATCTAAATATAATTTTGAACATAGTAATGCGGAGTTATTATTTAATAATTTTAATAACTATGAGAGCGAAGCAAAACGGTTATTAGAGGTTGATTTGGTGTTACCAGGTTATGAAATGATTTTAAATGCGGCACATGCATTCAATATGCTGGATGCTCGCGGAGCCATTTCAGTTACTGAACGGGCTACTTATATTGGTAGAATTCGTAATTTAGCTAAATCGGTTGCGGAGAAATATTACGCATCCCGCGAAGCTTTAGGCTTCCCACTAATCAAAGACTAAATTAAGAAAGTGTAGTTCGGATGAAATGTCCATTTTGTAATTATGACGATACGCAAGTAATTGATACCCGCCTAAGTGAAGATAAAATGATGGTCAAGCGCCGTCGTAAATGTACTAGTTGTGATCGACGGTTTAATACTTTTGAAAAAATTGAATTGCAACTCCCTACGGTAGTAAAAACTGATGGCAGTCGCCAAGAGTACGATGAATCTAGAATCCGCATTAGTTTTATGAAGGCGTTACATAAACGTCCTGTCGCAGCAAATCTTGTTGATGAGGCAATTGAACGAATTCGTCAGCAAGTTTTAATGCATGCTGAACGTGAAATCATGAGTCGCGTAATTGGTGACATGGTGATGGAACAATTATCTAAATTGGATAAAGTAGCCTATATTCGCTTTGCTTCAATTTATCGCTCATTCCAAGATGTGACGGATTTTACAAATATTATTCAGCAAGTAGATATTAAATAAATTGATGGAGTTTAAATAAAGATGTTAAAAGTTTTACAAAAAGCTTATGCTTTTGATGATGTGTTATTAGTTCCTGCGCATTCGGTAGTTTTACCGAAAGATGTTTCCTTAAGTACAAAATTTACCCGTAAATTGAGTTTAAATATACCATTGGTTTCAGCAGCTATGGATACTGTAACTGAAGCTAGAATGGCAATTGCGATGGCGCAAGAGGGCGGAATTGGGATTATTCATAAAAATATGCCGCCAGAATTTCAAGCTAGCCGTGTGGCTGGAGTTAAACGTCATGAGTCAGGGATTGTTAAGGATCCAATTACAACTAAACCAGATACACCGCTGCGTGATTTAGTTACACTAACACAAAAACGTCGTATTTCTGGAGTGCCTGTTATTGAACATGGTAAATTAGTTGGGATTATTACCAATCGTGATTTGCGTTTTGAAACTAACTTGGATCAAGCTGTACGTAATGTAATGACGCCACAGGAAAAATTGGTTACGATCAAAGAAGGCGATTCAATTGAGTTGGCCAAAGAATTGATGCATCAACATCGCATTGAGCGCGTGTTGGTAGTTAACGATAATTTTGAATTACGTGGTTTGGTTACAGTTAAAGATATTACTAAGAACGTGGCATTTCCTTTAGCCAATAAAGATGAATACGGTCGTTTACGCGTTGGTGCCGCGGTTGGTTCTGGTGGTGATACCGAAGAACGAGTTGAGTTATTAGTGGCTTCAGGTGTTGATGTCATTATCGTTGATACTGCTCATGGTCATTCACGTGGCGTGATTGAACGTGTACGTTGGATTAAAAATAATTATCCACAGATTGAAGTAGTTGGTGGGAATATTGCTACAGCAGCAGCAGCAGGATCACTTGTTGATGCTGGTGCTGATTGTGTTAAAGTTGGGATTGGCCCAGGTTCAATTTGTACGACACGAATTGTGGCTGGAGTTGGGGTTCCACAATTATCAGCAATTGCGAACGTAGCTGATTATTTACGTGATAGCGGTGTGCCAGTTATTGGGGACGGTGGAATTCGTTTTTCTGGTGATGTAGCTAAAGCTATGGCAGCTGGAGCTTCTTGTGTGATGCTTGGTAGTTTATTGGCTGGAACTGATGAAGCACCAGGTGAGATTGAGTTATACCAAGGTCGCAGCTATAAATCTTATCGTGGAATGGGATCTTTGGGTGCAATGAGTAAAGGCTCTGCTGATCGTTATTTCCAAGAAAAAGACGCAGGTCAAGATAAATTAGTTCCTGAGGGAATTGAGGGTCGTGTGCCACATAAAGGTTCATTGAATGCTGTGGTGCATCAATTAATGGGTGGTTTACGTGCCTCAATGGGCTATTTAGGTTGTGCTACCATTGATGAGATGTATCGCAATGCAGAATTCGTTGAGATATCTGCTGCTGGAATTAAAGAGTCGCATGTTCATGATGTACAGATTATTAAAGAAGCTCCTAATTATAATTTAGGTTAATTTAATACTTTGATATCTATAATTTTAAAATAAAGGGATTAACATGTTTAATGTCGTTGAACGTCACCAGAAAACAGTTAAAGGAATTTTGATTGCAATTACTGCGACTTTCGTAGTGTGGGGCGTGAGTGGTTATCTTGACATGGGTAGTGATGATGGTTATGTGGCCAAAGTTGGTAGTAATAAGATTTACACCCAAGATGTAGATAATGCGATGAGTCAAAATCCAAGCCAAGCGCAAGATAAAATGCAGGTTTTATTTGGTTTAATTAATCGTCAATTATTGATAAATGCATTACAAGATAGTCATATGTCAGCAACAACTGCCCAATTACAACAGGCAATTATGGCTATTCCGATGTTTCAAACCAGCGGTAAGTTTGACGTTAAAAAATACGAAGATTACTTGAAACAAAGTTACTCAACTTCAGCTAAATTTGAACAAAATGTGAGTCAACAAATTTTGATTGAGCAAATTGTTAATTTCTTTAAAACTTCATATTTTGCCTCCACGACATTTCAAAACAAATTTATTGCTTTATTAAGTCGTGAGCGTAATGTTTCGCAATACGTCGTTGATACTCAGCAGTTTTATAGTAAAATTAATGTTACCGAAAGTGATATTAATGCTTACTATAAACAAAATATTGTGAAATATACTTTGCCTGATCAAGTTAAATTACAATATTTGCAAGTTTCCTTAGATAGTTTAGCAACATCATTAAAAGTTAGTGATGCTGAAATTGATAAATATTTGCAAGATCATCCAAATAGCGGTTCAAATGAACAAGTTGATGTTTCACATATTTTATTTACTGTGCCAAATGGTGCGACAGCTGAGCAGACTGCCCAAGTTAAAGTAAAAGCAGAGCAAGTTTTAACTCAAGTACGTGCAAATCCAGCAAAATTTGCCGAATTAGCTAAGCAATACTCACAAGATCCTGGCTCTGCTGCAAATGGTGGTGATTTAGGTTTCTTCTCTAAAGGTGTGATGGCTAAACCTTTTGAATCGGCTGCGTTTAGCATGAAAAAAGGTCAAATTAGTGATTTGGTGCAAACCCAATTTGGTTTCCACATTCTTAAGCTGAATGAAATTAAAGGGAATGATGTTGCTTCATTACGTCAAGCTGCACAGGAACAAGTGCAGAAGCAAAAAGCTCAGCAACAATTACAAAGTGTAGTTGATCAATTAAATGATGTGAGCTATAATCAGCCAGATAGCTTGGCTCCAGCTGCGCAGAAAACTGGTTTAACTTTGCAAACGAGTGATTGGGTTGCTAAAGGTGCGACACAGGGTTTATTTTCCAATCCAAAATTGCAACAAGCAATTTTCACCGATGATGTGTTAAATAAACATCATAATAGTGAAGTGATTGATTTAGGTAATGGTAGCTCCATAGTAGTTCGTGCCACAGAATATCAGGCAGCAAAACAACGTCCAATTAGTGAAGTTACACCTGAAATTATTAATGCGTTAAAAGCGCAACAAGCACAACAAATGGCGGCAAGTGTAGGACAGCAAGATTTAGCTCAATTGCAACAAGGTAAATTGAAACTTAATTTTGCTAATCCGCAAAACGTATCTTTACTTGGTCAAAGTAAAGATATTGATCCAATGGCTGTTCGTCAAATTTTTGCCGCTCCCGCACAGTTTCCATCATATACTGGAGCAGTTAATGCGAGCGGTGCGTATGTGATTTATCAAGTGAATGGTCAAGCCGTGGATAAAACTTTAGATCAGCAAAATCAAAAAGTAATTACGCAGTTGGCTGATCAGTACTCGATGATGAACCTAAATGCTTATGTTGGCTCATTACGTAGTCAATACAAAGTTAGTTATAAATTAGATCGGATTCAAAATGCTGGGGATGCATCGCAACAAGCGCCAGCAGGAAATTAATTTTTAAATTTTTGCACTGGCCATTTGCAGCACCCTAAAGTAATTATATTGATTAATTACTTGGAGTCTGTAAGTGGCTTTTTTATTTTGGAATAATACTATGTCGCATGCTCAAGTTAGTCAAAATTTATTATACGCAAATCAGCTTGATGAAGCTTTTCTTAACCGTCAATTAAGTAAGTTATCGCAGCGTGGAATTGATTTTGCGGATTTATATTTGCAAAATACTGCAAGTGAATCGTGGGTGCTGGATGAGGGAATTATTAAGTCTGGTAGTTTTGCGATTAACCAAGGAATTGGCGTACGTGCTGTATGTGGCGAAAAGACTTTTTTTAGTTATGCTAATGCACTTGATACTCAGGTAATCACTAATTTAGTTGATCAGTTATTTATTGAAAATGTGTCTGGTGGAGCTAAGGCTTATAGTCAGACTAATAGTGCTGCATTGGATTTACATACCTTGAGTAATCCATTGTATTCGATGGAAAGTGCAGCTAAAATTAGTTTATTGCAAAATATTGATAAAGTTGGGCGGAGCCATAGTTATGTGAGCAACGTTATTGCGAGTATTAATTTAGAATATGATCAGATGTATTTAGCGAGGAGTGATGAGCGTCAGTTTAGCGATATTCGTCCGTTAATTCATCTAAGTATCAGCGTAATTGTTAGCAAAGATGGTAAATTGGAACGTGCTGGTGCTGGTGGTGGTGGACGCTATGATTTGAGTTATTTCTCCGCAGAAATGGTTGCAAGTTATATTAGCAAAGCTCATCAGCAAGCGATGTTGAAACTTGATGCCAAAGCTGCACCTAGTGGTGAAATGCCAGTAGTTTTGGGTAATGGCTGGGCTGGCGTGATTTTACATGAGGCGGTTGGTCATGGTTTAGAAGGTGACTTTAATCGCAAAGGTAGCTCAGCATTTAGTGGTAAAGTTGGACAGCAGGTTGCGAGTAAAGGCGTTACGGTTATTGATGAGGGCTGTATTGCCAATCGCCGTGGTTCATTGAATATAGATGATGAGGGTAATACAACTCAGCGCACGGTCTTAATTGAAGATGGCATCCTTCAAGGGTACTTGTATGATGAATTAAATGCACGCTTGATGAATACACAATCAACGGGGAATGGTCGCCGTGAATCATTCGCTAGCAATCCCATGCCACGCATGACTAATACTTACATGCTCGGTGGAAACTATGCTCCCGAGGAAATTATTGCCTCAGTTGAATATGGTCTTTTTGCAGAAAATTTTGAAGGTGGTCAAGTTGATATTACTTCAGGTCAATTTGTATTTAACGCTTCGGTGGCATGGGTGATTGAAAATGGTAAGCTGAGTTATCCAGTTAAAGGATGTGCTTTGGTTGGTAGTGGACCAGAATGCTTACGCCACGTTAGTATGATCGGTAATGATTTGGAATTGGATAGTGGTGTTGGTGTGTGCGGTAAAGATGGTCAATCTGTACCAGTTGGCGTGGGTCAACCAACTATGCGTTTGGATGGTGGTCTGATCGTTGGTGGGTAACTTTTAAGTGATGCCATAATGTTATTAACTTATTTCAAATCAAATAGCTCCTGATACTTCAGGAGCTATTTGATTGTTAATTTATTAAGATCGCTAAGTTATAGTGATTTAACGAAATCCAAAACTTCTTGAGCATGATCATCAACTTTTAATTTACGCCATTCTTTGAGTAAATTACGATCTTTATCAAAAACAAAAGTACTGCGTTCAATTCCACGCACAGGCTTGCCATACATGGTTTTATCGCGCATTACATTGAATAAATTGCACACCGTTTCATCTGGATCCGCCAATAGTTGGTGTTGTAATTCATGTTTTTTTTGGAAATTACAATGGGTAACATGTTTGTCGCGTGAGATACCCAAGACTTCAAATCCGGCTTCAAGAAACTCAGGATAAAGACGACTAAAATCCTGATTTTCAATTGTACAACCAGGCGTATTATCGCGTGGGTAGAAAAACAAAACTAATGGCCTATTAAGTTGGCTGAAAGTAAATTCGCCGCCTGTTGTAATCGGTAATGTAAAATCAAGTTGCATGAGGTAATCCTTATTAAATTGGTTAATTATTACATTATTATACTTGAGCGCTAGTTTCATCACAAATTTTGTTCTAGGCTAATAAGACGGCATAGACGATGGCTTAGAAATACTCTACACCAATTGCTTTGCGTACATCCGATAACGTTTGTGCAGCAACTGCGCGAGCCTTAAGTGAACCTTGGCGTAGTATTTCCATAACTGCGGCTTTATCTTGGGCAAAGTGTGCACGACGTTCACGAATTGGTGCGAATTGTGCTTCTAATACTTCGAGTAAATAACGCTTAACTTTCATATCGCCAAGTCCACCACGTTGATAATGAGCTTTCATTTCAGCCACGGCAGCTTTATCGGTCGCAAAAATGTCTAAATATGTGAACACCATATTGCCTTCCAATTTGCCTGGATCTTCGACACGAATATGATCTGGATCGGTAAACATCGATATTACTTTCTTTTTCAGCGTATCAGCATCATCACCCAAATAGATGCAATTCCCTAATGATTTGCTCATCTTAGCTTTACCGTCTAAACCAGCTAAACGTGTATGTGTCGAAAGTAAGGCTTTAGTTTCAACTAAAACATCGCCATAGAGATTATTAAATTTACGTACAATTTCGTTGGTTTGTTCAATTACAGGTAATTGATCTTCGCCTACAGGTACGATGGTGGCTTTAAATGCAGTAATATCTGCGGCTTGGCTAACTGGATACATTAAGAATCCTGCCGGAACTTCTGCGCCATAGCCTTTTTGCTGCATTTCACTTTTAACCGTCGGATTGCGTTGGAGTCGAGCTACTGTCACTAAATTTAAATAGAACATGGTTAATTCATTTAATTCAGGAATAGCCGATTGAATAAATAAAGTGCTTTGGCTTGGATCTAAACCAACCGCCAAATAATCCAATGCAACTTCAATAATATTCGAGCGTACTTTTTCAGGATTATCCGCGTTATCAGTTAAGGCTTGCATATCGGCAATCATGATGAATTGTTGATGTGTGTCTTGTAAGCGTACACGATTTTCTAATGAGCCAAGATAATGTCCGAGGTGTAACTGTCCTGTTGGGCGGTCACCGGTTAAAATGATGGGTTTTTCCATATTGTAAGATTCCTAATTAAACGTGTTGATCGATTAAAATTGTATTTCCATCTGGGTCGGTGAGCATACAGTGAGCTGGACCATTGCTATTTTCATCAACTTCAGTAATGAAGTTTACTCCTTGGGATTTTAATTCTTTTTGAATTTCTCTTACATCGGTATATGCATCGAGTTTTTCCGCGTCACTATTCCAGCCTGGATTAAAGGTTAAGATATTATTCTCAAAAAAACCTTCGAATAGCCCGATTTTAGTAGTGCCATTTCTTAAAACAATCCACTTATGAGATTCATCACCAAAACCAGAGGATGTAAATCCTAGTTTTTCATAAAATTTAAGTGAGGATTTGATGTCTTTTACCGCAAGGCTCATACAAAAATTTCCAAGCTCCATAGTTATTCCTTTAATAATGATTTATTTATGTGACCTTGCTACCTGTTATATTAGTTTTTTAATTATAATTGTATTGTTTGTATTTTTATTAGTTGCTGGTTGTTGTAGACTGCTGTGCTTCCTCTTGAGCGGTTTCTTGTTCCTCGGCTTCGACAAATTCGCTAATCCATTGTTCCCAAAGTTCTGGTGTCTCAAGGCTAATTACGCCCATTTTGCCACTGCGGAAGTCTTGAATTACAATTTCACTGATCTTTTGACGGTCAATTTTACCACCAGCCATCATGCAGCCACGCTTATTTGCTAATAAATTTAGTAGATTATCTGGACTTAAAGTTAAATGCTCAGGCTTTAATTTATAGCGGGCGCTAAATCCAGCTTGATATTTACCAGTTTGGAGGAGTTCAATTAAGTATAGGGCGAGTAGTTCTTCATCAAGAGCATTACGTCCAATGCTATTACAAATTGCTAAATGATAGCCAATTTGTGGATAGCGGATTTTTTGCCACATCATACCAGGCGTATCAAAAATAACGAAAGTATCATTTACATAAAGTCGTTGATTAGCTTTAGTTACCGCTGGAACATCGCCTGTTTTAGCAGATTTTTTTCCAACTATTTGATTAATTAACGTTGATTTGCCAACGTTAGGAATTCCCGTAATCATAACCCGTAATGGTTTTTCAAAGCTGGTGCCACGTGCTGGGGCTAATTCTTTGCATAGGCGGATAATTTTATCGCGTTGTTTTTTATTATCTTTATCACCGAGAATTGCTAGTGTGTTTTCTTGTTGATTAAAATAGTCTAACCAAATTTTACTAACCTCTGGATCTGCAAGGTCACTCTTATTGAGAATGCGGATGGTGCGCTTAAAACGAATTATATTTTGAATCAATGGGTTGCAGCTTGAAAATGGTGCGCGTGCATCGAGTAATTCAATTACGATATCAATTTCTTCACTTAATTCTTGAATAGCCTTTTTGGCTTTATTCATATGCCCAGGAAACCACTGGATTGCCATGTCTTGTCCTTTGTGTAAATTAACCTAGATTTTACCATATTCTGAGTTATGGCTAGTTTGGAACTGGTAAAGCTAATCTGCATATCTTTATTCTTTATGCGCTAATGTCCTAAAATTGAGACATTTTATGGTGAAAGTACATCAGTTAAAAATGGTATAATATTGCTATTATTGTGGTTTATATTAAAGATTAAAGAGGGGTAGTAGTGAATAGTTCTAAAATTTTGTTGGCTTTGCTGAGTGTTGCTATAGTGGGTTGTAGTAGTTTTGAGAGTAATCGTTATAGTAAAAACATGGATCCCAATAAAGTCTTACCGAGCTATGCATCCCCAAATAAAGATGGTCTTAGTGTTGATTCTGCTACTTTTGTTAGGCAGTTGGACAATGAAGATTTATTAGTAGTAGATAATGGAGCACCAGAATTTAATTTAGATGAATCGAATGCCTCTAGTCAGTGGCAGATTAGGAGTGGTATTCAAGTACGCAAGTCATTGAGTTTACCTGTTTTGGATATTAATTATCAAAATAATAATTTAAACTATTATCCATTATTAAGTTCGAATTTGCAACTACCTCTTCCTGCTAGAATGACACCAACCCCTTTAGAATCTAGCTTATATTATTTATATTATTCGATTGGCATAAATCCGTCTTCATATAATCTTAAGACTTTGCAAGCAGATAATTTACAGCAAGCCTTACTGAATTCAGCATTTTTAGATGCTCATAAGGCCGTTGTAGCACAACTAAATCCTAATGTGATCAAATCACGTGGCGAGTACTTAGATGTGGCTAAAGTAAGTTTGGAAACCATGTATTCAAATGATCCTACTTTGCGCCAGAAATTTGAATCTGCTGTGGCTTTTGGTGTTTTTGAGGTGAAAAATTTTAATGTGTTACTTTATGTTGCTGCGTATGGTAAGGGTGTGATCTTTGATAACAAAAATCGTCAGGTAATTTATATGGATACTCTTAGAAGCGGAACTGGTCCAGGGATTGGTTATGAGTCGATGTATATTGTTTTTGTATTTAAAAATGAACTAGCTCTTAGTCAGTTTATTGGTGCTAAAGGCGGTGGCGTAGACATCGGTGCATCTGCAACTTTAGGTGTTTTTGGTGAGCAAATTTCATTAAATCCTGAAATTAGTGTTTATCAGTTATATAAAAATGGTTTTGATCTGCAAGCAAATTGGGGCGGAACTGTTTATTTTCCAGCACCATCACTTAACGATTAATTATAGTTCTAATTTACATAAGCAATACTAATTTAGTATAAATGTTAAAAATATCCACGTAGTTAGATTACGTGGATATTTCAATTTATAATTAGCCTATTGAATAAGTTAATTTTTGGCTAAGAAATGAAATACATTTATTTTATCATAAGCTACACATCTACTTTTTTCTTACTTGTATATCGCCAATTTAACTTTCATTCAAGCAATACCACCAAGTGTTATTAATACCTTTTCTATGATGTAGAAAATACTATCTGTAATATTTTATATTAGTCATGCTCCTCAGTGTTGCTTTTATCTTCAATTAAACTTGAGGCTTGGCAATCGAGCACCTTAGCTAGTTTTTCAAGCAACTCCAGACTGATACTTCTTTTTTGCCTTTCAATAAATGCAATCGTATTTCGATGAACATTAAGTAATTCAGCGAGTTTCTCTTGGCTTATATTTAACTCTAATCTTTTTTGTTTTAAATTAGTAGCTAAAATTTCATTTAGTGATTTTGATGTTTTCATATCAACATTCTATACAATAACATACAACATATCCATACACTGCTAGTATTGCACACTAATAGTTTGCTTTCATGCTAAAATTCTACCTTAGAAAACAATTGAAATAGACTAAATGTAAATTTAACCGATGAGTTTTGTTTAAACAGATTTAGACCGGAAAGGATTATATGAAACGAATTCGTTTATGTACTATTTTAGCCCTGTGTACTAAATTTAGTTTTGCAGTGTCGAATATAGCTATTCCTAATTTAGCTTACTCTCCTGGTGTTGCAAATGTTGGCATCAATAATATTGGTGTTCGTGGTGCGCTAGCTAAAAGTGGTAAATTTAAAGTAATTGAAGCACCCAAAGGATTTAATTTAGCAACAATTAATACCTCAGAGCCAGGTAAACAATATGATGCTAACGAACATTTATCATCTGAATCAGAACATGATAGTCATAACATGCTTATCGTAGATGGACTTAGTTATATTTTAATTGGTCAGATTATTGCTACGGATAATTTTGATAATACCTACCAAGTTCCCAACACGAATACTTTCACGTCTACACGCACATTATCAATTACAGTTAGTTATAAATTGTTACGGCTAAAAGACAAGGCTAGTGTAGCCGCATTTAATATAAATGCTATAGGTTCTCAAACGGCAATTTTAAAGTCAGGTGAGACATTTAGAGTTAATAACCCCTTGATTTTACGTGAAGCATCACAGGATTTAGCTACCAAAGTAATGGAGGAATTGGTTAATTATGCAGACACCAGTGAGCACTCAACACAACCAGAAAGTGCATCAGCTCCAAAGGTAATTCACTATGATAACTAATTCCTATCAAATGAGGTCGTAGCCCATGAACTTGCTTCTTGGTGCAATTGATTTCTGCGGTTGCGAATTAACTTGTAATATAGTTACCACTAAGGCAAATTACCTATTAAATAGCATAAATATAAATTTATATCAATATATTATTGTATTAAAAATAGGCGGTTTGAAATTGTGTTAACTATAGTAAGAGGGGGATAAATAAAAATTAGTTATGCCAATTCATAATTAATATGGTTATAAATGCGGAGTTTTAGTGTATTAAATTTTTTAAACCGTCAATAAATTAAACATTGACATATTAATAGAAAGAGTTTTTATGAACAAAATCAAGCAAATTTTAGGAACAACGGCTGGGTTTATCGTTATCTATATACTGGTAATGATACCAACATACATTCTACCATATTTTAGTGCCGCAGGAGCGATTGCTGGAGTTGGTGCTGCATTAGCTACTGGATCAGCAGCTTCTGGTGGATTAATAGCATTTTTGCCAAAAATATTACATTTTGCATGTTTAGCGATACTTGTTTATGCTTGTGTTGTGCGGGGTAAAGTAGTTGGTAAATCCTGGTTAATGGTTTTTCCAATTTTGGCTTTAATTTTTGATCTTGTGCCATTTTTAAACTTTATACCATTTGTACCAACGATTATGCATATTTTGGCGATCATTTTGGGTACAATTGGTGTTGCTAAAGTAAATAAATAATAATTTAAAAAAGGTTGTATATGCGTTATGTTTTAGCTTTATTTTTTCCGTGGCTAACTTTTTTTACTATGGGTAAATGGGTTCAGGGGATTTTGTGCTTTATTTTACAAATTACATTAATTGGTTGGATTCCAGCTACTATTTGGTCTTTTGTATCGATTTCAAATTACAATCAAAAACAAGAAAATGATCGTTTAATTAACACTATTCAAGCTATTAATAGTAACAATAACATTTAAATTTAGAAATAGCCATGTAAATATCTTTTTATATGGTTATTTTTTAATCTTAGAAAGGGATTTAATGAAATTTATTTCAGCCTTGTTATATCTGTTAAATATGGTATTTACCTCATTTATTTTGTATGTTTTAGTTATGTGTTTATTTTTTGAAACAACACAAGTTAAAATTTTGATTTTAGAGATCTTGAATTTTGTTCACGTCATAAATTACCATGCTGAAGATGTAGCTTTTGTTAGCTGGAGCGGTCATGCTATTATGAGAGCTGTTTGTGGTAAATATGCTTTTATGTATTATGCCTTGCAAGGAACATTAATCTTTATGGTGATTAATATGTTTATTTATATTACTGGAATCTGGAAAGCAATATCTAAATTGTTTGATGGTTATCAAAATTATGAGATTATTTCAGGAAATGATCCTGTAAAAAATAAATTGTTTCAAGTTTTAGATGAAATAAGAGATAGTGCGAAAGCTAAACTAGATATAGATCTTCCTGATTATCATAAATTCACATTTGAAAAAGAGAAAGACAGTGAGGGCATTAATTTTCATATTACACCAACACAAGTATTGCGTCCTACAAATAAAACTCTTAGGTGGTTAACTAGTAGTAGTCCACGTGAAAATGATATTTTTAAAGCCGTAGTTGCTCATGAAATTGGACATTTTGTTAATAAAGATACCGAGCTATTACAATTTCAAAGCGGAACTAATATGCTAGCATCGAGCATAAAATATATATTCGAAAAAATTTCTCCAAAAAAATTACAAAATTGGATGCTTAAGCAAGGTGCTGACATTGGTAGTAGTGCTGGTTGTTTTGGTCTTATAATCAGTTTGCCATTCCTATTGATTGCACTATTTTTATGGATCGTGTTTATACCTGGCGTTATTTGTTTAAAAGTTGATGAGCTAGTATCAAAATACTTTTTTAACCCATTAATAACTCTAACTGGTCGTGGGCAAGAGTATAAGGCGGATGCCTTTGCAGTGAAGATTGGATATGGTCAAGGCTTGTTTGATTTATTTCCAGAGCTAGATAAATGCCACGGGTCTAGTTCAGGACGAGGGTTTAGCTGGTCGAGATTTTTTAATGATACGCACCCGACAAATTATAGCCGTCAAAAGAAAATTAATGAATTGATGACAAAATTGGGAGGTACAATCTAATGCAAAGTATTTCACATTTTAAAGTAGTTATTTTATTAATTACGCTGCTGTTGATGATAGGGATGAAAAGAATTGCAATGCAGATAGAACCATTAGCAGATCTTGAATATCAACAAGCAGTACAGCAAGCTGATGATATAAAAAAACAAATCGAGGAGAAAGCTACAGTCTCTCCTGAAACACCAGCAAAATCAACAGCTGAAAAGAAAACTAAAAAAAATAAAAAGAAAAAACATAGCCAAGCCTCTTCTTGATTATTAAATTCTTGCTATTATAAATCATAAACAAAACTTGTCTTTTAAAGGAGTATATTGATGAGTAATTTAGAAACGTTAAATTTAGATTTTGGTGAGGAAGTTAATTATGCCATACGAGTACCTGTAGTCGTTCTTGCTGATGTTAGCGGTAGCATGGTGAATTTAATGGGGAATCTTAACCAAGCATTAAATGGTTTTTTAACCTCTTTAAAAAACGATTCAGTTGCTTCAAAATCAGCTGAATTATGTGTTATAGCATTTGATCATAATGCTAATGTAGTGCTTGATTTTGAGACAGCATGCAATATTAATCATATGCCTGAATTAATGGCTAATGGTGCAACGTTCACTGGAAAAGCATTACGTTTAGGTTTAGAGCTATGCGCTTCACGGAAATCATATTATCAAAATGAAGGTTATGATTATTATCAACCTTGGTTAGTGCTAATGACTGATGGTCAACCAAGTGCTTTAGAAGATGCATTGTTGGAGCAAAATGGTTTAAAAGATAACCCAATGATTAATCAAGAAAGATCTGATATTGAAGCTACACGTATGCAATTGCATGAATTAATTACAGATAAAAAACTTAATCTAATTAATATTGCAATTGGCGATGATGCTGATTTAACATATTTAAAATCATTGCATCCAGCTAATCGTGCTTTTAAAATGACTGCAGAAACAGATTTTGCCAAATTCTTTGATTGGCTAGGTAAATCTGTGAAAGCAAAATCTAAGAGTCAAAAAGGTGATGCAGTAAAAACTGAGCCACTTTCTGAAGCTGGACTTGATATTTGTTAATAACGTTAATAACTTGGTTTGCCGATGTGAACCAAGTTATTTGAAAGAGAAGTATGTGGAAAACTTATAGTGCGGTAGGTCAAGGAATTAGTCATCAACAATCTGAATTAGTTTGTCAAGATCGAACATTTATTTTAGAAAATGAAATATTTAGCATTGCTGCTTTGGCCGATGGCGCTGGATCTTATGCCCATTCTGAAGAAGGTGCTGAGCTAATTACACAAAAAATTTGTGATTGGTTGGTTGTTAATTATAATGAAATATTTGAAGACGAAACTCTAGCTATTGAGAAAATTGAAAACTACATTATAAGTCAGCTGACAGAATATGCGACTAACAAAGGTTATGAATTAGATGACTTGTCTTCTACCTTGCTTGTTGTAGCGATTGATAAACAAAATAAGACTTTTATGGCTATCCATATTGGTGATGGTGTTATTGGCATAAGTCGAGAAAATGAACTATTATTACTATCAGATTCACAAAATGGTGATTCACCAAATATGACTTTTATGACAACTAGTGAACCACTAAGCCAATATATAAGAATCCAATATGGTCAATTAACTGATGATATAAGCGGATTTATGCTGTTATCTGACGGTGGAGCACATGTGTTATTTGCACATAAAACTAAAGTTTTTACAATGAATGCTAATAAAATCATGAATCATTCCATTAGTGGTCAAATGAATAAAGAATTAATAGAATCATTTACAGTAGATTTCTTAGTTCCAAAATGTTTAGTATTTGATGATTGCAGTATTGCAATATTGGCTAGGGATAATGCAAATGATGTTTCTGTGGATGAAATAAGTTAAATGGCACAAATTAAGGCTGGGGATAAAGTTACGTTAGGTAATGGCAAACAAATTAAACTTGGGAAGCAACTGGTAAAAGGTGGCGAAGCATTTATTATTTTAGTTGATGATATGTCTGATAAAGTAGCCCGTATTTATCAAGAAAAAATGCTTGACCATAAAAAAGAAAATAAGATTAAGGAAATGGTAAAGATTCCTTTTTCTATTCCAGATGTTACATGGCCACAAAAAGAAGAACTAATTTATGATAGTAATCGGCAATTGGTGGGTTACTTGATGAATAAAATTGATGGTGTTGAAGTTGGTAACTTTTTAAGTAATTTACAGGCTAAAGAAAAACAACGTATAGCTGCTAAAGGTACTCCTAAGCAAATCGCAGTATTAGGATCGGTGAAAAATATGGTTGCTTTTTGTGAAAAGATCGCAACCAAAATGGCATCACTGCATGAAAAGGGAATTATTTTTGCAGATATAAATCCATGTAATATTATGATTGATGAGAAAAATTATGCACCTTACTTTATTGATACTGATAGTTATCAATTTGGTAACTTTATCACGGAGGTTTCAACAGGTGGTTATTTGGCACCTGAAATTGATTCAGATTATTTACTGACTCAACCACGAACTTTTGAGCATGAATTTTTTGCTTTGGCGGTGTTATTTTTTATTTTGATTAATCAAGGATGTCATCCATTTTCATTAGGGATTTCTCCAAAGGATTTGCAAGATAAAGCAACTGATACCGAGAGTAAGGTAAAGTTACTTAACTTTGTTTTAGAAGCTGATCAAACTGATCCTGAGTATTATGCTAAAAAAGTATATGAGAAACCAGCAAAAACGCCATTAATTATATGGGGATTAATGCCAGAGTCGCTAAGAAAACTATTTGTGCGAGCGTTCGCAAAACCAGCTCAAGCAAGACCAACTGCACCAGAATGGACTAAAGCTCTTGGTGAATTTCAGGTGTCGATTACTAAAACTATCGAAGATGCAGAGGATAAGTTACGTAAAGCTCATAGCCAACAAACTGTAGCACCAGTAAATAGCCCACAAACGGTAATTAATGGTAGCCCGCAGATGACAACACCATCCGCACAAAATATACATCATGCCAACAATACAGCTGTGGTTGCCAAGAAAAGTAATGTATTAATGTATGTGGTATATGCACTTATTTTTATCGCTGCGATGGTTATTCTATTTTGGGGTAAGATTTTTAATGCGACTACTGCAAGTACTGCACCAGTTGCTACTGTTGCTCCTGCCGCTTCAACAGTAGATGCGCCAAATGAAGCCTCCGTTGCTACAGCTCAAGTTGTGAGTAAACCTAGTATTCAATCTAAGCCTAAAAAGCCCAAAAGAGCAAAAAGCAATACTACAAGTAATACTAACCAATCTACTAATCAAGGTTCGAGCAATTCTCAAATCGGCGATATGTAAGTATTTTTTATGGTTTATTAAATCAAAGTAAATATTTTATAGGAACAATAAAATGCTTAAAAATTTTGTAGTTCAATTTGGTGAAATGATCATCAATATTTTAGTTGTTGTCGGTTTATTAATTGCTTTGATTGCTGGAGTTACTGCAATGAAGTATTCATTTATCGGCGGGTTAATTAGTTTAGTCGGTGGCGTGGCTGGCGTAATAGTATTTGCATTTGTAATTTACTTGCTGATTGATATCCGCGATAACTTGAAGCAATTAAACGAGAAATAATTCAGAAACAGAAACCAATTTTAAGGAAAAACAAAAACAATGAAAAAAATCAATATGAAAAAAACAGTAATCGGATTAAGTAGCTTATTTTTATTAGCAGCATGTAATGGTGGAGGTGGTGGCGGAAGTAATGATACACCAGCTCCAACTCCAAGCCCAACACCTAGTGCAGAAATGAAACCATTAACTTTTAATCAATACTATACAGATAAAGATGGTGTGATTCAGAATGGTGCATTTAGCATGAATAAAGTTGGTGGACATCAAGTTTGGTATATGGTAGTAACAAATCCAAATAGTTTCGCAATTAGCGATAATTCAGAATTTACTTATGAAAATAATGGTAGCCCTATTAATCCAACGCAGTATTCTACTGCATATAATGGTGAAATTAGTGGTGTTACTAAACAATGTAATAGTATTTTTGGACACGGAAAATTTGAAGCAGGTGAAAAATGTGCATACAAATTTGAGGCAATGTGGGGTGAAAACATTAGTGAGTCAACCAACTTTAGCATTAAAATGTCTTATAATTTAATTGAGTTTTCAAAATTAGGTAATAACCCAACGGTATATGTGGTTAAATCAAACTGTGTAGACCAACCTTTTTATAATAGAGTTTGTTTAAATGGTATTGATAGTGAGGGAATGAGTTTTAATTTAATGAATTTAACTCATTCATCTGGAGAGGTATCTGGTATAATTGGCTCTTCTGAAATCGCAATCGATCAACTTATAAGTATAGATGGAACTAAAATGTGGAAATTTAATCAAAGCTCAGGAACTGCAACTAGATATAGTATTTCATATAATTCATCAACAAATCAAATCTCTAGAACGTTAGATAATTCATGGAGTGGATTGGTATTTACTGGAACTGGATTATCTGAAAATGGTGAAAATATGTTCTCAAATGTTTATAATCAGTATGGAGAAATGACAAATATTAATCCAACTGGAGATATTAATCAATACATGAACTGGACATATGGAATGGATGGACAGCTTTACACAACGGGTTTTAATTATAATTATTATTATATTCTTAACCAAACACCTGATGCTGCATTAAAAAATGAAACTAAATCACGACTTGCTCCACAATTAGACAATAATAGTTACATTAAAGGTGTTTCTAAAAATGGAAACTTATGGACAAGAGAAGGGCGTGGATATTACAGCTGTTTAAATAAAAATAATAACTATGCTGCGACAGACATGAATATGATGGGATTGGGAGATGTATCTCAAGATGCTTCTGGTAAAGTTGGTGCTGATGGCTATAGAATGATGTTATCTAAACAAAACTATTATACAGATTTAAAAGGTGTTCAACAATCACTAGCTGCATATAATTTGATTAACATTGACTCTTGTCAAGTTGAATCTGAAAACTATTTAACAACTCCAGTTAATTTGACATCTCAATATGGAATATATAATGCAAGTAATTTTATCCATTATGTTTTACCTAAATCAAGCTTTTCTGATGGAACTAATGGAAACTAACGAAAATCTTTAATAGACAAACGACAAACCTCTCAAAATTAAATTTGAGAGGTTTATTCATAATTTAATATAATATTTATGTGCAGTTAATGTTTAATTGATTGCAGGCATGATTGAAGTATCCACGTAGTTAAATTACGTGGGTATTTTGTTTTATGTTGCTGTGTTTTAATATACCTTGTTTAATTATCACCTCTTATGTTGCTAGGTTTATATGGGTCTAACTTTGCTTTTTAATGCGGATTATTGTCTTTAATCTCTACTAAAGGTTAATCATGCTAAATAAATTTAGCATTGAAGAGTTGCATCCGATTATAATTCTGGTTCTGCAAGATAATTATTTGTTGCACTTGAAATATATAATAAGCCTTTATTCATTGGTACACGTATTTTTGTTTTAATTATGGAATAATTTAGATGCTGATAAATCGGAAGTTAATTTGGGGTGTGGTTTTACTGGTCATAGTCGTTAATGGTTTTGGTGTTTTTGAGCCTTTACTGCGCAATGACGACCCTGTGTTGTATGCGAATATTGCAAAACATATGGCTGTATCGGGAGATTGGGTTGATTTATTTTCATTTGGACAGCCGTGGTTAGATAAGCCACATTTTCCTTTTTGGATTAGTGCCGTTTCGTTTAAACTCTTTGGAATTAATTCCTTTGCTTATTTTTTGCCAGGGTATTTGTTTCATTTGCTGGGTGCCTATTACACGTACCGTCTAGCTAAATTACTTTATAATGCAGATGTGGCTTTAATTGCCATATTAATTTATTTGAGTAGTGTGCATTTAATGTTATCTGGATCATTTGATGTGCGAGCTGAAGCTTATTTACTTGGGCAAATTATGCCAGCTTGTTACTATTGGTTATTATATGATCGTAATTCAAATTGGAAACCGCTACTATTAGGCAGTTTATTTACTGCCTTAGCCATGATGACCAAAGGATTATTTGTGGTTGTAACGATTTTTAGTGGATTGGTTTTTACTTGGATTTATACCAAAGAATATAAGCGTATTTTGAGTCCTAAATGGCTATTGGCATATGCTTTAAGTCTGATTTTTATTCTACCAGAGTTAATTTGTTTATATTTACAATTCGATGCTCAGCCAGCGACGATGGTTTTTGGGCATAATAATATTTCTGGTTTAGCTTGGTATTTTTGGGGCAGTCAATTTGGGCGCTTTTTTAACAGTGGGCCAATTGTGAATACACATGGTAATCCGCTATTTTTTGTACATACTTATTTATGGGCATTTTTGCCATGGAGCTTAGTGTTTATTGTGGCTAGTTATAGTGGAATTCGTTATTTTAAAATTAACACTAGCGTTGATAAAGCCAAATTAGTTTATTTATTTGCTAGCTTTTGGTTGACATTTATTATGTTTAGCGCGACTAAATTTCAGCTCGATCATTATACCAATATCGTTATGCCGTTTGCCGCAATTTTTTGTGCC
This sequence comes from uncultured Neisseria sp., assembly GCA_964652705.1. Taxonomy (GTDB): domain Bacteria; phylum Pseudomonadota; class Gammaproteobacteria; order Burkholderiales; family UBA11063; genus Aquella. The sequence continues at coordinate 61,867 of CAZZAV010000007.1, forward strand.
AATTATTTGAACCGTAAATTTGAGTTAAAACGTATTGCGCAATTGCAATTTGGCTTGAGTTGCCTAATTTTGCTTTTGAATATTGGCGCAACGATCTACTTATTTAATTCTTCGTGGTTGATTTGCTTTGCTGTAATTCCTCTGGTTTTATTAATTTGGCAATTTAAAGCGCATAACTTTACTTATTTGGAACGTAGTTTGGTTTTTCCAAGTTTGGCAATTAGCGCTTTTTTTGGTTTAGCATTGCTGGTTAATTTCACCATCTGCCGTACTTACGATGTTGGATATAATTTGGCGGCACAAATTAATGCTCATCCATTAACAAAAACCTATGATTTACATACTGGTTGGCTGCCATTTGAGTTTTACACGCAAGGGCAGTTTGAGCATGTTGAGGATGGTAGTAATTTACCAGAGAGCGGTGCTTATTATGTGGCGATGAAACAGGCCGCTTGGCAAAGTAATCAATATCAATTGAAGCTTGAACAATTTACTTTGTATAGCACGTTTTGTGGTAATACAATTGATCGAGTTATTCCGCATTATGCGCATAAAAATCAGTTAGCTGAACATTTGGAATGTTTTGTGGTGGTTAAGCATGTTAATTAAATTTAATCAATTGAAACGGCATATTTGTATTAATTTAGCCCTCTGTTTAGGGGCGTTGATTGCTGTATCATATCTCGATCGACCGTTGGCTTTATGGGTACATCAGATTGGAATTGACCAATGGCTAATTTTACGTAATATTACTGAAGGATTGCCGCCACTAGTGACGGTGTTGGTACTTGGAGCATTACTATTACGCTCTTGGAGAATCTCTGCAGATGGTAAGTTGCGTGGCTTAGCTAGCGGTGTATTGTGTTCGGTATATTTTTATTTAATGCTCAAGCTAACCATGCAAATTAAAACGTATTTGAAAATATTCTTTGGACGTTATTGGACAAAAACTTGGATTGCAAATAATCTGTCTTTAATTCATGATGGAGTTTTTGGTTTTAACTGGTGGCATGGATTTGGTAATCAGGGAAGTTTCCCATCAGGACATTCAACTTATATGGCATTTTGTTGCGTCTGGTTATGTTATGCGCAGCCTCGCTTGAAATTTATTTGGTTGACATTACTTATTTTGATGCCAATTAATTTGATTATTTTAGATTATCATTTTCTTGGTGATTGTTTAGCTGGGCTAAGCTTGGGCTATTGTTTGGCTTTAATCAGTATTCTTCTATTACATCGCATTATTATGCAGTGTAATAAGATAACACATTTGGATAAAAACTGACTACATGGCTGTATTTGTGGTGCAAAATTATTTGAAGAGAAAATAAAAGGTTGTCAATTTTGGCAACCTTTTATAATTGATCACATTCTAGTTATATTTTAAGCCTAAACCTGTGAAGCATGAAAAATAAGTTTTATGCGTTAATTAATTATATTTTGTCTAAATTTATCGCCAAGAACTTGAAAAACTACATAGTTGCCTTACATGCAAGTAAATTAACATTATTTTATGGGAAGAAAATTATGGAAAATAATAATCAAGCTACAGAAAATGTCGTGCAAAATGAAGCTGAGGTTGTCAATGAAGCACCAAATGAGACAGTGGAAGTTGCTGTTGAAGAGCTAAGTCCACTTGAAAAGCTTGAGCAAGAAGTTGCTGAGTTAAAAGATGATAAATTACGCACATTAGCAGAGATGCAAAATATACAACGTCGTTCACAAGAAGAAGTTAAAAAAGCTCGAGACTATGCGATTAGTAATTTTGCCCGTGAAATTGTTACGGTTCGCGACTATTTAGAAATGGCCTTGAAAGATCAATCGGGTAATTTTGAAATGTTAAAAATGGGTGTGGATTTAACTTTGCAACAATTAATTAAAATTTTTGATGCACAGCAAATTAAAGAAATTAACCCGCAAGCTAAAGAAAAATTGGATGCAAATTTACATCAGGCGATGAGTACGGTTGAAGAGCATGAGCAAGATTCGAATACTATCGTTGCGGTTATGCAAAAGGGTTATATGCTTAATGGGCGTGTGTTACGTGCTGCAATGGTAACTGTTGCGAAATAATTAGTAAAAATTTATAAATTAAGCTTGAAATAAAACTATCTAGCCTTAAATATGTAATAAGAAACAAATAAAGCAGTGAAAAAATCACCGCACAATCTAATTTTAAAAGGAAGTAATTATGGGAAGAATTATCGGGATCGATTTAGGAACAACTAACTCATGTGTATCAGTGATTGAAAATGGTCAACCAAAAGTAATTGAAAATGCGGAAGGTGCGCGTACAACTCCATCGATTATTGCTTATACTGATGGTGAAACTTTAGTTGGTGCTCCAGCTAAGCGTCAAGCGGTTACAAATCCAAAAAATACAATTTATGCATCAAAACGTTTAATTGGTCGTAAATTTGAAGAAAAAGAAGTGCAAAAAGATATTAGCTTGATGCCTTTTGAAATTGTAAAAGCTTCAAATGGTGATGCATGGATTAAAGTTAATGATAAAGAATTAGCTCCACCACAAATTTCAGCTGAAATTTTGAAAAAAATGAAAAAAACTGCTGAAGATTATTTAGGTGAAGAAGTTACTGAAGCAGTTATTACTGTACCAGCTTATTTTAATGATAGCCAACGTCAAGCAACTAAAGATGCTGGTCGGATTGCTGGTTTAGATGTTAAACGGATTATTAATGAGCCAACAGCTGCTGCTTTAGCTTTTGGTTTAGCGAAAAAAGAAGGTAAAGATCGTAAGATTGCTGTTTATGATTTAGGTGGTGGTACTTTTGACGTGTCAATTATTGAAATTGCTGACGTTGATGGTGAAAGCCAATTTGAAGTATTAGCAACTAATGGTGATACTTTCCTTGGTGGTGAAGATTTTGATCAACGTTTGATTGAGTACATTGTTGCTGAGTTCCAAAAAGATCAAGGTATTGACCTTAAAAAAGATGTAATGGCTTTACAACGTTTGAAAGAAGCTGCTGAGAAAGCTAAAATTGAATTATCTTCAAGCGCACAAACAGAGATCAATTTGCCATATGTGACTATGGATGCAGCTGGTCCTAAACATTTGGTGATGAAAATTACTCGTGCTAAATTTGAATCATTAGTTGGTGATTTGGTTAACGGAACAATTGAGCCATGCCGCATTGCGTTGAAAGATGCTGGTTTATCTGCATCAGATATCGATGATGTAATATTGGTTGGTGGTCAAACACGTATGCCGATGGTTCAAGATAAAGTTAAAGAATTCTTTGGTAAAGAGCCACGTAAAGATGTGAATCCAGATGAAGCGGTTG
>CAZZAV010000008.1:0-65143 GCA_964652705.1 uncultured Neisseria sp.
ATTAGGGCAATAAACTGGCTTTAATAGTCTACAGAAATATTAGACCATTACAGTTCTGGTCAATCCAAGATACGTGGATACATTATTAGATCATTTAGATAAAACTTATGAGTTACTAATTCCATATAAACGCAATAAAAAGCTTAATTTAATACATGCAGCTACTTATAAATTTGATAAAATTGACATTGATATACACTGGGGAATATTACACAAAGCTCCACAATGGAACCTACATAAAAAAAGTGATGCTATTCAAGTAATTAACCAAGAACCACACCTCTCTGTATTATCGCCGAATTATGCATTCTTTCACTCAATTACACACGGATTATTATCAAATACTTTTCCTACTATACGTTGGATCAGTGACTGCTACTTAATTCAAAAAAAGCATACCATTGATTGGCACGTTATTATTCAATTAGGAATCGAAAGCAACTATATAGAACAAATCAGAATGGCAACTCAAATTCTACCAGCATATTCAATAAATATTCCAGCAACCGCAATAAAACTACTAAACTCGATTCCAATTAATACTGCATACCATAGATACATTGCTAAATTACATTATTATCAACAACTTAGCAAACACCATATTAGGCGTCATTTAATAACAACGTTAAAGGATCGAATAGAATTAGATTATTTATACTATAAAACATATAATGGCAATATACTATATATAACTTTTTCCTTTTTTACTTCTGCTATCAACTATCTGAAAAATAGATCAAATTTGTAACCCGCAATATTTGAACAATAATTCTAAGATACGAGATTATAACTATATAAGTATATTATGTATACCCGAATCCTCACTTTTTTATGCTTCAACAAGCATATAAATATGAGTTCTTTAACAATTTGGAAATTAAAAACAAAAGATGGCATGAAATCTTTTAAAATTACAGCTTGAAACAATATGTTGTAGTTATTAAAAGGAGTTTATCATGCCACTTAATGATTATATCATACACGTATTCTGTCTCATTGATGATATTTACCATAATTTGTTTGGCTGCAAAGGTGTTCGAAAAGTTGGATACTCGGCTATACTTCAAGATAGCGAGTTAATCACAATGGTAACCATAGGTGAATTTCTTGGTTTATCTGATAACAAAAAAATTTGGCTGTATTTAAAAAGTTGTTAACAATATTACTTTCCCAATATTAGCTTAGTTAGTTATAAAATCTTTAATAAGCATGCAACCAATCTATGGCTTGTCATGCGCTATATTCAAGTTGAAATTCTTAAACAGTTTCACGATTGTAATCTCTATTTAGCAGATGGATTCCCATTGCCGATTTGCCATCTTGCACGTTATAAACGCTGTACACTGTTTCATGATAAAACTGTACTCGGATATTGTGCTGCTAAAGATGAACAATATTATGGGTTTAAGATTATACTGGTTACTAGTGAAGACGGAGTTCCAATTGACTATGCGATTGACACTGCAAATATTGATGAGAGTGAGTTACTAACCAGAACTGCTATACCTGAGCATACTACGATTATTGCTGACAAAGGTTTTATCAACAGTAAACTACAGTATGATATGAAACAGTTCTATGATATAAACCTACTTACGCCAACCCGTAAAAATATGTTACGTAAGAATATGTTACGTAAGATTTCTGATGAATTTGCTAAGTTAATTACAACGGTACGCAAGCGTATTGAAACAACAATTAGTCAATTAACGGAAATGTTCAGTATAAACAAGACTAAATCTCGCAGCTTTCATGGTTTACTAGGCAGAATTAATCGTAAAATATTATCGTATACGATGGCGTTATTTTTTAATTTCCAAATTGTTAAAGATCAAGAGAGAATGTCTCAGCTTAAACATTTAATTCAAGCATAAATAAAGTGAGGACTCGCGTATTATGTATAATAAACAATATAAATTTTTAGCTAAAGTTTCAGCATTCGCACCAGGAAAAGAAGCACGTACTGAAATAGATGGTGGAGAAATTTCTGGAAATTGACTGACAGGTAATCGAAACAGCGCCACAATTCCACATAAACAGATAAATAATGAAATTGTAGCTGCAAGAATTGGACGCTGAACGAAAAAATTATGCCGCATAGAGGAAAATTAGAATGCTGCGATCACAGCACCATGGTACTGCTGTTGAATAAACTTCTTCATTTCAGGTGACGTTAAAGCTTTAGACAACGCTTTCATTTTAGGTAAATTCACTTCTTCTGGGCGTATCGCAACTAAATTAGCATATGGACTACTCTTACTTTCAATCAACACCGCATTTTTAGTTGGATTTAACCCAGCCTGCATTGCGATATTAGAATTAATCAATGCAACATCAACTTGTTTACCATTTAAAGCTCGTGGAAGCATCGCAGGGTCTAATTCAACAATTATGACATTATATGGATTAGAGATAACATCTTTCTTAGTTGGTAAGCTAACTCCTGGTTTAACTTTTAATACACCATTGGCTTCCAAAATACTTAGTGCACGACCTTCGTTAGTTGGGTCATTCGGAACAGCAATTTTGGTGCCAGCAATTAAATCACTAGCTTTTTTAGTTTTAATGAATTTAGCTTCGCTAGGAGCAGCATAAGCTCCCATTGGCTCAAGATGCACATCTACCAAATCGACTAAATTTGTATGATGGTCCTTATTGTATTGTATAAAATATGGCTTCGTTTGAAAAAAATTAGCATCTAATTGTTTTTGTGCAACGGCAATATTTGGAGTAATATAATCCGAAAACTCAGTTATTTTAAGATCGTAACCTTGTTTAGCCAATGTTGGCTGAATAAAACGCAACATTTCAGCATGTGGTACCGATGAAGCACCAATCGTAATAGTCTCATTTGCAAAAACACTACCAATAATTCCAGCACATAACGTAGTCAAAAGAATCTTTTTCATGAAAGTACCCTATCATTAAATTATTAATTAAGTTTGAAGTGGAGTCACGAAATTTTGATCAATTGAATTTGCAGAAATGAAAAATGAAGAAAATAAAAATTTTAATAGAACTATTTACTCTATTCTCCGTTTAGCTGCAAATTTTTATGGAACTGCGCAAGCAGGAGATCAAATCAAGTTCCACTTTTGATATTATACAATATTTCTTATATCTAATAAAAATATTTTAAACTTAATTCCAAACCAATCGCATAGTTATACTACAAAATATCTCAGTCAAAATGCGAACATATAAATCATAAATAGTTTATCCAGTATTCAATAAACTAGCTGAAAGGTGGTAATAGCAACCAAATCAACAAATAGATTATAAATCAGATTTATCGATCTTTATTTAATCACAACCCTAAAAAATTAAATTTAACACCAATTAAATGCATACAAAATAATATTAAGAACTAATTCATATAACCTACCAAGAAAAATCAGCTATAATTCTCGACTTAATTTGTCAGAAAGCAGTAATAATGTTTTATGTAGTTGAACGTTCAATAGTCGTGTTAAAACCTAAGAAACCATTTTTAGATTGGATTAACAATAATTTAGCGATTAGCACTGATACTCTACTAGATTTACCAGATATACGGATTGATTGCAATTCATATATGATTCCTGAAGTCAATGAAATTGAAGACGGTGTTGCTTATGTCGATGAAGTCTACGAAGCTTTATTCCAAATGGAATTAGCTTCTTGGAGCGAAGATGAAACAACTTGGCCACCAGAGCTAAGCTTAAAAATGTTTTGGGAGTGGTTTGACGTTGAAATTTCCCCAACGTTAATTGATCTAACGGATGAAGACACTGGTGAAAATAATCAAGAAGAAACCATTGCTGAAACAATTCACTAACCAATTCCAATGGCGAATGATTTAATTAGTTTTGAGCTAAAACCATCATTTATAGCACGATGCTTAAGTGTAATAATGCTAATCAGTGTAACACTAGCTCTTCAATATAGCCATATAAAGTTAGGTTACAAATTATTTTTACTCTGCAGTATGTTTGGATTTGTCATTTTCCATGGTCGAACATACTTTCAACCTAGAATAAACAAATGCGACCTACTCTTACATCTAAATAATGCAATTATTTGGCAAGACCAACAAAGTAAATTGGTGAATATTCTTAAAATGAAATCTATTGGGAATTATTTAATCATCTTTCAATTCACAGAAAATAATAAACAACAAAGCTTGTTAATTTTTTCTGACAGTATTCCCAAAAATAGCTATAAAGAATTAATGAGGCAAATTAAGTGGCAACAATTAAAGCAGAATTAATTTCACACTTACTAAAAAGTAATAACTTTTCGGCAAGCTTAAGTGATGTAAAAGATACTATTCAAAAACTTGAATTACAACCAAACTACCCAATTATTTTGGTCGCGGGCACGAATGGGAAAGGTTCTTGCTGTGCTTATTTAAGCACAATCTTAACCAATTCTGGTTATCATGTTGGAACGTTTACTTCTCCACATGTATTTGATTACAATGAACGCATTGCAATTAATAACCAACCAATCGATGACCACAATCTATGTAACGCACTACAAAGCATTATTACTGCTTCAGATATAAATTTGGGATTGTTTAAAACATTTACTCTGGCAGCACACATAATTTTTACCCAACAAAAGATTGATATAGCCATAGTTGAAGTTGGCATAGGCGGTGCACAGGATGCTACTAATTTATTTGAACCAACTATTTCCGCTATTACAACAGTCGCATTAGATCATTGCGAATTACTTGGCAATACTGTTGAAGAAATTGGTCTACAAAAAGCTCATATCTATCGCCATAATAAACCAGCTTTTTTTGGTACTCCGCAAATTCCACAAAGCGTTTTAGATTATGCGAAACAAATTCAAGCTCCTTTAGAACTAATTGGACGCGACTTTAATTATACCAAACACCAATTGAGCTGGAGCTTCCATCATGCTGAACAAAATTTATATAGCTTGCCATACCCGAGCCTAAGGGGTGTCGAACAACTTGATAATGCAAGCCTAGCTCTAGCAATTTTAACTAAGTTACGCGAACAATTCCCCGTGAGCTTGGCACAAATCAAGACTGGATTACTACAAACTACATTAATTGGTCGCTTTCAAGTTCTGGCGGGCGTACCACAAATTATTCTAGATACAGCACATAATCCACAAGCAATTGATACCATGTGTGAAAATATGCTAAAATTGCCCTTTGCCAAACGTAATTTTGCCGTTTTTGGCGTTGCCAAAGATAAAGATTGGCAGAAAATAATTCTAAAATGTTATAAAAATTTTGATTATTGGTATTTAGCTCCTATAAACACAGAACGTGCTGAACAGACTAAAGTTATCGCTGATTATTTAATAGCTCTTGGTGTTCAGTCTCAAAATATTTACCAAGAAACTAATATTAAAAATGCTTTTACACAATGCTACCAGCAATTAACCGTTGATGATCGAGTAATTTGCTTTGGTTCATTCTTAGTCGTAGAAGAAGCTTCGCATGCAATTAAAAAGGTCCGCGCATAAATGCAAAAATCTAAAAACACGCTAAATAAAAGCAGCACACAAATTCAAAAAACCATCGATGATCGCCGTAAATCACGCCGTCGAGTAATTGGAAGCATAGTTTTGCTTTGCGTAGCATTAGCGGCACTTTTAAATGTAACGGCACATGTAAAACCAATTCCAATCAATCCAGACGTAGTTGAAGTAAAAGACGCCAGCGCTAGCGCTCCATTGGCTAACCTGAAAGCAAATGCTAGTGGAACGCAACTAGTCAACGCCAGTTCGCCAATTACAGATTCAATAGAAAGTACAAAATCTTCTGTAGTAAATTCACCAATTATTGTTTCAAACAAGGCTCCAGAAAGCGGAAACACTGGCTTCAAAGCGGGAATAGTCACTCATCAGAAAAAAAACAGCAGCGCGGTGATTAACACGACTAAACACACAACTAAGCCAATTGCATCTAAAACAATAGCTACCGTAGCTAAAGTAGTTACAACTAAAAAAGCTGCAGCAATTAATCCAGCAGACATTTTAGATGATATTTCAGACGCACCTAGTTCGACCGAAACAGTAACAAGCAATCCAGCTCCTAAAATAAATAAAGAAACGCAAAGTACTGGGTCTGGTAAATCCTACATTCAATTTGCAGCATTAAGTAGCCCTGAAAAAGCGGATAGCTTTAAACAAACTTTGGCAAGCAAAGGAATTAATGCCAGTGTACAACCAATTACTACCAACAAAGGTACATTATACCGATTACGAGCAGGTCCATTTAACACTCAAGATGCCAAGGCAAAGCTAAAACAAATTAGCGCCGAGGGTTATAGCGGTATTGTGACTAGTAATTAATGAGCAACATCCACCTTTCAAACTACGACTTTATTTTTGGTGCAATTATTTTAGTTTCAGTAATATTTGGCATTTTTCGTGGTGGAGTTGCTGAACTACTTTCAATGAGTACTTGGTTTATTGCATTATTTGTAATGCGTAAATATTCTGGCGAAATTGAAAAATTAATCCCACAAGTAGTCAGCAACAGTATGTTGCGTTCTTTAGTCAGCTACATAGCCGCATTTATAGCAGTTGCTATCGTTATTATGCTGATTAAGATTATGTTTCATAAATTTATCCATAGCCTTGGACTTGGCGGTCTAAACTACTTTATTGGTGCACTCTTTGGAATTTCTCGTGGCTTGGTTATCAGTGCCTTGATTATTGTAGTGGTAGAAATGTTCAATATGGATGACAAACATACGTGGAAAAACTCGGTAATTAGCCCATTGCTCGTACCAACGGTAAATATGATTGTTAATCAATTTAACAGTATCAAGAAAATAGAATTTGACGCCGCTAATCAGGGCGAGTTTTTAAAAAATCAAGCTTCAGCAGTTTTAAGTAAATAGGTCTAAACAATATGTGTGGAATCGTCGGCGTAGTTGCAAATCATCCAATTGGTCAATTATTATATAAGAGCTTAAACGACTTACAACACCGTGGTCAACAAGCGGCAGGAATTGCAACGATGAATGGCAATTTGATGCATTTAAAAAAAGGCTTAGGTTTAATTCGTCAAAGCATCAGTCAATATGATTTGAGTTACTTAAATGGAAATGCGGGGATTGGTCACGTACGCTTTCCAACTGCTGGATCTGCAGATGATCCAGAACAAGCTCACCCTTTTTACGTCAACTCACCATTTGGCATTATGCTGGCACATAATGGCAACTTAACCAATACAACCAAATTACGGAATGAAGTTTTACATACCAACCATCGTCATGTACGTACCACTTCTGATTCGGAAGTGCTTACAAATGCATTTGCAGCTGAACTACAACGTTTAACTGCAGATAGTAGCTTAAGTAACGATAAAATATTCGCAGCAATTAATAGCTTAAATCAAAGATTAAGTGGTGGATACGCAGTTGTCAGCCTAATTGCCAACTATGGTTTAGTCGGGTTTCGTGATCCGTTCGGAATTCGACCGCTAGTTCTTGGCGTAAAGAAATCTTTTGATGGATTTAATAATTATATGTTGGCCTCAGAAAGCTGTGCATTACATAATAATGGCTTTGATTTGCTTCGTGATGTGCTGCCTGGTGAAGCAATAATTATCAACTTAAATGGTGAACTAAGCAGTAAAATATGCCATCCTAGTCCAAGCCTCAATCTATGTATTTTTGAATATGTTTATCTCGCACGTCCAGATTCAATTATGGAAAATATTTCCATTCAAACTGCAAGAAGGCATATGGGGAAATATTTAGCTAAAACTATTCAAAGAAATCATCCTCACTTGGCAATTGATGTTGTAATCGCAGTACCAGATTTAGCCCGAACTGTTGCAATTGCTACTGCTGATGAGCTCAATAAACCATATCGTGAAGGATTCGTCAAGAATCATTTAGTTAGTAATGATGATTACAAACCAAATACTGCAGAATCAAAAACCGCATCATTAAGCAGTTTAAGTCCGATCAATCTTGAATTTAAAAATAAAAATGTATTACTAGTTGATATTTCCATTGTGCGTGGAAATAATTCTCGCGAAATTATCAGCATGGTGCGTACAGCAGGTGCTAATAAAATTTACTTTGCTTCAGCGGCACCTAAAATTAAACACTCCAGCGTTTATGGCGTGGATATGCCAGTTTATAGCCAGTTAATTGCTCATGACCGTGATGATCAACAAATCGCAGATAAAATTGGTGCTGATTTAATTATTTATCAAACATTAGAAGACTTAAAGCTCTCGCTTCAAGACTTAAATCCCGAATTGAATAATTTTGAATCTTCATGCTTTGATGGTAATTATATTACACAAGATATCGATGAAGACTATCTACAAAGTTTGGCAAATGGAACAACGCACCAATGAAGATACTTTTTGGTGGAACTTTTGACCCGATTCATATTGGGCATATACAGCTGGCTCGTTATGTCAGTCAGCAATTTAACTGTCAAGTTAGTTTATTGCCACTATCGGGAGTCCCAAATTACAAAAGTCCTCCCAAGGCGAATTTAAAGCAACGGTTAGAAATGCTTGAAATTATTGCAGCAAAATATCCACAGGAAATCACAATTGATTATAGTGAAGCACATTTAAATGAATATAGCCCAACTATAACTACATTAAGACGTATGCGTAAGAACGAAGCAATGAATGATAGTATATACTTTATTATTGGTGGTGATTCATTACTTAGCTTAGAAATATGGGATGAATGGAAAAGCTTATTTGATTTAACCAATTTTATTGTTGCCATGCGACCAGACTATCCGCTACAAAATATGTCAATGGAATTATCTGCAGCAATATCGCCACGCATTACCAATGAGATTAACTATAATACTAAAGTTGGTGCGGTAATTATCACTCATTTCACACCACTAGAAGTATCATCCACAAACATTCGTAAATTGTGTCAACTTAATCAAAAAATTGATTCATTTGTTGACCCTGAAATTAATGCGTATATAATTCAAAATAACCTCTATAAAGGAAAATAAATGTTAACTGTAGAACAAATTACTCAAGTTGCAGTAAATGCGCTCGAAGACGTTAAAGGTGATAATATTGTCGTAATTGATACACATAAATTATCTTCACTATTCAGCAAAATGATCGTTTGCACTGGTAGTTCAAATCGCCAAGTTAAGTCATTAGCACAAAATGTTGCATTAGAATTCAAAAACAATAATATTGATATAATTGGCATTGAAGGTGAAGATGGTGGTGAATGGGTGTTAGTTGATTGCGGCGATGTCGTAATACACGTAATGTTACCACAGGTACGTAACTATTATGATTTAGAAAGCTTGTGGAATGGACAACGCCCAACAGCACAAAATCAATAACACCGATAACCCATCAGCACAAAGTACCTTACCTACAAATATAATTTCAATCCATGACTCAATTGCACATCATGGTATTGCTTTAGAAATTTTTGGACGGGGTGTGGTCATTATTGGCAAAAGCGGTATTGGCAAAAGCGAGCTAGGATTAGAATTAGTTGATCGTGGACACCGTCTAATTTGTGACGACTTGGTTGAGGGTCAATTAATTGAAAATGGCATCATCATACGCTCACCACAAGAATTTGCGTTAGGATTTATGGAAGTGCGCGGGATTGGGTTTGTTGATATCATTCATCTTTATGGTCAGCAGCAAATGTGTAGCGAGAAAGAACTATTTATTGTCATCCAGCTAGTTGATAATGAAGTCCTTGATATCATTAATAATGATCGCTTACTACAATTAATTAGTAGTGTAGTTATATTAGGTGTAAGTATTCCATTGTACCAATTACCAATTGGCGCAAACCGAAATTTACCAATTTTAGTTGAATTAATTGTAAAATATGCAATTGACCGTGAGCAAGGATTTGATTCTCACCTGTCATTTATCGAACGCCAAACTAAATTTATTCAAAACGAGGGCTAAACAATGAATATAATTTTGATCAGTGGTTTATCTGGTGCTGGAAAATCTACGGCACTACGCATTCTTGAAGATAGTGGTTTCTATTGCGTAGATAATTTACCATTAAGCATGCTTGAACAACTCGCGCAAATTTATAGAAGTTATGGCTACACCAAAATCGCGGTTGGCGTTGATACACGCACCAGCCCATTACTAGATCAGTTACCTAAATCAATAAAAGTATTAAGTAACAACGATGTTGACGTACGAGCAATCTACCTTGATGCCAGTGATGGTTGTCTGCTAACGCGATTTTCAGAAACACGCCGTAAGCATCCACTATCTGGTAATTTGCGCACAGTCGAAGAATGCATCGCAATTGAACGTGATTTATTAGCGGATATTAGTCTTATCGCTCATCGTATTGATACCAGCAATTTATCTGCTAATGCCCTACGCAAAATTATCAAAGAGTTTGTTGACGCAGATTTTAAACAAATGAATATTATAGTCCAATCCTTTGGTTTTAAATATGGTTTACCAATTGATTCAGACTTTGTCTTTGATGTACGCTGCTTACCAAACCCACATTATGATATAAATATTCGTGAATTTAATGGTACTCAGCAACCAATAATTGACTTTCTGGATAAAGAGCCAACGGTACAAAGCATGCTAAACGATATTTACTCAATGACGAGTAAATGGTTTGATCAATTTAGTAGCGATAACCGCAATTACTTAACAATCGCAATTGGCTGTACAGGTGGAAAACACCGCTCAGTTTATTTGACTGAGGCTTTAAGCCAACTCATTCGCAAAAATTTCCAGTATAATGTAATTGCCAGACACATGCAGATGATTAATCGTCGTGACGATTAAAAAATGAAATAGCAAAGAAAACTATAAACGGACGAAAAAAAACACCTGAATGAATCAGGTGTTTTTTTTTCTTACCAGCGTGGGCTGTTATTATTTGAACGGAAACCACCGCGATCACCAGCAGGTTTAGGTTCTTTAATTTTAACAACGATTTGACGATTTTTTTGAGTTGAATTGTTTAATGTTGTAATAGCATTAGCTGCATCTTCAGCAGTAGCCATATCAACAAAACCAAAACCTTTGCTACGACCAGTGAATTTGTCTGTAACAACTTTAGCTGATTCTACTGTACCGCATGTAGCAAAAATTTCGCTTAATTCTTCGTTAGTAATTGACCACTCTAAACCAGCAACAAATAATGAGTTTTGCATAATATATGTCCTATATAAATTAAATTAAAACAACGCTAAAAACTTTTGTCAGACAAATACTATGTGGAAACTCAAAACAAGACCATCACGAGAATTATGTACTATTACAAAGAGAATTTATCTAAGTAAATACTTTACCATATAACACAGATTATTAGTCAAAATATTTTAAAATAATTTTTAGTTCTGTTGTAATTTTTTTTTAGTATCAGCATTCATGCAGTTATAATGTGCAACGCACCAATATAACACACTATTATGAAATGAGAAAACACTCAATAAAACTGAAACAAAAGCCAATGCAACAAAATACAACACTATAAATTTAATTTAAAATTAATTACATTACGCAACATATTATTTGCTTTAGAGAGTATAGTTGATGCTAAGACGCTTTATTCGCATTAACCATAATATAGCCACGATATGAATTGCCATCTTGAGTATTCATGCTTTTATACAAATCATAAACCTTAATCCACTCCCATGGGGCAAAAGCATTCCACGTTTCTATAATTAATACGGAGTCGCTAGCTTGATCATAAGCACCAACTGGTGAAAAATGCCCTCCATTTAATGCCGACATTACATTCAAATTATAATTCACAATCATATAAGAACTATTACCGCCTAACGTAGATTTTAGAAGCTCCCTAAACCCTTCAATATTTGCATCAGTAGAACTATCAACGTGTACAGCATTAGCTTGCAATCCTTGCAGATTAAGCGCCTGAGTTAATTGGTCAAGAGTAACACCAACTACATAATTTCCATCAACTTTCTTACGACCATAAATGACTTCTTGATCTAAATAACCCTTAACATTATCGTTAAAAAAATTATCTTCTGTCCACGTAAAATTCCCATCAATATACCCATCTTGTAAATTATAAAATGAACCAGTTTTAGACAAAGGAGGTTGTTTACCCAAGGTGGCATAAATTGTATTTAGCATAATTACCGCTGATGCTATACCACAACTAAGAATATTACTTTGTGGAGAATAATGCGTTGATAAATTATAAAACGGTACTTTATATTGGGAAGAATTAAATCGGCTAATGCCTTCTTGAGTATTATATGACAAAACTGCAAGAGTATTCGAATAAGGACTTACTGTATATTTCTCGTATCCATAATCGTAAATTGTAGGGCTAGATGTAGCATTGGTCGTATCGGCTCCACCAGATGAACAACTAATTAATAAAGGCATACATATCAATACATAAAGTAACTGTTTTAATTTCATCAAGCGATTCCTTTTCTAATAAATACAAATAAATTACTCTATCAATCTATCACCCAAACATCTATTAACATCATTAAATTAACTAAATATACTGAAAATAACTTACTCTCTAATATATATCACTCATCTACGCACTGTTGCTGCTGATAACAAGCACTAATCTCTTGATGCAAATAATCACTCAAACTTTCACGATCAGCAAAGTCCAGAGCCATAACAGGAGGTAGTACAGTCACATTAATAACAAGATTACGTAGACGCAAGGTATTAAGCACCGTAGTCAACCAACCGACATTCACAAATGACACCTCTTGCGCACGAATGTTATTTTCTTTACGATAACTTAACACTACAGGATAAATTTTACTATTTGCGATTCTTGCAGCTTCTAATATTGGCGCCTTAAATGGCATTACGTCCACACCAAGAGTTGTTTTACCCTCAGGAAATAAACCAACTGTTGCACCATTAATGAGTAAATTAGCAACCTGTTGATTAACCGCTATCAAATCTTTTTTATTTTTGCGATTAATAAAAATTGTCCCGCCTGCTTTAATTACATTTTTCAAAATCGGCCAATTCAACATTTCTATTTTACCAATGTAACGCACAAAATGTAACCGTAACATAACAACCGTATCCAGCCAGGAAATGTGATTTGAAACCATCATTGAATTAGCTAATTCTACAGAGGTAAGTGGGTAACCATGAATTTGCAATCTAGCACCAGTTGATCTAATTAGACATCTAGTCCATAATTTACGAACTTGCCACTGCACAAAATGTAGAGAAAAAGGCTGAATTAAGATAACCGCTAACACCATTATCGCCATGCTTGCAATTACGGCGACAAAGCGCAAATAAGCAATCAACATTCGCATTTTTGACCTGCCCCCACACAGTTTAATCAATTATAAAGTAATTATTTTAACTCAAAGAATTACTACATTCCAAATCTCAAAGTTATTTTATGGATTAATTTGGATAATTTAGACAAAAAATCCTGAATAAGGTAAAAAGCGTAGGAATTCACAACAAAGATACTTTAACCAGAAAATACTTACATGGAACAAAATAAAACAAAATTTACTTTAAACCATGCTTATAGAAAAATGCTCACATTATAACCAAATTTACATCTCACTTTAGACATTATCTGGCCTATATTTGTAACTCTCATTACTAACCAAATAAAATTGAATACAAAACTAACATACTTGATTATACCTACTTTAGCCATGAAGTGAAATAAGAATGATTTAAAAGTTAACCTATATTTTCAGGTTAAAACACCAATGATCTATGCGTCATAATGTAGAAATTCAAGAGTTTTTCTATGCTAATAATATGAGTTATGGTATAGTTCATTATTAGCGCAGCCAAAAACATGCTGGATAATATTTACTAGTCCAAAATTGATATCGTATACATTTAATTTTCATGTTATTTGGTACACCAATAGTTCATATTTAATAAACTCTTAGGAGATGTGTAATGAAAAATAAATTGGCAATCGGGGCTCTACTTTCTGCATTAACAGTTAACATTGCTTTTGCGGATTGTACTTTTACATTTGTGAACAAATCAAAAACTGCAGTAACGTTACAAGGTTATTTTTTAGATGATGGCGACGGAATATCCGATCAGGCGTGGTTAACAGTTGGACCAACTCGTGAAATCAACCAAGTGCGAACTGGTAAAAAATGTACAGCAATTTATAAACATACTGGTGAATTATCTACACGCGTTAACTTAAAAAATAACTCCGGTTACTGGAGTGCAAATAAAGGGTTCCTATTTGCAGCTGATCGCTCTTACTCACATTACACAGGTAACTTTGCAAAATCAGATGCTGAAAGTGATATTACCTTATCAAATGCGGTTAAAGTCAGCGGTTCTGACTTTAAAGTATTTATTTGTGACGCTTCAGTTGATCCAGACGATTGTCATTAAAATAAAAAATAAAGCCAGATTTTCATCTGGCTTTATTCATTTACTTGGATAAAATTAACCTAACAAATGTTGAACTGCAGCACGTTCTTCATTTAGTTCTTGTAAAGTTGCATCCATACGCTCACGGCTAAAATCACTCACCGCTAGACCCTGAACAATCGTATACTCTCCATTTTTACAAGTACATGGGAATCCATAAATAACACCTTCTGGAATACCATAACTACCATCAGATGGTACGCCCATACTAACAAATTCGCCGTCTTTAGTCCCCAACACCCAATCACGGATATGCTCAATTGCAGCATTAGCCGCTGATGCTGCCGAAGACAAACCACGTGCATCAATAATTGCAGCGCCGCGTTTTTGTACCGTTGGAATGAAATCAGTAACTAACCAATTTTGATCAACTAAATCAGTTGCTGCAGCACCGTTAACCGTTGCAGCAGAAATATCTGGGTATTGAGTTGCTGAATGATTACCCCAAACCACAATTTTATTAATATCTGTAGTATGACTTGCCGTTTTAGCAGCTAATTGTGAATAAGCGCGATTATGATCTAAGCGTAACATTGCAGTAAAGTTACGTGGATTTAATCCTGTTGCACTTTTTAAAGCTATTAACGCATTAGTATTAGCTGGATTACCCACCACTAAAACCTTAACATCTTTTTTAGCAACAGCTGCTAATGCTTTACCCTGTACTGTAAAGATAGCACCATTTGCTTCTAATAAATCTTTACGCTCCATACCTTTTGAACGTGGACGAGCACCCACTAAAAGAGCAATATCAATATCTTTAAACGCAACAAGTGGATCATGACTAGCAATAATTCCTTGTACTAATGGAAATGCGCAATCTTCTAACTCCATGATAACGCCTTTTAATGCATTCATAGCTGGCTCGATTTCCAATAACTGTAAAATCACTGGTTGATCTTTACCAAGCATGTCACCGCTTGCAATTCTGAATAATAAACTATAGCTAATTTGACCAGCTGCGCCAGTCACAGCAACACGAACAGGTGCTTTCATAAGAACTCCTTATTGGTTAAAAATATATTCACAGAGCTCGTATTATAGCATAAATTGCTTTAAATTAGGTTTCTGCTCGTACTTTGTGTCATACTCTAAATGAAAAATAGCATAAATTATTTATCAATTATCTATTTAAATTTGGTTAATGAATTTTTATAAAATTACAAACCTATATTTTTATTAAATAATGCTGATTTACGCTTTAATTAAGTGCTAGATACAGCATCATAAACAAAATTAAGAATTAGCAATTAATCAAAAATAATCGCATTACACTACAAAGAAGACCAGTAACATGATTTATTATACATTCAGACAAAATAAAAATCATATAGGGTGTAAAAGATAACCACACACAAAACACTACACGTATCATCCAGACTCAATAAAAAAGCTTTGTGTTATAATTACTAAATTGCTACGCACACTATAATTTCAGATTTAGATACAAAAACATTAAAAATCTAACAAAATAATTTGCTGTCAAAAATTTAAAAGGAAATTTATAATCATGCAATACCAGTCAAATATTTTAGTAGTTACAACCAATGACATACCCGGTAAAGTGATCACCGAAGTAAAGGGTCTAGTTCACGGTCTTATTGTAAGAACACCAACTATTTCTCAAGGATTTTTTGGCAATCTTAAAAACATTATTGGCGGTAAAAATCAAGCTTTAACACAAATGTGTGAACAAACCCGCGAGCAAGCATATCTTGACATGATTGATCAAGCTCGGGAATTAGGTGCTAATGCTATTATTGCTATGCGCTATGATTCTGATGGTATTGGTGGTGATCAATACCGAGCAAATGAAGTGTTTTGTTATGGAACGGCAGTCATCGCTAAATTTGGTTAAATAAAAAAGTAAGCAAGAACCTATTTACGATATCAAGAACAGAAAGCATGCTACTCTTTATCAGTCGGATTTTTGCGAATTCAACAAAAAAATATTAACAATTTAAAATTAATACATTGCTGAAAGAACAATTTTTCTATGTCAAAAAAAATACTCTATCTAACTTGGTGCATTTGTAGTCTAAGTCATGCAGATTGCATAGACAAATTTCTTCCAGATTTTAACAATGGCAAAATTACTATAAATGGCAATAAAAATATGCTAACAGTAAGCAATCAATCTTCAAATAGTAATACATGTAATGTAACTAGTTCACAACTAGAAAAGTTTGTTAATAAGAACTTTATTCAATATAGTGCTGATAAATCCATTGTTGTCAGTTGGAACTATTTAGCTATAAATAGGCAACCAATATACGATTATTTAAAAGATTTAAAAGATTATGATGAAAAATATACAGACTCAACAAATTACACTTTATATGGGGTAGCCAATCAATCATTTGCTTGCTACAAATACACCAACTACTCAAACGTAGATGGCACAGCTCATCCCAATTATGGATCTTTTTATAATTGCGCTAAACCTAACAATCAAAATATTAGTATACGAGATGTTGTTTCATCCAAGGATATACTTTCATTCACGCTAGAAAATTCAGAATTCAGATATAAAAAGAATCCTGAAAAAGACAGGAATCCAGCCATCTTCAATTAAGAATTTAAATCAACTTTATGCTGCACTCAATAAAAATGATGACATGCAATGTATACTAAGCGGTGAATTACCCACTCAATTTGCAATTACAAAATTAAATAATGACCGCACGATCAACGTCGTCTACTCACTAGGCACTAATGCTCCGCATGTCTGTCAGGCAGCCACACCGAGTTATATCGTGATGATTGGAATAAAACCACTAATTCCAATCAACAACTTTATTACATTAAGTGATCTCAAAAGATAGATCTCTAATTTAAAGTTATTTATGTTTTACCAAGCTCTATTAAAGCCATAAATCGACTTAAAAAATAATTTAGCGATCAAAACCATTACAAACATTTTAATAACTAGATCAATTAAATAATACTATTAAAACTCAAGACTAGAGTTATTTACAAACTAATCCTTTAGATACAAAATTATTGATGAAAATAATCGGCAATTAAATAAATAAACCAATAACAATCACTCTTGATCAATTATGGCGTTCAATTTGTTTTCATAACTATAATAATTCAAATGATTATAAAGGTCCTGACGAGTTTGCATCAAATTTATAACACTCTTTTGCGAACCATCATGCTTTAAAGCAGTAAAAACTTGCAAAGCAGCTTGATTCATTGCTCTAAATGCAGATAATGGATACAAGACCATATCAACGCCAAATTCAGCTAATTCATCGCAAGATGCCAAAGGAGTTACACCGAATTCAGTCATATTTGCGAGTAACGGCACACTAATATTTTCTTTTATCCGACGGTACATCTTTAACTCAGTAGCAGCTTCTGCAAATATCATATCTGCTCCAGCCTCAATGTAAGCGTTCATCCTATCAATTGCGGATTCTAAGCTTTCATTTGCAATAGCATCAGTCCGTGCCATAATTACAAAATGCTCATCTTGACGTGCATCAACTGCGGCTTTAATCCGATCACACATTTCAGATGAAGAAACCAATGCTTTGTTTGGTCTATGTCCACAACGCTTAGCTTGTATTTGATCTTCAATGTGACAAGCAGCAGCACCAAATTTCACCAAAGACTTAATAGTCCGCTGAATATTAAAAAAACCACCAAATCCAGTATCAATATCAACTAACAATGGCAATGAACTAGCATCGGTGATTCGCCTAACATCAATTAAAACATCATCCAAAGTAGAAATACCTAAATCAGGCAGTCCTAAAGATCCAGCACTAACCCCACCACCAGATAAGTATAATGCCTTAAATCCAGCATGCTCTGCCATTAATGCATGATAAGCATTAATTACGCCTGGAATTTGTAATGGTTTATTTACAATTAATTGATTACGAAAATCTAACCCAGCAGAATGTAACATAACATAACTCCAAAGAATATAATTATTAAAATCAACTTTTTTCTTCGCGCATATTTACACATAGCAATCTTAAATAATTAACTGAGCAAAAGACTACGCTTCAAATACTTCATTACTCACGTCTAGTCGCCACTATAATAAACACAAATCAGCAAATTACTGAATAAATCTTAAAGCATTTGCTACACTAAAAGGCAAAATATAAATTGATAAAAGATACTATAAAAAAAGACTTGGACAACAAAAATATAAATAGTAATTTTAATAATCACAAATGAAAATTAAAAACAACCATCTAATTCAGATGTAATTTATCACACGCACTGAATTTATTACCGTGAATGTATTATAGCAAAAAACTCATTTATCGGGTAGAATAACTGGCTTATGATCAATAATCAATTATGGACTATTTAATCTATGCTAATTTACCCTTCAATTAACCCGGTTGCATTAAGTATAGGTCAGTTTCATATCCATTGGTATGGTGTAATGTACTTACTTGGTTTTCTTTGCTTCTTGTACGTTGGCAAATGGAGAATTAAGCATTATGGACACCCAGTTTTAACTCCTGAAATGATGGATGATTTTTTGTTTTATGGAGCACTTGGTGTTATTCTTGGTGGGCGTTTAGGATACTGCCTATTTTATCGTCCCGAAATATATTTATTACATCCATTAGATTTATTTAAAACCTGGGATGGTGGAATGTCATTTCATGGTGGTCTAATCGGTGTATGCCTCGGTGTATATATCTTTTCTCGTAAGCTAAAATGTAGTTTTCTATTACTCATGGACTTTGCTAGTGTTTTTGTTCCAATAGGATTATTTTTTGGTCGTGTGGGTAATTTCATTAATGGAGAATTATGGGGGCGTGTATGTAACCCAAACTTACCATGGGGAATGATTTATCCAAATGCGGGGCCATTTCCACGCCATCCATCGCAAATTTATGAAGCATTAACAGAAGGTATTATATTATTTAGTATTATGTTATGGTATATCCGTAAACCACGTGCAATAGGACAAACTTGTAGCTTATTTGTCATTTGTTATGGAATCATACGCTTTTGTCTAGAGTTTTTCCGTGAACCTGATATCTTTGCTACTGCCATTGTTAAAACCACTGGATTATCTCTAGGTCAATTTTATTCTATTCCTATGATTATTATTGGCATAATTTTTTATATATGGGCAGGAAAAGGTAAATTTAACCCTGTGGCACTTTAATCTAACTCAATTTTATATGGTGTATTATTATGTTAATGTATCCTCAATTTGACCCCATTGCATTTAGTGTTGGACCAATTAAATTTCATTGGTATGGTCTAATGTATGTTTTAAGTTTTATGTTTTTTTTATATGCTGGAAAATGGCGCATAAAAAAATATGGACATCCAATCTTAACTGAGAAAATGCTAGATGATATTTTATTAAGTATTGTAATTGGAACTGTTTTAGGTGGTCGTCTGGGTTTTTGCTTATTCTACCAGCCTGATTTTTATCTTGCAAATCCATTAAAAATATTACAAACTTGGGATGGTGGGATGTCATTCCATGGTGGTATGCTAGGTGTTTTTGTTGCAATGTACTTATTTGGTCGCCGAATTAAAAGTAATTTCTTTGTAATTTCAGATTTCTGCGCACCATTTGTGCCAATCTGTCTACTATTTGGGCGCATGGGAAATTTCATTAACGGTGAACTATGGGGACGTTTTTGCAGCGCAACTTTACCTTGGGGAATGATTTTTCCTCAATCTGGATCAATGCTACCACGCCACCCATCACAAATTTACGAAGCATTAACCGAAGGTGTTTTATTATTTTTAGTACTAATAATCTATACACGTAAACCTCGCAAACTTGGACAAACTTCTGGTGTATTCATGATTGGTTATGGTTGTGCACGATTCTTCTTAGAGTTTTTCCGTCAACCTGATTCATTTGCAACTGGTATTGTTCAAGCTACAGGGTTTTCATTAGGGCAGTTTTATTCTTTCCCAATGGTTTTGGCAGGAGTGCTAATTCTATGGTGGGGAAGCAAAAGTAAAACTAACTTAGAACACTAAACCAATTAAGCTGGCAATCTGCCAGCTTTTATTATTTTAACTCAATATAATACAACCAAAATTAGCCATTTAAATAATAAATTTACACTCATAAAGCTATATAGAATGTTTAATTACGGTTTAATTTAAAATCAAAAATTAACAATAAAATAAAAGCAAATTGAATAGACCTGATAAATAACAACTCTATCGACAAGACACCTACCAACACATCAAATTATATTCATGTATAATCACTACCTATGAATACCTTTATTACATCCGTCTTATCTATCACTCTTGTAGTTTTACTTGGCTTTACTGCAGGTAAGCTTAGAATTATTAATGATAAATATGATGGTGGATTTAGTATATATATATTAAATTTCAGCTTGCCACTTTTATTATTCAACACCGTTTCTAATGCCAATCTATCTCAATTACTTGATCCAAAAATGAATATTACCTTTATTATTGGATTATTAGGAATGTTTATACTGACATTTCTTGTTCATAAGCTTATATTCAAAAGAAACCTACAGGAAAGTGCCCAAACTGCGTTTTTATGTTCATATCCAAATACAGCTTTTTTGGGAATTCCATTGATGTTAGCAATAGTTGGTACTCAAGCAATGATACCAATAGTCGTAAGCAATATAATCGTGGGAGTTTTAATAATTCCACTCACGCTAATTTTAATTGAAATCGGATTAGTTGGTATTAATCATATTAGTTACCGAAAAGTCATGCTAAAAATATTTAAAACACCATTAATTACCCTATCTTTTACTGGTCTTATTTTTGCAATATTACAAATTAAATTACCACAGGCAATACAGCATAGTTTTGAATTAGTCGGTAGTTCAACACCAGGAATTTCCTTATTTACCCTAGGCTTAATTATTTCACGCTTCAAAATTACACCGACCAAGATTGCTTGGTTAAATGTATTTTTTAAAAATATTCTACATCCACTCTTAATAATAGTAATCGTAAAAATTGTTGGATTAAATGGAATCATCGCAAAAGAATTAATTCTATTATGTGCAATGCCACCAGCTCTTAGCTCAACATTTTTTAGTGTATTATTTAATATTAACCCACCAGAAAACATAACTAGTACGGTATTATCTACAGCGCTCTCTTTCGTTACAATTAGCTTATTTATGTACGCACTACATCTATAAAATTTGGCATTTGATATACTAATACAATAATTACGCCAATCAAAAATTTATAAATAACAAGTAATGCCTACTCATAGCTTACCAATACTACAATCTTATGTAAAATATTTAGTACCCATGGATACAAAGTTTATAATTAATCACACCAAATACACATGGAATAACCGATATGAATAAATTAAATTTTATCACGTGCAGCGTTATAGCATGGTTACTCATAGCATGTAGCAGCACCAAATTTGGCTACACAGCACAAGGTAAACTGCCTAATTCACTACCAACAAATATCAATATTGCTTCTCAAAACAATTTTATAGAGTCAAGTCAATCCAAACAAATTGCCGCACTCAAAAATTCAGTATACGGTTTATTTTTTAAACAAGGAATTTTTGCAGGTCAAGATAAACTTGGTTCAGCAGATTTTAAATATCAACGATGGCAAGTTCCACTGGTTATGGGTAGTATGATTAACGTTGATCGGAATTATTTAGGTCAATTCCATGATTTTCTACCTGATTTAGCTGAGCAAAACAATTTAAATTATGCAAATTATTCAAAATTACTTGATACAATCTACCGAGTAAATAATTGGAATACTTTTACCCTCCAAGAACAAAAAAAACTTTGCAAAAGCACGATGCATTGTTTATATATTGATGATCGCCTCTGGTGGGTAAACGCTTTTCTAAGTTATGCTGAAGGTCTTGCTACTAATAATCCGCAAGATCCTAATTTAGCCAAAATGCTTGATTATGCGTATAATATTTTTGTAAATGGCATTACTCGTGACGAATACATTAATGAAATTGGTACTCCAGATGCCAAAAGCGTAATGTGGTCCGATAGTATTGAGCAGCCAGCGACTTATAAATCGACAATCTCAAACTCACTTTATGTAACTGCTGGTGCACGTCTGGCTAAATTAATTAAATTTAAGTATGGTGAAAATAATCTAAAATATAATTACACCAAGGTATTACATGATACTCAATTAGTTGCAGATGGTTACTTTTTAAAATACTTTAGCCAAATAGAATCAGATGGCTTACTTATGGATGGTATTACAACCACAGGTTTATCCACAAAAACACAGCAAACTGGCACTATAATTAAACACGTTTTTACCTACAACCAAGGTGTTATATTACCTGGAATGGCAATTTTAACTCAGCTAACTGAGGAAAATAAGTATTTACAATTTGCCAAAAACCTAATTCAGGCTAGTTATGAAAACAGTTTGCAGCACAATAGATTTTGGGATGACTACAATTATATTTTACCAAATGGCTGGTTTTCAGATGGTGATGGAATTGCTTTTCGTCTAGCTTATTGGCAATACTTTAGTATTTTTCTGGAAAATTATAATTTAGACTCTGATGATAATTTTCGCCAAATCATTAATAATTTTGTCACCAATAATGCACAACAAATCGTCGTTCGTGATGTAAATTTAACTAGTTATGCTATGCCAAGTAATATTCAAACGGCAATGAGTCCTAATCATAATAATATTACAGCTTTACCACAAGGTAAACCATATACTAATTACCCAGATGGATACTCTTTACCTGGAACTGCTGCTGCATTAGAATTATTGACTTTACAACAGCGTCTTCAAAATTACAGCTCACAAACAGAGTAAGATGAAATTTAATTAAAAATTATGCTTTAAATTTAAAATAAAGTATAATTGAATGGGCTCAGGTATAATCAAGCATTAACAATAATATTACTATGGTGAAACAATGAAAATTTTGGTTATCAATTGCGGCAGCTCTTCATTAAAATATCAATTAATTAATACTACAAACCAAGAGGTTATTGCAAAAGGTTTGGTTGAGAAAATTGGTTCACCAGATGCAATCCTAGTACATCATAAAAATGAAAATCAGTACATCATTGACCGAGTTAAGCAACTGAAGCATAATCTATTAATTGAGAATCATAAAACAGCGGTAGAATTAGTTACCAAAATATTATTATGCACTAAAGTTGGTGTAATAACCTCAATGAGTGAAATTAATGCGGTTGGTCATCGTGTTGTTCACGGTGGTGAAAAGTATGCATCTTCCGTAATTATTAATGATCAGGTAATGCAGACACTAAATGAATGCTCCAAGCTGGCACCACTTCACAATCCAGCTAATCTGATTGGTATTTTGGCATGCCGAGAATTAATGCCAAATACACCAATGGTAGCAGTTTTTGATACTGCATTTCATCAAACAATGCCAATTGAAGCCTACATCTATTCATTACCATATGAAATATATACCAAATATAAAGTACGCCGCTATGGATTCCACGGTACATCACACCAATACGTTGCACAAGAAGCGGCAAGATTTATTGATAAAAATCTAAATCAGCTAAAAATTATTAGCTGTCACCTTGGCAATGGTGCATCTATTGCGGCTATTAAATATGGCAAGAGTATCGATACAAGCATGGGATTCACCCCGTTAGCTGGAATTACCATGGGAACTCGCTGCGGTGATATTGACCCAAGCATAGTCAATTATCTAGTTCAAGACATGAGCCTATCAATTGCCGAAATTGAGAATATGATGAATAAAAAATCTGGGGTATTAGGATTATCTGGAATTAGTAATGATTTTCGTGATATTGAAAAAGCTGCCACAGAAGGCAACACTCGTGCACAATTAGCACTAAATGTTTTTACCTACCAAGTCAAAAAATATATTGGTGCTTATACTGCAGCAATGAATGGCGTTGACCTAATTATATTTACCGCCGGTCTTGGTGAAAACGATCCTACAATTCGAGCGAAGATACTTGAAGGAGTTTCATTTTTAGGTGTAACCCTTGATCATGAAAAAAATAATGTTCGAGGCAAAACACAAATCATTAGCTCTGCAAGCTCCAAGGTGACTGCACTATTAATACCAACTAATGAAGAGTTGATGATTGCTAAAGAAACACAAAACCTAATTTGATATTTGTATTCAAAGAATAAAATAGGTTACTATAGAAGTAACCTATTTTCAAAAACATGAGCAAATTTATTAACTTTACTATAAATAATCCCGCGCGTAGCGGATAAAAATCCTTAATTCATAATATTCTTAATTATTATCACGCAAAAAGATACTGCCAATTAAATAAAAGCTATTGATAAAACAAATAAATATAAACGCATAAAAGAAATTACCATGCCCTATGTCAACTAACTTAGCAAACATAGAAACCGCAAAAGTCGCAATTAAATAACTAATCGAATAAACTAAACTAAAAATTACACCTAATTGATGACTAGTCATATTAGCACGGTTATGAATAAAGGTCACCATCGATGGCAATGGCAAAGAAATTACCAAACTTAAACTAATTGCAAAAAACCTAGCCAGCTCTGGATCATTGATAAAATTGAAGCAAACCAATGATATAAATTGCAATAGTGCAGAGATCCGAATCATCGTTAAATGCTGAATTAAGCCACGTGAGCAAATCATGCCAACCACCGTACCTATTAAACTACAAACTCCAATTTCCTTAGCACTAACAATACCAGCATGTTGATAAAAGGTAAATAATATAAAGTAAACTGAAATTAGTCCTGCAAATGTGAAAGCATAGTGCCAAATATATAAATGTTTAAATCCATTAAATAAATTAAACTTACGACTATCATCATGATGATCCATATTTTTAATTGCTCGTAAATCATCAATATTTGCCGCTAAAATCCAGATCATACCCAAGAACAAACTAATTAATGATAACACAATTAAAACCATGCTCCAACTTCCAAGGATTCTCACTAAATCAGCTTGTAGATATGCAATTAGCACCATACCTATATTAAATGAACATAGATTTAATCCATTCACAAATGGTAATTCACGACGAGTAAATAAGGTAAATACAACAGGATTAAAATAAACCAGAATCAGCGCACCACCAAGCCCCATAATAAATCGCGATGTAAACAAACTAAAAAAATTAGTTGCTATTGGTGTGATAAAACTAAAGCACACCATAAATAATGATAGTGCAACCGCACGATAAACACCAAATTTTCGCATTAAATATACAGCAAAAAATGAGCCAATAACTTTAGCTAAAATTAAAGCACTACTCAAAATACTAGCTTGTGCCAATGATCTCATGTCGGTTTGACGCATTATTTCCGCCATAAATTCAGTGGCACCGACCCATGACATTGCAAACAATGCATAACTTAAAAACAAAATTAACTCAATTAAGTACTTTCTACGCATTATTTATAAACCTAAAAACATAAATCAACTACAAAAACTCACACACATCTAAATAATTTTTGGTATAATTCATACCTCAAACAATGGTGGGTCTCCTTGCATTGTCTACCGCAAAACCTGGTCAGGTCGGGAACGAAGCAGCCATATGCGGATCAGCAAGTGCCAAGGGTCAGGCTCACCTATCCCAACAAGACTAAAAAATTAACTTCCAAATCATTTTACAGATTCGTCTAAAACCAATTTTTTGCCGATAGCTTGATTTACCACTAAATACACTCATAAAACCGTTTACCGCACTCTCATTACTGAGCATTGGCAAAATTCGCTTTAAGTTTTTATTTAAAAAATACGACATAATTCGTGCAGAATAAAAATCTTGGCCAATTTCTCGGTGAAAAGCAAGATCATAATTATTCAACGCATTTAACTTTTGCTGATCAAAACTATAAGCAATAACTTTAGCAGCTAAGAAGCCACTTTTAATTGCTGGGCGAATTCCTTCTGCAGTTAATGGATCAACACATCCAGCAATCTCACCAATCATCATCACATTACCGTGAACTAACCTCTGCCGTCCTGAGTATAATAAAATTGGGTGTCCGTGAAAATTTTTCTTATCAAATTCATTAACGTCAAATTGCTGACTATAATTTTTTAGCTTCTGTGGCAATCCAACCTTACCTTTTTCTTGACCTTTAACAAAACCACCTATTCCAAGCGACAAGCCATCAGATTTTGGAAAATTCCACGCATAACCACTATCATTATAATCAAAATCAATATACAATTTACCATCCAGATTTTGTGTATAATGCTCATACTCAATACCAGCTAAAACTGTATTGTTCACAGTATAGCCCAATTTCTTAGCAAGTTTTCCTAAACCACCCTCAGCAATCACAACAACTTTGGCATAATATTCACCATACAAAGTTACCAATTTAGCTTGATTTGGCTCTTGAATTATTTCCTTGACTTCACAAGAGTGAATAAATTCAACTCCTACCAAACGGGCTTTTTCTAATAGAAAGTTGTCAAATTTTTCACGGCGTACCATCCACAGTGGATATTTTTTACTATTAATTTGCTTACCATTAGCAATCATTACAACTTCATCACAAATCGAATCAATGCCCGGCAAAAGATCAAAATCAAAATAATTTTGTACTTCTGGCGATACTCCACCACCACAAGGCTTATAGCGGGGAAATTCTGCCTTATCCAACAATAAAACACTAACTTCTGGATTAAAGCGCTTTATATTATATGCGCAACTAGTTCCTGAGGGACCAGCTCCAATTATCACTACATCATATAGCTTAGTCATGAATAATCATTTCCTGTAATACTTTACCAGCTAACATAATACCAAATAATGCTGGTAAGTAGCTAATTGTCCCATTAACTGGACGACCAAAACCTGTTGGAGATGCGAGAGGCTTATTAAATGGCGTTTCTTCAGAATAAACTACAATAATGCCCTTATGAATCCCTAACGCACGTAACCGTAACCGAATATTGCGCGCCAAAGCACAAACTTGAGTTTTACTAATATCTGCTAATTTAGCCTTACTTACATCAATTCGATTACCAGCGCCCATACTAGAAACCACCTTAATTTTATATTTTACACAATACACCAATAATGCTAATTTAGATTCAATTGTATCAATACAATCAATAACATAATCTGGTGTATCAGCCAATAGTTCTTCCAAATTACTTTGCTCAATAAATGTTGCTTTGGTAATAAGATTAACTTCTGGATGAATTGATAGAATTCTTTTTGCAAACTCTGTAACTTTAAATTCGCCGACATTATCCAAATTCGTAATTAATTGGCGATTTAAATTAGTAATATCAACCACATCATTATCAATTAGAGTAATTTTACCAACCCCAGCACGAGCGATTGCTTCAGCAACATAGCCACCTACGCCACCTACTCCAGCAATCAAAACATGCTTACCAGCAAGCTTATTTAAATTAGTTTCACCAAGTAAAATACTAGTTCGAGTGAATTGAGCTAACATTAATTAAACACCATCAAAGTCATTAACAAACTAGCAACATATAAGCCACCATTAACTATAAAATGTTTAACCTTAAAATGTTGGCCTTTCCTAGAATGAAGAAAAAACCATCCAATTGCAATAAATGTTGTAAGGCAGCTTACTGCTTTTTCAACCGGTAGTTGCCAAGATGTAAATAAAATCCCCATCACAGGCAATAATAAACCTTGAAAGACCATTGCACCAGTAATATTAGACATAGCCAAAGTATCTTTGCCCTTACGAATCCACATAATGCTATTAACCTTTTCTGGTAGCTCAGTCGCAATTGGAATTAACACCACCGAAAGTAAAAATGCGGGAATTCCCAAAGCTTCGGAAGTACCTGTAATTCCTAAAATGAACACATGAGCAAAATAAACCAATCCCACAAACCCAATTATTGCTTGCAACACTACCGTAATTAAATTATTTGGTAACTTCAAATAATGCTTAATGTATAACTCATCCTCTGCCTCTGTCGCATGGCCATCCTTAACCAAATCACTTGAAGCACGAATCGTCAACATAACATAGATGAAATAACTTAACACCAACATCATTACAACTACTACATCAATAATTCGACTGCTATAAAAATTATGGCTAAATGCTAATAAAATTGCCAATGCATAACCAAAGGTAAAAAATTTAAGGTCTCGGTTCAAACCAGTTTTTTCTGGGCGAATTAGTCCATTCAAACCACGTTTTTTTAAAACCGAAAATGCCATTAAAGCAACCGACAATGTTGATAACATCAGCGGTGGCCCCATAATTGCACCGATTCCAATTTCAGCTCCAGTATTTGCTCCAGCAGCCCCAACACCTCCACCAAATAGCGCAATTAATGGAACAATTGCTTCGGGCAATGCAGTACCAACTGCAACAAAAATTGACCCTGTTACCCCTTCAGAAATTCCTAATTTCTCACCAACATGCTCAAGAGCATTGCAAAATATCATTGCCGCAACTAAAATAAAAATCATTCCCAGAATTAATTGGATTAAATTAACCATTAAGTTTTTCCCTTAACAATAAATACAAGTTATCAACTTTTGGAGTAACTCCAAAAACTAGCTCAAAACCAACTTTCGCCTGCTGAATTAACATTCCAATACCATTTGCTTGAACCACATTTGCGTTCAATTTTTCCATCGCTGCCATAAATAAAGTTTGCTGGGAAGTATAACTCATATCATATGCTATAGCATTTTCAGATAATCGCTTAACACACTCAAAAAGTTCATTCGCTCGATCATTTGGTGTTGTATTAATTACCAAATCATACGCAATATCTTGAGAATAAGCCGCAATCAAATTAGATTTACCCTTAAATTCGGATAATTTACTTGAATCACGCATTAATAAATCAATTCGCGCTGGATTTCCAGCTGTCAAACTACTTAATACTGAAAAAATTACGCTACCACTACCTAAAATTAAAATATTCTTATTCTGCAAACTAAAATTCATTCGTGACAAATCAGCAACCAAACCTAACCCATCAGTATTATCCGCGACAAGACCGCTTTCCAAATTAATCAACAAATTGGATGTTTGCGAATCTGCTGCATGCTGATTATGTGCTTTAGCCAATTCAAATGAACGCGCTTTAAATGGGGCGGTTACATTCACCGCATGGCCACCAGCATCAAAAAAATCTTGGGCCACTGCCTCAAACTCGGCAACAGATGCTTCAATTTTAATATATTCAAGTTCAATCCCAGTTTGCCTAGCGAATTCATGCCAAATCAGCGGCGATAGACTATGGGCAACTGGATTACCAATTATAGCTAGTTTGTGCATCTTAACCCCAAATTAAATTCATAAGCGCGTATTTTAACATGCTGCAACAAATCAAATGTCAAGCAAAACTATGTTCTAACACTTTTTAAAAGTTGTACCCATAAAATAATCAGGATTGTATGAATACATATTTATAAACATTAATTTATATTCACAATAACAATCAACATGACCATAATTAAATATTATCCAATAAATTTTTAAACAAGCATCAGATATGAATATATTTTCAATCGAATACAGCCATAAGAAACAACAAAATATGACATTAATGTTCTTAGACAAGGCAAGACAAATTAAATTCAAGATAATTTCTGAGCATGTATAAAATTACTACATAAATCTATCTTGTATAATTTTTCATACGCTATTGGGTGCACAAAAAGCCTGAACTTATTTTGTTCAGGCTTATTATTTATCTATAAAAACAGGCTAAATTGATTCAAAACCCCAAATTGGATTTACGTTCTGCGGGGTTGGAAAAACTACATATATGTTTTTACCGAAGAAAAATGGCGAACCATATAAAGTTTGATTATTATAATTATAGTATCCCCAGCCAGGCATAACAGCAAAAGATATACTTTGCCCATTTACAACCTCATCTGCACTAATGGTTGCAGAAATAGGATATGATTCATTAGCCGCAAAATTATAGCTATAAACACTTGAAGTCCATACAGTTGGAGAGGTTGGACAATATCCATAATCACATTGTGGCAAAGTATTTGACATGAACACCCAGCCATTAGTTCCTGAATCAAAAACCGCCGGGATAGTGCTTTCGGGATTAGATATCTTGCTATAAAAACATGCCGAATTACAAACAACGCTTAAATCTGATTCTGATGCAACAATTAAATTGGTTTGATTTGTAATTTGATTATTTGCTTCTGTATTAATACCAAGAATTAAAGTACCAGTGACATTAGTATTAGTGTTTTGCGTTACTGGCGGTATCGATACAACAAAACCATTATTATTAGTTACCAAACTTGGCAAAGGGTTTTGATTTAGCACAGGAAGACCTGACTCTTCAGAACTAGTCAGAGCGTTATAAATTCCATTGATATCTTTTTTGTAAAGTAGCACACTACTATTACTTAATGTCAGTGCTGGATTGATACCAATTATTCCATTTGCGCCAAAATTACTAAAATCATCGAATGGACCTTTTGCAATGCAGCTATCTGGAATTTCTGCACTAGGGCTATTTTCAATAATTTGTACAACCACATCATTGGTCATAGTTCCAGCCAAATTAAGTGCAGCATAGTGCTCATCAGCAAAAACATAACCACTACCGAAGGTATTACAAGCATAAACTTCATTGCCAGCATTAGTTGTAACACGTGGTAAGCTCAAGACAAAACTTTCTGGTAACGCAGATTTATTAATCTTAACGCCAAAAGAACCAGTATCCAAAATTATATTATCTACAGTCTGACAATTAGTTCCACTACTATTACTACACATCGTTAATGAAATATACATTGTATTAATACCATCGCCATTCAGCCCCGAACCAATGCTAATTGGTACCTGATTGGGTGTGGAACTTGTATTATTACTACTACCACTACTACACGAAGCTATAGCCACAGATAAAAACATTAACAATAATGATGACTGATTCACATACTTATTTTGCATTTTTGATTAACCCTTCGATGGTAATATTTTTTGGCATTTTACTCGGAATATAAGCACTTCCAAAGATGTCTCCTTGATGACCACTAATTTCAACTATCAAATCTTTTGTCACGTATTTTTTGTAGTTTAGCGTGCTGATAATTGGCTTATTTGTTGTAAATATTTTAAAATTTTGTTCCCCCAAAACATCTTTTAAATTTGGTGGACTCACGCCCTTCCAAATTAAGGCATAGATAATATTGTTTGATTTATTCACATTTCTAACCGATAAATTTGCATACTGGTATAATTTATAATCTGAAGCTTGTGTCTCATAGACTGAGTATAAACTAGTTAAACTTAACTGAGAATATTTAGGTACGCTACTTAGATCTTTACCTAGCGTTGCATATACACTAAGTGGAAGAATTATCCCCAAAAACAAAACTAGGTATTTCATGACCTTTAAACTTTCTTTTTACATATAAAATAACATCAATTCTAGCATAAAATTGGTTCTCTTAAGCCACGATTCAGTTATTAATTTAAAGCATGAGCATTGCCAAACATCATGTGTATACAATACTCCAGTTTATTCAGTAGTAATAATAGTCACAAATAAATTAACTAATGCACACACTCTGTTAAAATCACTTACTCTAACCTAATACCTCTAAACATAATTTTAAAACTAAGTAACAAAACAACTATGCCTAATTTATTTCTCATTCCAACTAGTCTAAATCCACTTGCTGATAAAGCAGCAATTTTGCCAGAACAATTGGAACAAATTAAACACTTACAAAATTTCATCGTTGAAACCGCTAAAATTGGTCGTCAGCATCTCAAACAATTAAAATTAGAAATGCCGTTACAACAACTAAATATTTTAGAATTAAACAAACATAAACAGGATTATAGCGCACTGATAGCGCCACTAAAATCTGGTCAAGATATGGGATTAATTTCGGATTGTGGTTGCCCAGCAATTGCAGACCCAGGCAGCCGCGTAATTAATATTGCTCACCAAATGGGTTTTAATATTGTACCACTAGTTGGACCAAGTTCAATCTTACTAAGCTTAATGGCAAGTGGTCTTAATGGACAAAATTTTAGCTTTTTAGGTTATTTGCCTGCAGAACCGACTGCACGTAAAACCAAGCTTAAATTGCTAGAACAAACCATTTTAAAACAAGGTAGTACGCAAATTTTTATAGAGGCACCGTTTCGCAATCAACATCTTTTTGAGGCACTAATTAGTAATTTAAATCAAGAAATTCGCCTATGCGTTGGCATTAATTTAATGACTTCGGAGCAACAAGTCACTACTAAATCAATTCAAGAATGGAAACGCAAACCATTAAAATTAGATAAGCAAGAAGTAATTTTTTTAATTGGTAGCTAAATTGAACCAAGCAACTCTACTTAATTGTAATAATAAAATACTTGGTTATCAATAAAGAACCTCCCTAAGAAAATAAAACCAATTTAGACTAAATTTATTGATTATTTGGTACTCAATTATAATAAAACCCATATATTACACAAAGCTACTTGATAACACAAACAAAAGGACACACAGTGAGTGGTACAATTCAATTAATCATTAAAGAATTAAAAATAGATGCAGTAATTGGCTGTTATGACTATGAAAGAAATCAAACCCAAGCTTTAATAATTGATTTAACTCTTGATTTAGGCACTTGGAATTATTCTGATGAACTGAAACACACGGTAAATTATGCTGATGTTCATGCCATGATCATCAACCTAACCAGTAAAAGTAATTTTTTATTAGTAGAAAGTTTGGCCAAATTTTTAGCACAAGAATTATTCTCTTGTCATGATCAAATTAAAAAAATCGCAATCACAATCAGTAAACCAGAAGTTTGTACGGAAAAAGATTGCATAATTCAAGCTAACTTTACTCAAGCTCGCGAATATAAAGTTGCGATTGCTCTTGGCTCCAATTTGAATAACCCACGCCAGCAATTAGTTAGTGCGATTGAGTTTATCTCAGAAATAATCAGCGATATTCGCTGTGCACCGATCTACAAAAGCTCACCATGTGGATTTGCTGAACAAGATGATTTTTTTAACACCTGTATCAGTGGTAAAACAACTCTTGAACCACTTGAATTATTAGTTGCATTAAAAAAAATTGAAAAATCTATGGGGAAAATTGAACAATTCACCAATGGTCCACGAGTTATTGATATCGATATTATTTTATTTGATGATAAAATTCACCATGAGTTATTTTTAACTATCCCACATCCACGCTTGTCGGAACGCGATTTTGTCTTACAACCACTTGTAGAAATTGAACCAAATTGGCTTCACCCAGAGCTTAAACTAAGCATCACTGAACTACTAGCTCAACTTAGTCCCAACCAACATTACATTTTACGTCAGCTAGATTAGATGAACTATTACTCAATTAGTGCTAGTTCACGTCAGCAACTACGTCAAACATTGCGCCAATTAAAACAATATGATATAAAATATTCGAGCTGCTATCAACTTGAGCAAGAATTTTATGTACTACTTTCTTGTAACGATAATATCCATAATTTGAAAGCTTATATACCACCAGTAGATTTATTTGATCAACTAAATACACCACTTGCAATGCTCTGGAATTGGGCATATAGCGAGCTAATACAAGATCTAAATTGGCTCAAATTTGAAGATAACACGCAAACTGATATAAATTGCGCTAACCTAACTCATCAACAAACCAAAATTGCCCGCTCATTTCTACCATTAGCAGAGTCAATGTTAATTATTAATCAGACTCCAGACTCATTTTCTGATGGTGGTGAATTTTTTCAACAAATTGATAAAACTCTGATACAAATAGAAAACGCATTAAAAGCTGGTGTGAGTATAATTGATATTGGTGCCGAATCAACTCGACCAGGGGCTAGCTATCTAACACCCGAGGAAGAAATTCAACGCTTAAATACCATCATTTGCGCCATCCAAGATTTAAGATACAATTATAAATTTAAACTCAGTTTGGATAGTTATAAAGCTGAAACTATTCAACATTTTTTACCTATGATTGATATCGTCAATGATGTATCAGCTAATTTACCCGTGAGTTGCTTGGAACGAATTTGTGCAGAAGGTAAAATATATTTGTTCATGCACAGCTTAAGCGTACCAGCAAATCCTAAATTAACACTAAATATAGAGTTAAACCCAATTGATGAAATTAACTGCTGGTTAAACAAAAAATTACTCCAACTAATTGACTTTGGTTTTCAACCACAACACTTAATTAGTGATCCAGGTATTGGATTTAACAAAACCATGAATCAGTCTTGGTACTTATTAAAACACATTCAGCAACTACAATCAGATAAAATTGACATGCTAGTTGGACATTCGCGCAAAAGATTTTTAAATAAGATCAACTCAAGCACCGAAGCAATCCAAAGAGATAACGAAAGTGCTAACATTGCCTGCTACCTCGCTAGTCAAGGAGTTGACTACATTCGTCTGCATAACTATCAAATTTATCACCAACAAATTATGAGCCAAAATCAACTACAAAATAACTATCAATTCAAAAGATAAAACCATGAATAACTCTGCTATTTTAAATGAACTCGCTAATCTCAATCCGCCACAAGCTAAATTTGATACTAGCTCAATGTTACAAGTTCTAAAACTATTACATCACCCAGAAAAATCATATCCTGTAATCCATATCGCAGGTAGTAATGGTAAAGGTTCAACAGCAGCATTTCTAGAAACTGGGTTGATAGCAGCAAAATACAAGGTAGGTAAATTTACTAGCCCATATATCCATCGTTTAAACGAGTGCATCGTATTAAATCAACAAGAAATTAACGATCAAGATCTCTGCCAAATATATTTAGACATCAAATCATTAACCTTGGCACAAGAAATTTACGTTAGTTCTTTTGAAATGCTTACATTAATTATGTTTGTATATTTTGCACGTCATAACATTGACTACTTAGTTTTAGAAGCAGGCCTAGGTGGTTTGAATGATTCAACCAATGTAGTTGACAGCAAATACAGCATTATCACCAATATAAGTCTGGAACATACACAATGGTTAGGTTCAAGTTTATCCGAGATTGCTACACATAAAGCTGGCATAATTAAATCTGGGTTAACAATAATTGCATCCGAAACACCAGAGTTAATTGCTGCGGTCACTCAAAAAACCACCAATTACATCAATGTAGTTGAAAAATATAAATACTCAACTAGACTAAATACGCTTAATTTCACGACCAAACTAAAGTTTAGCCATAACAACATGTCACACTTACTAACTCTTGGATTATTTGGTCATTTCCAGGCCAAAAATTTCCTTGCTGCTTATGCTGTATTAAATGACCTTAAGATATCGGATGAAATTATTTTCCAAGCTGCCGCAACCACAATTTGGCCAGGTAGACTAGAATGTATTAGCAAAAAACCATGGATTATTGCGGATGCTTCACATAATGTTGATGGAGCAAACCAGCTTTATGCTTCAATTCACGAATTGGTAAAACCAGATCAATGTGTAATCATTGCCTCGATACTAAACGATAAAAACTACGACCAAATGCTAAATATTTACGCAAAAATAGCAGACTCTTTAATTGTATGTAATTTAGCCCAACAACCACGCGCAATTAGTGCAATTAAACTAGCTAAGCTTGCCAAATATAAATTTAAGAATATCTATGTTTATAACTCACCTCATGCGGCTCTTCAACACGCCAAACGAATGAATAAGAACTTAATCATCCTAAGTGGTTCAACCTATTTACTCAAATATTTTATTAAAACTAATTAGAGTTTGAGAAAGTTTGCTATTAAAGCATGACCATATTCACTACTAACCGACTCTGGATGAAATTGTACACCAAATAATTTCTGGGTTGGATGATAAAGAGCCATAACCTCTCCATCTTTAGTAGCAGCGCTAATTAGCAACTCACTATCAAACAAGGAGTTAGGCTCAACAATTAAAGAGTGATAACGTGTAACCATGAATTTTGCTGGCAATTTATCAAATAAATTGACACCAGTATTTTCAATTTGATCGACTACTCCATGACAAATTTGTGCTGCAGTAATTACTTGTGCTCCATAAATTTCAGCAATTAACTGATGCCCCAAACAAATTCCTAAGACTGGAATGCCTGACTCAACTGCAGCCTGAATTAGATTCTTAGTTGCGACTAATTCAAGCTCACTCGGATGCCCAGGGCCAGGACCGATCAAAATATGGGTTGGCCTAATTTGAACCAAAGTATTGCTGTTTACTTGATCCGTCTTCAAAATAACTAGCTTAGTACATAAAGCTTGACAATAATCAGCAATCATCGCGCTAAAAGAATCATAGTGATCAATTATCAATAACATTTATATCCTCCATTTGGTACTAATTGACACTTGATTAAGCCACGCACATCATTACATAAGTAAATCTCATCCGCACGCTCAAGCATCTCTGACTTAATTGCTTGCTCAATTAATTTACCACTTGCCAACATTTGCTGGCGATAAATCCCTGGTAGTAAACCATGAGATAATGGAGGTGTAATCAAGCTGCCTTTATATTCAATTATTAAATTATGATAGCGACTCTCTGTCAGAAACCCATCCTGATTCATAAAAATTAACTCATCAACCAGCTCCGGTTTACGCCCCTGATCAATTTGTGTATAAACACCACGTGTTAATACACTATCCGTTTTATGTAAAAATAAACCATGCTGAGTATTAATTTTATGTGGGTGTATCGCTACTCGTAACAAAGTCGGATTTTCACCAATTAAGGCATGCTCAATTTTGCAATTACCATGAAAATCTAATTCCAAGCGTAATTTATAACGCTCATTTACAAGACTATTTCTTGAAACATAATCAATTAAGTCGTCGCGAATTTGAGTTACCTCACAACTAAAACCTAACTTCTGTACTGAACTATTTAACCGTAATAAATGAGCATCAAGGTTAATCATAACTCCATTTGCTATCAGACATGATTCAATCAGCTTAAATCTTGGGTGATAAAATTTGCGAATAAAACCCAACTTGGTCGCAATTTCATTCCACTCTTCGAGTGGATCTGATTTCACTGTAATACCACCGCCAACGCCAAGTTTCATTTGCTGCAGGTTTTCAACTCCAGCATTTAACGTCCGAATTGCCACATTAAACTGCATATCATTATTGGGTAAAATATAGCCGATTGCACCACTATACACCCCGCGGCTATAACCCTCGATATGCTCGATTAATTGCATTGTGCGTAATTTAGGTGCTCCAGTAATTGATCCACAAGGAAATAACCCTGAAACAATATCTGTAAAAGTAATCTTCGCTGGCAAATCAGCTTCAATTTTACTCGTCATTTGAAACAAACTATGAAATTTTTCAACAACAAATAACTCACTAGTTTTTACCGATGAAGGAACACAAAATTTAGCTAAATCATTACGCAATAAATCAACAATAATTAAATTTTCCGCACGATTTTTAGCATCATTAAATAAAAATTCAGCATTTGCAATATCTTCTATTTCTGACTTACCACGCGGCATCGTGCCTTTCATCGGCTGCACCAAGATTTTATTTCCAACTTTTCTAAAAAATAACTCTGGAGAAATTGAAATTAAACTCTTGGGTTGAAATGGCAAATAACTAGCATATGCAACTGGATGACTACGACTCAATTGATAATACAAACCAAAGAGGTCTTTCTTATCTAAATGTAACGTTAACGGTAAAGTAAGGTTTAATTGATAACTATCCCCAGCTATCAAATGTTGTTGAACCTGATCAAATTTTGTTACATACTCCAGATAATCTGAACTTAATTCAAAATAATTAAAACTCAACTCAGCATTAGTTTGTAAAAGATCAGGGAACAATTGTGACAAATCTTTACTCGCAAATCTTTGTGCAGTCTTATATGCTATAAAGTGTAATAAAGGTTCGTTACTATCATGATTCAAAGATAACTTATCGTACAATGCATCAGCAGCATTATAAGCTATGTATCCAGCTAAATATAGCCCAGCCTGACGTAATTGATCAATTTTATCTAAACCAGCGACAAAGCTATCACCTTCATAAACTAAAACTTCCTCGACTGGATTGCTAAAATAATAACTATTTGACTGCTCTGAGTTCAAGCAATCTTCAAATATCGCAAATTTCATTTTCTAAACCATCGCTTTATATAAATTAATATCGACTACTTTTACCACTAACATACATTCGCCGAATATTTATCACACAGTTCATCAAAATCACAAAGTATAATCGATATAGAGGCTGTTAATATACATATTTAACAAATCCAGATTATAATCACTAACTATAAAACCATCACGGATATTTCTGATACAAGATAAAAAATTAGGTGGCATCAGCCACCCAATTTTATTTAGGACAGAATGTTACCGTATAATTGGTAGCATTTGCAGGATTAGATGTTGAGGCTTGCGTTTGACAAGTGAAACTACTTGAATTGTCATCATATTGATATGAATAACAAGTTGGGCAAGATTGTTTAATCCAGGTAATCCGTGGCAATATTTCTTGCTGCCAAGTTGCATTCGAAGACAAAAAACCAGATTCTGGCGTTGCAATACCGCTCCAATTGGTGCCACCACATGTTTGTGCATCAGGAGTTCCTGCCAAATATGAGCTATTGAACGGAGGATGTACACATTGTGACCATTGCCCAATAGTATAACCATTTGGATTTGAGGAACCTGGATTAACCACAGCATTAAAGCCAAATGGAGCAACATTACTACTGCTGCCATTTGCAGCAAAAATAGTTGCCGCAGATATCCATCCTAAACGACTACCACAAGTATATTTATAAGTTGGAGACGGATTGAATATCGCATCATATGCGTAACCACAAGTTAAACCAGAACCACATAAACTACTGTTTGGCTGGTAACTACCAGATGTTCCAGTTGAACAGCCTGCATTCGTTACAGAATCGCCAGATACATAATTATACGCTTCTACTGGTGTGTCAATACCAGTATTTGGGCTAACGTATGATGTTGGTGTTGGCGACCAATTTGAGGCATATAGAACTTGTTGCGAACCATTCATAAACCCAGATTGTGCAGCAGCACTACCTGCATTACCGCACTGATAAGGATTACCTGTCGAAACATTCGTATTATTACTTGGCTGCATGCTTACCGGTATAATTACACCACCAATTAATGTAATATCATATGCATCATTACCATTATTCAAAAATGTAAACTCCGCAGCTGAATTTGGAATATCAAAACCATGAGTAATAGTGCACGCTAAACCAGTATTACCTCCAGCACCATGAGCGGCTCCAGTACAACTACCCGTCTGACACAACCCAGACTCTGTGCAATTTGCTCGACCAGCAATACCGCCACTCCATTGTTGACCATTGTAATCACTTGCTGCAATTGAAACAGATGTTGATCCTCCATTTGCTGCTAAAGCATAGTTATTACCACTTGGAACTGGATTATTCCAAAAACATCCTGATTTAGCAGGCACATAAGTTGAATTCGCAGGGCAATCGCTTTGTGACGATGCACTATTACCTACCGCACCACCAGAAATACCAAAATATACAACGCTAGAACAATTATTAACGACCGTAATAGTTCTTGCTACTGGTTGAATAGTTGCGGCAGTAACATTTAATGTCACTGGATTATATGCAGTTGGCGTAGCATTTAACGCAGGGCAGCTACCAGCTCCATTAGCAACAGCACTCCAAGTAATTTTGGTAGTACCAACAGCTCCCTGACCTACAGCATTGAAACTACAAGTATTTGACTCTGCGTTGCTAGATAAACAGCAATAACCAACTGGAACACTATTTTGAACAATATTACCTGGTTCGGCAACACTTGCATTGGAATTATTAGAGACAGACACCCACAAATTATGTACACCAGCAGAATTGGTCAATCTAATATTCGAAGATATTGATTGACTTCCTTTGCTTGCTGCAATAGTTACTGATGATGGTAAAATATTAAGAACACCAACAGTAGGTGTAGTTGACGCAACAACTTGCATCGTTGCAACTGATCCAGTTAAAGCAGATGTAGCAGTAATGGTAGAAGTCGCACTACTTGATGCATTCAAGGCTACCGTACATAAATTACTTGCTGTTGATAATGTACAGGATGTTGGAGAAACTGTAATAGCTGGATTACTCGAAGTAAAATTAATTAGATCATTCGTAACCCCTGAGCTACCTTGCAAGGTCAAATAAGCTGCTGAACTCTCCGTAACATAAATCGGTGTTGTGCTTTCTGCAAAAGATAATGTTCCTGCCACCGAATCACTACCAACGATAACATTGACAGAAGCAGAAGTATAACCAGATGCAACAGCAGAAATTGTTGTTTGATTATTTGTAATCCCTGTAATTGTAATTACACAGCTTGAATCAAGCGTAGAAGTATTTGATAAAGAACAAGTACTCGGACTAACCGATGCGATACTAGTGTTGGCTGATGCAACATCTACACTAGCACTTATATTAGACTCAGTGCTACTTAAACTTAAAATAATAGTTTGCGTACTACCTTTGGTAACGTTAATCGAGGATTTGCTAAATGACAATGTGCCATTTTGACTGACCGCTGAGCCGCTACTACCACCGCTATTACCGCAGCCTGCCATTGTTCCACATACAATTAATAAGATGACTCCAGATATATAGCCACTTATTTTCTTATTTAATCTCATTTGCGTATCCTTTTAAAATATTCAAATAGTTTATTCAAACTTTTTTATTATACCAAAGATAAAACACAACATGAAAATATATACCACAAACTGTATAGGTAAATCCGAATTAAATCAATAACAAAGATAATATCAGTGCGAATAATTAATTAAATGTTCATCACCGACTACAATTAACCCGCATAAAAATCACTGACTATCACCACCAAAAAGAAAACCTCGACCTTGGACAACCTTAAAACTCAGCATAACTTCATAGTTAAAACATCCAACTTAACAAAAATAAAAAACACTTTTCTGGTACAATCTACCAATGTAATTAAAATAATTACAAACTTAATCCACAACATCAAAGATAGATTGTTAAACAATGAAATTTAAAATATGAATACTAAGCGCAAAATACTAAAATTTCAATCAAGTACCAAGCCATATTCATAAAAACTATTTACCCTCAAAGGAATAACTCTCACAATGACACTTTTTAGCCTAGTTTTTATTGCTCTGTTACTTGCCGACTGTGCCCTCAAATATTATTTAAATACTCGTCAAATTTCGGCAATAAATCATTCA
This sequence comes from uncultured Neisseria sp., assembly GCA_964652705.1. Lineage (GTDB taxonomy): Bacteria > Pseudomonadota > Gammaproteobacteria > Burkholderiales > UBA11063 > Aquella. The sequence goes on from CAZZAV010000008.1 coordinate 41,615, forward strand.
TTTCAACAAGTTCCCAGTTATTTTGCACAACAAATTAGCCTAAATGAGCATCAAAAAGCTGGAAAATATTCTCTAGCCAAACTAAATTTAGGCAAAGTCGAACTAATTTACAGCGTTATTCTTACATTAGGGTTTACCATTGGCGGTGGAATTGACAAAATTGCACAACTAACTCAGTTTAGCAATTATCCACTAGGTAGCGAAGTTGGCTTGATTATTTTTTACAGTATAATTAATTCAGTACTGGGAATGCCTTTAAGCTACTATAGTACCTTTAAAATAGAACAGGCTTTTGGCTTCAATAAAATGACTATCGGGTTATTTATTAAAGATATTTTTAAAGGATTAGCCGTTAGTTTAATTATTGGTATACCATTACTTTATTTAGTAATGTGGTTGATGAATAGTCTTGGTACAATCTGGTGGATTTGGGTATGGGCCGTCATAGTAGCATTTAATCTACTTATCCTAAGTGTTTACCCAACCTTTATTGCACCTTTATTTAATAAATTTACACCGCTTGATGATCCTAAGCTTAAAGCGAAAATTGAAACCTTACTAGCTAAATGCGGATTTAAATCACAAGGTGTTTTTGTCATGGATGGATCAAAACGCTCAAGCCATGGCAATGCCTATTTTACTGGTCTGGGTTCAAGTAAACGCATAGTTTTCTTTGATACACTACTAAAACAGCTTAACCATGAAGAAATAATTGCAGTTTTAGCACATGAATTAGGTCATTTTAAACACAAGCATATTCTAAAACAAATGCTAATTTCATTTGGGATAATGTTAATCGGTTTGTTTATATTTAGTTTAATTATTAATCAGGATTGGTTTTATGCTGGATTAAATGTAAGCCATATTAACCATGCGAGTGGATTACTACTTTTATTCATTTTAACTAATATTATCAGCTTACCATTGGCACCATTAAGCAGCATGATGTCACGCAAAAATGAATTTGAAGCAGATAATTTTGCGAAAGCGAATGCTAATAAACAAGATTTAATTAATGGTCTAGTAAAACTTTATCGCGATAATGCTAGTACACTCACTCCAGATGAATTATATGTTAAATTTTATTACTCTCACCCACCGGCAAATCTACGGATTGCCAATCTGGAGCGTTAATTTTGCACCATGGATTAATCGTTAGCAGCTATGGTCGCCAATTTATTGTCGAATATCAAGGTCAACAATATAATGCTGTGACCAAAGGTAAAAAGACTGAATTTGTCGTTGGCGATCAGGTTAAATTAAACTTAATTAATGATCAACAAGTTCAAATTCTAGAATTAATTCCACGCGAAAATTTAATTTATCGCAGCGATCAAAATCGCAGTAAAATTATAGCCAGCAATTTAGATCAAATTATTATTGTTATTGCTATCAAACCAAATTTTAATCAAAACTTCCTTGATAGCTGTTTAATTTGTGCTGAATCTAGCGAGATTAAGCCGCTAATTTTAATTAATAAAATGGATTTACCTCAATCAGCCGAATTCGGTAAAAAAACTCGACAACTCTATGGTCAAGAATTAGGTTATTCAATTTTAGAACTAAGTGCTGTTGATAACTGCCAACAACTTGCACCATACTTAAACGGCAAGCGTAATTTATTGATTGGTCAATCTGGAGTTGGTAAATCGACCATTACCAATCAAGTATTCCCCAAAGCCAATGCACGCACCGCCGAAATTACTAAATATGAAACCAGTGGTAGCCATACTACCACTAATGCAGCGTTATACCATATCGCAACAGATACTGATCTAATTGATTGTCCGGGATTACAGGAGTTTGGTCTATTTCATTTGGAAATTACCGAATTTGCAGAATATTTTCCTGATCTGCGAAATTATCTCGGGAAGTGCAAATTTAGTAATTGTCTACACCTAAATGAACCAAACTGCGCAATAACGGCTGCAGTTAAGGCTGGATTGATTCAGGCACACCGCTATGCATTTTATAAACGAATTGCTGAGAGCTATAAACTCAAGAAATGTTATTAAACAATTATAGTAATCTAAATTAACGTATATTACTGTAAACTTATCTCGTCAATCATCAATTAATTTGCATAAAACCAAATTTTAACTATTTATATATTGGGAAATTTATGAGTGTATTTAGTTCTGATCAAAGATCATTAAAATCCAAAATTGGTGATGAATTAAAAACATTATTTGTGTTAACATTATATTTGGGAGTTTTTTTCTCTGCGTTAAGCTATCTCAAATTTGCTATTTTACAAAAAGTCGATATTCCATATGTAGATTTTGGTTTGGGGATAATTCGTGCAATTGTTTGTGCAAAATTCATGATGATTAGTAAAACACTCTATCCAATCAAAACAACGCCAAACAAACCACTGCTGTGGCATATCATTAATCGCTCGCTATTATATGTGCTAATCGTGATTGTACTAAATGTACTCGAAGAGATATTAATGGCAAAAATTCATGGAACACAAATTATAAATACCATTATCGGTGTTGAGGCTGGCACAATCAATCAATTCTTTGCACTTGTAATTTTATATTGGCTCGCAATAATTCCCTATGTTGCATATTCAACTGTTAGCCAAGCAATTGGAGGAATTAAATTTTATCAATTAATTTTTGTTAACGGTAATTTACATTCAGAAGAAAATAAGTAACTTTATTAATTCTATGAATTTAACAGCGATAATTTCTGTCCTATTAAGAGTAATCGCATAGTTTCTTCAACTCTCTGCTGGAGTAACTTCTCGGCAATCTCTGGCTGCATGACGTATTCTATTTCAGCTGGGTAATCCTGAATTGAAGACATAAAATCAATGCCAAATTGATGCAACTGATAAGCTTCGGCACTCAATGCGCCAGAAATTAATAAAACTGGAGTACTACTTTGTTTGGCAATTTTGGCAACACCAAGAGCAACCTTACCTTGAGCGGTTTGTGCATCGCTCCGCCCTTCACCAGTTAAGACTAAATTCGCATCAGCAATTTCTTCTGCAACATTTAGCACTGATAAGATATGCTCTACACCAGAAACTAATCTAGCATTCAAAAATTGCAAAAAGGCATAACCAAGTCCACCAGCAGCACCACTACCAGCTAAACAGGACTTATCAAAGCCAAAATGGCTAGCAGCAACCTGACTAAACTGCATAATCCCATAATCAAATTCTGCTAACTGCTCTGGCATAATACCTTTTTGTGGCCCATAAATATAACTTGCACCATTTGACCCATATAATGGATTATTCACATCGCTTAAAACAGTAAAACTAGACTCGACTAATCTCGAATCCACATTACTTGCATCAAGGGTCATAATTTGTGAAATATTTTTAAGTAACCCATCAATTAAGTTACCATTGGAATCTAAAAACGAATAACCAAGTTCCTCAAGCATACCGATACCAGCATCATTCGTACCACTACCGCCTAATCCAACCACAAATTGACGATAACCTAAATCTAAGGCAAATTTAATTTGCTCACCAAGACCATGCGTAGTTTTCAATTCAACCTGCATTCGATCAGATTGAACTAAACCAACTGTTTGCGCACATTCTAAAATACATTGATTATTAATTATTCCAATATTTGCTGATTGTACAATACCTTCAAGATTACTAAATTGTGAGCCAATAACGCTACCATTTAATCCACTTACCAAAGCATCAATTGTGCCCTCACCACCATCAGCAATAATAAATCCACAGATTGTAGCCTGTGGAATAATATTTTTTATAGCACGAGCCGCAATATCAATAATTTTACTCGAAGATAAACAGCCTTTAAATGAATCAAAAGCCAAAACTAACTTCATATCTATGATTTCTCCAAAGTTACATATTTATCTATCAATTAACCAGAGCAATACTTTGACTTTGAAAAACACGCAAACCAAAGTCCGCCAAAGTCAAAAAAACATGTTCAAATATTTGTGATTGAGTTTCCTCAAATTCTTCCAAATGCACTTTTAAACTAAATGCATAGATTTGCAACGGAACACCAGTTGGCGTTGGCGCTAAATAACGAGCTAAGTTTGGATGCTCATGATTTAATAAAGAATTATTTTTTAAGTAGTCGTTCAAGTACATTCTGTACAATGCCAAATTAGCTAATTGGGTATTTTCATCTATATTCGCAATTAAATTTGCAATCGAGGGGTATTTAATTGCCAAACTGCGTAGCAGACTTTGATTACATACATGAATAGAATTAAAATCAATATATACAGCACGAAAAATTCGCCGTGCATCACTATTTACCATCGCTTGCCAATTATGAATCGCATCACTGGTCAAACTAAATGTAGGGATAGAAGTAACTGTGTTATCCCAATTACGAATTTTTACCGAACTAATTGAGATAAAAACTACTTCTCCATCAATATTATACTTAGGAATATTTACCCAATCACCCATCTTCACTATATGATTAGCAGTTGCTTGTATGCTTGATAATAACCCTAAAAAAGTATCTTTAAAAATTAATAAAAATATCGCTGAAACAGCACCAATTCCTGTTAAGGTTGTCAAGGGCGATTTATTCATTGCATAGGATAAATACAGCACAATGCCAATACACCAAACACTAAATTGCACCATTTTAATATAGCCATAAATAGGATAATTACCAGAATTATCTAATTTACGTTCATAATAATGTCCAACCCCGCTAATTACTCGCACTAAAATCAGCGTCGCCACAAAAAAATAGCCAAAATATGCAGCATGTACCATAAAACGAGCGAAACTTTGGGTAAAAAAATCGTCGCCTTTAAAGCTGACAAATGCACTACCCACGTCAAAGACAATTGGAAAACTAATTAATGAAACTACATCAAAAATTTTAGTAGCCGCTAGGGCTACTAAAAAATCATTTTTAGTTTTAATCATTAATTTATTAAGTAAACGCACCAAAATGGTGCGCAAAATACGATCGAAAATAATGGAAAAAGAAATAAATCCACCAGTGATAATTAGCAAACTCATGATCACCTTAACTTTATGATCAGTCACGCCTGATAAAATCGTCTCATTGAGTAATTGATGGATACTAATTTGCATATTTTTCTATTTTTCCCATAGCTCTATAATGATCAATAACTTTAAATTGATCTTACTCAACAGTTACTGATTTAGCCAAATTACGCGGCTTATCAACATCGGTACCTTTAGCAATTGCCGTATGATACGATAATAATTGCAAAGGTATCGTGTATAAAATTGGTGCCAAATAATTTGGTACATTTTTAATGTTAATTAAAATTGTTTTATAGCACTGCACAGATAAGTCATCTTTTACATCAGTAAATAGATAAACCTGACCTTGACGCGCTAAAACTTCCTGAACATTGGATTTAACTTTATCTGCTAATAAATTACTTGGCATTGAAACAATAACTGGCATATCTTTATCAATCAAAGCCAATGGACCATGCTTTAATTCACCAGCAGCATAACTCTCTGCATGAATATAAGAAATTTCTTTTAATTTCAAAGATCCTTCCATCGCAACTGGTGCCATAGTATGTCGTCCAAGAAATAAAGCATTGTGCTTATACTCAAACTCTTGGGCTACTTCCTGAACTTGAGCTTCAACACCCAAGGTATCAACTACTAAATGCGGTAAGCGACGAATTTGTTCAATAATTTCATGTTCACCATCTGCAGTCAAATGACCACGCGCTTTAGCTAGACTAAATGCTAAATAAAGTAATACGACTAACTGTGTAGTAAATGCTTTAGTAGAAGCAACGCCAATTTCAGGTCCTGCTTGAGTTAATACATGTAATTTAGATAAACGAACTAAACTGCTTTCTGCAGCATTACAGATAGCTAAAGTTTTATCCATACCAAGGTCAATTGCATATTTAATACTAGCTAATGTATCGGCAGTTTCACCAGATTGCGATAAGCTAATAACTAATGTTTGTGGATTAGCTGGTATCTTACGATAGCGATACTCACTAGCAATATCAACCGCGCACTCTAAATTTGCATACTCTTCAATCCAATATTTTGCAATTGAACCTGCATTAAAACTAGTACCACAGGCGATAATTTGTACTTTATTAATTTCTTTAAAAATTTGTGGAGCTTCCAGCCCAAAGATGGATGGATCAAAACTATCACCCAAGCTTTGAATCGTATCAGCAATTGCTTTAGGTTGCTCAAAAATTTCTTTTTGCATATAATGGCGGTAATTGCCTAATTCTGTTGCAGCAGCAGAAAGCTCACTCAAATTAAGCTTACGCTCAACTGATTGACCATCCTTATCCCAAATTGCATAACTATCCAAAGTTAAACGTGCAACATCACCTTCTTCCAAATAAACTACCTTTTGTGTTACTGGCAATAAAGCTGAAATATCAGATGCAAAATACATTTCATCAATTCCAACGCCCAACACTAATGGCGATCCTAAACGTGCACAAATAACTTCATTCGGATTATTTTTACTAATTACACCGATTGCATATGCACCATGAAGTTGTGGAATTGCAGCTTTCACTGCTTCAAGTAAATCATGATTATGTTGATAAATCGAATGAATCAAATGAACAATTACTTCAGTATCGGTCTGTGATTCAAAATGATAACCTTGTGCCTGTAACTCAATTCGCAACTCGGCATAATTTTCAATAATTCCATTATGCACAACGGCTAATGTGCCATTTGAAAAATGTGGATGCGCATTAGTTTCGGTAACTCCACCATGAGTTGCCCAACGCGTATGCCCGATACCAATTAAACCTTTAAACTTATCTTCTGAGCATTGTTCGGCCAACATTTTTACACGACCAGTTACACGTTCACGAGCCAAATCTCCATTACGATCAACTACCGCAATCCCAACTGAGTCATAACCACGATACTCTAAACGAGATAAACCCTCCAAAATAACGCGAACTACATTCCGCTCACTAACACCACCGACTACTCCACACATTCACATCTCCATCTTAAAATTTATTGACTTAAATCTGACAATATTTTTATTAAACCCTGATTATCGTTCAAACAAGGAATATAATTTAATTTAGTTCCACCTGATTGAATAAATAAATCATGATATTGAATTGCAACTTCTTCCAAAGTTTCTAGGCAATCGCTCACAAATCCAGGACAAATAACATCTAATGTTTTCACACCATTTGCTGCTAACTCTTTAGTCACAGCCTCTGTTGCTGGTTCAACCCATTTGGCTTTACCAAATTTAGATTGAAAACAAAGTACCGCATCTGTTTCGGCATTAATGCCTAATTCTTGGCACAGCAACTGATAGGTTGCACTACACTCTTGAATATAACTATCACCTGATTCAACCAACTTGACTGGAATAGAATGAAAACTTACCATCAATTTATCACCACGTTCATTCTTATTCCATTGATTGCGTACTTGATTTGCTAATGCCGTGATGTAAGCTGGATGAGTTGCAAAGCTATTTACAAAGTTGATTCTTGGAACAAAATACGCTTGGCGATAATAATCACTTACCTGATCAAAAACTGCTGCAGTTGTTGAGCTTGAATATTGTGGATAAAGTGGAATTATAGTCAAGTCACTAAATCGATGCGTTTCAAACAATTCATTTAACCGAGCTGAAATACTTCGTGAACCATAGCAAAAAGCATAATCAACAACACATTTGCTACCTACTAATTTTTGTAAACTTTCTGCCTGACAACGAGTATAGTAACTTAATGGAGTCCCATGATCTTTAAGCCAAATCTGTGCATATTTATGCAATAACTTCTTAGCTCGAATCGGTAAAATAATTCCATATAAAATCGGATACCACAACAACTTAGGTAATCCAACCACTCTTTGATCAGATAAAAATTGACGCAAAAAATTACGAATTGCGCCAACACTCAAAGTTTCAGGAGAACCCAAATTAACCAATAAAACTAATTTCTTTACGGTTTGAGTCATTCAAATGTCCTATTCTAGATTATTTCTCGTCAACTGTATTACATTGATCATCATTTACAGCTGAATTTTTCTTAAAACTGTGCTCATCACCTTTAAGTAATCGAATAATATTGGTACGATGCTTTAACACAACTAAAACCGCAATCATCAAAGTTGCACCAAAATAAGCAGTATTTCCAAATAAAATATAGGCATATAGCGGCGATAACAATGTAGCTAAAACTGCCGCCAGGGAAGAAACTCGTGAAGCTTTAAATACCACAAACCAGGTTATAATTAAGAGTAAAGCCAACAATGGACTAAACCCCAACATAACGCCAATCGCAGTAGCAACTCCTTTACCACCTTTAAATTTAAAGAAAATTGGAAAAATATGTCCAAATACCACCAACATTCCACAAATACCAACAATAGCCTCACCACCATCAATACCACGCATAAAATAGCGCGCAAACAGTACAACTACTAAACCTTTGATTAAATCACCTAACAAGGTAAGAACCGCGGCTTTTTTATTGCCGCTACGCATTACATTAGTAGCACCAGCATTATTAGAACCGTAGCTACGTGGATCATCCATTTTCATACACTTGCTAACAATTATGGCAAATGACAATGAACCGACTAGGTAAGCAACAACTAACATTGAATATAATGGATAATTCACTCTAAAAACCCTCGAAATACTTAAACTTATTTGTCTCTAATAAGACACATTAAATTGCACTTTATTCGTACCAACAGACACCGCACTATTACTACCAGTGCTTAACGGAATAGCTAAATTTTGCTTTAATCTATCTTCAAGATTTACATTATTTAACTGTGAGGAATAGGCTTGCATTGCAGTCTGATTTGAATTTGTAATATTGAAATTATTAATCGCATTTTGATCAAAATCAGTTCCATCACGATTAAAATATTGATCATTAGCGCCATGGTTCGCCGTCACCACAGGTTGAGCGTTTCCAATTACTGATTTAGAATTTTGTGATGAGATTGCATTTGATGGCTGCTCCATGCAAAATGGATTCTGCGCACGATTGCAAGACATGGAACTTTCAGTATTTTTTAAAACAACTTGGCGAGTACTTGACTCTACAACATTTAAACCAACCAAAGGTCTTACAATAGAGCTTTCAACTACGTTGTTATTAGAATTGATAATATTCGGCGCAAAATCATTTAAATTAAGAGCATACGTATAAAATGTAACCAAACACAAAATACAACTGCTAACTAGCTTCATAACAACATCTCACGCCTTACACTGAGAATGAAGAGCCACAACCACATGTAGTTTGCGCGTTCGGATTCTTTATAGTGAATTGAGAACCTTCAAATGAATCGACATAATCAATTTCAGCACCTAGTAAATACTGAAATGAAATCGCATCAACTAAAAACTTAACTCCGTCTTTATCAACTGTAAAATCATCATCATTAGTGATTTCATCAAATGAAAAACCATATTGGAAGCCTGAACAACCACCACCAGAAATAGAAACTCTTAATTTTAGCTCTGGATTGCCCTCTTCTTCAATTAATTCACGTACTTTAGTAACTGCATTATCTGTAAAATTAATTTGATTATCCATGCTATTTACCTTATAAAATTAAATATACCATTTGTGATTATAACAAAAATCCTTCGCTAACGCGAAGGATTTTTAGCCAAAAGACTAAGCAAAAAGCTTAAACTATTGCAGCGGCAGCAACTTCAGCAGCAAAATCAACAACTTTCTTCTCTATACCTTCACCCACAACAAACATTGTGAATGCATTTACTTTAGCATTTTTAGAAGCTAATAACTTCTCAACACTTTGGTCTGGGTTTTTAACGAAAGGTTGGCCAAGTAAAGTGATCTCTGCAAGGAATTTAGCAATTCTTCCCTCAACCATTTTAGCCACAATTTCAGCAGGTTTGCCAGATTCAGCAGCTTGTAAAGAATAAATACGACGCTCTTCTTCAATCTTCTCAGCATCAACATTTTCTTTAGATACACAAACTGGTTTTGAAGCAGCTACGTGCATTGCAATATCACGACCCAGTTCTACATCACCAGACAAATCAACTAATACACCAATTTTTTTACCATGCAAGTAACTAGCTAAAACACCTTCAGTTGCATAAGTTTGGAAACGACGTACTGAAATATTCTCACCTAATTTAGCAATAATTTCTTTACGTGTTTCTTCAACTGTTTTACCAGACGCTAATTTAAGCTCAGCTAATTCTTCCAAAGTTGCAACTTGATTTTCCACCAATGCCGCAGCAACTTGATCAGCAAACGCAACAAAGCTATCATCTTTAGCCACGAAGTCGGTTTCACTATTTACTTCAATTAATGAACCACGTTTACCATCATCACTAATCGAAATAACAACCGTACCTTCAGCAGCTGTACGTCCAGCTACTTTTGAAGCCTTAGCACCGCTTTTAACACGAATTAATTCTTCAGCTTTTTTAATATCGCCATCAGCTTCAACCAAAGCGCGTTTACATTCCATCATTCCTAAACCAGTCATTTCGCGTAATTGTGCAACCATTCCAGCAGTAACATTTGCCATTTTTAACTCCTACATTTTTAATCTATAAATTTAAATAAAATTAAACCGTAACTGAGTTACGGTTTAGCGAAAATTACTCAGCAGCCTCATCGCCTGCTTTTTTAACTCTTCTTACGGTCTTAGCTTCTTCGCCAGCTTCTTCAACCATTTCAACTTTAACTGCTTTAGCTAAGTCAGAAACAACTTCACCTTTAGCTGCCAAAACTGCATCAGCAACTGCTGTAGCATAAAGTTTAATCGCACGAGCCGAATCATCATTCCCAGGAATAACATAATCTACACCTGATGGATCATTGTTTGTATCAACAACACCGATCACAGGAATACCTAGTTTTTGCGCTTCTTGAATCGCAATATTGTGCATACCAGTGTCAATCACGAACATTGCAGATGGAAGACCTTTCATATCAGCGATTCCGCCGATTGTTCTTTGCAATTTTTCAACATCACGTGAATTATCTAATAATTCTTTTTTAGATAAACCAGAATCTGCTTGCTCTAACAATGCTGATTTAGTTTCTAATTTTTTAATTGATTTTTTAACTGTTTCAAAGTTAGTTAACATACCACCTAACCAACGGTGCGCCACAAAAGGCATACCGCAACGTGCAGCTTCTTCAGCAATAATTTCACTAGCTTGAGTTTTAGCACCAACAAACAAAATAAAACCTTTGTTTTTTACTGTTTGTTTAACAAATTTAAGTGCATCTTCAAACATCGGTTGAGTTTTATCTAAATTGATAACGTGGATTTTATTCCGTGCACCAAAAATGAATGGCTTCATTCTAGGATTCCAGAATTTAGTTTGGTGACCGAAATGGACACCCGCTTCTAACATTTCCTTAATAGAAACTGACATAGTAAATTTTCCTTAAATTAGGGTTATACCTCCACTCATGGATTTAGATGGCTTGCGCCACACCCCATTACCACAAGTGTGCGAATTTTAAAAATAAGAACCAGATTATACACTGATTAGAACAAGTTTGGCGATTATTTTCACATATTAAATAAATGGAATAAATATAACTAAAATTGGCGTTTTAATTTAACGACTTGCATCATCGCAACCGAAATTTCCTCAATTGATTTATGACTAGTATTAAGGAATGGTACGCTACAATGATTCATCATCCGCTCAGCAGCTTGAATTTCCTGAATACAAGTATTTAATTGTGCATATTTAGTATTTGGTAGGCGATGTGTACGAATATTATGTAATTTTTCTGCCTCAATGCTTAAACCAAATAGCTTTGACTGATAAGGTAACAAAACTCGCGGTAAATGATCGCTGCGTAAATCAATTTCAGCCAATGGGTAGTTGGCAACCTTAACGCCATAATTTACTGCCAAATAAATGCTGGTTGGAGTTTTGCCAACACGTGACACCCCAACAATCACAATATCAGCCTCATCATAATGCTTGCAACTTATTCCATCATCGTTCTCAAGCGAAAAATGAATCGCATCAATCCGATGATTATAATTTTCTTCATTACCAATACCATGTGCGCTTTTTGATGCATCTAAAACCGCCTTACAGCCTAATGCTTCTTCCAATCTCCCTAAGAAAATTTCAAAAAAGTCAATGGTCTCTGCATAATTAACGATTAACAATTGGCGTAACTCAGGATCTAGAACGCTTGCAATAATGATTGGCTTGGTACCTTCCACAAAGAAACGATTTCTAACCTTTAATAATGCTTGACTAATTTTAAGTGGTGTATTGGCAAATGGAAATGATTCATTTCTAAAATCTATTTCTGGAAATTTACTCAACAATGCAGATCCAAGCTTATTGGTTGTAATTCCAGTTTGATCGGAAATATAAAACACGCTACGCATAATTACTCCAAATTAGTATATAATAGTCCACTTTATTTACGTTATTGTAAAGGTTTAATAGTTATGCTCTCAAGTTTATTTAGGTCTTTGTCGACAAGATTAACTTTTGGTTTGATTTTTGTGTCTTCAACATTCGCTGTCGCATTTGCATTATATGCACAACTCTATCAAGGCGCAGATCCTTGCCCGCTATGTATTGCCCAGCGTGTATTTTATACATTAATTGCCTTCTTCGCTTTATGTGCACTATTCAATAATTGCAAATCATGGGGTAATTTAATTTATGCAATAATAATTCTAGGAATTGCATTATTTGGAGTAAAGATTGCTCATCACCATGTGTGGCTACAAAGTTTACCACCAGAACAATGGCCTGCATCTTGTGGCATGCCACTCGAAATACTATATAAAAAAGTTCCTCTTAGTGGCTTTATCAAAACAGTTCTAACAGGAACTGCGGAGTGTGCTGCAGTTGATTGGAAAATTATGGGTATTTCAGGACCACTTGCCAGCATGTATGGGTATATCTGTATCACGCTAATGACAATTTATGCCCTAATTCCACGTAAACTACTTATCAAATAAACACATTCAGAATCATACTATAAAAACTAAACACAATAAACACCACAAAAAGTGTTGTTAGTTTCATCAATTCATATAGAATACCTACAAAATAAAAATAATTTTGTAGGTATTCTATATTTACAGGAATAAAAGCTTTTATTTAGCAAAAATTGAAGCATTGACCCGAGCACACATATATTGTAGAATCCCTACTTGAGATGAACACATTAGGCTATTTAAGGTGTCAGATAAAAAGGATTCGGAATGAGTAACGGCCACGACATTGATATAAAAAGACTATTAAAACAAGCATTAAGTAAAGATAAAATATTCTTTAGTCTCATTGCCAGCTATGCACTAGTTATTGCATTAGTTAATTTGGCATTACCAATTTCAATTCAAATGCTAATTAATTCTGTTGCTTACACCGCATTAATTCAACCAATTGTAATTATTAGTATTATATTAGCTTTTATGTTAGGCTTCTCAGCAACTTTAAGTTTATTACAAAAACAGCTCCTAGAAATTTACAAACGTAAATCATTCGTTAGAACTAGCTCAGAATTGTTTATCAAATCAATTCATTCGGAAAATAATGCATTTCGCAAAAGAAACACTAGCGATTTAAGTAGCCGATTTTTTGAAATTTTTAATATTCAACGCTCTGCATCAGAATTAATTATTGAAGGACTACTTACCGTTTTACAAATCGCGGTCAGCTTCATACTATCAAGCTTTTACCATCCGTATTTAATGGTTATGAATATTATTTCGTTAATCGTTATTTTTATTACTTGGAAATTCTTTAAAAGCAATGCCATCAATACGGCAATCCAGCGCTCCGAGGCTAAATTCGAAGTATTCGCCTGGCTAGATGATGTTTTTAGAATGAATAATTATTTTAAATCCAAACAAAACAAAGAATACGCATTAAGTAAAGGTCACACCTTAATTAATCATTATATTGAAACCCGAAAAAGCTATTGGCGCATTTCATTTACACAGTTAATAATTCTCACTGTACTTTATGCAGTATTTGCAATTGCATTATTTGGCGTTGGATCATTCTTAGTGATTAAAGGACAGTTAAGCCTTGGGCAGCTAGTTGCATCCGAGATAATTTTTACTGGTGCAATGTTTGGCGTAGCAAAATTAAGTAATTATTTTGACCTTTATTATAATTTAGTGGCATCAGCAGACGAATTAAGTCATGTTTTTGACTTACCTAATTGTGAAATTACTGTGCCATTAAGCTCAACTAACATTAATTACAACGTAAGCAATATTTTGACGTTGGAAAATGTTAATTATACTGACTCCTTAAACAACCATTATATCTTTGATTTTAAAATTAAATCGCAGACTACCAATTTATTAATCAGTTCCTCAAGAGATCAGGCCGAGATTCTAACTCAATTGATAAGTTACCTAATCTGCCCACACTCAGGAATCATGAAGTTCTTTGCACAAAATTATTCTGATTTTGATCCACAAAATCTCAGAAATAATATTTGGAGCATCGAAAATGATGATATGTTTAGCTGTACCATTAAAGAATATTTAACCCATGGATTTGCCACCATCTCTAATACCCAGATTTATAATATTTTAGAACTAGTAGAACTGGATAAATTGATTTCACGTTTCCCGAATGGAATTGAAACCCTAGTAATTAATAACGGATACCCGCTTAATTCGGAGCAAATTATTCAGCTAAAATTAGCCCGCAGCATAATTCATCAACCAGACTTATTAATCGTTAATAATGTAATCAATAAATTACCGCTTGAACTCCAGAATAAAATTTTACAATATTTAAAACTGCATACCAAAATAACTTTATTAACTATTTGTGATCATTCAATTATTAGAAATGATCAAATTTATGACAATATTACTCGATTAGCACTAGTTAATTAATTTAAAAGAAATACAATGCAAACAAATAAAGATAAATTTAATCATAATGATGAAGCCATGTTCGAAAATATCGACGGTATCACCATTTCCAAATTATACCCACGCTTTAGTTATTTACTAATCATCTTAATGGTATTTGGTATTTCTTGCATGTTTTTACCTTGGATTCAAACCTCACCCGGTAACGGTACCATAACTACTTTACATCCCGAGGATAGATTACAACAAATTATCGCACCAGTTGGTGGTCGTGTAGTAAAGTGGTATGTCCGCGATGGATCGCGTGTAGAATCAGGTGATAAAATCGTTGAATTAGCAGATATTGATCCACTTAATATACAAAGGCTTAACGCAGAAATTGAAGCACTAAATGATCGTTATGTTGCCGCAAAAGATGCAGCAGCGCTTGCACAACTAAACTATAATCGTCAAAATAAACTCCTTGCACAAGGGCTAACCTCACGCAAAGACATGGAAGCTGCCAACATAAATTACCGTAAAAGTATCGGCGATCAAGAATATTATAAATCGCTGCTGATCAAATCACAAGCGAGCTTATCAAGACAACAAAATCAATTAATTTATGCCGACCGTGCTGGTTATATAGTTAATACATTAGCAAGCTCACAAACCAAAATTATTAAGGCTGGAGATAATTTGGCTACTTTTGCACCTGATGCAACTGAATTTGCCGCTGAAATTTATGTTGATGGTAATGATATACCACTAATTAAAATTGGTCAACATGTACGACTAATCTTTGATGGATGGCCATCGGTTCAATTTAGTGGTTGGCCATCTGTTTCAATTGGAACGTTTCCTGGAGTGGTAAAAGTAATCGACTATGCTGTAAGCAGCAATGGTGGTTTTCGAGTAATTATAGTTCCAGATAAAAATAGCATCGATTGGCCAAATAGAAATTATTTACGCCTTGGTACACAGGTTCATGGCTACGTCCAAATTAATCAAGTTAAACTAGGCTACGAATTATGGCGTCAATTAAATGGCTTCCCTATTTCAATCAAAGATAAAGACGCTAAATCAGATCCATATGCAAAATTAGAAGCTAAGGGTTCTGGTGGCAGCAGTAGCTACAATAAATATGAAGAAGGCGATAAGTGATAGTTAAGATGCCACATAAAAGAAATTGGATTAATGTTATTTTAGTTTATCTGCTAGCACCAATTGGTATAGTAAACGCAGAAGATTTATCTATTGCTCGTTTAGAACATAGTATCAATGCATGTTATCCTAAAATCCTAAATGCAGCATTACAGCAAGAAATTAATCAGGCTAAAGCCAAACAAAATCTGTCTCCTTTTGATACCAAACTGAATGCCTACGCCAATCAACGCGCTGGTAGTACTTATAATACTAGCTATCAAAAGGTTGAATTTGAAAAACGTTTCTACGACATGCCAGTTGCTGCCTACACAGGGTTTGATATTTCAACAGGCTATACACCACAGTATGATTCGGCACAAATCACCTCGACCCAGGGAAGACAATTTATTGGGCTTAAATTTAACCTACTCAGTGGATTTGCGATTGATAAAGACCGACTAAGTCTATATAATTCAATTTTAGAAACCGACAAAGCCAAATACGAAATTGAATTATCCAAATTGGTGATTAAAACGGATGCAATTAAATCTTATATTACTTGGGTAATTACTGGTGCTGAATTAAAGGCATATCAGAAACTACTCCTAACCGCAGAAAAACGCCAAAAAGCACTTGAAAAAAGATTGCAAAGTGGTGATATTTCTGCAATTGCGGTCAAAGAAAATTATAATTATATTCTAAAACGCAAAATTAAAGTCATGTCAGCACAGGACTATTTTAATCAATCAGCATTAGCTTTATCATTATACTATCGTGATAATGCATGTAATACGGTAAAACCATCTGAAAACTTGCTACCAAAAGAATTACCTAAGGATCATACGCTAGCAACTAATTCAGATGATGTTGAAATTAATGAAGCTATTCGCAATCGTCCAGAATTTAAAGTAATTGAAACCCAACTTGCACAAATTCGTAATCAACAAAAGTTAGCTAAAACTGAACTACTACCCAAGCTAAATTTAGCTGTACAATATAATCAAAATAACTCTTCAACCGCAACCACCTCCTACTTTACAATCAATCAGCAAGAGGGAGTGGCAAAGGCTGAATTCTCACTACCTCTAGCGCGAAGTTACGGAACTGGGTTGGATGAAGAAACTTCCAAAAATTTAATTAAATTACAAAATGAACGCCAACTTCTAGTAGAGCAAATCGCATCACGCGTTAAAGCGCTACATTATACGGTCAGTAATACTGCGGAACAAATCGGCTTGGCACAAAATGAATTTAGCCTATCAAATGAGCTACTCAAAGCGGAAAATAATCGTGTAATGAATGGTGATAGTAATTTCTTTATGCTTAATGCCCGTGAAGAAAATGCTACCAATTCATACTTATCCTTGCTAGGGAATTTATCAGATAATTATAAAGCAATGATCGAATATAATTTTTTGAATGGTAAAAACGTTAATTTAAACCACCTCTACACTAGCAATTAACCAGATTTATTGGATGGATTATCCATGGATTTCTACAGTACAAAACTACTGCAAAAAGTAAAAGCACACCTCAAAAATGGAGGTTTAATTGCGTACCCAACTGAATCTTGCTATGGATTAGGCTGCGATCCATTTAATTATAAAGCAATTGCAAAATTAATTAACATCAAAGGTCGCTCAAAAACCAAGGGGTTAATTGTAATTTCTAGTTCCACCGCACAGTTACATAAATTAATCCAACCAATTGCCAATGAGCAGAAAACCAAATTGGCAAAATATTGGCCTGGATTTTATAGCTTAATTTTGCGAGTTACTTCCAAAGTGCCGGGTAACTTAATTGGTTCATACAGCAAAGTTGCGGTAAGGGTCAGCTTACATCCACACGTAAAACAATTATGCCATAGCTTAAATACACCATTAGTTTCGACCTCAGCCAATAAATCTGGGCATCATTCAATTAAGAACTATCGTGAATGTCAACGTAAATTTGGGAAAAGAGTTTTGGTCTTACCAGGAAAAATAGGAAAAGCTAAAAGACCATCCACTATCATAGATTGGGAAAGTCAAAAAATATTACGTCGTTAATCATATAATCATAAATTAAAATATGCTCTCTTAATTCAACGTAACATAGACATAACTTAAATCATTTAAGTTCTTAAGGGAATAAACATGAATCTAATCGACAATCTGAAAGCTGTATTCAATAATTTGAATGCCAGCAATACTAATTTACTCGAACAAATCTACTCCGAAGATCTTACCTTTGAAGATCCGGCACATAAAATTCATAGTCTAAAAAATTTCAAAATTTACTGCCAAAATTTATATCAAAGAGTAAATAAATGCAAATTTGAATTTAAAAATGTTGAATATTTTAATGGCGGTGCCATATTAGAATGGAATATGCTTTTACAACATCCACGCTTAAATGGCGGCAATGAGTTTAGTGTGGATGGAATTTCAGTAGTTAAATTTAATGACAAGATTTATTCGCATCGTGATTATTTTGATTTAGGGGCTATGCTTTATGAACAACTACCTATTCTAGGATCTCTGACCAAATTTATTAAACGTAAATTAGGAACATCATGAATATATTAATTACTGGAGCAACATCTGGAATTGGGCGTGGTTTAGCAGTAAATTACGCTGCTGCAGGACATAATGTGATTGCTATCGGACGGAATAAAATTGCATTAGATGAATTAACTGCTCTTGGCATTACATCTATACAATTAGATTTAGTTAATCTAGATGCAGTCCGAGAACAATCGACCAAACTTAATATAACATTAGAGCATCTAGATCTGGCTATTTTAAATGCGGGAAATTGCGAATATTTAGATGTGCAGGCATTTGATGCTGCCTTAATCAAACGAGTTTTTGACGCTAACATTATTAGCTTTGCCAATAGTCTAGAATTAGTCCTACCACTCTTACGTAAATCTAACACCCCCCATTTAGTAGGTGTTGCAAGTATAGCTGGTTACCTACCATTGAGTAGAGCTGAGGCATATGGAGCTAGTAAAGCTGCGTTAATATACTTTCTGGATACTTTAGCCATCGACTTAGCCAAAGAAAATATTTTGGTGACAGCGGTTAACCCTGGTTTTGTTAAAACACCATTAACTGCAAAAAATGATTTCCCAATGCCCTTTGCAATAAATGTAGAGACTGCAACAAAGATTATTCAACGCGGAATAGAACAAAAGAAAATTGAAATTCATTTTCCATATCGTTTAACTTTAGTTATAAAGTTACTTGGATTATTACCACGGAGATGGTGGAGATACTTAGGAAAATTTTTAGTAAGGTAACTAGCAGATATGAAAATTGCAATTATAGGAAGCGGTATCTCTGGTTTAACCGCTGGATATTTTTTACATCAAGAGCATGACATACAAATTTTTGAAGCAAATAACTGGATTGGTGGACATACGCATACCGTAGATGTTGATGGACTTGCCATTGATACAGGATTTATTGTCTTTAATGATCGTACTTATCCACACTTTAAAGGACTAATGGATAAGCTTGGTGTTGAATACCGCAAAAGCGAAATGAGTTTTTCGGTAAGGCATGATGATTGGAATTTAGAATATAATGGCAATAATATCAATAGCCTATTTGCAGATCGACGTAACTTAATTCGTCCAAAATTTTACAGCTTAATTCGAGAAATATTACGCTTTAACAAACTAGCCAAAAACCCACCACAGGATGAAATTAGTTTGGGCAAGTTTCTAATTGAGCATAAATTTAATCAATGGTTTATTGAGGGCTATATTTTACCGATGGGATCTGCAATTTGGTCGATGGGAACAACTGAAATGCTTGACTTTCCATTTAAATTCTTTGCACTATTTTTTAAAAATCACGGTCTTTTAGATGTCCAAAATCGACCACAATGGTTTACAATTAGTGGTGGTTCAAGGAACTATATTCCAAAGCTGATTGCTGGATTTAAAGATAAAATACATCTTAATACACCGATACAAAAAGTATTTAGACAAGAAAACCATGTGACCATTCAATTTCCAGATAATCGCCAACAAGAGTTTGATCAAGTCATTTTTGCTTGCCACTCCGACCAAGCACTACAGTTATTAGCAGAACCAAGTAGTAATGAACAACAAATTTTAGGTGCCATAAAGTACTCAGATAATGAAGTGATTTTACACAATGATACCAATTTATTACCGACGCGTAAAAGAGCTTATGCTAGCTGGAATTACTTGATCAATCCTATAAGCAAATCTCAAGCCACGGTAAGCTACAATATGAATATTTTACAGGGTCTAAACACCAAAAAAACTTATTGTGTAACACTAAATAGCGGCGAATTAATCACTCCTGAACTTATTTTGGCTAAATTTAACTACAGCCATCCAGTTTACTCTAAACCAGCTATACAAGCACAAGCTCGCTGGCAAGAAATATCAGGACAGAATAATAGCCATTTTTGTGGTGCCTATTGGGCAAACGGATTTCATGAGGATGGTGTGCTAAGTGCTATTAAAGTATGTCAAGCTCTTGGTAACAAAAATGTATAATAACTCTTATATCAAGGGTAAAGTGTGGCACAAAAGATTCAGTCCAAAAATTCATGAATTTACCTATAATCTGAATAGTTGGCTAATTGACTTACAAAAAGTTGAAGAATTAAACACAAGTTCAAGGTTAATAAACTCAACCAAGCGTGCACTGTATCGCTTTAAAGCGGAGAACTATTTGCGTGACTCAGATCCACAGCCTTTAATTGCCAAAATTAAGCATAAATTACTAGAACTAAATGCTACCCTTAGCGGCAATGAACAATATTATTTAGTTGGACAATTAAATAACTTAGGAGCGTACTTTAGTCCGTTAAACCTATATCTTTGCTATGAAAATAACGAGTGCAGCTATATTTTAGCTGAAGTATCAAATACACCATGGAATGAGCGACATTATTATTTACTAAACCCTCGCGAAACAAAAATTATTAATCGTAAAAGTTTTCATGTTTCGCCTTTTTTTGGTTTAGAGCAAGAATACCATTGGGAATTTAACCTTAATGCTGAAAATATTAAATTTAAAATCAATACTTATGAAAACTCTAAACTCATATTTAGCGCAGCATACAGTGGAGAGTTGACTCCTGTAAAATCAGCACAGGCCAGAATTCTCCGTTCACCATTTAATGTATATAAAATACTAATGGGTATTTATTTTGAGGCATTTAGAATCTGGTCAAAAAAAATCCCATTTATTCACCACCCTAGAAATAATTAAACCTATTCTAACTTATAAGGATCAAAATGTTCGATAGATTTGTACGCAAGCGTTTATTCAAAGAACTAAATAAAATTAAATCTGGTTCACTAAAGGTAACCTTTCCTGAGGGTGATACACATCTATTTAATGGAACTGAATCAGGCATTAATGCAGACATACAACTTAAAGATTGGCGAGTTATTGCAAACTTAAGTAATAAAGGTGATGTAGGATTTGCCAGTGACTACCGTGATGGTTATTGGGATTGTAGCAATTTGGAAGAACTGCTTAGTTTTGGCCTTGCTAATGAAAAAATATTCCATAGTTATGGGCATGGGAACTTTGTCTTTAAACAATTGTCTAAGCTACTTTATCTAACTCAGCGTAATAGCCTAAAAGGCAGCAAAAAAAACATTCAAGCTCACTACGATCTAGGAAATGAATTCTATAAGCTGTGGCTTGATCCAAGTATGACTTATTCATCAGCTATCTTTGAGACAGAAGATCAAGATATAACTAGTGCTCAGCATAATAAATATGATCGCTTATTAAGTAAAATAACACAGAAAAATGCAAATATACTTGAAGTTGGTTGTGGATGGGGTGGCTTTGCAGAGCGCGCAGTGCTCCAAGGTCATACTGTAAAAGGCATTACCCTCTCTAATGAGCAAGCAGATTTTGCACAACAACGCTTGCAAAATAGTTCAGCACAAATTGTAATTGAAGACTATCGTAAACAAAGCGGACAATATGACTATATTGTATCCATCGAAATGTTTGAAGCGGTCGGAATGCGTTACTGGCCGGTGTATTTTAAAAAAATGCGCCAATTATTAAAACCTGGTGGAAAATTACTGATTCAAACTATAACAATTGATGACAAATCATTCAAACAGTATACTCGTAGTGCGGACATGATTAGAACATTTATTTTCCCAGGTGGAATGTTACCCAGCGAAAAGGTACTACAGCATCAATTCAAATCAATTGGACTTAAATGTGATAACATTTATAGATTTGGTCATGATTATGCGCAAACATTACGCTATTGGCTCAACAAATTTGACGAGAACTACACAAAAATCCGTCAAATGGGGTTCGATGATGGATTTATTAAATTATGGCGCTTTTATCTAGCGGCTTGTAGTGCTGGATTTATGGCAAATAAAATAAATGTGATTCAAATGGAGATAACTCATGCGTAAATTCTTATTAAAAATACTAATTTTTAGCACCATTGTGTTTAATACTTTCGCTGAAGTAAACCCAATTATATCTCAACTAGTTCCAGATTCTTCGTTAGTTGGTAAAGGTAAGTACACCTTCCTATTTATGAAAATTTTTGATATTGAGCTGTATGCACCAGAAGGTAAATTTGATAAAAATCAACCATATGCCCTAGAACTAGATTATAACCGTAATCTTAAAGGTAAATCAATTGCCGAGAAAACTATAGAGAAAATTAGTGAGCAATCGACTAAAGTAAGCACAGAACAGCTCAATAGTTGGCAACAACAACTTACCACCATCCTACCAGATGTAAAAAAAGGCAGTAGCTTAATAGGCATATACACACCATCGCTTAAACAAACCAAATTCTTTAATAATGAGCAAGTTTTATTGGGTAGTATTGATGGCGAAGATTTTGCCAATCATTTCTTTGGTATCTGGATTGGTGAAGACAGCAGTGAACCACAATTGAGGAAGTCACTTCTGGGAATGAACAGTTAATTTATTTAAGGATACATACATGCTACGCTATTTAATTTCGGCTTTAACCACAGCTGCCGTATGTGGATGCTCTAATATCGATATAAGCCAATATAAAAATCAAGAACCACATCTAGATCTCCAATCATACCTAAATGGAAATATCAGTGGAGTAGGCATTGTACAAGATCGTAACCACAATGTAACCAAACGTTTTAATTTTAACGGTCGTGGATACTGGAGTGGTGATAACGGCAAATTTGATGAAATAATTGCATATAGTGACGGTAAAGTTGAAAGTAGAACTTGGAGCTTTAAGAAAATCTCTGAATCATCATTTGAGGCAACAACTCCCGATGTTATCGGTAAAGCCTCCATCAAATTATCAGGCAATAGCATGAATTGGCAATACACTATGAATATAAAAGTTAATGATTCAACATATGCGATAAATTTTGATGACTGGATGTTTTTAATGAGTGATGGTAAAATAATTAACCGTAATTATTTTACCAAATTTGGCCTGAATGTTGGCGAACTCACTCTATTTATGCAAAAAGAAAGTTAGGCTAAATTACAAAAGTAAAAAATATGGGGCTAGACAATCAAAGCACATTTAAAAATGTGGTAAGATACTGTCATGGTTCA
>CAZZAV010000009.1:0-60136 GCA_964652705.1 uncultured Neisseria sp.
GAACCATGACAGTATCTTACCACATCTTTAAATGTGCTTTGATTGTCTAGCCCCAATTTTAATTATGATAAGGGCATCGTTATTTAATAATAGCTAACCACGGCTCCATTTGACAAGCTTAAATTCACAACACCATCATTAGTCGCACTCATTGAAGATATATTATTTGCTTCCCCATAACTACGCAGATCAAAATTAGTGTCTTGCCATTGCTGACTCTTCATATTTAGCTGATAAATTTTGAAATCAGAACCTACTGCGAATAAGTATTCAAGACTAGGACTACCAAAAACCTCATTTAACTCCTTGTCTTGCTCTAGATTAATTGCATCATTTGTACTATAATCATAAAAAATATCATAAGTTTTATTGTCATAAACATCTTCGTTCTCATAACTTAGCAGCAAACGAACTGTTGAATTAGACAAACCAATGACAAAATCAGAAATAAGAGCATCTGCAGGAATATTAATCGAAGTTAATTGCCATTTCCCATGATAATAAACAATCACTTTGTTATTATTTAATGCCGCAAAAATATATGGATTACCTTCATTATCAAAGTAATAACCTCGTTCAGTTATTTCAGTTGCACCATATTGAGTTAGCTCTAATTTAGTATCTTGCCAACTATTTTTGTTATTAAGAAAATAAAAATTATTCTTGCTCTTGCTAAATAAAACAACATTGCTCGCGTTTAAATTGGTAATAAAACCATCGCTACCGCTATCTAGCAAATCATCGGCAGAAAAATTAGTAGAAATACTATTACCAACCTGACTTAAATCATTATAAAAAGTTAAACTTGGTGTTTTAGGATTAAAAATATATAACTGACTAGCATTTGACAAACTACTTAAACTAATATCCGAATCCTTGTCAAAGTTTTTAATACTGATTTTTTGCCATTTAGCATTGTTACTATTATATTGGCAAATACTGCCATTTGTTGCAAGTAGGCTAATCGTATTAAAACTAGCATTAATCGCAACATAATCAATCAAATTAGAGATGCCTGAGCAACTACTAAGCCCAGTATCAACCCAAGTATCGCCATTAAAATATAGCAGCTTATTTTCTGTAGTTAAAGCCAATACAGTTTTACCGCTTGGGTCAACATTAAAGTTTACAAAATCTTCAGTGCTCTCAAACAGTTTATCGTCTGGTGTAACATTCATCCACTTACCACTATCATATAACCAAATCTCACCATTTCCTGGAAATACAAAATAACGTCTACCATTATTTAAGCCATTGACCAAAGCCGTATCAATGGCATCATTTTCATCAATCGAACTTCCGCTTTGAGTAAATGGTGATTTTAGATTATGCCAACTTTGACTACTAGTACTACCACCATCTGTTTCCTGATTACCATTACTACACGAAATAAGCGAAGTAAGACCAATAAGGCTTAAGATTGTAACAATTTTTTTCATATTAGACTACCTTTAAATTACTTAGCACTATTCCAATTATAGTCCCAAAATTGTTGCTCAAAACGAGAAACAAAATCATTAGAATCAACAATTACACCATATTCTGCATGTGATTGATCATAAGTGTTATGTGAACCAACGTAGACTAATTTACCATCCACCTGTCCAGTTTCTTGATTTTTACTATCAACAACTACTACTTTAGAATGATTCGGGAAATAACGATAATCACTTAAATTGGCATTTAAATTTTGCTTATTACTATTTACACGAATTTGTAATTTTTCTGGATTTTCAACATCCAGCGAATTACAACCACCAACTTTTACCAAATACCCTTTCAATTGTTCCTTAGTTGAGTAAGATGGAAATACCGGGCTTTTTGGCCAGCTAAGCGATGATGGATAAATCCCAGGTTGTCCATTTTCACCAGATGTCATCAGGTTAACAGATACACCGCGAGACATCGCCGAGCACAGAGCTTTTAAAACATTAATTGGAAATACTTCATAACCACCAGCTTTATCAATCTTGGCCAAGGTTGAATAATAAACTGCTGGTTGTGAAATCTTAACATATGAATTTGCATGTTCAATCATTGAAATTTGGGCAATATCCGAAGTATCTTGTTTCCAATTGGCAACAGCTCCTAAACGTGCTGTTGAAATAGCATAATTTAAACTTGGGTCAGCTTCATTTTCATGATTGCTACTAAAATTATATTTATTACCTAAGTCAGCTGGACAATTTTCATCAATAACTTGTCCGTTTTTCCACGTTTCCATTTGGATTGAACCACTCGCTGCATTACTCCAACCACGATTAAAATAACCACTAATCGAAGTATCATTCTTGTAGCTGCATAAATAATTCCATTCATTGTCGAGAAACTTATTTGCTGGTAGACCCAAATTCATATTTGGATAATAAAGTGATAAATCATTAACCGGATTAAGATCACTGGCATAACCGCTATCCAGAAAATTCACACCGCCAGTTAAAATATTTTGACTATCAACCACCAATATCTTGGCATGATTCCAAGAGCGGTATGAGTATCCTGCTCGATACACACCAACAGAAACAACTAATTTAGAATCTTTTTTTAATTTACTGGTTATATAACCAATTGTTTTTCTAGCCGATAAAGGGCTATTCGCAGTTATGTAATTAGCCGCCCCCATAATATTACCTAACTGGGTAACGCCCCACACACTCATTTTGGCATCAAACGAACGAGCTTTTAAATCACTTATAACCTCTTGTCCAACCACGGATGCTTCAACCAATTGCATAACCACTAAACTAGCAATGACAGTATAAAACCTTATTTTATTCATGAAAAATCCACACTAAGAACTTGATAATATTTTTTTTCATCTTACTTTCCTTGATATAAGTGCACCATTTCTAACAACCATGACACTAAATTATGAAATAAATTATATACGCTATTCTAACTGAGCTCTCGTTAAAAACAGGCATGAATATAATGCATCCCCAAAGAAACAATTTTTTATGACTACGTATTGATGAATA
Organism: uncultured Neisseria sp.; assembly: GCA_964652705.1. GTDB lineage: Bacteria > Pseudomonadota > Gammaproteobacteria > Burkholderiales > UBA11063 > Aquella. Next base: position 2,979 of record CAZZAV010000009.1, read on the forward strand.
CTAAATACCTTAGCCCTTATTTTATCTATTAATCTAAGGTTTAAATGGTAGGAATAAAATTTTCAACTATAGCTATCAATGTACATTCTAAATTTAAACTAATTGTTAAAAAAATTAAAAATTAATTAGTTTATATATTTTAAAGGCTAATTACAAAATCTTTGCCGACCAAAATGTCCTGAAAATTGGACATTTATTCTTTTTATACCATGCTACAATCATCGGATTCGATTAATACCATTATTAATTTTAAAGGTATTACTTTATCACATGGTTATTAAAATAAATTGGTCCAAGTCATGAAACTTATTTTTCTCGGTGTCTGTTCGGCTTTAAGTGTTGGATACAAAAATTTTCAATCCAACATGCTCTTAAAAAGCACTGATCAAAAACACATGCTAATCGACTGCGGTGGCGATGTGCGTAATTCTTTATATGAATTAGGCTATTCCAGTACCGATATTGATGCCGTATACATTAGTCATTTACATGCAGATCACGTTGGCGGTTTAGAATGGCTGGGATTTGCAAAGTTTTTTATAGATAAAAATCCACCAAAACTCTATATTAGCGACGATCAGCTTAATCCACTATGGAATAATGTGCTATCTGGCGGAATGTCGACACTCGAAGATCAAGAAGCTAATTTAACAACATTTTTTAAAGTCATGCCGACTCAAGACTTAAAATTTGTTTGGGAAAAACAATCCTTTCAACTGATTAAAGTCATACACAGCTATTCTAATCAGCAATTATTACCTAGTTACGGCTTATTAATTCAAGGAGAACAACTAAAAATCTTTATTTCAACAGATAGTCGATTTTCACCAGAATTCCTTGCCTTAATTTATGCTCAAGTTGACATGATTTTTCAGGATTGCGAGACTTCCAATTTTCACAGCCATCAACACGCGCATTATGATGAATTAAAAAATCTTGATGCCAGCATTAAACGAAAAATGTGGCTATATGATTACAACTCAGGCACGTTACCTGATGCCAAGCTCGATGGCTTTCAAGGGTTTGTCAAACGCGGACAATCATTCGACTTTTAATCACACCAAGACCTCTCAAGTGCAAATATTAATTAAAGGAAATCTATCTCAATGAAGTATCGGACTAAACTATACATGGCATTAGTAGTTACGGCTGTAATTAGTACCGTCCTAAGTCTAAGTATCATTCACTTTCAAGCTAAACGATTACTTTTAGAAGAACTACACACCAATGTACTATCCATTGCAGTAGATGCTGCAAATGAAGTTGACCCACACATGATTCAACAAGTACAACTGAATAAAGATGTCAACTCTAGTGAATATCAAAAAACACAAAATATTTTACGCAAGATTCGCGATAATAATCGTCGCGAAAATTTATTTGTTAAATACATTTATATTGTTGATCCAATTAGTGAAAGCTCAAATCAATTTAATTATCTAATTGATGCTGAAGAACGTAGTAGCGCAAATTTTTCACCAATTGGAGAACCAGCTGATGAAGCTATTTCCGCTAGACTTGCTGAACATCTAGACGAAATTTATGCACCACCAAATTTTGTAACCGATATTTGGGGTGAATGGATGATAGGTTATGCGCCTATTTACACCAAAGATGGTAAATATTTAGCAACTGTTGGAGTTAATTTATTTGCATCTGGCGTTATGGAAAAACTCAATAAACTCTTAAAAGACGGTTTTTTTACTCTAAGCATAACATTATTATTAACTTTAATTTTTGGTTGGTATTTATCACAACGACAAACCAGCGCCTTAAAAAAATTACATGATGGGGTCAAGGAAATTGAAAGCGGAAACTTAAATTATAAAATAAATATTCATAGTAAAGATGAATTTGAAGAGCTTGGCACTGATATTAACCGGATGGCACAAGGGCTCCGCGAACGCGAAAGGTTATTAATTAGCTTTACTCGCTATGTTTCACAACATATTATGGAGTCAATCCTCAAATCAGAAGACCAAATTAAACTCAGTGGTGAACGCCGTAAAGTAACTGTCCTATTTTCAGATATTCGGAATTTTACCACTTTTTCGGAGAAGCATGACCCAGAGCAAGTCGTACTATTGCTAAACGAATATTTTTCTGCGATGGTAGAGATCATTTTCCGTAATCAGGGAATCCTGGATAAATTTCTTGGTGATGGCATAATGGTAGAATTTGGAATTCCATTAGATGATCCACAACAAGAGTTTAATGCTGTTAAAACCGCAATTGAAATGCGAGAAGAAATTACTCGCTTATGTACAAAATGGGCAAGTGAAGGTAAACCAACTATTGATATTGGTATTGGAATACATACTGGATTTGCAGTAATCGGTAACATCGGCTCAGAAAAACGTGTTGAATACACTGCTATTGGTGATGCAGTCAATGTTGCAGCACGGATAGAACAACTGACTAAAGAGCTAAAAACACCGCTATTAATCAGTGAAACAACTGTGACTGCCATCACAGATAAATTTAACTTTAAATCTTTAGGCTCACAGAATATTCGAGGCCGCACAGAAGACATAACCGTATATACAATTGAATAATTTAGACGATATATTTAAAGGATATTGAAATTGGTAACATCAAAACAAAATTTAACTAACTCTAATCCGGCCACTAAGAAAAAAATTAATTTAGCATTGCAAGGTGGTGGATCACATGGGGCTTTTACATGGGGTGTATTGGATCGATTACTTGAAGATGGACGATTAGAAATTGACGGAATTTCAGGGACAAGCGCTGGTGCAATGAATGCTGTAGTAACTGCCTATGGATTGTCAATCGGTGGCGCGGAATGTGCTCGACAAAAATTGCAGGAATTTTGGCAATTAACTTCACAAGCTGGACAAAAAGGATTTTTGCGCCCTAGTCCGTTAGATAAAATGCTGAGTATCGGTAACATGGATTATTCACCAAACTATGTATTTTTTGATTTCCTAGCAAAAATAATGTCTCCCTATGAACTAAACCCATTAAATATTAATCCACTCCGTGAAGTGTTAATGAAGACCGTTGATTTTCAAGTTCTACGTAACTCAGAGATATGCAAATTATTTATTGCAGCAACCAATGTAAATAATGGCAGATTACGCGTGTTTCATAACCCCGAGGTTTCAATTGAAGCAGTTTTAGCATCCGCTTGTTTACCTTTCCTATTTCAAGCGGTTGAGATAAATGGTGAACATTATTGGGATGGCGGCTATATTGGTAATCCACCACTCTTTCCATTAATTACTGAAACACAATCGTCAGATATTTTAATTATTCAAATTAATCCGGTAAATATAAATCATCTACCCAAAACCTCACGTGAGATTCTTGATCGAATAAATACACTATCTTTCAACTCAAGCTTAATGCGTGAACTCCGTGCGGTAAATTTTGTAACTAATCTAATTGACAATGGTGAACTCAATCAAGAGAAACATAAACGGGTTTATATTCATTCGATTGAAGCTGAAAGCATTGTTGAAGGCCTTGGCGTATCAAGTAAATTAAATACCGATATGCAATACTTGAAACATTTATTTGACGGTGGTAGAAAATTAGCCACTCAATTTCTGGAACAGCATTTTGATAAAATCGGCAATAAATCCTCAACTGATTTAGCCAGTAAATGCATGTAATACTCAATGCGTAATTATTTACGCCTTGAGTATTGTAAAAATTACTCACCTAACTAACATTATAGCGTGACATATCGATGAGCAAGACATTATTGTATTTTTTAGGATTATGTTACTGTATTTGCTCTACCGCACAAAATTTGTTAGAATCTGATTACACAAAAAACATATCTCATAAAAAAGAACATTTAAAATCTAGTTATGATCTGACTAAAAATAGACAAATCAAAGCTCCGTTACAAAGTGAAATTGAGTACGATCTTAAAGAAAATAGTGATTATACCGATCAGTCAGGTGGATTTAAAGATAAGAATTGGCATAACTACATTAATTTATTATCTGCTTTCTTCTTGTGTGCAATTTTTATGCTCCTTGTATCAGTAGTTTTTATCTAGTCAAATATTTTAGCGTAACAACTTCTAGCACCACGGCATAAAAATTAGCACTAAATATGACTAAGAGTAAATTTACAACCTAACAAACTACACAACAAAAGTTAGGATTGGGTCAAGGTCACAATAAATTGCAACGATTTAAATTAATCGAGCCGTCATCAAAGCTCATCTACATTAAAAATAAATTCATCACTCATGATATCGGGAATTTTTAAATGAAATCCTGTATTTCTAATTGCGTTACGCAAATCTTGATCATTGAAAACGTTAAATTTGCTATACAAATTACGTTGGATTAATTTTCTAATCGCTGCCTCGGTAATATTTTTTCCATAAACGTTTGATAGTATTTCAGCAATTTCATTTCTGGAGCGACAGTGAAACAACAGAAATAAAACTTCTTTTTCTCGCTCCGTCAACTGCAAGTCACTTTCGTGTTCATTATTTTCAATGGCAATATGCTTTAAACGCTCTTTCAAATTATGAAAATTAATCGGGATCAATGGCACTTCCGCGGCAATTAAAATAGCAATAATACTCCCAGTTTTCTTATTTATTAGTGGTGTATACTCAAATAACAACAGTTCGTAGCCTGACTTTCGCTGCTTATTCACCGACAAAAATTGAATTTTTCGTTTATTTAAGTAACAATTTAACAAACTAGCCTTAGCAAAAGCATGGCGATAAGCTCCACGATTAAAATCATAAAGAAAATTTTTATCCAAAAATTCATCACCATATAAATCAAATATATTCATAGTAAGATCATTAATTGCCAAAATATTATAATTCAAATCAATAATACAGAAAATCTTTTTTTGTTCTATACTTTGAAAATAATTTATAATCAAATCTCGCGCAACTAGATCACTCTCATCTAATTCTAATGGTGCATCATGCAGTGAATCACTCATTTATCAAAATACTTTTTTTAAATACTTGGCTTACGACCAAAATAATAATAGTTAAATATGCCAAGTTAAACAATCCTCAATTTCATCCAAGCTAAATGGTGTTTCTTGATATACACAATAATTTAGCCAATTCGCAAATAGCAGGTTTGCATGACTACGCCACAATGCAAGCGGTTCTTGCTTGGTATCATTTTCAGGATAATAATGCTTAGGTGGAGATATTTCTAGCCCTTTATTTAAATCACGTAAGTACTCATCTTGTAAGCTCAACGTATCATATTCGGAATGACCACTGACAAACACTTGACGATAATCTTCAGTTACCACCAAATAAACCCCAGATTCACTCGACTCAGCCAAGATAATTAATTCTGGATGCTTAAGAATATCTTCACGCCGTGTTGCAGTATGTCGTGAATGTGGTACCCAAAATAAATCATCAAATCCACGAAGCAACTTAGTTGCCTTTTGTTTAACATAATGTGGGAAAACCCCAAACATTTTTTGCTCTAAATCATACTTTTCAACACCAAAATGGTAAAACATTCCAGCTTGAGCACCCCAGCAAATATGTAGAGTAGAAAATACATTATGCTTGCTCCACTCCATAATTTCACAAAGCTCTGGCCAGTATTCAACATCAGTAAATTGCAATTGCTCCACCGGTGCACCAGTAATAATCAAGCCGTCAAATTTCTGATTTTTTATTGCTGCAAAAGTAGTATAAAAATTTTCCAAATGTTCACTGGCCACATTACGCGATTCATAACTAGAGGTATGTAAAAACACCATCTCAATTTGCAGAGGTGTATTTCCCAATAAGCGCAAAATTTGTGTCTCAGTAATAATTTTATTCGGCATCAAATTTAAGATTGCAATTTTTAATGCTCGAATGTCTTGATTTGCCGCACGCTCTTCAGTCATTACGAAAATATTTTCAGTAGTTAAAATATCTGCGGCTGGTAAATTATTAGGAATTTTTACAGGCATCTTATGCTCGCTTAATTATTATAGGCTTTTTCGCCATGTTCAGATAAATCCAAGCCACCAAGCTCATGCTCTTCGGTAACTCGAATACCAATAGTTTTATGTAAAATTTGCAAAATTAAATAGGTGACAACAAAGCTAAATAATGCAGCTAAAATCGTTACAACACTTTGTTTAATAAATAATTGCCAATTACCAAAAATTGCACCATTTGGAATTGCCGGATTGATATCATGTGATGCAAAGATACCAACCAAAATACCACCGATTAAACCCGGCAAACCGTGACAAGTAAATACATCTAAAGAGTCATCAACTTTATGTTTAATTCGATTATAAAAAATGGTAATAATAAATGATAAAAGTGATGCTATTCCACCGATCGCTACCGCTGATGAAATAGTCACATAACCCGCAGAAGGAGTAATTGCCACTAAACCAATTATTATTGAATTACAAATTGAGGTTACTGTACGATCACGCCCACTAATATAATCGCATGAGATCCAAACTACCATCGCTGCGGCTGGCGCAAATAAAGTGTTTGCTACAGCCTGAATCGTAAGTGAGGAAACTTCCAAAGCTGAGCCAGCATTAAAACCAAACCAACCAAACCAAAGTAAGCCACAACCTAAGACCATTAATGGCAAATTATGTTTACCATGTCCACCATCACTAGCTTTACGTGGTTTTAATACCATCGCCAAGGCTAACCCTGAAAAACCAGCGCTAACATGAACTACTACACCACCAGCAAAGTCAAAAGCCCCATAAGCCAACGCCCAGCCATTACTATTCCAAAATGAATGCGCCAAAGTGCAATAAACCAAAAGCACCCATAAAATAATAAAAATCATATAGGTGCGAAACTTCATGCGCTCTACGCCAGAACCAGAAATAATTGCTGGTGCAATACTCGCAAACATCGCTTGAAAACAAATAAATGCAATTGTTAAAACTTTAGTTCCGCTAACTACATCATTAACTCCAATTGCATTTAAGAAACTTAATTGTGGCGTGCCAATAAATTTACCTGTTCCTGCAAACACTAATGAATAACCCAAAGCCCACCATACGATTGGCACAATTCCAAGTGTAATGATACTCATTTTAATGGTATTAAGTGCATTACGCCCTGAAACTAAACCTGTATAAAAAAAAGCTAAACCAAAATTCATCAAAAGCACCAACATTGCTGAAAGCGCTACCCACAGTGAATTAGCAAATAAAGAATAATCCATATCCTATCCTAACAACTAAACTTAACCAAGAAAGGCTTTGATTTGCAAGCCGGCTTGCATGCCATCTGCAATCGCATGGACAACTAAACTTGCCCCACGTACAATATCACCACCCGCAAAAATTTTAGGATTAGTAGTTTGCTGACGATTTTTCTGCACTTTAATGCGACCATGATTATCTAGTTCAACGCCATGAGCATCGATCCATGGTAAAGTTTCAGGTTTGAAACCAAAAGCAGTTATCACCACATCGGCATCTACCTTAAATTCACTACCCACAATATGCTCTAAACTAGTTCGACCATCTGGATTTTGACTATTGCGCGTCCGAACACACTTAACACCACATACTTTATCGCCATCAAAAATTAAACCAACTGGCTGCGCATTAAATTCAAAAATACAACCTTCTTCAACTGAATTCTTAAATTCACGACGTGAACCAGGTAAATCATCTTCACTACGACGATAAATTCCAGTTACTTGCTTAGCTCCCAAACGTATCGAAGTACGAATGCAGTCCATTGTCGTATCACCACCACCCAAGACCACTACGGTTTTATCCTGAATTTGTGCAGCGATACTTAACTCTCCACCATCAATTACATGCGTATTAACTTCAGTCAAGTAATCAATAGCCTCTAAAACTCCATTTGAATTAGTGCTAATCGAAGCTTCCTTTACTGTTTGGTAAGTTCCAGTTGCGACAAACACTGCATCATACTGCGTAACTAATTCATCTAAATGAATATCCTGACCTAAACTCATATTTAATTTGAATTCAACTCCAGCTTGCTCAAATTGAGCACGACGACGCTGAATAATATCTTTTTCTAGTTTAAAAGCAGGGATTCCATAAGTCATCAAACCACCAATTTGTGCCTGACGATCAAAAACGCTAGATTTAATCCCATTACGCGCTAAAATATCAGCACATGCTAAACCAGCTGGGCCAGCACCAATAATTGCTACATGTTTAACATTCGCAGCAAAAGTTGGATAACTCACGCTCCAGCCTTGTTTGAATGCCTCATCACTAATATATTTTTCTACATTACCAATCGACACAGCACCAAAGCCATCATCTAAGGTACAACTACCCTCACACAAACGCTCTTGTGGGCATACTCGCCCACAAACTTCAGGAAAACTATTGGTTTGATGAGATAACTCAGCGGCCTCAATAATTCGCCCTTCTTGGACTAATTTAAGCCAATTTGGAATGTAATTATGAACTGGGCATTTCCACTGACAATAAGGGTTTCCACACTCTAAACAACGCTCTGCTTGATGACCAGCTTCTTGTTGTTCATAAGATTTATAAATTTCAATAAATTTAGTTTTACGCTCAGTTAGCTCAATTTTAGGAGCATCAATGCGTGGATGATTAATAAATTTGTTGGTATCTTTTTTCATTAATTGACCTAACGTTGTAAATAATTAACAAGTTTAGCTTCGGACACGGCTTTAGGCTTAATTACCACCAAGTTTCGAGCATTACCTTCAAAATCAGCTAAAAATTGTGCCGCTTTTGCCGAATGAGTTTCTTTATAATGACTTTGGATCAAATTATTTACATAATCCAAATGCTGATCATAGGTTTCTTTGAATTCATCCAAATAACAAGCTTCAACTAAATCATGATTTAAATTTTCATGAACTTTGCTGTGTTTATCCCACACATAACAAACTCCACCAGTCATACCAGCACCAAAATTTTGATCAATACTACCAAGAACGATCACCGCACCACCAGTCATATATTCACAACCATTGCTGGCTAAACCTTCAACTACAGCAACTACACCTGAATTTCGTGCAGCAAAGCGATCGCCAGCACCACCATTGGCAAATAACTTACCACTAGTTGCACCATATAAACAGGTATTCCCCATCACCGTAACTAAACCACTGATATTATTATTATGTTTAATAACTATTTTACCGCCAGCTAAACCTTTAGCTACATAATCATTGGCTTCACCGTTGAGATATAGTTCCATTCCTTTAACTGCCCAAACACCAAAAGACTGACCAGCCACACCTTTAAAATGTAAGCTAATTGGATGTTCTAAACCAGTTGCGCCATAATTTTTGGCAATTTCGCCAGCTAAAGTTGCCCCAACCGAACGATCGGTATTATAAATGGTGTATTGTTTGGTTAATTCTTCAAGGTTATAGACTGCTTCCATACAATCAGCATAAATTCGTTGATTTAACACACCACGATCATGGCTAATATTTGCTTCAGTATAATAACTTGGGTAATTAGAGCTAACTCCAGCCATCGCCAAAACTTGTGATAAATCAATTTTTCTACCAGATAAACCACCAACTTGCTCAAGCAAATCATTACGCCCAATTAAATCAAGTAAACTCGTTACACCCATTTGAATTAATAATTGCTGAACCTCATGCGCAACGCCTTTAAAGTAATTAATGACCATTTCAGGTAAGCCCACAAAATGCTCTTTACGCAATTTTTCGTTCTGTGTCGCAATTCCTGTTGCGCAATTATTCAAATGGCAAATTCGTAGATATTTACAACCTAATGCAATCATCGGTGCCGTACCAAAACCAAAGGTTTCAGCGCCCATAATTGCGGCTTTCACTACATCCAGACCAGTTTTAAGTCCGCCATCAACTTGCAAACGAATTTTATGGCGCAAATTATTTTCAACCAAAGCCGCGTGAGTCTCAGCTAAACCAAGTTCCCATGGACTACCAACATTCTTCACTGAGGTAATTGGCGCGGCACCAGTTCCACCGTCATAACCCGAAATCGTAATCAAGTCGGCATGCGCTTTAACCACTCCACAGGCAATTACGCCAATACCTGGTTCAGAAACCAATTTAACTGAAATTAACGCACCTGGATTCACTTGCTTTAAATCAAAAATTAACTGCGCCAAATCCTCAATGGAATAAACATCATGATGCGGAGGTGGTGAAATTAAGGTTACACCAGGCGTAGCGTGGCGTAATTTGGCAATTTCAACACTCACTTTATCGCCTGGCAATTGACCACCTTCACCAGGTTTAGCACCTTGGGCAATCTTAATCTGAATAATTTCTGCACTCATTAAGTATTCTGGCGTAACACCAAAACGCCCTGATGCAATTTGTTTAATCTTAGAATTACGATTGGTACCAAAACGTTCTGAATCTTCACCACCTTCACCAGAATTAGATTTACCACCAAGTGTATTCATCGCAATTGCCAAGGCTTGATGTGCTTCGGCACTTAATGCCCCAATTGACATAGCGGCAGTATCAAATCTGGTACAAATTTCTTGCGTACTCGCTACACGGTAAGCAATAGCTTCATCTTTTAGATTTTCTGGATTTAATTTGACTTGCAATAAATCACGTAAAGTCATTGCTGGACGATTATTTACTTCATTCGCAAACTCATAATAATCATTTAATTTACCGCTACGTACCGCCACCTGCAGTTTTTTTACTACATCAGGATTAAATGCATGATATTCACCAAAATAAGAATATTTGATGCTTCCGCCCATTTCTATAGCTTCACCACTATTCCAAGCCTTACTATGAATACGTTCCAAATCAGCTTGAAAATCAGCAAACGTCGAACCACCAATCCGCGAAGCAGCATCACCAAAGCATTTGCTACTAACCGTAGCGTCAATTCCCAAAGCTTCAAATAAATGTGAGCCACGATAAGAAGATACCGTAGAAATCCCCATTTTAGACATGATTTTGAGAATACCTTTATTAATTGCAGCAGTGTAATTAGCAATTAACTCGGTCAGAGTTTTCGGTGAATTTACTTGATTAGCAATTTCATTAATTAAATGATAACTAAAGTATGGATAAATTGCACTAGCCCCAAAACCCAGCAAAACACAGAAATGATGTGGATCACGCGCAGTTGCTGTTTCTACAATCAGGTCAACTTGATTACGCAACTGTTGCTTAATTAAATGATTATGAATTGCACCAACAAGCATTGCAGCATGGATAACCACACGATCGGATGTAATTTCACGATCAGATAAAATCAGAAAATTTACTCCTGAACGTACCAAAGCACTTGCCGAATCCACAATTCGTTCAATCGCCAACTCCAACGTCTCTTGTACAGGATTAAATGACAACTCTAGTTGCGCAACTTTTTTCCACTCGTCGGCTTCACTTGTGACATAATTAAATAATTCTGGAGTTAATAATGGTGATTTCAATTTGTAACCATTAATTATTTCTGGCTTAACTAAATTAGTTTTTGCGCCCAAATAAGTATCCAAAGACATAACGTATTTTTCACGAATTGAATCAATCGCTGGATTAGTAACTTGCGCAAAACTCTGACGGAAGTAATCCGACAACAAACGATTTGACGAGCTTAAAACAGCAATCGCGGCATCATCACCCATTGACATCGTTGGTTCCATACCTTCTAATGCCGCTACCCGAATAACTTGCTCAAGCTCTTCATTTGTCACCATAAAGAGTTTTTTATACGTTGCCAAATCGGCATTTAACCTAGATACGCCGCCTTGACTAGCACTAGTTTCTGGACTAACATATTGATCATTTTTCAATACATTTAAGTCAAATTGACGATAAATCGCTTTATCAAATAAAACCATTTTGGCTTGCGTATCGATTACAATCATTTCACCAGCACCAAGACGACCTTTAACGATAAAATCTTCCTCTGGATAATCTACAATTCCAGTTTCTGACGCGATAATTACCGTACCATCTTGAGTGATAGAATAACGTAACGGACGTAATCCATTGCGATCCAAGCATGACATAACTTGTAAACCATTAGTAAAGACAATCCCCGCTGGACCATCCCATGGTTCATAGCCAATACTTACCATTTCATACCAAGCACGTACATTTTCATTCAATTTATTATTATTTTGCCAATACGGTGGAATCAAAGCCCGCAATGCTTGCTTATAATTTACTCCGGCAATTAACAACATTTCTAACATATTATCTAGACTGAATGAATCAGAACCGCTTTCACTAACTAAACTGGTAACGTGCAACAATTTGTCTTGCAATGCTTGCGGCAATAATTTAATTCCGTGATCTTTTGCCCATAGACGATTTGCCGAAACAGTATTAATTTCACCATTATGTGCTACATAACGAAATGGTTGTGCCAAACGCCAGCTCGGTTGCGTGTTGGTTGAAAAACGTTGATGGAATACACAAATACTAGTCTTAAATAATGGATCGGCCAAATCTAAATAAAACTCTTTCAGGATTCGTGGTAAGCATAAAGCTTTATAAATCATGGTACGACTAGACAAGCTACAAATAAAGAAATCAGGATTGCTAATTAGACGTTGTTCGATATTTTTGCGAAGCACGTATAAATAAATTTCAAAATCATCAGCTTTCATTCCATCAGGACAATTAATAAATAACTGTTCAATAATGGGTAAGCTGCTTTTAGCAATCCTCCCCAAAACAGAAACATTAATTGGTACACGACGAAAGAAAATACTATTAAATCCTAACCGTTCACATTCTTCACTAATAATTAGACGTTGCTTTGCAATACCTTTTTCTAATGAAAAGAAGATATTTCCCGCAGCATAGCAATCGGCTAATTGGAATTCATCTTCTTCAACCATTAAAGTACGAAAGTACTCATCAGGGATCTGCAATAGCAAACCACAACCATCTCCAGTACGTCCATCAGATTGAATTGCGCCACGATGCGAAAGCTTAATTAAAGCTGAAATACCTTTAATTAAAATATCGTGCTGTGGAATACCATATTTATTCGCAATAACTCCCACGCCACAATTATCTTTTTCTGGAAATCTCATAAATGATGCCATAAAGTCCCCCATCGGCAAGTACTACTATTTTATTATTTTAAGTTTGCAACCGCTTTAAAAGCCTGTTCTAAATCATTAATTAAATCACGAAAATCTTCAATACCAATTGATAAACGTAATAAATCGCTATCAACCCCAGCCAAAATTTGCTGCTCCTGACTTAATTGCGCATGTGTCGTACTTGATGGATGAATAATCAAAGATTTAGCATCGGCAACATTGGCAAGTAACGAAAATAATTTTAAATTATGCACAAATTCTTTAGCCGCAACTGTTCCACCTTTAATCCCAAAAGTAAAAATTGAACCACAACCTTTTGGCAGATATTTTTTACCAAGTTTATAATAATGATTGGAAACTAATCCTGGATAATTTACCCAACTTACTTGTGGATGAGCTTCCAAAAATTCAGCAATTTTTTGTGCATTTTCAACATGGCGCTGAACTCGCAAGGATAAAGTTTCCAAGCCTTGAATAAACATAAATGAATTAAATGGACTCAAGCATGCACCCGTATCTCGTAACAACTGCACGCGAGCTTTAAGAATATAAGCCAAATTACCAAAAGCTTCGCTATAAATTAGTCCATTATAACTTTTATCCGGCGTTGTAAATTCTGAAAACCGTCCACTTGCAGCCCAATCAAAATTACCACCATCGACAATCACACCACCAATTGAAGTACCATGCCCACCAATGAATTTGGTTGCAGAATGCACAACAATATTTGCACCATGCTCAAATGGACGGCATAAATATGGCGTAGCAAAGGTATTATCTACAATTAAAGGTATTCCATGCTGTTTTGCAATTAAAGCCACTGCAGCAATATCAACAATGCTGGCACTAGGATTGCCAATAGTTTCTATAAATAAAGCTTTAGTTTTATCAGTAATTGCCGCCGCAAAGTTAGCTGGATTATTCGCATCAACAAATTTAGTATTAATTGCATAGCGTGGCAAAGTATTTGCAAATAAGTTATACGTTCCACCATACAAACTACCAGCTGAGACAATTTCATCCCCTGCACTCGCCAAATTCATAATAGCATAGGTTATTGCAGCAGAACCTGAGGCAACTGCCAAAGCGGCAACTCCACCTTCGAGTACTGCAATTCGCTTTTCAAACACATCGGTAGTTGGATTCATAATTCGCGTATAAATATTACCAAACTCTTTTAGTGCAAATAAATCTGCAGCATGATCTGTATCTTTAAAAGTATAAGCCGTAGTTTGATAAATCGGCACCGCACGTGATCCTGTTGTTGGATCAGATTCTTGTCCAGCATGAATTTGTAAGGTATCAAAATGCAAGTTTTGTGTCATGATATTTCTCCACGATCAGAGTATTAAAAAACAACCATATGGTTTGCTATAAAATACAGTGTAATTAAATTGTAACAATAAGATAAATAGTTTAACACTTAATTTATAAATAAATTGAGTGAGATAGATGCTGGTGCGGCATTCGCCAAATTAGCAGATAGTTTCGATTCAAAAGATATAAGATTGGCTTAAACAGATCAGGCACACAGCTAAGAATTTTCATAAATTTATTGTTTATATACTGTGCAAATACAGAGAAATCCATAATTTTTTCCATAATCTTATAAGCAAGAATAATTAGATATTGATCATCGCAATTATACCATGTAACAATAGTTTATACAAGATATGGCACTGATATTTGATCTCAATCACATACTATTTAATACATAAATATCTACCATAATAGATTGTTAATATTAAATATATTAGCATATTAAAGTTACAAAGTGATGATTCGCTGCATCGCATGATAAATAAACCAATATAAACTTGTTATAATCATTACTTCACCTCTCAAGTTTAAAAAGATCTTATATGCAACATTCAAAATATCAAGAATTTATGGCAGAACTATTTGGTACAATGTTTATTCTCCTATTTGGCAATGGCGTTAATGCTATGGTAACTCTCTTCAACTTGGGTGGCTACACAAACATCACCTTTGGTTGGGGAATCGGTGTATTTCTCGGTATTTTGGTGAGTGGTCGCATCACTGGCGCACACCTTAATCCAGCAGTTACGTTAGCATTAGTTGTAACCAAACGCTTTCCAGCCCGCAAAGTACCACTTTTCATTGGCGCACAAATGCTCGGTGGATTTATTGGTGCAGCAATTGTTTATTTTTTCTACATGGCGAAATTTCAACAAGTTGATCCGCACTTGGAACATACCGCTGGAATTTTTACTACTTTCCCAGCCATTTCCACTAGCTTCATGCCTGGGTTTTTGGCTGAAATTATTGCTAGCTGTATTTTAATGTTTGGAATTTTGGCAATTGTAGAAAATTTTATCAATGACAGGGCTGGATTTTTAGCTCCATTTGCAGTGTCCGCACTAATTGTTGGCATAGGAATGTCATTTGGTGCAATGCACGGCTATGCGATGAATCCAGCACGTGATTTTAGCCCACGCTTATTTACCGCTATCATGGGCTTTAAAAATAACGGCTTAACTGATGGCTCTTGGATTTGGACCGCACCAGTTTTTGGCTCTCTAATTGGCGCGCCACTTGGTGCGTGGATCTTTGATTTAACTTTAGCTAAGAAAGCTTAATTATGAAAAAATATGTATTAGCCTTGGACCAAGGTACAACTAGTTCCCGTTCAATTTTATTTGATCATGATGGTAATATTTGCAGCAGCAAACAATTAGAATTCACTCAGGTATTCCCTGCTCCTGGCTTAGTTGAACATGACCCAATGGAAATTTGGCTTACTCAATTAACTACTGCCAAATTAGCCATGTCCGCAATTAATGCTCAGGCACAAGATATCGTTGCAATTGGAATTACCAACCAACGTGAGACAACCGTGGTCTGGAATACTGAAACTGGTATCCCGGTACACAATGCAATTGTCTGGCAAGATCGCCGCACTTCGGATATGATTGATGAATTAAAGCGCAAAGGTCATGGGGATTTATTTAAACATAAAACTGGTCTAGTTCTCGATGCATATTTTTCAGGTACTAAGCTAAAATGGATTTTAGATAATGTGGCAGGAGTCCGTGAATTAGCGTCTCAAGGTAAAATTGCTTTTGGAACAGTCGATAGTTGGCTTACTTGGAACTTAACTAATCGCCGTGAACATGTTACCGATGAATCTAACGCTTCGCGCACCTTATTGTTCAATATTCATACTGGTGAGTGGGACAAAGAATTATTAAGTATTCTTGATATTCCTGCAAATATTTTGCCACTCGTAGTGTCATCTTCAGCCGTAATTGGCGAAGCCAGCTCAGGTTTATTTGGTAAACGGATACCAATTGCCGGAATTGCAGGTGATCAACAAGCCGCAACTTTTGGCAATTTATGTATTCGTCCAGGAATGGTAAAAAATACTTATGGTACAGGTTGTTTCTTACTTAAAAACACAGGAACCAAAGCGCTTGAATCCAAAAATAATTTATTAACTACAGTTGGCTGGAATGTTAATGGTGAGCGTAATTACTGTTTAGAGGGTTCGGTATTTATAGCTGGTGCCGCAGTACAATGGATACGTGATGGTCTAAAATTTATTGATGAAGCCGCAGAAATTGAAGCTTTATCAAATCAAGTTAAAGATAATGGTGGCGTGTATATGGTGCCGGCTTTCGCTGGATTAGGCGCGCCACATTGGGATCAATATGCCCGCGGCATAATTGTTGGAATTACGCGTGGTACAACTCAAGCGCATATTGCACGCGCAACGCTTGAATCAATTGCCTTTCAGGTTTCTGATGTGGTTAAAGCAATGACCTCAGATTCAGGTATTAATTTAACTGCACTGCGCGTTGATGGTGGTGCGTGTAAGAATAATTTCCTAATGCAGTTTCAAGCCGACATTTTAGATTGTGTAGTTGAACGACCTACTTGTCTAGAATTAACCGCACTTGGTGCAGCTTATTTGGCTGGATTAGCCGTTGGGTTTTGGAAATCAACCGCAGAATTAGAACAAGTCTGGAAAATTCAACGAGTTTTTGAACCACAAATGAATTCGACAACACGAATTGAGCTTCTTGATAACTGGCATGAAGCTGTTACCCGTAGTAAAGGCTGGGCAAAAGAATAGTATGACACAAAATTTTGATATTATTATAATTGGTGGTGGTGCCACTGGTCTTGGCTGTGCCGTCGAGGCCGCTAGCCGTGGTTATAAAACCTTGTTACTTGAAGCAGAAGATTATGGCAGTGGGACGTCTTCAAAATCAACTAAACTTGTTCATGGTGGAATTCGGTATTTGGCTAATTTAGACTTTGCATTAGTTAAAGAAGGACTAGAAGAACGTTTCTACTTTTTAAACAATGCACCACATTTGGCAGTTCGTCAAAGCTATTTAATTCCACTACAAAATATAACTGAAAAGATTAAATATTGGATTGGCATTAAACTTTATGACTTCTTAGCTGGTAAACGTAAAGTTGGCATTAGCCGCTTCTTATCCAAAGCTGCAACGCTGAGCGAAGCCAAAGACCTGAATCAAGATAAAATCACTGGCGGGGCAATTTACTTTGATGGCAAATTTGATGATACCCGAATGTTAATAACTCTAGTCAAAACCTTTGAACAGCTTGGTGGCACGGCTTTAAATTATCACAAGGTTAGCAAATTTATTGAAACTAATGAAAAAATTTGTGGGGTCGAAGCTTACGATCAATTGACTCAAATCACCCAACAATTTAATGCTAAATTTGTGATTAATGCCACAGGAACCTTTAGCGATCAAATAATGGATTTAGCAGAACCGAACCAAAAGCATCAAGCTGTTGCTGCAGCTCAAGGTACTCATTTAGTATTTGATAAAGAGGTTTTTAATTCTGAGCATGCAATTTTAGTACCAGAAACCAGTGATGGTCGGGTACTATTTATTTTACCATGGCATGATAAAATTGTCGTTGGCACCACCGATGTAAAAGTTGATACACCAAGCCTTGCCCCGCAAGCACAACCTGAAGAAATTGATTTTATTTTGGCAACTTTAAATGCTTATGGCACGCGTCAAGTCACTAATAAAGACATTCGCTCAGTGTTTTGTGGACAACGTCCATTAGTTAAACCCGCCAATGCCAAAAATACAGCTAAAATTTCACGCAAACATGAAATTATTGAAACTAAAAATGGATTGATTACCATGGTTGGCGGAAAATGGACAATTTATCGTCGGATGGGACAAGATACAATCAATTATATTGAAGAAAAATTAACTACTAAAACTAACTCAAGAACTGAAAATCTACATTTATTTGGTTATACCACAACTCCAGGGAACTACCCACTTAGTAGCTATGGTACAGAAGTAGATAAAATTAAATTAATTCAAGCTGAATTAAATAATTATGAGTTATTGCATCCTAAATTACCATACTTTCAGGCTGAAGTAATTTACCAAGTCCGTCATGAGCATGTGTACAATATTGAGGATATTTTAATGAGGCGCACACGAGCAATTTATTTGGATGCTAATGCAGCTCTTGAAAGTGCTAAATTAGTTGCTCACTTAATGGCAAATGAATTAGGCTTTGATAGTACTTGGCAAGAACAACAATTAGCTAACTTTAAATCATCTGCAAGTAAGTTTTTAGTTATCTAAAAATAAAGGTAATTTAGCTTGAAGTAGTATCATTAAAATAAAAACCAGCAACAACCAAGAAATTACTATCAGTTATTATTTAATCTGTTTAATATTAATATAGCTATCAATTTAAATAAGGTTTCGAAAAAATACACGATGAAATATTTAATAAACTTTTAAGGATGCACATTTGATGCAAGCAAACGATCTATACTTCATGAATGAAGCACTTAGCGAGGCAAAACTTGGTGCAGAGCAAGGTGGTATTCCAATTGGTAGTATATTAGTAATTGATGGAAAAATCGTCGGACGAGGTCATAATCAACGAATTCAACAAGGAAATCCAATTTTACATGGAGAAATGGATTGCCTTAAAAATGCTGGTAGACTTAGTGCTGCTGATTATGCTAAAGCTACAATTTACTCTACATTATCGCCATGTGACATGTGTAGCGGAGCTATTTTATTATACAAAATACCTCGGGTAGTAATGGCTGAAAATGAGACATTTAAAGGAGCAGAAGATTATATGCGTAGTCGTGGGCTTGAGGTAGTTAATCTTGATTTAGCTGAAGCCAAACAATTGATGCGTGAATTTATTGCCAAAAACCCAAGCATCTGGAATGAAGATATTGCTGAATAATATACTTATAATTTTAGCTGGTAATATTCAGTAAATTATAATAAAGTTGGCTAGAGATAGTATTCTAAATCTAGCCGCTAAATTTTAATTAAATTAAATTTAACTTAGCAAATTTACGCTTACCAACCTGCACCACAAAGATCGCACCTTTAGTTAACAAATGGTTTTTGTCACTAATTTTCTCACCATCTATCTTAACACCACCTTGTTCAATCATCCGTGTGCCCTCACTGGTTGAAGCAACCAATCCTGCTTGTTTAAGTAATACACCAAGACCAATGTTATCTGCAGCAAGCTGTACTTCTTGTAAAACTAAATCTTCTGGAATTTCATTACGTTTAAACTTAGTTTCAAAATCAGCCAAAGCTTTATCTGCTTGAGTTTGATCATGGAAACGCGCGACCAATTCCATTGCAAGTTGAACTTTAACATTCCGTGGATTTTCTCCATTCGCAACTAGTTGCTTCAATTCAGTAATTTGTTCAGGTGTCTTCAATGAAACTAAATCAAAGTAAGTCCACATTAACTCATCAGAAATACTCATCACCTTACCAAATATCTCAGTAGCCGATTCAGCAATCCCAATATAATTACCTAAAGACTTAGACATCTTATTGATGCCATCTAAACCAACTAATAGCGGTAATGTTATTACCACTTGTGTAGCCTGACCATTACTCTTTTGCAATTCACGTCCCATCAAGAGATTAAATTTCTGATCAGTGCCACCCAATTCGATGTCAGCACGCATCGCTACCGAATCGTAACCCTGCAATAAAGGATACATAAATTCATGAATCGAAATTGATTGATTATTCTTGAAACGTTTCGAAAAATCATCACGTTCCAACATACGCGCAACCGTTTGACTTGCCGCCAATTTTAACATTCCAGCTGCACCAAGCTCACCCAACCAAGTTGAATTAAAACAAATCTCAGTTTTATTTGGATCTAAAATTTTAAAAGCTTGAGTCGTATAAGTCTCAGCGTTAATCTTAACTTGCTCATGAGTTAGTGGTGGACGCGTAGAGTTTTTACCAGTTGGATCACCAATCATACCAGTAAAATCACCAACCAAAAACATAATATGATGCCCTAAGTCTTGTAATTGACGCATTTTAGTTAAAACCACGGCATGACCCAAATGCAAATCAGGTGCAGTTGGATCAAAACCCAGTTTTACGCGTAATGGTCGATTTTGCTTCAGTTTTTCAATTAATTCATTTTCTAATAATAATTCATCAACGCCTTTTTTTATTATCGCCAATTGCTGCTGAATATCCAAACTCATCTTCTAATTTCCTCATTTTTAACTTATACATTCTCAAAATAGAATAATAATTATATTTACTTAGCTCTGTGTTGCCCGCTATATTTAGCATAAGACAGAACCACACCTGCAGCCACAGATACATTCAGTGATTGCGTATTTCCGTACATTGGAATACTAACCAAATAGTCACAGTTCTCAGCAACTAAACGGCGAATTCCCTCACCCTCACTACCCATAACCCAAACCATGCGCTGATCAGGTTTAAAATCAAATAAATTAACCGAACGATCTGCTAACGTCGTGCCAGCAATCCAATAATCAGCTTCTTTAATATCTTCAAGAGTACACGCCAAATTATTAACCACAATCACAGGAACGTTATTAATTGCTCCAGATGAAACCTTAGCCACAGTAGCATTAACATTAGCCGAGTTATCTTTAGGAATGATGATTGCATCAACGCCAAAGCAATCACAAGTTCGAATAATTGCACCTAAATTATGTGGATCGGTAATACCATCCAAAACCATCAAGGTTGAATTAGGTTTATCGGCTAAATCTTTTAGAACAGCTTTAAGACTAATATCTTTCTTACTCAACTTCTCTAATAAGACTGCGACTACGCCCTGATGCTTATTGCTACCACACAATTTATCTAATTTTGCTGCACCAACAAGTTCAATCGCAATATTTTTATCATTCGCAGCATCTAATAAATCCTGAGTCCGTTTATCCTGACGTTTACCATCAATATATATAATTTGAATTGTCTCGGGAGATTGCCACACTAAAGGACTAACACTATGAAATCCATAAACTAAATTATTCATTAAAATACTTTCATTTGATAAGAACCATCTGGCTGAGGTAGCCCCATCATCGTCATAAATTGTAAGAGTTTTTCTTTTTTATCGGCCTGAACCGTAGAGTTCAAAGTCAACCCTTTCATCGTACCATTTGCTTTAACACTAATAACCGAATCTGGTGAGCTAACCACATCAATACCCGAATTAGCTAGGTTCAATTGAACGTCATAACTACCTACTGGATTCACTGGAGAAATACTTGAACCAACATCTTCAAGCTTAACATTTATCGTTCCTGTGTTAGCTTTACCTAAACTTAAGCTGGATGCATTAACATGTACATTTCCAGATAAGCCCATGCTACTTAAATTACCCAAAAATGGTTCTAATTGATCCATCGACAAGTTTAAATTTACATTACTTACCTGTAAACCTTTACCAGTAAGACTAACATTAGCAATTGTTCTATCAGATGAGGTAAAATTAATATCGATAAATTTACTAAATCCTAACTTCACTTTCCAATTAATACGTGTAACCTGTACCAAATTTTTACCGTCAGAATCAGATGCCATCAGCATCGCTCCACCATTCCAAAAAGTTCCTTTTTCATTACTCGTCGAAACACGATGTTCTGAATATTTATCTGCCAATGATCCGACCAACCATGCAGGCATATACATGATTAAACCACCAACAAAGCTAAACACTAAAAGGCAAATAGTCAAAATACGTTGTAACTTACTCATTATTGTTTAACCTCAAATACAGCATTAAATGATACATAGCCAGCTTTTGATTGACGAATAATAGTTACTTGCGAAGGAAACAACGCATAACTTCTACGAAACTGTTCAAAAAGCGTTACTACTTGATTATACTGTACGTTTGGTACATTAATTGTCATTTGACCATCTTGAATCAAAATATCTGGATCTTTAACTTGAAGAACCTGCACCACATCAGCTTTTACTTGCACCAAATTAACCTGATTAAACGTATTAGCTTGTACCTTATTTAACGCTTTGTATGAGTTCGCAGCTTGCTTCGAAAAAAGTCGAAATTGATTTAAATTACTAACCTCACGAGTCACTCTATTATTATATTGAATTAACCCAGTCACACTATAAAAAACAATGCTCAATACCGCAACAACTGCCATCAGCGTTAATAATTGTTGTTCACGAGCTTGTAATAATTGCCAGCGGTTAATTAACAGCTGAACCTTAGGCATTAGCTGTTTTTTTAAATTTTCACTTTGAAACTTTAGTTTGGTTATCATTCAATTCGTCCATATTTGAAATTATTTGTAAGCTAATTACCCAAGCTGGGTCAGGCATTTGAGCGGTATTTGTTCCACCATTATCATCTAAATTATTTAAAACTCCACCACCATTATTATTTTTATTGGCACTATCTTCACTAGCCTGATAGGTTTTATAATCTGTAATAGTCGCTAAAATTCGCTTATTTAACAAGATAATTTTATCATTATTAAATTGTGCCGTATCGTACTGTGAGTTCAAAAATATTTTAAGACTGCTACCAGAATACTTACTCCCGACAATCACATTTTTATTCACATCCGGCATAGTTTTCAAAAAAGTTGCAAATAAAGCAACATAATCATTTTGCGAATAAACACCTTTATCGTGCGAAAGGCTATTAAATTTATCATCAATTGTTGCCAGCAAGCCAGGTGAAAATTTATCCATTTGAACAATACCACTAACATCTTGAATAACTTGCTGCTGTAACTTATTTTTCTGATAAATCATTACACCTAGATTTAGCAACCAATAAACAACATAAATACCTAAAAATACAGCTGCACTTTTAGCCAGCGTGAGAACTCCTGAACGAGATTCTGGCGTTAGTTTTAAGTTAAAGCGCTTACTTTTTTCGTTATAGAAATTCCACAGCAATGTACCGTAATTAAATTCATGTTGTACCAAACACTTAATCGAGTATTTTTTCTCTAGATACTTTACGACTTCATCATCTTCACAATACAAAACAATGCTATCTTCAGTATAATTCTCCAGCATGCTTTCAAGTAATAATGGAATAGGCAAGGCGTCATCAAGTAAAAAATATTCAAATTGTGACGTACGAATATATTGATACTCACCGATTAAAAAGACAGTCCATAACTTATCCTGATATTGACTCGCATAAGAAAACGGTTGAATAAATTTTACTTGCTTGACATGTTCGCTCAAGCAACTCAATAGATACTCATAAAAACTTCGCGTCAATACCGCAATGTAGGCATCACCATCAGTGAGGCGCATTAGAATTGGCTTACATTCGTCCATCTCTTCAGCTAGGCTATCTTCAATGACACCAAGCAATAAATCATCGCTAATTTTGCGATCACTAACCGCACCAAGATCAGCTTTAAAAATCGTTGCCAGGTGCGGCGACAAATAAACTTCTACAGAATCAAAAGGAATTTTCATAATTGATTGTAAAGAATCACTGCCTTCACCAGACTGCTCAAAGCCGTCATGAAGCTGCCAATTACACTCAGTTAAATCCTCATTATGAATAAAAACACGTAAAATTGTCATTCTGGATGTTGCCATAAAATTTGTGGCCATTGACCACTACGGTTTTGACGAAAAACTAATGCGACCCAACGAAATTGATCATCGCCAAGATCAATTACCGCATGTACTGTAAAATAATTGGACGTAGTTCCAAGGCTACTTAAATTTAATGGCGTGCCATTTGGTGATTTAGATTGAACTCCATTTTGAGTTAAAAAATTAGTTAATTGTGCAGCCGACTCAAATGGATTATTGGAACGATAACTTAAAATACGCTGTGCAATTGGCAGTTGAATTCCACTTTTAGCGGCAATTACCTCAGCAGAGGCAGTATTAACATTGATCCCCATACCACTTCCCTGTGCAGTACTTGGTGGTGGAGGCGGCACTTTAGTTGCGCTTTCTGCACTTTCATTGGTTAAACCAGAGCCATTAACAGGAATAGCGGTTACGTATTGCACCAATTTTTGCACCATAGGCGGAGTAATTCCTTTGACCAAGATTAACTCAGACAAGTCTAACAATGGTCGACCTGCAGGACGATACGGAGGATTACCTTGCGTATATTGCTGCATAATATCAGACTGATACTGCGGAGATGCCATATACGATGCAATATTAGATGCCAAACTCTGCGGCAAATTAATATTACTCAATAAATTTGTAAATTGAGTTAAAACCACTTGATTAACTTGACCATTGGTGGTCACCAAATCGTTAATATTAAATTTACTTTGCTCATCAATTAGATAACCACTCATATAAGTGTTTTCCATTAATTTAGTCTTCGGTAGTGGCTGTGCCCAAACATCATTCAAACTATCATAACCAGACGTTGCACCACTGGTACCAAGTCCGGCGCGACCAAAGGCTACAGCGCTCCAAGCTAAAGTTGATGCCTGCTCAATCATCTGACGATTACTTAGGCGTTGAATAACTCTAAAATCGGTTACCGTTAAATTAGCAATAATTGCCATCACAATAAACACAACTACCATAACGGTAATCAATGCGGCGCCAGTTATTTTACGAACCATCTTCATAGTTCTTTCACTCGTTCAATACTTTCACCAGATTTCAGCTGATATTGAATTTTTACAGCTTTAGGTAGAACAGTTGGATCACCACCCACTGGAGGCCAACTATCACGCCATTGTTTATCTGGATATAAATATAAAGCGTTAAATGACTTAACATTGTCAATCAATAAATCAATTTGTGGCACCGTTGTTAATGAACGATTGAGTTGTGGCCACGTCACCAAATATAAGCTGCCTTGATTAAAGCGATAACCGATTCTTCTTGGCGGAGTGGTGCCATATACATCATCGCCAACATAACCACTTAAAGTCATTTCTAATTGCGAATCATAATTACCGCTCAAAGTTGGCTTCCCTTGTAATGATGGTAAAATACTACCGTTGACATCACGCACCACCAATGGAATAACACGATTCCAAGCATTTCCCATATTTGAATTAATTAACGAGAGACTACCCCATTTTTCTTGTGCTCCACCAGCAATTTCCTTAGTAGTTATTAAACTGGTAATAATTCGGTATGAAATCGCTGAAATAATTGCAAAGATGATGACCGAAATCATAATTTCAATCAGGGTAAATCCACGTTGAGAATTTAGCTTATGCACGGGTTTAATACTGTGAAACATAAACTACTGTCTTGAAAATTACATAATCTGGAGTTTTTTGTTCGCTAATCGCGATATCAATTTGTCTAAAATATGGATTGGGAGTATTTTTAACTGTTTTTGATACATCAAAATCAATGCTGGCTAGACTAACTTTCTTTTTCACTGCTCCAATATCTGGATATTCATTATTGACAAAATACATGTTATATTCATTTTCTGCGACCCAAGTAGCAACTTCGCGCACAAATGTATCATGCACATCACTAATAATTAGCCCGATTGCACGCGATGCGGATGCTAACACAATCGTGACAATAAACAATGCCACTAAGCATTCAATTAGCGTAAAACCGGCACGGTGCTTCTGCATATTAATTAGAAACCTTATACTTACCAGTTAAGTCACTATCAATCCAAGATGTAAATTCACCATTACTAACTTCTACAGATAAACTGTCGTTATCACCACTTGGTAAAAATTTCACCAGTTGCTTTTCACGAATAGGATTTCCATTGATTAAAACTCTCTTAATCACCATATTATCTGGCCAGCTCCAGGATAATATTTTCTTTAAATTTAAATCTTGCCACTCACCGTCACGATAACGGCTACATTTAATACTATCAGTGCCCAAAGAACATGCAATTACACTGCTGGTATAAATTGCATCGTCAGATAGAATTGAAAATGTAGCCGTCAATTTTTCTGCACTGGCTAAAAACCTTGAATAGCTTGGTGCATTAATGCTCATGGTTGCAATAGCCGACATCACCCCAATTATGACCAAAACTATCATCACCTCAATTAGGGTAAATCCATTTGCACGCATAAGAATCTTTTAACTAAAAAGCACTCAAATTATTAATAAATTATTGCCAGTTACCAATTACCGTAGCACCATTATCACCAGATGAAGTTGATCCATCTTGACCATAGCTATAAACATCAATTTCACCATGTTTACCAGGATTTTGAAATTGGTATTCATTACCCCAAGGATCTTGTGGTAATTTATCTAAATAACCATTTGGTTTAAAATTCTTAGGAATAGGAGCAATTGATGGTTTTGTTACCAATGCAATTAACCCTTGTTGTTGAGTTGGATAACGAGTGTTATCCAATTTGTATAAATCTAATGCAGTTTTAATATTTTTAACATCTGCCAAAGCAGCTGCCTTACGTGCATCATCAGTACTACCCATCACACGAGGAACTACCAATGCCGCCATAATACCCATAATAACAATTACGACCATAATTTCAATTAAAGTAAACCCAGATCTTTTTCTTTGCATGGTTTGCATAAAACCCTCCCGTGAACAAAATAGAAGTTAAATTAACAAATAATTGCGAATTTTAGCACAATTTTAAATTCAAGCTATAATTTAAGCTGTTTCTACAGCACTTTTTAAATAAAAATCTCTTTAAAATTAGCAAAATAAAAACTTAAATATGCTTTAAACCCAAAACATCATACATTGAATAAAAACCTGCAGGCTGCGACACCAGATATTTAGCTGCCAGTAATGCACCGGCGGCAAAACTTTTACGATTGGTTATTTCACTGGTTAAACTCAACTCTTCACCTTCTGTCAAAAATAAAGCCGTATGCTTACCAATTATATCTCCACCGCGTACGACAGCAAAACCAATTTCTTCTGGTCTTCTGGTCTGATTGGTCACTCCATAACGTTCAAAAGTTGCGACTTGAGCAAACTCCACACCACGAGCTTCCGCAATCGCTTTACCAAGACCAATCGCAGTACCAGATGGAGCATCTTTTTTATAACGATGATGGCTTTCAATAATCTCAACCTCAGCACTGGCCAAAGATTTAGCAACCAAAGCCGCAACCTTAAACATAATATTAACCGATAAACTCATGTTTGGCGACAATAAGACTGGTATCTGCAATGCGGCTGCACGAATCTGTTGTAACTGCAACTCACTAAACCCTGTTGTGCCAATGACTAATGGTACATTATTTTCCAAACACCAATCTACAGTTTCCATACAAGATTCTGGTGCTGAAAAATCAATTATGACTTGGGCAGAATTTTCAAGTGGCCAAGTTGAACGAATAAACGACTCTGTTCGCACCAAATCTTGTGACTTAGCAAAGCTCAACTGATATTCATCTTGAGCCGCATGAATCAAAGCCAAAATTTCTTGCCCCATTCTCCCATGCGCACCATTTAAGGCAACAGCTAACATAATCTATCCTTATTTAATAAAAATTTGACCAGAAGACTCAACCGATTTCATTATATCGCTTTCAAAATTAATATTGATGATATAACTATTTCTTAACTTATCATTTTTAAACTGCTGGAACATATACTGCCATTGTTGAGAATTAAACATAAATTGCGTAACTGGATGACCAACCACAAATGCAACTTGATCTTTAGTCATGCCTACCTTAAGTTGACTAATTTGTTGCTCGGTTACATAATTACCTTGTTGAACTGGATACATATATGGAAAGCGCCACTCAGAGAACTTCACACCACTACAGCCATTCAAAATTACCGATATAAAACAATACCATACAATCAAACCATTACGCATTATTTTCATTTAATACACCAAAAAATTTGCTTTAAACCGAATTTTAGCATTAAAACTGGAATTATTACTCGAACTTTAATGACTACTAAAGAAATACATCTAATTTTTCTAAGTTAGTAAATTTGCATCAATAACTAAACTATTAGTATAATTGCGTGCTTAAATTGTCATTGTTATTCTTCTTTAATTGTAATTGGCACATGATTTAATGTAGTTAGATTTTGCTGTATACAAAATCTAACTTGAATGAAATAAAATTTTAATTCATTTAAAGAAGAATTAAGCATCAAAATAAATATAGTAATAAATACAAGTTATATATACTAATTAACAATTGCAATAGCCTTATACTCAATTAATAGCAAAGAAAGTTCAGATGAATTATATTCAACAACTTAAAGACTGTAAAATCAAAATCACTCCACATAAAATTGCAATTTTA
The DNA here is from genome assembly GCA_964652705.1 of uncultured Neisseria sp. Lineage (GTDB taxonomy): Bacteria > Pseudomonadota > Gammaproteobacteria > Burkholderiales > UBA11063 > Aquella. The sequence continues at coordinate 31,524 of CAZZAV010000009.1, forward strand.
GAGCTATTTGTACAGCATAAACATATTAGTGCCATGGAAATTGTTAATACTCTAGCTAAGCAGTCTATTGAAATTAGCCTAGCCACTGTATATCGAATTTTATCCAGCTTTGAAGAGCATAAATTGATTAGCAAACATAACTTTGGTAATGAACAAGCTATTTACGAACTTAATAATAGCCTAGAGCACCACGACCATTTAATTTGCACCAGTTGCTCCAAAGTAATTGAATTTAGTAATCAACAAATTGAAGATTTACAAATTTCAATAGCACAACTTAATAACTTTCAAGTACTTAGTCATACCTTGAATATATATGGTGTATGCGAAAATTGCTCAAAAATTAAATCATCTCCTAACGCCATCACATAAGCAATAATAAATAAAAACAAATAAAATTAATCGTACCAGATTATAAACGCAATGACATAGTTCCATGTGCTACAATGCTTGGTTGTAACTATAATTAGGCTATATTGCTAGCCATTTCGTTTTTGATAGATAGTATCTTGTTGATGAAAAAAATAAACCCAAATCAATTAATTATAAATATTAGTAAATCACTGCGTTATTTAACTTTAATTTCCATAGCCTTACTTATATCAAAAATAGTTTGGTGGATGATAAGTCCTCTTGGCTATACACAAGTTGACAATCCTGCACTTAAATCAGAAAGAAGCCAAGATTTTGCCCAAGCAATCATTAACCGTGCTGCATTTGGTGTCTATGTTGAAGAACATGCAGAAACCCCAGCAATAAATCTAAAAGTCATTGGAGTTTATGCAGCAGGACCTAAAAATAGTGTTGCATTCCTACAGATAGATGATAAACATACAATTGCATCAATTGGTGATAAGGTCTTGGAAGGTACAATCAAAGCAATTTTACCGACTGGCATCATAATAACTACAAACAATCAGGATGTCAGCGTAAATATCGGTGGCAGTAATGCAATGAGTAACACCACACCAAACACCGGATCAACTTCAAATCAAGCCAATAATAACCATTTTAATAGTGGATCAAACTCTCCATATAATAACAATGATGCTCAAGTTAAAAGTAACTCGAATCACGAGCAAAGCAATGATTCTTCTCCAGCAAATAACTCAGCCAATGCTGCACAAACTACAGACAACGATGCTGGCGGTAATGCAGCACAAAATTCGAGCGGCAGTAATAATAATTCAGATGACAGTATTATGAGTAAAAGGCAGAAGATGATACAAGAGTTTCAACAACAAAACGCTAGTAATCAAAACTAATTAGGTATAAAAATAAGAGGGAAATATGAATCTAAAGCTAAAAAAACTTTGCGTGGTAATTTGTGGATTATCAATTTTTAATACGGCTGTCTATGCTGCAAATCCAAATCCAGCAGCGACAAATAACACAGTAGCTTCAAATAACACCGATACAACTTCCGATGATAAAGTTGTCTTAAATTTTGAAAATGCTGACATCCAAAGCGTAATAAAAGCAATTAGTAAATTATCTGGTAAAAATTTTGTCGTTGATCCGCGCGTTAAAGGAACTGTAAATATAGTTTCAGAAAAGCCAATCTCAAAAGCAGAAAGTTATAAAGTTTTGGAATCAGCGTTACGCATGCAAGGATTTGCGACTGTCGAAGCAGATGGTGTAATTAAGGTTCTTCCAGAAACAGATGCACGTACTTATGGCATGCGTACTGACAACATGGGTAAAAATAACCCAGGAGATCAGTTAATCACCAAAATCTTCACCATTGACAATGGTTCAGCAACTCAATTGGCAAATACCTTACGTCCAATGATTTCACCAAATAATACGGTTTCAGTTTATACCAATAGCAATGCTTTAGTTGTTACTGATTATGCATCAAATATGAGCCGCATTACAAAAATAATTAATGACTTAAATGTTACTAAAGCCACAAAAATACCTGCAGTGACAGTAAAGCTAAAATATGCTTATGCCAGTGATGTAGCACAAACCTTACAAAGCTATCTTGGTAATGCAACTGGTGGAGCAACCGGTGGAAGTGGTGGTGCTTCGGCTGATAATGGACCAGCGGTAAATATTACAGTTGATGCTAATTCAAATTCATTAATTATTTCATCAAATGTTGCCTCAAAACAAGAAGATATTAAAAAGTTGGCGCAAAGCTTAGATTTGGATACTCAACATAGTAACAATAACTTACACGTTGTCTATCTTAGAAATGCTGATGCTGCACACGTTGCAGAAGTTTTACGAATTATTGCCAACGGACAAGATAACCCAGATCTAGCAGCATCATCTGCCAATCGTGCGATTTCTGATACCAGCTCTGCTTTCCAAAGTAGCGGTAGTGGCTCATCTGGAGGTGGCGGCGGCGGATTTGGCGGTGGCGGCAGTGGAGGTGGTAGCAAAGCTCCACAAAGTAGTTCCAAAGGTAGTTCTGGTAGCACACAAGCTAACAATGATAAAAATGCAGCTAAAATTTTAATCCAAGCCGAACCAACCACCAATGCGTTAATTATACAGGCGCCTGAAGCAGTTTATCGTAATTTCCGTATGGTAATTAATATGTTAGACGTACGCAGAGTTCAAGTCATGATTGAAGCATTGATTGCCAATGTTAATACAACGGAACAAGGTAACTTTGGTATTCAATGGATAGGTGGAGCTGGTAATAACAATGCCGGTGCTGCAGTTCTATCCAATTATGGTGGTAACGGTAGCTCAGTTTCGAGTTTAGCTGGTTCAGTAATGGGTGCATTAGGTGGAACCAACTCTGGTTCACCATCAGCACCACCATCAATACCAAATGAAATCTATGTCGGTTTAGTGACAGGAACCGTAAATATTGGTGGACAAACCATTCCTGGTATTTCCGCACTGGCTGATATGTTAGCAGCAACTAGTTCTGGTAATATTATTGGTCGCCCTACTTTGCTAACGTTAGATAATGAAGAAGCTTCGATTTTTGTCGGTTCAAATATCGGTATTCCATCTGGTTCATATGCAACTACTGGCGGTAATTCAACCGTAAATCCATTTACAACGGTCAACCGTCAAGATTTGGGAACTTCATTAAAAATTAAGCCTCTAGTAACTCAAAGTGGCGCTATTCAGTTATCGGTTTACCAAGAAGATTCTGCTCTAGATCCAGATCAACCAACTGGTATTTATGCTCAAAATGGTCCAAATATCTTAAAACGTAATTTAAAAACTCAAATGATTGTTAATGATGGACAAATGATTGCGCTTGGTGGGATGACATCAGATTCAATACAATTACAAAATTCTGGATTCCCAGTATTAAGCTCAATTCCTTACTTGGGTTGGTTATTTAGCTGGCAAAGTCGTATCCATAAAAAACAAAACTTAGTAATTTTCTTACGTCCAGTAATTATTCGTGATGCTGAAGGATCTAAAGCTCTGACAAATCAACGTTACCGCTATATCATGGATCAACAAAATATGATTCAAGCAAAAGGCAATGCGCTTTTACCACAAATTAATGCAGTAACTTTGGACAATCAAGTTCCTTATGATAATAAGGTTCCTCCTCAAGTGAACAATATTCCAAATGAACCAATTATTGATTTAACCCATGGGGTGCAAGGAACTAACTTACAGCCAAATAGCACTGCGCAATCAAACACAACTGCGCCAGTTAAAACTTGGAGCAATAATGGTGTAACTGTGAAACAAACAGCACCAAACGCAATAACAATTAATGGCACGGATACAAGTAATTAATCGAGTAATCATGGAACAACTAAAGTTTTCACCTAATAAATATTCGCGACGGTTGCCTTATACCTTCGCACGAGCTAATAAAATTTGTATCGTTGCAGCTGATGATGATTTTATTCATGTTGCAACCGCAAATAAATTTAATCCATTAGTAATTAGTGAAATTAAGCGTAAAGTAAATTTACCGATCAAGTTACATAATATCGATGAAAAGACATTTGACTCCTTAGTTGCAGAAGCTTATTCCAGTGCCAATGCCGCAGCAGTCGTTGATGATATGCAAGATGATATTGATATTTCCGATTTAATGCAGAATTTGCAAAAAACCGAGGATTTGCTTGAATCAGAAAATGATGCTCCGGTAATTCGAATCATCAATGCATTTTTAACTCAAGCGGTAAAAGAAGATGCATCCGACGTACATCTCGATGCATATGAACGTAATTCGTTGGTACGATTTCGCCGTGATGGCGTACTACACAAAATTACCGAAGTTAATCCTGGCCTACACGCAGCATTAATTTCACGGATTAAGATTCTGGCACAAATGGATATTGCTGAAAAACGTTTACCACAAGATGGGAGGATTAGCTTACGCCTAGCTGGACGTGAAGTTGATTTGCGGGTATCAAGTATTCCAACTGGTCATGGCGAACGAATTGTAATGCGTTTACTCGATAAAAATAAAGAACGTTTACAACTTGAGACGCTTGGTATGGCAAGCGATACACTAGTTAACATTGATAATTTAATCACTCGACCACATGGAATTTTTTTAGTAACAGGACCAACAGGGTCTGGTAAATCAACCACTCTTTATGCAGCATTAGCACGGGTTGATTCAAATGCCCTAAATATTATGACGGTTGAAGATCCTGTCGAGTACGATATTCCTGGAATTAGCCAAACTCAAGTTAATGCCAAGATTGATATGACTTTTGCACGCGCACTACGTTCAATTCTGCGTCAAGATCCCGATGTAGTGATGATTGGTGAGATTCGTGATTTAGAAACTGCGCAAATTGCAGTGCAATCCAGTTTAACTGGGCATTTGGTAATGGCAACCCTACATACTAATTCCGCAGCTTCAACTATTACTCGTATGCTTGATATGGGAATTGAATCATTCCTACTTTCTTCAACTTTAATCGGAATCTTAGCACAGCGTTTAATTCGCTTGCTATGTCCAAAATGCAAAACTGAAAATTTAGCAATTGCTCCTGCACTACACCAAGAATATAATATTCCCACAGAGGCTAAAATTTATAAAGCTGTAGGGTGTGAGCATTGTAGTGGAACTGGCTATAAAGGACGAACAGGGATCCATGAACTATTAATGGTTGATGATGAAGTCCAACGCTTAATTCATACTGGCGCATCTGAAACTGAAATCGAACATTATGCAACCACCAAACGTAATATGCGTACTTTAAGAATGGACGGATTACGTTGGGCAATTGAAGGCAAAACCTCAATTGAAGAAATTATTGCAATTACTAAAGAGTAAACCATGCAAACATTTAACTACAAAGCCATTGATAAGGCTGGTAAAGAACGATCTGGAGTAATTCAAGCCGAAAACCCCAAACAAGCTCGGCAATTACTTCGTAATACTGGCTTAATTGTCTCACATTTAGAATCAGAAAAAGCACGTAAAGAAAAAACTGCCAAAAATGTTTCATTTCAAAGAAAAGCAATTTCATCTTTAGAATTGTCATTAATTACCCGTCAATTTTCAATTCTAATCAATTCCGGAATGTCGGTAGAACAGTCTCTTGGTGCTTTATCTGATCAATTAGAAAGCCAAGAACAAAAAGCAATTATGAGCGGAGTTCGCAGTGAAGTTTTAGGCGGACGTCCACTTGGCGCATCATTACGCATGTATCCTAAGATTTTTCCAGCAGTTTATTGTAGCTTAGTTAACGCTGGTGAACAATCTGGTAGTCTTGGTAACGTCATGACTAAACTGGCTGACTATAGCGACAAAACACGTGAATTAACCAGTAAAATTATGATGGCGTTACTTTACCCTGTTATTGTATCAATTGTTGCGACAATGGTTATTGTTGCCCTACTGGTGTTCGTTGTTCCACAAATTGTAAAAGTTTTTGAAGCATCCAAACAAGTATTACCACTAATTACCCGTGCCATGATTGGTGCTAGTAACGGTTTACGCAATTATGGTCTATACATGTTAGCGGCAATTATTATCTCGACAATTTTATTTATTAGATCGCTAAAGAAACCTGAAAACAAAATCAAATTTCACCGCCGTTTACTAAACTTACCAATTGCAGGTAAATTATTGGTGAATATAGATATTGCTCGCTTCTCTAATACACTATCAATGCTATTGTCTAGTGGCGTTCCAATGCTAAATGCTCTTGAAGCTAGCCGTGATACTCTAAGTAACTTCATGTTAAAAAATGCCGTTGACCGCGCGGTTAAAATGGTGCGTGAAGGTATTGGATTAGCTGTAGCTCTAAATGCACAAAAAGCATTTCCGCCAGTTGTAATTCATTTAATTGCTAGTGGTGAAAAATCAGGTAATTTGGAGCATTTACTTGAACAAGCAGGTAGCCATCAAGAGCTAGAATTAACTCATCGTAGCCAGCTATTAACAGGTATCTTAGAACCAGCTTTAATTGTATTCATGGGTGCCGTAGTAATGTTGATTGTAATTGGTATTATGCTACCAATTCTCAATATGAACAAAATGGTTATGTAATTATTTCTTCTACCAAGATCAAAAAATGACCGAAAAAGAAAAAATGCTCAATGGTCAAGACTATTGGGCTCTTGATCCAGAGTTAATGCAAGATCATCACCAAGCAAAGATTCTTTGTCAAGAATACAATCAGACTTCAGTAAATAATGTACAAGAAAAGCTATTAATTTTAGAAAAGCTTTTTCATGCAGATTATCAAGCACAGATTGAACCAAATTTTTTCTGCGATTACGGATATAATATCAAACTTGGCAAAAATTTTTATGCCAATCATAATTTAGTTATCTTAGATGGTGCTCTGGTAACTATTGGTGATAATGCCCTAATTGGACCAAATGTTGGTATTTATACTACAGGTCATCCAATTGATGTCACACAGCGAAATGCAGGAATTCAATCCAGTCAGGCAATTACAATTGGTAATAATGTTTGGATTGGTGGTGGTGTTAATATTTGTCCTGGTGTAACCATTGGTGATAATTGCGTAATTGGAGCTGGTTCAGTAGTAATTAATGATATTCCAGCAGATAGTGTTGCAGTTGGAAATCCATGTAAAAAAATCAAATCAAGTTCTCAGTCTTAAAATTTGAATTTAACAACTTAGACTAGCAATACTAAAGGCCGAGAAGTACGTCCAATGAGCTCACGACACGATGAGAACTAATTAATCCCAAAGAAACATCTAAACACCCTGGATAAATATAACCATAATTGCCTACTCTAACCAAATATACCTAAATCCTAAATCATTGATAAATCAATCATAACTAACTATTAATAAATTGGACTTGTTAAATGAGTACTCTAAGTATAATAACTATTTTCTTTAGCATAATAATAATTATGGGTTTATTTCTACTCTATACCAAATTAAGTAATCTTAGCCAAAGTAATCAACGTAATGAAGAACTACAAGCTCAATATCATGAACTCAGTACTAACTACACAAAATTGGAAGCAGAATATAACCATGGTAAACAAGAAATTACCAAAAACACCCAACGCCATATTCAACAACAACTTCTAATCCAAAATCTAGAAATAGAGAGTAAACGATTACAGCACCAAAATCTAGAATTAAGTTCAAACAAAAGTCGCCTTGAAGTTGAAAATGAGCATCTCAAGTTAGCATATCAACAATTAGAAAAAACATTGCTCGAATTAAAATTACAAATGAGTAATGAATTTACTAGCCTAAAAAATTTAGCAATAAATGAACTCAAAGAACGAGCTGATTCATCACTTCGTGATATTGGTAAAGAAAACGTAGTTTTACCAATCCAAGAACAGCTCAAAGAGTTACAACTTAAAATTAATGAATTGACCTTAGAAACTAAAGTTATCAACCGTAATTCTGCGGATTTAAATTTACAAGCACAAAATCTTGCAACCGCATTAACTAAAGATAGTAAGAAAAAAGGTGAATTTGGTGAAATGATTTTATCTAATATTCTTGAGAGCGTTGGGCTACAACAACATATTAGCTATACTGAACAAGCACAAATTACCCTAAATGATAAACGTTTAATTCCTGATGTAATCATAAATTTACCACATAATCGCGCCGTAGTAATTGATAGCAAAAATATCATCCAGCGCTATTATGAGAGCATCGTAAATCACGAAGATAAAAGCAAAGCAATTTTAGATGCAATTAAATCAACAATGAAAAATCTAAGTAATAAAGATTATCTTTCGGTCGTAAAACAAGCGATTAATAAATCTGTTTTTGACTATATAATCATGTTTATCCCAAACGAAGGATTATTTGGTTTAATTATTGAAGAAGATCAAAAACTAAATGGCAGCTTATTGCGTGAAGCTTATCAACAGCGAATATTTATTGCTGGACCATCAACATTACTAGTTCTATTAGGCATGATTGAACGTGCGTGGGAAAGTTATCAAGTTGAAGAACGTGCAGAAGAAATAATTCGCCTCTCAATTGAATTAACTGACAAATTTAAAACCAGCTTACATAGAATTGCCGACCTAGGCAATAGCATTCGTCAAACTGGTAATAAATATGACGATGTAATTAAGTCACTTGATAACGGTAGCGGAAGCAGCGCTATTGCCAAACTAGATAAATTAGCACAATTATCTGGTGATAAAACTCAATTAGCTCGAGTAGTTGAAGTCGGAGAAATTAGCATTCGCCAACCAAATAGTACACTAATAAAATCAACTAATTGAATATAGGGTAGAAGAATTTACCATCTATAAAAACTTACGGTTTAACTACTGGAACAACGCCACAAACCATACGTTTCCCTCCTCCACCTAATGGAGCTGGCGTATCAGAATAATTATCACCTCCATTATGTATCATCAGACTATGCCCAGCTAAATCACTTACTTTCAAGCGTGGTGCTAATACTGATAAATTAACGCTACCATCTGCATTAATTGTCAAAGCTGGCAAATCACCTAAATGCCCGCCATCATTGTAAGGACCAAAATGATGCTTAGTTTTTGCTGGATCAAGATGTCCACCAGCTGCCATACCACCATCTGCACAAGAAGGATTTTCATGCACATGAAAACCATGTACACCAATAGTTAAATCAGGTGTTAAATGAGATAAATCAGGCGTTAATAATAACCCGTGAGCAGTATCAGTTGCCTGAATATTCCCTACAAATACTCCTGACTCAGTAGTGATATACATCGGAATTTCAATGCTTGCAGCATTGGCAAAGCCAATTCCCGATAATACAAGAATTAAACTTCTATATTTCATAATAAAACTCCTTAAAAATTAATTAATGCATATAACTACTTAACGCACTTTCATAACTACCACTTTCCACTTTGTTTTGTCCATTTTGTTGCACATACTTGGATGAATTAATATTATTTTGATTTGCTGTTGCACCATAAATTGGTACACCAACCATCATTGGTGTTACCATTGGACTATAGTAATAACTTGGATAATACACAACTTGTGGTTGCTGCTGAACTACGACTGTCGTTGAATTACTTGGCGATACAGTAACGGTGCTATTAGTATTAGTTGTCGTGTGCACCTCTGTACCATTTAAATTATAACTATTACCAGTTTGATTATTTGTTACAACACCATTTTGATGCGAATAAACACTTCCATTAGTATAATTTTTCTGACTCTGACCCTGATACGTGTAAGAATGATTATTTTGATTATTGGTCACTGTTTCAGTATGGGCTGTGTGAACCGAATGATTGCTATAATTTGCATTGGTTGTATCCTGATATGTATACGATTTATGATTACTTTGATTAGTAACACTAGTTGTCGTGTATTTAGTGCCATTCCCATTCAAAGTTGTGGTTTTATCTACACTATAATTTTGTCCATCACTATGTACTACATTGTCTTGGGTATAAGTATGCTTGTGACTATGACGATGCCAGTCATTATCTTGTTCAGGCACAGAAAGGCGCTCTGCAATAGCACAAAATGATAGTGACATCAAAATAAGACTTAAAATTTTCATAATTATTCCAAAATATAATTCATTTAATTAAATACTTAATTTGCCCAAAGAAAATATTATATCATGTTTAAAAATGATAAAATTCATGTTATGAGCCAAACCCAAGTATGTGTGGTTTTACTCAAATAACTTACTATACATTTTAAACAAAATAATGACAAACTCCGACATTATAAATTTATGTTTTAAACATAAGTCAATAAATTCAGATGCATTTAACTAATTTAACGGAATTTAATTATGCCAGTAGAAATTCAAGAACAACTAACTGATCAATTCAGACTATTATTTGATAATACAGACTCAACTAGATTATTTTTCGCACCTGGAAGAGTTAATCTAATTGGTGAACATACTGATTATAATGGTGGAAATGTATTTCCATGTGCTCTCGATATTGGTACCTATGCTCTAGTTGCGCCACGAAAAGATAAGTTATGCCAATTTTACTCAATTAACTTCCCAGATCAAGGTACCGTTGAATTTGATTTAAATAATTTAGAATTTAATTCGGCACATAATTGGGCCAATTATCCTAAAGGAGTCATACACGAATTTATTAAATCTGGAGCTAAAATTACCCATGGTTTAAATATTGTATTTTTAGGTAATATTCCCAATGGGGCTGGTTTATCTTCATCTGCATCGATTGAAGTTTTAACAGGAACTGTATTAAATGCATACTTTGAAACTAAATTTGATCCAATAAAAATTGCCTTACTTGGACAAGCTGCAGAAAATAATTATATTAATGTAGGTTGTGGAATCATGGATCAATTTGCGTCTGCAATGGGTAAAGCCAATCATGCAATTCTGCTTGACTGTAATACTTTAAATTATAGCTATGCACCGTTAAATATTACAGGCTATAAAATAGTCATTGGAAATACTAATAAAAAACGCGGATTAGCCGATTCAAAATACAATGAACGCTTGGCCGAATGCCGCGAAGCTTTAAAATTATTACAACAACAATTAGAAATTAATGCACTTGGTGAAATTAATCTAATACAATTAGAACAGCATGCAAATTTAATCGCTAATCCAATTATTTATCAACGAGCACGTCATGCAGTAACGGAAAATCAACGCACTTTATCTGCCGTAAATGCATTAAATGAAAATGACTTAATTGCATTTGGACAATTAATGAAGGCTTCACATGTCTCATTACGTGATGATTACGCTGTAACTGGTTTTGAACTCGACAGCTTAGTAGAAGCTGCATGGGAGCAACAAAGCTGTATTGGTGCTCGAATGACTGGAGCTGGATTTGGTGGTTGCACCGTCAATTTGGTTGCTGAGGACTTGGTCAATGATTTCATCATGCAAGTTACAACAAAATATCAACAAAAAACTGGTCTAAATGCTGATTTTTACATAGTAAAAGCTAGCACTGGAGCACATGAAATGATTACAATTTAAGGTACAAAAATGTTACAAATTAAACACTCAACAATTGCCCAACATAATGATCAAGATATTATTGAATATCAATTAATCGCAGCAAATGGCTTTCAAATTAACTTTCTGAATTATGGCGGAATTATACGTGCAATTTATACACCTGACAAAACAGGTAAACTTACCAATATTGTTTCTGCTCATGAACAATTTGAACCAAGTAATCCTGGACATCTAGGTGCAATTACAGGAAGAATTGCGGGAAGAATTGATGGTGGTAAATTCAATTTAGACGGCATTGAATACCAATTAGCATTAAATAATAATGAAGTCAATAATTTGCATGGTGGACCATTTGGTTTAGACAAAAAAATTTGGAATGTCAATGAATTAAGTGATGGTGTAGAACTAACTTACTTTAGCCCAGCTGGCGAATGTGGATTTCCAGCTAATGTTAATTTTAAGGTTAATTACCGAGTAACCGCAAACTATCAACTAACAATAGAATATTTTGCAACATGTGACGCTCCGACAATCATTAATTTAACCAACCATAGCTATTTTGATTTAAGCGGAGGCCTTGATGCACTACGTATGGAACTTGAAGTCCCAGCTCAATCATTTGCCGAAATAAACTCATCTGGTTGCGTTACAGGTAAAATTACAAATGTTGCTGGCACAGCATTTGACTTCCGTAAAAGTAAATCCTTAAGGGAAGATATTTTTCAAAATGAATTACAATTAGTGTTAGCCAAACAAGGCTATGATCACCCTTTTTTATTAGATCCAGATGCCATAATTAAGCTTTCCGACCCAATTAATGGACGCTCTTTACAAATAACAACGAGTGAAAATTGTTGTGTGGTCTATTCAGCAAATTTCCGCCCAATTAAGCATTCTGGCTTATGTCTAGAAACTCAAAAATTGCCTAACGCTATTAACTGGCCAGACTATCAAGAACAGGTAATTTTCACACCAGCAAAACCTTATTATAGTTATAGTAAATGGCAATTTGGAGTTTCAAATGAAAAATAATAAACTGACTGGATTAATTCAATTACTTATCAACAAAGCACAAGAGCTACATTTGGTTGATGCACGTGATAATATTTACCTGACTAATCATTATCTTTCATTGCTTGGTCTGAAACATGTTAATTTCAGCGAAAATATGCTAGAGTCTGAGTTTGAAGGCATAATGACGTTAACACAAATTGTAAATTTAATTTATCAAAATTTAGATAAACACCAACATGCTATTCTTGGTGATAGTCAAGAGCAAATTGAGACACGTTTAATTGCTGAGTTATTGCCCTTACCCAGCCAAATTGAAGCCAAATTTAAACAATTATTAAGTCAAAATGGAATCGAACAAGCTTTAAATTGGTATTATCAATTTAGCCAAAATACTGATTATATAAAAACAGCAGCAATTGCTAAAAATAAAAGTTGGTATGGAGAAACAGAATACGGTGGGCTGGAAATTACGATCAATTTATCGCGTCCAGAAAAAGATCCGGCTGAAATTGCTCGTGCAAAGCAAACTCCTGCGACTAATTACCCAAAATGCTTACTTTGCCTTGAAAACGAAGGCTATAGTGGAAATTCATCAAATCAGCCGGCACGTCATAATCATCGCATGCTACAAATTACGCTTAATCAAAATCAAAATTATTACTTTCAATATTCACCATATTTATACTACCCTGAACATTCGATAATTATTAATCCAGAGCATTGTGACATGGTTATTGACCAGAATACAATTAATAATTTTTTTGCTTTTGTCAATCAAGTGCCACATTATTTAATTGGTGCTAATAGCGATATTCCAATTGTTGGTGGTTCAATTTTAACTCACGATCACTACCAAGCAGGAAATCATATTTTCCCAATTGAACGAGCCAAAATTAAAGCCAGTTATCAATTAAAACAATATCCACAAACTACAATTAATTACTTAAACTGGCCAGTAAGTACGCTACAACTAGTTGGTACTCAAAATGAGTTAACTAAATTAGCTTCAATTATACTTAACAAATGGTATACATATACCAATCCAGAAATAAATATTTTGGCATACTCAGAAGAAGGCACGCGACATAACGCAATTACTCCAATTCTACGTAGGATTGATACAAATAAATATGCATTATATTTACTCTTACGTAATAATCGCACCAATGAAAAATACCCAGATGGCATATTTCATTCCCACCAAGAATTGCACCACATTAAAAAAGAAAATATTGGTTTAATTGAAGCAATGGGATTAGCAATTTTACCTGGACGTTTAGATTATGAGCTAGCTGAATTAGAAAAACTATTACTTTTAAATGATACCAATTTGGCATTGACCGAATTACTATTTGATGAAAAATTACTCAAACATGAAGCTTGGTTTGTTGAGTTATATGCTAAATATACAAGTTTTTCTAACACTACCGTACGAGAAATCTTACTTAAAGAAGTTACAAATAAATTCTGTCAAGTTTTAGAAAATGCTGGTGTATTCAAGCATAACGCTATTGGTGATGCTGCTCTTGAGGAGTTTATTTCACAACTCACCAATTAAAACCTAAAGTCCGTAATGTTATTTGTCATCTATTATGTTATAATTACAGTCTAACTTTTAATTAGAGAGGATAAATCCGATGAGAACACCACATCAAAATTTAACTGATAGTTTTCCAGATTTAAAAGAAGCGTTTCATCACTTAAAAATTAATGATCACCACTTTCAGCACTTACTCAAACAGTATGAAGAATTAGATACTTTAGTTCACAAAGTTGACCATGAGCAAGAAAGTATGAGTGATTTAGAACTAGAAAAAGTAAAAAAAGAGCGCGTTGCACTAAAAGATACATTGTATTCACTGATGGTGAAATGTAAAGCAGAACTATAGTAATTCGTAACTGGTTACCAATGTTAAATATACCTTGGTAACCTAAATGACTTTAATTATTCCGATTTATGGGCTTAATCATTAAAAATTATATTTAAAATCGTTATTTACGTACAACCAGACTGTTAATAACCATACCAATTAAAACTAATCCAATTCCAATCCAGCCATATACATCTGGTAAACCATCATTAAACAACACAACTCCACCAATCAAAGTAAAAACAACTTCACCTGCCTGAGTAGCCTCAATTACGGCTAGTTGACTTAAGTTAGATTTAACCATATTAGCCGCTTCAAAAAGTAATAAGGTTGCAATAACACCCGAAAAAACTGCAACTGTACCAGCTTGGATAATTTGACTTGGTGGTGGCAAATTAGCGTAATAAAATTCAAATCCAGCTAAAATTAACCAAACAGGCATACTGCATAAGGTCATACCAAAAATTCGTTGCAAAGTATTTAAATTGTGCCCGTGCTTAAATAAAATTTTACGGCTACCAAGTGGATAGGCAAATGCAGCTACTCCAACAGGAATAACAACTCCCAATACCATAAAAAAACTAACCGTAGTCGCTTCATGCACCAACATTAGGGCTACCCCCAGCATAATCAATAAACCAGTCCACAATAATTTTACAGGTATTTTATGATAAACTTGTTTAATTTCGCCATCAACCACGCTTGGTGCTAAAAAAAATGGCGTGAGCAAAGCCCCAGCTGGAATAGTAATTTGCCAAGCTCCAGCGATTAACCATGCAGGTCCAAAACTTGCCGCATAGCATAGTGACGTGTAAAAAATACCAAATCCCACACAAGACCACAAGGTCCAGCTAAAAACATTAGCTCGAATGCTCCGTAAAACTGGCAAATAAGCTTTATTTTTGCTCAACAAAACAAATAAAATTGGAAGCATAATAAAAAAACGCAGCGAAGCACTCCACTGCCAAGCAAAATTTGCTGTTGCCATTTCTCGATTTAAAATATAAGTCGATGAAAAAAATAACGATGAAATTAAACCATAAATTAGAGCTTTAGTCATAATGCCTCCATTTAATAAAAAAGCGTCACCCTATTATCGGGTAACGCTTTATTCGGTTAAACTCAATTTAGTATAAAACCCTCGATTTAATCGTACCATCAATTTTTTTCAGTTGATTAATTAAATCTTTATCGTATTCAACATCAATATCACTAATTACATAACCAACTTGTTCATTGGTTTTAAGATATTGACCTAAAATATTTGCTTGATGACTAGCTAACATTTGATTGATTTTAGCGAGTACACCAGGTACATTACGGTGCAAATGAATCAAGCGATGTGCTTTACGTAATTCAGGTAATTGAATATTTGGTAAATTCACACTTTGCGTTGAATCACCACCATTTACATAATTAGTAATCCGACGAGCAACAAATTCACCAATATTTAATTGAGCTTCTTCAGTGCTTCCACCAATATGTGGAGATAAAATTACATTGTCATAACCACGCAATTCGCTCACAAATTCTTCCTGATTGTTTTTTGGTTCAACTGGGAATACGTCAACCGCGGCACCCAAAATTTTACCCGAATCTAAAGCGGCAACCATAGCATTGATATCTACTACATGACCACGACTTAAATTAATGAAAATTACATTGTCTTTCATCATTGCAAATTCGTGTTCACCAATAATATTGGCATTACTCTTACGACCATCAACGTGAATAGTAACAATATCCACCTCAGATAATAATTGGTCGAGTGTATCACATTTGCGCGCATTACCCAACTGTAATTTTTCCATAGTATCATAATAATAGACTTGCATACCAATTGCTTCAGCTAAAACTGATAGCTGTGAACCAATATTACCATAACCAATAATACCAAGTTTTTTACCACGCACTTCAAAACAATTATCTGCGGATTTGTCCCATTTACCTTGATGTAATTGAGCATTTTTGCTAACTGCTTTACGCATAAGCATAATGATATTACCAATCACCAATTCAACTACACTACGTGTATTACTATATGGTGCATTGAAAACACACACACCTTTTTGCGTTGCGTAATCTAAATCAACTTGATTAGTACCAATACAGAAAGTCCCAATCGCAATTAGGCGCTCTGCGGCATCAAGAACTTTTTTACTCACCGTAGTTTTTGAACGAATCCCTAAAATCGTAACGTCTTTAATTTTGGCACATAACTCATCTTCATTCAAGCTACCTTTCAGTGTTTCAACTGTGTAACCTTCGTGCTCCAACATTTTAATACCATTTGGGTGTAAATTTTCCAACAGTAAAATTTTAATTCGATTACGCGGATAAGAAATTGCACGTGGGAAATCATGCATATACAAAAATTCATCAAAGTTTTTAATTACTACATCAGCTTTGGCAGTAACACTTTGACGCTCCACATTTTCTGTAAATGCATAGAAAATATCTGCAGCGCCAGCTTGGCGAATTTCGTAATCAGTAATTCCATCACCAACCGCCCAAACATTACCTTCTAGTTTCAGGTCATTGACAACTTTAACTTTACCTTGGTCCTGACATAATGGATTATTTGCATCCAAACCATTAATATTTCCAGCTTCATCATAAGTAAAGGTATTAGCAAAAATATGATCTTCTTTAATTCCAAATTTACTTACAATCGGCGTAATATATTCTTTAAAGCCACCTGATACAATATAAATATTATCAGCAAACTCTTGTAGAAAAGCTGCATTACGTTTAAATGATGGACTGATTTTATCTGCTAAATTAATAATTAATTGCTCAATGTGCTTTTTATTTGCACTTAATAATTTTAAGCGGCTCGCAAAACTTTCGCTTAACGAAATTTTACCTTCCATACCCTGTGCTGTAATCGTACGAATTTTCTCAATAACACGTTCACTTTCAGGATGGTCTGCTAAAGCAATTGCGGCTAATTCATCTAACGTTTCTACTTGAACAAAAGTACTATCAAAATCCACAATTAAAAATTTATTCTTCACTATCAAATCTTTCTAAAAATTATTCTCTATTTTCTTTATCACAATGTAACTCTAAATCAGAACTTAAAATTAAACTGCTTTAATCAAACTATTGACGATTTCAATTGGATGTAACAACGTCTTCTCGGCTAATTTAGCACCTTGCGAACGACATGAAAAACCGCTGGCAAGATTAACTCGTTCAGTATTATTAACCGTACTTGCCCAATTCAAAGCAAATAAACCCTGCGAATTAGCTTGTTGCTCTTTTAAATGCCCATAAGTTCCTGCCATGCCACAACAACCCAAATTTTTCACTTCGAGTTCCGCACCAAGTTTAGCAAAAATTTGTTGCCATTTAGTTGCATCAGCTGGTAGTAAAGCTTGTTCGGTACAATGTGGTAAGAGGCGATATTTTACATTGGTGCTAATTGCATCTAATTTCGCTAAATGCGAGGCTAAAAATTCGGCAATGGTTTGCGCTTTACCCGTAAATGCTGGCGTAAATTTTCCGACTTCATCACGAAATAAAGTCGTAATCGTATTTTCTAAGCCCAGCACAGGAATTTGTGCACTAAATAACGGGTTCAATAAATTGGCTAAATGTGCAGTATTTTTGCGAAATTCATCCAACATACCCGCAACAATTAAAGCTTTTCCACTATTGCGTGGATAAATTACATATGGTGTAAAACCAAGTTTTTGTAAACTCTCCAGCGTGGCAAAAACAACATTATTGTCTAATAAACCAGTAAATACATCAGCAAAAATCACTACCGGATTAGTAGCAAAAGATGAAATCTGACTCGCCTCGCTATAAGTTGCAACCTTCAAACGTTTTAAACCGCTGCTTAAGGATTCAGCAGTTTTAAATTGTGGAATATTCACCAAACCAAAACTTGGCGCTAAACGACTACGCTGAATAAAATTCCATAATTTAGGAAATTTAGCCACCAATGGTAATAAATTTTCAATTTTGGCCATCAACTTATCACTAAATTTGCGTTTAGCATAATCACGATGATAGCTTTGTAAAAAATTACTACGTAAATCTGGAATGCTAACTTGAGTTGGACATTTGCCAGCACAACCTTTACAGCCCAAACAACCCGATAATGCAGCAAATGCAGCATCAGCAGCCTGCTTATGGTCACCATTAGGTTTAGCTTTTTCACGTAGCCATTCTTTAACCAGCATCGCGCGGCCTTTAGGTGAGTGAATCCGATCTTGAGTGATTTTATATGATGGGCACATCACATTACTTGGTTCTCGATTAAAACAAGCTGCATTACCGTTACACAACATCGCACCCGAAAATAACTTTTGTTCACCAGCCGGCACAATTTGATCTAATTCGCCACGCATAGGCACTAGCTCAATGCGTTGTAATTGGGTTTCTGGATTTGGCGCAGTTAATTTACCCAGATTAAAGCGATTATGTGGATCACAAAGTTGCTTAATTTGGCATAAGACTGGATATAAGATAGGACCAAACAGATGTGGCACAAATTCACCACGATAGCCTTTACCGTGTTCGCCCCATAAAATACCATTATATTTATCGAGCAATTTAATCACTGTTTCCGTAATTGGACGAATATGCGCACGATCCTCGGGATTTTGCATATCTAAAGCTGGGCGTACGTGAATACAACCCACATCCACATGACCATACATTGCGTATCTAAAATCTTGACGCTCTAATTCAGTTTGTAAATCAGCGACAAAATCAGCTAAGTGTTCTGGTGGCACAATCGCATCTTCAACAAAGGCAATTGGTTTCGCCGCACCTGGTAATTTGGCAACTAAGCCAACGGCTAGCGAACGAATTGACCACAGTTGATTAATTTGATTATTTTCACAAATTGTGACATAGTTCGCTTGACGTGAATTTAGTGCTTGTTGCA
Organism: uncultured Neisseria sp.; assembly: GCA_964652705.1. Classification (GTDB taxonomy): domain Bacteria; phylum Pseudomonadota; class Gammaproteobacteria; order Burkholderiales; family UBA11063; genus Aquella. The sequence continues at coordinate 50,652 of CAZZAV010000009.1, forward strand.
CTTCTTTAATTTTAGCGTCTAATTCTGCCTGTGTATCAGCCACGAATTCAACAAAATTTGAAATATAACTTTGACCTTCGCAATTCAGCATTTTGGCTAAACTTGGCCAATTTGGTAATGTTTGCGCACTTTGCTGAACTTTTTCATCAATTGCTTCAATGGCTAAAGGCTTGAATTGAATTAAGAACTGTGCATCCTTAAGTGCATCTAAAAAACTTGGATAATGAACAACCGTTAAGGTTTTAAACTTGGGAATTGGCAGTAAATTAAGTTTAGCAGCGGCAACTAAGCCCAAAGTTCCTTCTGAACCAGCGATTAGGCGCTGTAAATTAATCTTACCATCTTGATAACATTGCTTAATATTATACCCTGAGAGCGGGCGCTTTAAAGGTGGGAAGCGAGCTTCAATCTCTGCTTGAACTGGTTTAATAAAATCCGCAATTTGCTGTTCTAATTTAACTTGTACGTGGCTTGGTGTTATATTCTGATCTAAAGTATCAATCAAGTCACCATTTGGCAAAATTAATTGCATACCTAGGAAGTGATCAGCTGTTTTCCCATAAATCAACGAACCTTTACCAGCAGCATCAGTCGCAATCATTCCACCAATAGTCGCGCGATCCGCAGTTGAAACATTTGGTGCAAAGAATAAACCATGTTTAGCCAACATGCGATTAAGATCACTTAAAATCATACCTGGTTCAACAGTAATTGTGCGATCTTCTGGTTTAAACTCTAGTACACGATTCATGAAACGGCTTAAATCAATTACCACACCATCACTTAAGGCTTGACCATTAGTACCTGTTCCGCCCCCACGAGCGCAAAAATACAAACGATTAAATGGCTCTAGCTGCGCCAAGCTAATTAACTGCTGGAGATCCGATAAGTCATACGGCTGAACAACGGCTAATGGTAAAACCTCATAAATACTATTATCAGTCGCATTAATTAAACGAGTAGCTTTATCTAAGTGAAATTCACCTTTAAAGCCATTTTTAATTACAATGGTTTCAAATAAACTTGCGATTTCGCGTGGTGTTTGTTGCATTATTTATTCCGCGTATTTTTTAGCAAAATGTTGCATGAATTCAATCAATTTATCGACACCTTCTTCAGGCATAGCATTATACAAGCTAGCACGTGCACCACCGACTAATTTATGCCCATTTAAATAAGCCAAACCAAATTGGCGAGCTTCAACTAAAAAATGTTTTAAAAGATCATCATTTGGTAAATTAAATGGTACGTTAATTAACGAGCGATATTTTTCTTCAATATTATTGCTGTAAAAACCGTTGCTATTATCAATACAGGCGTATAATTTGGCTACTTTGCGGCGATTGGCCTCAGAAATTGCTTTAAGTCCACCTTGTTCTTCAATCACCCAATCCACCATTAAATCCATCATATAAACTGGCACGGTAGGAATAGTATTTAATAATGAAGTTTGTTCAGCTTGTAATTTATAATTAAAAATCTCAGGAGTAACTGCTTGAGCTTGATCCAATAGATCATCACGAATAATCAATAATGTAATTCCGGCAATACCAAGATTTTTTTGCGCAGAAGCAAAGATTAAACCAAATTTGCTCACATCAATTTCTTCAAATAAAATTGATGAAGTAAAATCTGCAACTAATGGAACATTACCTACATCAGGAACCTCAGAAAATTGAACGCCATTAATGGTTTCATTCGGGCAATAATAGGCATAAGCTGCATCTGGATTTAATTTCCACGTGCTTTTATCAGGAATCGCACTCATTGATGCTGTAGTTACTATACTCACATCAGCATAACGACTAGCGTATTTAGCTGCACGTTCAGACCATGTACCACTCACAAAATAATCTACCGCTTTATTTTTTCCGCATAAATTCATTGGTATAAAGCTAAAATGACCCTGCCCACCGCCAGATAGAAATAAAACTTTATAGTTAGAGGGAATATTCATTAACTTACGTAATTTAGCTTCTAATTTTGACAGCATATCTTGGAAAGTTACAGTACGATGACCAATTTCCATAATTGAAGTTCCAGTATCTTGCCAGCTTAATAGATCTTGTTGAACTTGACGTAAAACAGACTCTGGCAGCATTGCAGGACCTGCAGCAAAATTAAACACTCTAAACATAAGATCTCCCTTTTAATATAAATAATCACACTGTAAAATAACAGCGTAATAATGACAAAATACTAACCATAGCGCATATCACTCTGATTTAACAAGCCATTATTATATAACATTTTATCAACCAATGGCCTAGACATGGTAATTTTTCACAAATGAACCTCATATTTTACTAGTTCTGTTGCTGCAATGCAATAAAAAATGTACAATTCGATGCCAAGAGCTTGATATTCAGTGATATAATTTGGCACGCACTACCGCCTTATCGGTAATTTTTTTATATCTGTGGGTTACAATAAACCCCAAAAGCATTTGTAACAAATAAAACTATACCGATATTAATTATAGCGGATTCAATGAATTTACATCGCAAAGGAGCGCAGACTATCGTGGAACTAAACAAAAATTTTTATACCGTACATAAATTTGGTGGCTCAAGCCTAGCTGATGCTTGTCGCTTTAATGAAGTAAAAAAAATCTTAACAGGTAGCAAAGAAGTTATCGTTGTATCCGCAACCAAAGGAACTACGACAAAATTACAAAATATGCTGGATGCTGCGCGCGATGGTAAAGCTTGGAGTGAAGAGCTTAATTCTCTAGAAAAAGCACATCAAATAATTATTAATACATTGTTACCAGATAGTAACCCAAGCGAATTATTAGCCGTATTACGCAATGATTTCGATACTATTGCTGATGTTTATAACACGGTAGCAAAAATTGGCGCATACTCTAGCGAAATACAAGACTTTATTTTAGGTTACGGCGAACAATGGTCAGCACAAATTCTAACAGCTTATTTAGGCTTATCAAATAAAACTCTTTATCTTGATGCAACCAAAGTTTTATACTGTGATAAAAAAGATGGCGTAGTATGCATTGACTGGGAGCGTAGCCAAGCCAGTTTAGCCCATTATTTTGCAGATAAAGATTTTGATCAGTTAGTTGTAACTGGATTTATCGCATCAACTCCAGACGGTAAACGCACAACTCTTGGTCGTAACGGTAGTGATTTCTCAGGGGCAATTTTTGCGCGTTTATTCCAAGGTACTAAATTAATTATTTGGACCGATGTTGATGGGATTTACACAGCTCACCCAGCTAAAGTTAAATCAGCTTTCTGTATCGATCATTTATCATACCAAGAAGCTTTAGAATTAGCGTATTTCGGTGCAAGCGTATTACATCCAATGACAATTGCCCCAGTACAAGATGCCAATATTCCATTGTATATCCGTAATAGCTATAATCCAAGCGCGGAAGGAACCTTAATTACCAATATATCAACTAAATCTGAGCACCCGATCAAAGGTTTAACTTATGTTGATGAAATTGCCTTAATTAATATCGAAGGTGCTGGTATGGCTGGAGTATCCGGTAGTGCTGCACGGATTTTTGAAATTATGCGCCAATGTAAAGTTTCCGTAATTTTAATTTCTCAAGCAAGTTCTGAACACTCGTTATGCTTAGCAATTGCTAATAAATCAGTTGATACTGCGCTTGAAGCACTTAATCAAAACCTAAAATTTGAAATTGATAATGGTCAAATCAATAAAGTTACAGCTGACTCTAACTGTGCAATTTTGGCGGCGGTTGGTGATGATATGGTAGGTAATCCTGGCGTTGCAGGTAAATTCTTTGGCACATTAGCCAAAGCAAATATTAATATTCGCGCAATCGCGCAAGGTTCTTCGGAACGGAATATTTCAGTGGTAATCGGTAACAAAGATATCAATAAAGCGTTGCAAGCAGCTCATGCTGGTTTCTATTTATCAGATCGCGTAATTTCAGTTGGTTTAATTGGACCAGGTGGAATCGGTGCAACTTTATTAGACCAAATCGAAGCAACTCGCGCACAAATTAAAACTAAATACCAGGTTGATATCTGCGTCCGTGGAATTATGAATAGCCAGCAAATGTTACTTAGTGATGACTCACTTAATGGTGCATGGCGCAAAAATCTCGAACAAAATTCGATTCCAATGAATATGTCTGAATTTACCGAGCATTTGCTGAGTGATGATATTCCTCATGCTGTAATTATTGATTGTACTGCAAGTAAAGATTTAGCTAAATATTATGTAGATTTCTTTAATCAAGGCTTCAATATAATTACACCAAATAAACATGCTAATGCTGGTGATATTGATTACTATCGTCAAATTAAAGCAACTGCAGCTAAAAATAGTTGTCATTATTTATATGAAGCAACTGTATGTGCTGGGCTACCAGTTATTAATACGCTACAAGATTTAATTAAAACAGGTGACGACATCCTTTCAATCGAGGGCGTGGTATCAGGAACTTTAAGCTATATCTTCAATGAATTGGGTAAAGGACGCATTTTCTCTGAAATCGTTAAAGAGGCCAAGGAACTTGGCTATACTGAACCAGATCCACGAGAAGATCTATCTGGTCAAGACGTTGCACGTAAATTAGTATGTTTAGTGCGTGAAATTGGCTATAACGTTTCATTAGCAGACATTGGTGTAACCAATTTGGTACCAGCTGAATTACGTGACTGCTCAATTGATGAATTCATGACACGCCTGCCTGAATTTGATTATTTAATCATGAATATGGCAGCAGCAGCAGCGGCAAAAAGCGAAAAATTATGCTACGCTGGAAAAATTGCCCCAGATGGTTCAATTAGTGTTGCAATTCAATCCGTATCACAAACTCACCCATTGGCGCGTTTAAACGGTACAGATAATATTATTATTTTCCAAACCCAACGCTATGACCAAACACGACCAATGATAATTCAAGGTCCTGGTGCTGGTGGTGCGGTAACTGCTGCAGGTATTTTTGCCGATTTACTGCGCTTAACTTCATTCTTATACTAAGGTGTTGCAGATGAGTTTATTTAAGTCTGGAATTAACCAGATAAGCGCTTTTGCACCAGCAACCAGCGCGAACCTTGGAGTTGGCTTTGATATCATGGGTCTAGCTCTTGATGCGGTTGGTGATACTGTGACTGTTACTAAACGCAGTGATGGTCAAATTATCATTGAAAAAATTAACTCAGTCGAAGGTTTACCACTCGAAGCCAATAAAAATACCGCTTCGTATGCTTTACAAAAAATGTGTGAAGAACTTGGCATTGAATGTGGATTTTCATTGCAAATTGATAAAGGTATCGCGCTTGGTTCAGGTATGGGTGGTTCAGCTGCTTCGGCAGTAGCTGCAGTAGTTGCGCTAAACGGATTTCTAGTTAACCCAGTTAGCCGTGAAAAATTGGTAGAATATGCACTATACGGTGAAGAAATTGCCTCTGGTGGACGTCATGCTGACAATGTAGCTCCATCAGTATTTGGTGGAATTACTTTAATCCGCAACCTTGAGCCGATTGAAGTAATCAATTTGCCCTATCCAGAATTATATTGTGTAATTATTCATCCGCATCTACAGGTTGAAACCAAAGGTGCGCGTGGAATTTTAAGTCCAAATGTTGCACTTAAAAAATATGTTGAGCAATCAGCACAGTTAGCCGCAACGATTAGTGCGTTGTATACCAAAGATATTGAATTACTGCGCCGAGCAATGCAAGATTTAATTATTGAACCACAGCGCTCAGCTCTTGTAACTGGTTATTATGACGTTAAGCAAGCAGCGCTGTATGCTGGTGCAATTAGTGCAACTTTCTCTGGCTCAGGTCCAAGCTTATTAGCTTTCTGCAAAAATCAAGTTCAAGCTGAAACAGTTAGCCAAGCTATGCTAGCAGCATTTAAAGCTCACAATATTGCAGCTGATCAGTGGATTTCACCGATTAATCCAAATGGTGCTTACGTAATTACAAAATAGTTTAAATTTATTTAATCAAGAAAGCTAAAAATGTTTTTTTATAGTACTCGTGATAAAAATAATCATAAAACAGTTAGCCAAGCAATTTTGCAAGGTTTAGCTGAAGATGGTGGTTTATTTGTACCTGAATATTTCCCACAAATCAATTGGTCTGACCTAGATCCAAAATTAACTTACCCACAGTTTGCAGCTAAAATTTTGGCCGAATACTTTAAGGGTGACGAGTTAGAGAGTCAACTTGGCGAAATTTGCCAAAATGCGTTTAATTTCCCATTACCCGTAAAACAACTCAATGATAATACCTATGTTATGGAATTATTCCAAGGTCCAACTTTATCTTTTAAAGATTTTGGTGCACGCTTCTTAGCAGAATGCATGACACGATTATCTAAAAATCGTAAAACGACCATCATTGTTGCCACTTCAGGTGATACTGGTTCAGCAGTAGCTAGTGCTTTCCATCAAAAATCTAATGTGGATGTAGTGGTAATGTTCCCGAAAGGACAAATTTCACAACGTCAAGAAAAACAAATTACTTGCTGGGGTGATAATATTTTAGCTGTAGCTGTTGAAGGAACTTTTGATGATTGCCAAAAAATTGTTAAACAAGCATTCACTGATGATTGGTGGAAAAGCCGTGCTCACCTAAGTAGTGCGAATAGTATTAACATCGCGCGCTTATTGCCACAGTTAACTTATTATGCTTATACCAGCTGGCAATTTCAATTAGCGCACAATGAACCTGCTGCTTATATTATTCCGACAGGCAATGTTGGAAATTCAACTGCAGCATTCTGGGCAAAAGCTATGGGTTTCCCAATTCGTCAAATTGCTTTGGCAACTAACGCCAATCGAGTTATTTCAGATTATATCTCAAATGGTAAATTTGAGCCTAAAGCTAGTATCGCAACAATTGCTAACGCAATGGATGTTGGTAATCCAAGTAATTTTGAACGTTTGAGCTATTTATTTAATACTTGGGATAGCTTTAAATCTAATGTACAAGCCTTTAGTGTAAATGATCAGCAAATTCGTGAAATAATTCAAACAGTTAATGCACAATACAAATATGTAGTATGCCCACATACTGCTACCGCCTATTTTGCTCGCCAGCAACTAAGCTCACAAAAGTGGATTATGGTTGCAACTGCTGCACCAAGTAAGTTTGAAACAATTATTGAACCAATTATTCAAACTACTCTGGCGGTGCCTGAGAAACTACAAATTTTATTGGACAAACAACAATATCTTGTTGAAACACAAGCTGATATTAAACAAGTTCAACAAGCACTAGCAGCTAAAGAATAGTTTACTTATTCATAAAATAAAATGCCAAGTTTAATTACTTGGCTTTTTGCTTTATCATATGCGCTTATTTATTAATGCCCAGCTTGCCTTTATACTCCATCGTCAAACGCTTACGTTCCTCTATTCCATTCTGGCCACCATTTATTGCTTTAGTCAGCCCTAGTACATCATCTCGTCGAGCAAATTTGCCAAGATCATTGGCTAACCAAAACCACACTCCAGCTAACAATGCACCGTCAGAAGAACGCACAAACTCATCAATGGTTTCAAGAGTTAAATTTAATGTTGGCTCAGATTGCTGTAGCCACAACAAGAAACTCTGATAATTATTCTTACCAGTTAATTGAACCACCCCACCACCACGATAATCATAACCATCATTATCCGAGATACCATTGACCTGATTTCCCATTCGTGCACCATAGACCAAATTAAACAGCCAAGGTTGTGGACAAAAATCATTATCACCAGCATCTAACTCAAATTGTTTTGCATTAAGCCGTGCCAAGCGCTCAGAATGGAGCTTTGAATTAGCTGCATTGGCACAAAATACTCTACGCGCAGTTTTATATCTAAATTTTTCAGCTTCACTCCAAGTAGTAAAATTTGCCGATTCATGAGCATATTGTGCTAAAAGATGTGCAAGCTCTAATTGATCAGTAATACCAAATTCTTTTGCCAAATCAATCATCTTCAACTCAATTGAATTCATTTTTAATACCTCAATATTTATAGATCTCCTATCGTACGTATATTAACCTAATTTGATGCATACCCTAAGTATAAATTAAATAGAATATTAATTAAGTGACTAAAAATACTTTAGCAAATTAAATTAATCAATAACTTGTATTAAATTAGTTAATTCTGATATAATTACTACCTATTCTTACTTTAGAATCACCTGGGGATGACATGGCTTCGACGGGGGTTACAAAGCGACAGAGTGCATACCGTGATCACAGCCCACGTTAAACACTGTAAAAACTTAAATGCAAACAATACATTTGCCGACATGGAAGCGTCTAACGACGATTCTATGTTACAAGTAGCTTAGTTCTACTTTCGTTGTCCTAGCCCGTTTATCGGTTAGATCACAACGCCATTCAGATAAACTTTGGTTTAAGTTGACCACCAACTTAAATTGAGCACTAGTGGTTAGTCACAGATTTTGCCTGTTGGGCCGGCGGAATTTGGGCGAATAAAAATAGACCCACCTAAGTATGTAGGACTCGTTGTAGAGGGCTTTCGGACGGGGGTTCAATTCCCCCCATCTCCACCACACAATTATTTGATGTATAATTTATTTTATGTATCAGTCTAAATAGGTTCGATATAAGTTCAATATATCAATCTTCCTTCAAATCAAGTACCAACAAGCACCCACTCGTAATTTAGTTTATTTAAAGCTATTATTTGCTACGAGTTTAATGCATCAAGTTTGAAATTAATTTGGTTTATCATTATCGGAAATAAACGTATTTGATATAATATTGATTAAGTTAATTAATAAAATTAGATAGTTATGAAGATATTCCATACCTCAGACTGGCATCTGGGACGTACTTTATACGGTAAAAAACGTTATAACGAATTTGAAGCATTTCTTAATTGGTTAATCGAACAAATAGAACTTAAGTCACCAGAATTACTAATAATAGCTGGTGATATTTTTGACACCACTGCCCCAAGTAATAAAGCCCAAGAACTATACTATCAATTTTTATGTAAAGTAGCTGCAAATACTTTGTGTAAGCACATTGTAATTATTGGCGGCAACCATGATTCGCCAACATTATTAAATGCTCCCAAAGAACTCCTTAAACAACTTAAAATCCATGTGGTAGGTAATATCAGCCCAGATTATCGTGATGATGTGCTGGAGTTAAAAGATGCTAATGGTATTACTCAAGCATTGGTTTGTGCTATTCCTTTTTTACGGGATCGAGATATCCGAGTGCTTGGAGAGTATGAATTATCTGAAGATAAAGATAGAAACTTTATGCAAGCAATTCATGATTATTATGCAAAAGTCTGTGCACATGCTGAAGATTTACGTCACCAACTTAGTGAGCCTGTTCCAATTATTGCAACAGGCCATTTATTTGTTACAGGTGGTAAAACTCTTAAAGATGACGGTGTGCGCGAGTTATATGTTGGCTCATTAGCTCAATTTGGAGCAACTGATTTGCCAGCAGGCATTGATTATCTGGCGCTTGGCCATTTACATGTTCCACAG
>CAZZAV010000010.1:0-59563 GCA_964652705.1 uncultured Neisseria sp.
TATAATCATGTGCAACTGCTACATAATATCGGATATTTTTGGATAAACTAATGGCACAAGCTAACATCCAGAGAAAAATTTCGCTCATTTAGTAATAGTTGGTTTATAATATCTTCTAGCGGGGGTGCGACGCTTTAGTCGCTGAGAGAGGAAACATCCTTAACCCTTTGAACCTGATTCTGGATAATACCAGCGTAGGGAGGCTGATCGCGATTTATAATTTCAACACAGATTGCCTTCTTTACGCTTATTTTGTGAAAGTTACAAAATGAGCAACTCATTTCACCAAAGACAACTCCATTTAATTACAGCTTGCCCTGATGACAACCACGACGAATATTTAAAATTTATTGAACTTAGTGCCAAATCTGGTATCACACATTTACAACTACGGCAAAAAAATTGGTCTACTAGTAGCTTACTCAGTTTAGGACGTGAACTGCAAGCCGTGCTACAGCCATATTCTGTACCCCTGATTATCAATGACAACCTTCATCTGGCAATTAAATTAGATGCTGATGGTCTACATCTGGGGCAAAAAGACGGCGATCCGGATGCTGTCCGTGCCATCTTGGGCGCAAATAAAATCATTGGCGCATCTATTGAAAATTCCACGCAATTAGAGCAAGCTAATTTGTCTCGCTCAATTAACTATGTTGCTGCCAGCGCGGTATTTCCGAGTAAAAGTAAAAGGAATATCGAACATATTTGGGGTCTTGATGGATTAGCTAAATTTTGCCAAATGTCTTATCATCCAGTTATTGCCATCGGTGGAATTAATCTTAACAATATTGGCACACTAAATGCGGAATTTTCCCACCGCGCCGTAGATGCGGGTAAATTAATGCAGCAGCAGAATAAATGTGTGGTACTTGATCCTGTTGGTGCAGGAGCTACTCGCAGCAGAACTAGATTAGCACAAGAACTCTTACCTTTGGCAAATATCATCCGTGGCAATGCCAGCGAAATTATGGCACTTAATTCCAGCTCGTTCTCTAGCTACGGTGTTGAAAGTAGCATAGAGAGCCTCAGTGCAATGCTCAGCGCGCAAAATATAGTCAAGCAAACGCAAAAAACTATTGTTGTCAGCGGTAAAATTGATTTAGTTTATGCTCCACATGCCAATTATCAAAATAAATTTGGGATTGAGCTAATGACTAAAGTAACTGGCATGGGTTGTTGTTTGAACGCAGTAATTGCCGGATTTGCCGCCGTTTGCAAGGATTGTGCTCTTGCCAGCTATTTAGCTGTAGTTTACTATACCCTATGTGCAGAACAAGCTGCACGAGATGAATCATCTCCAGCAAGCTTTAAAGCTAGATTTATCGACTGCATCTATCAACCAGACTGGCTATGGTTTGAAACGCAAATTAGCCAATCTTTTGCCAAGGAGGTATAAGCTATGTTGACTAGTGCATTAACTATCGCTGGATTTGATGGCTCAGGTGGCGCTGGATTACAAGCTGATCTAAAAACCTTTTCGGCTTTGGGCTGCTATGGTATGAGTGTCTTAACTGCCCTACCGATTCAAAATACTTGTGGCGTACGCAATTGTTTTAATTTACCCCTTGCTGCAATTAAAGAACAATTAGAGGCTATTTTTAGTGACATCACTCCCAATGTTATTAAAATAGGAATGCTATTTAATCAGGAAATTGTCCACCTCGTCGCAAAGTTTCTAGTTAAACATGCCCAAAATATTCCGATTATTCTTGATCCTGTAATAGTAGCCAAGAGTGGCGATTATTTACTTTTACCTGAAGCAATTGACATACTTAAACAAGAGCTAATCCCACAAGTAACTTTAATTACACCTAATATTAACGAAGCACAAGCGCTAAGTGATACGAAAATCAAGACACCTAGTGATATGCTAAAAAGTGCTGAAGTTATCCATAAACTTGGCAATGTAAACGTTTTGCTCAAAGGCGGACATTTGGATGGTATCTCCTGTGATGATTTATTATTTACTGGTTCTACGCAACATTGGTTTAAAGCCCCAAGAATTGAAACTATCAATACTCACGGTACTGGCTGTACTTTATCGGCAGCAATTGCGGCTAACTTGGCTCATGGCAATGATCTAATTAGTAGTTGTCAAAATGCCAAAAATTATCTTTATCGAGCCATGCTAAGCTTTAAAGATATTACCATCGGGCATGGGCATGGCCCGGTTAATCATTTTCACCACTGGTGGAACTAGCTACCAGTTGCCTTTGAATACTCGACTTTATCGCATCTCAAGAAGTGCTCCTGATGTAACTTTATATAAATAATTTTAAGGAAAAACCAAATATGAGATTTTCACAACTTGCATGGCAACAAAATGAAGCCAACTATCAAGCAATCATCCAGCAACCATTTAATCAAGAACTCATGAATGGTACGCTTGAACGCGACAAGTTTGCTTATTATATTGAACAAGATAGTTATTATCTACAACATTATGCAAGGGTTTTAGCTAAAATTGCTTCCCGTCTAGATAATAGTCACGATATCTTGCAATTTTTAGATTTTGCTAAAGGAGCAATTGTCGCAGAACAACAAGTCGTACATGAGCCTTTTCGCCAACAAATGAATTTAAAAATTAGCGGACAAATTAGCTCTGCATCGTTGGGTTACACCAGTTATTTGCACTTTTGCAGTCATAACCAAGCCATTGAAGTTGCTATCGCTGCGGTGTTACCATGTTTTTGGATTTATTACCAATTAGGTTGTCATACTCAACAATTTTCTGCTCTTGACAATCCATATCAATTATGGATTGATAATTATGCAGGCGAAGATTTTGCACGTGGAGTAAATGCTGCGATTGAGATTAGTAATCGCTACTATGAACAGGCAAGTTCAGTAGTACAAAAGCAAATGTTACAAGCTTTTACCACTAGCGCCCGCTGGGAATATTACTTCTGGGAAGATGCATATCACCTGCGTAAATTTAATCTTTAAGACTCACTAAAAACTGCACTTTAAATGCAACTTTTTATAATAACCATCATAAACACATTAATTGACAAAAGTTAAGAACGAGCAGTTGTAACTAAAGACTTCTATCGTATACTTCATCATTGAAGTATACGATAGATTTATACATTGACAGGCATTCATAATTGTGCATATGTTATGCCTGTAATGTCATTGTATTTTATACACTCAGCAATAATTTTGTTAAATAATTATCGCTGCACTTGATATTAATTAGTAATTAGGCAATACTCGCATTTTTAATACCATTTAAAAGTAAATATATATTTACGTCTAAATAATCATTTCTTAAAAACAGGTGGCATACCTCCATTCGCCATATTTGATCTCACAATATTGTACATCCAAATCCATGCATCTAATTGTTGTTTTACTTGTTCACATGGTGGTAGCTGGTTTACCTTTGAAAGCATGGATACATCCATACTACCATAATTTGCGCGCCATTTGTAAAATGTAGCACCAATAGCACCGCTAATGCTGCACACCTCAGTAGCTGGCATATCATTTTCTGCTAATTTTAAATTCTTTATTATTTAGACCCTTTACTGTGTCAATCATTATTGCAAATTTCTCTACTTTAAAATAGTATCTTTTTTGGGGGTATTACATTTTCATTATAAAAGTCGAGGAGGTTGTTCACAGCTACCCACTATAAACTAACCTCCTCATTATTACACAATCTACACTACTTAATGCATGATATCAGTTAATTACTTACCTGCCCCAGAAATTAACGTTTGGAACTCTTCACCATTATAATGTGAATATCGAACAGCTGTTGCATTATTTTTAATAGGTGGCGGGGTTAATTTAACCTCTACGCCTGAAGGCGACCACCTTAAAGTAGTATTAGAAACACGACTGCATGAAGAATCAATACATCCTATTCCCAATGACTGTACTGCTCGCGCATCAACATATCCCATGCTCATTTTAATTACAAACCAATGGTTGCGATAACTTGCCAAATTATAAAAATATGTTACAGGATCGCCAGCTCCACGCGAATCATCTTTTGCCTTTACCTCTTGGCTAAATCGCATATTGTAAATTACTTCATCATTCAATGAGTAAGTTCTATTCGCCTGAGTCCGGTTTAAACTACCACCCTTATTACCATCATAGTATGTAACTGGTAATATCCGAGTTATCTCATTACGATTATCTTTTAACTCAAAGTCTCCGGCGGCCCAGTCTATGCCAAGGCCGCCGCTATTATCTTGTGCAGGGCTAAATAATACCATGTCTTTTTTATCTTTACTTTTTTTAACCCAATCGTACGCATAACCAGAAGTATCCTTATCAATCAAGTCATTGATATTTCCATCTTTGATACTATCCTTGGAGCTTGTTTGCTCTGCAAAAGCTTTAATATCATCGGGAGTTAACTGTCTCGGCGCAGTAGAGAAGCTACCAATTGAAAGCTTTTGAGATGAAGTGACATAAATTGTATGATATGCATAACGTACAATCTTATCACCTTCTTTAACCGCTGGGAAGACCACATTAGTAGCCTTCCATGTCCCATTACCTAAATAACAGTTGATACCTAAATTAACTAAACCATATTTGTTTGTAATATCACCAATTGAGTTAAAAGTTAAACTACTAACTTCACACTGTCTTTCAGAATTTGGAAGAGAAGCACTTTCATCAACAGGATTTAAAAAAGTTTGGTCACGTAATAGAGCTTGTTGATAATCAAACCAATTATGATTTATTTGTACTGTAACATTATTCTCGGTAATAAATGGCAAATATGTGTCAAACACTTTATTCAAATTATTCAGGTCTGCCTCATAGGTATTGAACAGCATTTGTGCTGCTTTTTTAAAACCCGCCAAGCCGTCTTTTTGTCCCGGCATTGGATTTGCTGGATCAGAGGAAGTAAACTTAACATCTAAATTTGCTCCTGCTCCGTAGTAATAAGCTAACTGAACTAATTGCATATTATAAAGTTTTTGTAATGATGTCAATAATTGAAGCCTAATATTCATGATATTATAATTATAACCATTAATATAGCTCATCATATCTTCATGATTTTTTAGCCCAATCGTGGTAAGCTGAGCCAAAAACGTTGCTTTGTCTCCCTTAAACGCATTAATTACATTACCAACATTAGACACCTCGTTAATAAATGTATTTTGAAATGTAACATAAAGATTTTCAGTACTTACAGGATCTAAATTCAGAGCTTTATTTTGTTTAGCACCTTTGGAGTCTAACTTGTCAGCATTAGTAACACCAACTGTTATTAATGTTAGATAATCTTTATGAGCCTGCACATTACTATATATTTTGTCCAACTCGGTGTTATCCAGCGAACCATAAACATTTTTACCCTTAAATAAGCTATTTCTCGAGCTAATTGTTTCTAGTTTCTCATTGACATCAGATAACTTATCATGAAGTGATTTTTTTGCAAAATCAAGATAAAACGCATTCAATGTGTCTAAAGTTTTAGTGCTGAGATTAAGTTGTTTTATTAAATTTTCATCAATCTCTGCAAGCTTTGTATCAACCCGATCAAAGCGATCATACAGTTTCTGATTTGGATCACCCATAAATTGTGCGAAAACTTTCTTTCCAACAGATGTCCCCAAAGCACTTGCGGCTGCTTTAACCCCCATCTGTAGAATACTAATTCCTACCCCCACAGTCTGTAAGCTCTTTTGTCCACCACTCTTTAAAACCATCCCACTTTCTGACACTTGATATGCACCATTTCCATTAGTGGTAGGATTGCCATCATCACCAGCATAATTTGATTCGGAAGGATTACATCCACTTAAAGTTAAACCCACTACGACACAAACAAGTATCTTTTTCTTCATTTTTAATCTTTCAAATTTTCACTTAAACATTCATTACAACATGTAGAATTATAAAATAACTTTAAATCTTCAACAATAGATACTTTTGTCTATTCATATATTAATTAAATGCTTGTAGCACAATCATACATCAACATCAATATGACACCTACATGAGCTCTTAAAACTAAGGTAACAACTAAATCGTTAATTTAGTCTGCTACCTCTGTAATTTCATTCTACCACTAGCAGCTGGATCTTCTGCTATCAAATTACTGATGGTTCAGATTATAAATAGTACTCATCAATTCTGGAGATTGGCTCTCCCATAATTGCGGATACCAATTAGCTGGACTGACAGCCTGTGGTAATGCAGTATAATTTATCCCAACGACACCAATTTGTCCTTTAAGATTAAGAATGATATCATCTATTTTACTTGGTGTATCATCTAGCATAATTAAAACCTCACACAAATCTGGCTGATTCATTTTTTTGCGGTAATATTGTATCATGCTTAGTAACGTTTCACCTTTTGAAGCACCTGCAACATAATAGATGCCATCATAATACATTTTTAGATCGTTTTTATATTTGTTTTGTTGCAAAAAACTATTGTCAAATTTATGATCACCAATCGGGTTAATTGCCATGTCAATTTGATTGGCAGAAAGTTGTCTGCTAGTAGTTGCCAAGGATGAAAAACCGCGCGATGAAATTGCAATTGTCTGATATTTTGCCTGCAAACTCGCAATAGAGGCTGCAGTTAAAGATTCAACAGGCTTAAAATTAATTAAGAACCTGATTCCTGACTGAGCCTGATAGACTCCGACATTACTTAGCCAATTTGTCGCCAAATATGGATTACTAGGATCTTTTTCTGTCAAGTACTCTTGCCAATTACCCCATGCCTCACCACCTAAATTAGGTTCGTTAGTAATCAAGGTGTTATCAATGTCAAATGCCGTACAAATGTTTACTGCTGGAACTGGACAGTTTATTTGCTGGGCATAACTTTCTACAGATGAAATAGTGTTTGAGCTGGTATTTATTACTAGACTACTATCACATGGTAACGGGGTAGTTGAACTTGCACCAACATTATTACAAGCCGATAATATTAAACTAGAAATTATGCAAGAAATACTTAGTACGACCTTTTTATTGAACTGTATCATTTTTTTCCTTCAAACAATATAAATTATTTAATAAACATTCATCCTAAACTAAATTAGAACTCTAACTGAAACCTAACTCTCTATTATAAAATTGGCTCTTTATGTGGAAGATGGATCTACGGCACAAAGAGCACATAACTTGTCTAAATCTCATCTCAAACTTTATTAAATGCAGAGTTATTTATATTTGTTTATAACAAATAAAACACCACATATCTTTATCTAATCTGCTTATTATTGTAACAACAAATTAATTTATTGCCATCATATTCACGTAATTATTATTAAAGGTTTCATCGCTTGTCCACTGACCTTCAACATAATATAAATTACTTCCATCAGTAGTAATATAATCACACGAAAAATAACCAGGTTGAGAAGAGTTAGTCAACACCTGCCAACTACTATTTGCATTTGAACCAGCTGCTAAATAAAGAAAATCTGATTCAGCACAAGCGTATGCAGTGTTTTTCACATAAACTAAATCATTAATATAAACATTACTTTCACCAAACTGAGTGCCAACTGCTTTACTACTAGCAATCGGCAAAGTATAAACACCAGTTTGTGAAACCACAGAAAAATCTGGCTGAACATTATTAGTTTGATAGGTATAAAATAAATTCCCATTTTGATCAAAATCTTCCAAGACGGCAGGTCCTGGGGTAAAAAATTCAGCCGATGACTCAAGAATGTTTGTATTAAGATTTATTGTGTATAATGTTGATAAATTTGGATCGGCTAAATACAGTTTACCTTGGCGATAAAGTAGCTTACTAAATGACAATACAAATGGAATATCAATATTTGCGCTAGTCCAAGTCTTGCTGCTGGTTTGATATTTCAGTACAAAATTATCAGTTGAAGCAGACTGGCTACCTATTGCATAAATATTGCCTTGATTATCACTAACAACCTGTGATGAAATCACAATATTATCTGGAGCTAATATATTGCAGTCAAGATTACCAGGTATATTTTTTACTGGTAACTGGCATAATGTACCTTGTGAATTCACGCTGAACACCGCTTTAGCCACTGGATCATAAGCTAAGCCACTTAATGTTGGAATGGTTGCGCTAGTTACTTGATTACTTGAAGACGAATTAGTCGTTCCATTACATGCCGTTAAAATTAATGCAGAGAAAACTAGCCCTAATATTAAATGAAGATTAAATTTATTTTGTTTCATGATTTGTTCTTTCAAGATATTATTTTGTTTTATTAAATTGGATTTACTGATTTCACAAATTGTGCATCAAAAGAATCTAAGCCCAACAATCCGCCCTTACAAGTAAAATTTCTGGTGGAACTAAGCTTACTGTCATTTGCTGAAGGTAGGCATTTATAAGTAAATAACCCAGATCTAATTACAAACTGATTGACATATTTCACCCCGTTTTCTTCAGAGTAAAAGGCTTGAGATGTTTTACTAGTTTTATCCAGATTACCTTTCTTATCGGTAGAATAATTGGCAAATATTCCAGCAAATGAAACTGGTACAAGATAATTTAAAGTGTGACCGTCTCTTGTATAATACCAGCTTTCATCAAACAAGTATCCATACTTCACCTTATCAAAACCATAGATAGTTGGACTACTTTTAAAAGTGTTACTGATCTGAGTAACTATTGCCGGACAGGTATTGGCATAGGCATTAAAACAATCCTCGGCTTTACTATTAATATAACTAACCCGACTATTTAGATTTTTAATCTGGCTAGCGATAAAAGACTTCACATCTGGTAGAATTGGCAATGAGTTTTGTTGATACGTATTTAAAGCTGCAATCCGATTTTTATAAATAGTTAACTGTTCCAGGATCGTATTTTGAGCAGCTTGCACAGCATCAGATAATGGTTGAGGACTTGGTACCGTGATCCCCAAAGAAGAGTAGGAATTCAATACTGGATTAAAGAAATAAAGATTGTTATAAATCATCCCACTATCATTTTGAACTTGGGATGGAAGTCCTAGTGCATAGCGATTAATTCCATCAATAATTACCTGACAGTTTTGTACCGATTCCGAATTACAGAACATCGTATTAAAATTACCTGTTTCTGGATTAATAAAAATGTTTTGCATACTTTCTGGAGTTCCGCCATTTTGTAGTGCAGATACTGAAATGGTGGCAGTGCTACCCTGATTTTTAAGCTCTGCTTCAATCGATTGCAATATCGTTGGTAAAGAAGCTCCCGATAAAGATGCGGATTCTTGGAAGTTATAAGTATCTAATTTGGATTTGAAATTTACTCCAACATTAACAGCTAATACCACTCCAGCATTTAAATTACTAACAAATGAATCACCACAGCTGGTAAAAAACGCAGATTGCCCAGCGGCAAGTGCACTTTGCCCTGAGGAACTTAAGTTTGCATTTCCATACGTTGCTGGGCTAAGCTTGGCATCTGTGGAATAGGTGTAAAGATAAACAAAATTTAATGTATACGCAGTATTTTTAGTTGTAGCCACGAACGATGCATTGGCACTACCATTAAAAAAGGTAAATACCTCCACGCTTTCTGCACTCAAACCAAGGTTAAGAGAAGCACTGATGGCAGAGTTATTTGCTTGGGAGGTAAAATTAAATCCTGCTTGAGGAGATGTACCAATAGTAGAATCTTGAGTATTCAGGCAAATCAGTGAGCTGGTAGGCATGCGGGTTGCATAAAGAGTTGGCGCACCAAGTACCGCCCAATTATCGCTCACAGATGATTGTAAGCTTTTATTCTTTACTGGTGTTTTGGCATTTGGACTCGCAAAAACAGGATTCGCTAAAACGCCTAAAAGTGCGATCGTTAGCAGTAGTTGTTTATTTTCCATCATAGATTCCTTTTTTGATTATATTGTATGCTATTGCATCTCATAAGAAGTATTTTATAGGTTATTAAGTGTCTTAACAATAGATAATTTTGTCTATTCAAGTACGCACTTAATCCATAACACATTGTAATAAAACGACAAAATACAACATATAATTCATAACCATCATTAGACTACGAAAATAATCTAGAATTAACTCGTATCATCTGTTGCAATATAGACACATTGACCAGTTTGATCAAACGATAATATATTAGTTACGTAATAAAAAGAGCACAGCCAGAAAAATTAAGAACACAAACAAAATAGAATATATAGCACTTTTCTGATAAAATCCCATATACTTTATCAATATATATTTGTTGCGGATATGTTAAATCAAAAAGAAAAACACGAATATCTACATAATGTAGTGATAGCCAATTTTTTACCATTAGTAAATCAGAAGATATATTCTGTTATTTACGATTATGACTGCACAATCGCCATCTGCACGAACTACTCGGCGCAGTCTATTGCTATGCAATCGTGGGAAGATGCGGTGGGGATCACATTTAGAGATAATCAAAGAACAGACTTAGGAACCAAAATCTTTGGATCTAAATATACGGGAGTATTTGTAGAGTTCATTCACCACTATATTCAAAAAATATATCAGCTTCAACTAAGCATATTCAGGAACAAAGAAGTAGTAAATTTTATAGATTTATTACCTTACAATGATAGGTTTATTGCTTATTTGATTACTTATGTCCCAATATTTCATCCTTCTGGCGAAGTTATTGGCATTCAGAGTTTTGCAACAAACGTACCATTTTTTAGTCATCATGACTATATGCAAAATATTCTTGGCTATCCCTCATCAGCAAACAAAACCAGCGACGTTTATCCAATAAAATTAACCGAACGTGAACATGAAATTCTCTTTTTACTCGCAAACTCAATACCGCCTGATCAAATGACTCAGATTTTAGGGATACAACGAAGCACCATATCAAATATCATCGCCAAGCAAATCAGCAAAAAATTTGGTTTAACAGGTTCTAATTCAAAATTGCTGGCTCAATTGGCAGTTGAACAAGGCTATCATAAAGCAATTCCTGAATCGTTATCTAAGCCATATATAATTATTCTTGATGAAAATCTCGCAAAAGAAATAAATCTTGAATAATATAAAACCACCCAATACAAGTGGTTTTATATTTTATTCATTATAACAATAAACTCAATTCAAAATTACATCCATTAAGAAGCAATTTACTATCTAACGCACCGAGATTCTAGTACCACCCACAGTCATCATATATGATGAATCAAGCGTCCCTGAAGGGCTCGGCGACCAGCCATACTCAATACGTGGCCCCGCACTAAATGAGTTAAAGCTCACGCTATTGCTTCCTGTATTAGCTCTACAATCATAAGTCATGCACTGCTGATCAAAATTTTCAAAATAGGTTGGAGTGCCCCAAAAACTAACAGACCTATTGTACTTCACTCGAATAGCCCACACAATACTTACATCACTTTCATTTGTATAGCGCATAAAACTATAATACTGTGCACGTCTATCTCCATCAATTTCACACCACCCTAAATCACAATTATAAATCCTATTTTCATAAACATTAACATTACGCAAATTATTACTAATACTCGCCATAATATTCCATTGACCATCTCTTAAATTTGCTTGATACTGCTGTGGATTCAAGCGTGTTTGCGTAATATCTGTGATGCTTCTAAAATTAGAAGAATATACTCGTGTATTCTGTGGCGCTATCATACGGTACCACATAGTCGTTCTTTCGGCAGCCGAACCATGGTTAACTTCTGCAGCAACATTAAATCCTGTATTTCCATCTGATGTAAAAAACTCTCGTGGAACAAGTACACCCATCACATTACGTGGATTCATTGAATTAACTCCATTATTTATGTACTGATATCGGGATGTAAAAAATGTATTTTGTTGATTACCAGGACATTTCACAGTTACATAAGGATGTGTCCCAGTATGCCAGTCAATGATATATGGATAATTTGTCGTTCGTCCATTTTCACGCAAAGAGGCTGTACAGCCAACCTGTTGAATATTACGCCCCAATGTATTTTCAATTTCATGAATTGGATTATAAAACACATTTTGTGAACCAAAATTAGATCGCAGTGATGTTTGGAAAGAGTTAAAGTCACTATTTAAAGCAGCCTGATTATTTAAATAAACGAAATTAATATGCCGCTGAACACCACTGGTTGAATCAAGCATATCCTGAAGAGCTTGCTGTGCTGCATTAGCAATACCACTATAAGCAACATATGTTTCAAGCGTATAATAATTACACTGAATTCTACGATTAATCACACTACCTGGAATTGACGCTGGTGAAGCACAAAAGGTATTTAACAGACTCCTTAACCTTCCCGTTTCACGATTTAGTGATTGGACGTTATTCCGCAATCTTTCTGCATCACGATAAATCCCGTTCAATGAGTTATTCCATACTGGCAAAGTTACTACATTATTTATTCCACCATAACTAGCCATAAAAGACTGCAAACTTTGATGATATCTGCCATTACGATCAGGCTGATTATTTAGAAAACTGTGATAGTTCATCAAAACTGAATTCATGTCTATCGCACGATTATTCAAATCGTTCATAATCCTATACATATCACTTGCCGTAACGTGATCCGCTATTTGAGTAATTCCGTTTCTAATTGCATACATATCATCTCTTAACTCTCTCAACTCAGTTTCAATTCTAAAAAATTGTTTTGATGAGTCCGTTGCTTTCGTAGGACAAACTGAGTACTGCAATGATGTTACAATTTTAGTCAATATCGAAAGAGGCGCCAACGGTCCCTTTGC
Organism: uncultured Neisseria sp.; assembly: GCA_964652705.1. Classification (GTDB taxonomy): domain Bacteria; phylum Pseudomonadota; class Gammaproteobacteria; order Burkholderiales; family UBA11063; genus Aquella. The sequence goes on from CAZZAV010000010.1 coordinate 12,681, forward strand.
CGCAGCCTCAAAAAAACCAAGAGTGGTTTTCATACCACCACTACAAAAAGCATCTGTTGAAGCCGAAGTACGAGAAGTTCTTGATGAGGATAACAATGAACGACTATTCTTAACCAAATTCTTAGTCCCAATACTCAAAACCTTATGATCGATCATTGCATGAGCAACAGTACTGATAATTTGATCTGAAGTTTTCCCGATATTAATTTGTTGCTGGTAATACACACCCAATAACTCAAATGGTGAATATTGATTACTTTTATCACCAAATACAGCCACCAGATCTTCAAATTCAGCATGGGTATCAATTTGTCTAATTAGGGTATAAATATAAATCCCCAACGATGAATTATTCGCATAAATATACTGATGATCATTATGATCCGATAATGCTTGGAAATCATATACCGAAACAACTTTTCCATTTTCGTTAAAGAAAAATGCATCATAACTACTTTTTAATTTTAAACCCTCTGCCGATATTTCGCAAAAGTCATCTGGTTGACAATTTAACTTATCTTTACTATAGATTAAACTACCATGGTCATCTTTAATTTTTATACTTTTAATTATTGATTTTGTCTCATTTAAAAGTTCAAACGTGGTTCCTTGTACTGGCTGAGGTATTGCATTCTCTACAGTACCACCATGATTGCAACTAACCAACATAGTTCCAAGAAGCGCTGCAATCAAAACATTTAATTTTCTCATGGTAAACCCTTTACTACAATGATTGATTATATCTAGTACAACATTTATGCTGCTCATAGCGCTGATTCTATCAAAACAAAATTATTCAATCAATAGATATTTTTGTCTATTGTCTAATTTAATTTGAAGATTTTACAAAATTGTATTACACAATACTGCACAATATACAATTAATGCTAAAACAAAATTGACATAGAACTCTATAAAATACAGTTGGTAAACATATATATTTAAAACACAAAGTTTAGGTTTTACCTGTAGATGCGATGAAGCATCTCGGCAAATTTTATAAAAATAGCCTAACCGCTATAATCGTCTTAGAAGAAATGATTTAATTAAACTAAGTCGTAAACCAAATAGTCCACGCTGCTTTAAATAAAATGGTCAACCAACAATCTTTATTAAGGTGATAAGACTAATTACATAAATTACAAATTGAGTCGAAGGTATGCATATTTATCAGATAATTTATGTATAATATTCATTGAATCTGTTACAATATACAAATAACCTTACTTTAAAGAAGTTAAACAAATGCTAACTGAACAAGAAAAGCAACAATACTTGGAAGAGGTAATTATTCCTCAATTTATGCCGCTGATTGACCAACAAATCTATTCCGTAGTTTTTGATTTTAATTTCATAATCCGAATTTGTACAGGTGTATCTGCACAATCAGTTGGCATGAATAATTGGCAGGAAATGGTAGGATTGTCTTTTGGTAATCATCGAGACGTTGAATTAGGGCTAAAAATATTTGCCGCACAATATACGGAAGAATTCGTCGAGTACATACATCAATATACGCAGAAAATCTATGAAGTTCAAAAACGTGTTTTTGTCGATAAAACTGTGATTAGCTTTATCGATCTTTTACCATATAAAGGTCATTTTCAATCTTATTTAGTAACATATATACCAATATTTCACCCATCTGGAGAAGTAATTGCGATTCAAAGTTATTCCACACGCTCGCGATTTTTTAGCCATCATGAGTACTTAAATAATTTAACACAAGACCATGATAACGTAGATTATTTAAATGTGGAAAAGTTAACAACTCGTGAAAGTGAAATTATGTTTTTATTAGCAAATGGCTTATCACAGGATCTGATGGCACAAACACTTAAAGTCAGCCGTAGCACAATAGCAAATATTATTGCTAATCAGCTCTGTGCAAAATTCGGTATTCCAGGTTCAAACACTAAGCTTTTAGCTCAGAAAGCATTAAAATATGAGTTTCACCAAACAGTACCAGCATCACTGTATCGACCATATGTGATCATCTTGGATGATACCAACTTTAACAAAGAATTATAGAAAATACTAATAATACACAAATTTACTAGCTGAAATCAAGGTCTTACACTAAAGGCAGTGTTTTCCAATTGGGAAAATTCAGCGCTTACCTCATCTCCAACCTTAATACTTACTGCATCAGTAATAGCACCTGTAATAACCACAGATCCAGCTGCAAGCTTTTGCCCACTTTGATTCAACAATTTAACTAGTGCAATTACTGAATTAATCGGATTTTCTAATACTATCGAGCTAACCCCAAAAGCCTGCTGAACTTGATTCACAAATAATTTCACCTGAATATTAGCCAAATCAAAATCCCTTGGATTAAATTTCTCGTTCCCAAGCACCACTCGTGCCGCACAAATATTATCTGCTATGCCTGCGCTAAAAGAAAATTTAAAATCATGATAACGACTATCAACAATTTCTAACGCTCCTGTAATATACTCGGTTGCATTAATCACATCTACTACCGTAAGATCATCACCATACAACTCATCACGTAAAACAAAAGCAATTTCAGGCTCAACTCGTGGCTGGATTAATTCCGACAGAGATAAACTATCACCATCTTTTAATAACATATTGGCAAATAACTGACCTTTTAATGGCTCACTAACATTAGCCAAATCCATTTTGGCTTGATTAGTTAAACCCATTTTATAACCAATTAATGAATTACCTCTATTTTGTTGTAATAGCGTGAATGCATCCTGAACTAAGTATGCATCAGCTACGGATAAATCATCACATATCGGAGCAATACTCCGTACATTATTCCCAGCAACAAATAAACTTTGTGCCAAAGCTTGAATTTGTACAAAACTTAAATTAGACATATTTTTCCTTAATTAAAAAACCAGACACAAATGTCTGGTTCAATTGATTAATCTTCTTCTAATCAACAATTTTTGCCGAATCACCAACTTTAACTGTTAACACATTACCAGCTAAGACCTCGTCTCTATACTTAACTCCACTCACAGAGCACACTCCTGTTTGACGATTACTTAAAATTAATTGTACAGCTTTCTTTATAACTTTATTACCCTGCAAAACCAAAACATAATTCGAACTTTCGGCGCTCCTTAATGCATCACAAGGCAAAACCAATTGCCGCTCCAAATTGCGTAAAATAATTTGGCCTTTAATAAATTGACCAGATTTTAGACCAGCTCCAATATTATTAAAGTCAATATACACCATGTATGAGCGCGTTCCAGCTTCCGCAACTTGGTTAATTCGACTAATTCTACCTTGATAACCACGACTATCAGTTTCAACTTTAAAAACTACTGACTCACCAAGAGCAATTTGATTAATTTGGTCGCTAGGAATTGCCGCTTTAATTTCTAAATAATTCAAATTAGCTAAAGCAAACAATTTGGTATTTTTTTGTGCTAACTGTCCTGGTTGCACATTGCGCTGATAGATCACGCCCGCAAAAGGCGCAGTTATATGCGTGTTAGTCAATTGTTTTTGGCTACGCTTTAGCATCGCCTCTTGTGCTTTATAGTTCTGCAATGATGCTTGATAATTACTTACCAGCTCATCATAAGCAATTTGTGATACAAAGCCTTGCTTCAATAACTCAGATTGCTTTTCCATCTTTTGCTGATCCAAAACCAAACGTGCTTTAGCACCAGCGACCTGGGCTTGTTGTTGACTTACAGCTTGAGCCAAATCCAAAGTATCCAAATCAGCCAAAGTTTGCCCAGCCTTAACTAATTGTCCTTCATCCACCCAAATTTTTAGAATCCGCGCATCAACTTCAGAAGATATAATGGTTTGATCTTTTGGCGATAAATCACCAGTAAAATACACTACATCATTTAGTGACTCTTGCTTCACAATAACTATGTCTGATTTATTTAACAATATCTCACTAACATTGCTTGGTGCAACATTGGCTGATTTACTTAATACAGTAAACCTCAGCACTAACAATACTGTCAACAACAGCACTAACCAAAAGATTTTTTTCGTAAAGATTTTTTTCATAACGCAACAACTTTTAACTCTAATCAAGGTGATAACCGCGATATTATACCAAATATGTTATAATTTTAAACTGACAAAACAACAACTAAAGGGTAACCATATGGCAAAAAAACTAAAATCACCAGTCAATCCACCACTTGAAATTCTTAGCATTCAACAATTAAGCAATCTAGCTATGACTTTTTGGGTTGGCGGAACTCTAACTATTGGCATTGTAATTATTCCATTGCTTTTCAAAATGTTAGATGAAATTAATGCAGCAACAATTACCGGACAAATTCTAAATATTAACGCCTATATAGGAATAGTTGCATTGTTATTAACGCTAATTGAAATAGCTATTCACCTAAAACTAAATATACTTCAATCTCGCAGATTCTGGTATGCTCTAATCATGGAAACAGTGCTAGTTATTAATTACTTTGCAATTTTCCCAATTATCGTTGAATTAAGAACCAAATTAACTGATGTAACCAATCGCATAATTCAACACAGTAGCGAATTTAGCTTTTGGCATTCTGTGTCATCAATTTTGTTCTTAGTCACCTGTATCTTAGGTGCATTATACATGTTAGAAAAACGCTCTACCTAAGCTCTGAATAACCAAAAGTTTAATATCTAGTTTATAATCGGCATTGAAATAGGTTATATATTAAATCTAAATCCATTAAAACTATAGAAAGAATATGTTTATGAAAAATTATAAATTACTAATTACCTTAATTGGTCTAACTGGATCCAGCTTTGCTGCAAATACAACACAAATTGAGTCACATGAAATTGCTAAATTTGCCGAAGTTTTAAAATATGTCGATCAACATCAAAACAAACAACACCCTGATCAACTGTGTGTCGTTTATGACATGGACAATACCATTTTATCAGCAGAACCAAACGTTGGAAGTGATTCATGGATGGCATGGAATAGTAAATTAAGCCTAGATAATCCAAATCGTATCACTAATTGGCAAATCTCAAATGATTTGCATGGCTTTGAGGGAGCTTTACGCTTTTTCATCAAATACTATCCAACCGAAAACAGCACCTTAGCAACTTTGAATCAGATTAAAGATCAACAAGGTCATCCATCGATTGTCATGACAGCCCGCAGTTACGAACGCTATTACGCAGCAACCAATAACCAATTACTTGTCAATCAAATGGACTTTACAACCAACCCAATTGGAATAACTGGTGCCGCCAATAAAGCTCTCACTTTAACGCCTAACACTGAGGCAACTGCTTATAAAGCTTACTTTAAGGGAGTTTTCTACTCTGCAGATGACAATAAAGGAACTGAAATATTAAAACTAATTGCTGATCAACGTAAATTAACTAAAAACTCAAATTTATGCAAAACTACCATTTTTGTTGATAACTCTGCAACCAATACCAAAAATGTTTATCAAGCCTTTTTAGATAACGCACAAAAACTGAATCTCATCACATTACGTTATAGCAATTATGATAATTATTTGACGACCAGCACACAAACTCTTAAAACCTGGAATATTAATGAAAGTTCATCACAAGGACAAAGCTTATTTAATTTAATTCAACAGCTAAATTCAAAATAAATCTAATTAGCCTCAAATATAATGGCGGTGAAAATTACATTTATAATATTCACACAAACGGCTTGATTAATAATAGAGGAAACTAATTTCTAATCATTCAAGCTATAAATAAATGGACGAATGAATTTGATTCGTCCATTTAATCATAATCAACGCTACAAAAGCAAAAACTAGCCACCTTGCTTTTGAATAAAATCATCAATTAACTGATTAGCAATTGAATATTTAGATGATGGTCGCCCAGGTAATTCATTTGCAGCATAAAACCCAGCCGCTCGCATTTCATCAGCTTGCAGCACAATTTCACCGCTATCATATTCTGCAGTAAATGCAAGCATCAATGAATTTGGAAATGGCCAATACTGCGAACCAAAATAGCGAATATTTTTAACCCGAACTCCCACTTCTTCAAAAACTTCACGAGCAACAGTCTGTTCTACGCTTTCACCAACTTCACAAAACCCAGCTAATACACTCCAAACATGAGGTGCAAAATGTTTGGCTTGCGCCAGCAAAAGTTTATCACCTTTGGTTACCGCTACTATCATTGCAGGCGTAATGTGCGGATAAATCTCACGTTGACAAAGCACGCAATGCAACCATTTGCCACTTGGCGATAATGCAGTTTGACTACCACATTTCGCACAATAATTATGCGTGCTTTGATAATGTAACATTTGCTGAGCAAAAATTATCTTCTCAACTAAATCGCTGCTAAATAAATTAACCACTTGACGTAAATTAACTAATTCAAAGTCAGAGCTAACCGTAATATTTTCAGCATCAAACAATTGCCCTACTAACTCAATGCCGTCCACTGCAATCTTACTCAGCTGAAAATCCAACCCAGAGATTTGCTCAGCACTTGGCAATTGCCAACTCAGTTCAATTTTAACCAAGAGCAAGTGTTGCTCATGAAAAATTAAATTCATCGTTTATGCACGCAATAAATCATTAATTGAAGTTTTGCTACGAGTCTTCGCATCCACGCGTTTAACAATAATTGCAGCATATGTAGAATGACTGCCATCAGCACTTGGCAAACTGCCTGATACTACGACCGAATATGCAGGAACTTTTCCATAATAAAGTTCACCAGTTGCACGATCATAAATACGGGTTGATTGACTAATAAATACCCCCATACTAATTACGCTTCCCTCTTCAACAATCACACCTTCAACCACTTCAGACCGCGCGCCTATGAAGCAATTATCTTCAATAATAGTTGGATTTGCTTGTAAAGGTTCTAATACGCCACCAATGCCAACACCACCAGACAAATGCACATTTTTACCAATTTGCGCACATGAACCAACCGTTACCCAGGTATCAACCATCGTTGACTCATCAACATAAGCTCCAATATTGATATAACTTGGCATCAAAACTGCATTTTTAGCCACATATGACCCCTTACGCGCTAATGCACCAGGAACTACGCGAAATCCACCAGCTGCAAAATCAGCATCCGTATAATTATCAAATTTCATTGGAACTTTGTCATAAAATTTAGTAAATCCTGCTTCAACTACTTGATTTGGATTTAAGCGAAAAGACAACAATACCGCTTTTTTCAACCATTGATGAGTGACCCACTCACCGTTAATTTTCTCTGCAACTCGTAATTTACCTTCATCAAGTAAATTAATCGCCGTCTCAACAGCACCGCGCAAGACTTGGTCTTGTAGATCTAATTCAGGTAATTTGGCAAATGCCGACTCAATAACTTTTTGTAATTGTTCCATCTTAAACTCCATAAAAATTAGTGCCTAATTATACAATATTTAAGCCGTACAAAAATTGCTAACTACTCAAACAAAACTAGCACATTCACAATAATGTACAACTAATTTGATTTAACCATATAGCTCAGATATCTATCATTTTTTCTTAAGAATAAATCAAAAAATCTCTGATTCTGATAATGGTTTAGCCAAACTAAATGCAATACAAGTTAGACCACTAATAAAAACTAACCAAATTGCAACGCTTTGTAAATACCCCGTTATTTGATATAAATAATTTTCAACTATTGGGGTCAAACCACCTAAAACAGCCATTCCCAAACAAAAACTAAATGCCACACCACGATAACGGCAATTAACTGGGAAAATCTGCTTCAAATACGCATTTGATGGACCAAGTAAAATTTCATTAATAACTACCAATACAATCTCAGTACCCAGAATAAAGTATAAATTGCTGCTGTCAAGTAACATTCCTAATGGCCAAGCAAGAATAATCAAAAGAATACTTGCTGTTCGCATCACCTTGATTGGGCTTAACTTATCGGCAAAAAATCCTGCTGTAACTAAGGTAATTACTGCAATAGTCGATAAAACAAATTGAAATTGCATAAACTGCATGGCATTCATTAAGCCTTTGGTTTTTAGTACTGGATTAATAAATGTCAATACTGTAGTAAAAGGAACCGTGATAAAACCACCAATGCAGAATCCAGCGAATAGCGCACGTGGTTGACTTTTTAATATACTCAACAAACTCGGGGATTTAATCAATTCATGTTTACTCACCGACTCAGTCATGCCTCGTCGAAAATAAATTGCAATTAAGCCCACAACCCCACCTAAAATAAAACCTAAACGCCAATTTGGATCGGTTTTATTTGCACTAGTTAAAATTATTCCCACAATTGCAGCAACAACAGAGCCAACTAATGCCATGGCAGAAAGTAATGCCCCGATAAAAGCAGTATTTCTGGATTTAGCCAACTCTACTACATAAATCCCAGCGCCACTATATTCACCACCATAACAAAATAATTGAATGGAACGCACTATGGTTAATACAATCGCTGCACTAACCCCAATTTGTGCATAACTGGGTAAAATACCAATAAATAAAGTAGCAAGTGCTATACCATATAAAGAAATAACTAACGAAATCTTCCGCCCATATCTGTCTCCAATATATCCAAAAAATAGGCCACCAAGCGGTCGTGCAACTGATGCGATTAGTATTGCATAAAACCCCATAATTAAAGCGTCATACGCAGATTTGGCTGGAAAGAAAACTGGAGCCAGAAACGGTAAAAATAAACTAAACAACGCATAATCATAATATTCGATCAATGTACCGAATGACGCAATTACCAAAGATTTAGTAACATTTCTTGACATAATTTTTAAATCCCCAATTAAAAACAGGCAGGAGTTAACTACTCATAAGATCCAGACATATAAACACTACATAGATGAATACAAAAATAAAACTACTTTAAATGACTAATAATAATTAACTAATGACATACAAGTTGCCTTAATTTATAATACCTATGTTCTACCAGCAGATTAAGAAAGTATCAAAATCCACCACTATGAAAATTGTCACAATGTAGAAATTAAAACCTTAATAACTATAGTTAATACTAAGACAAATTACCTATTAAATATCATAAATATAAATTTATATCAATATATTATTGTATTAAAAATAGGCGGTTTAAAATTGCGTTAACTATATCAGCCAAATACACCTAAAAACTCTCACTAATCACCTAAGTAATGTACCAAACGTAAAAGCCAACGATTAACGTTGGCTTTTACTCAGGCTTACGCACACTACCGTACACGCCCGATGATGGGCTGCCCACCTAGTGGTAGGGTTAAAAATCGTTATTCATACCATAAGGATTACCTCATACATCAACAGAAACATAACTATCACCCACCATTAGCTGTCCTGAAGCAAGGTTAATTAAAGCACTTTCACTTTCTTCATATTATTCATGGTTAGTATGAAATTCGCTGCGGCGATACTGTGTATCATTAGATTTTTTAAGTCAAGAAAGTTATCAAACAAATCTCACCCATTTGATATTTCTCTAAAGAATCTACTTATTACAATATTAATCATTAAAGCATAGCTTATTTCTTTATTCTTTTCAAATTAAATTTTATTTCATACTATAAATTTATTATATTAGAAATAACTATGCAAATGCTTTGATTGCCTAGCTCTTAATTTTATTTTGACATAATACTAAATTTATTAACATATAGCACAATAATTCAAACCCACCCTGTACCATATGATTTGCCTCAAGATCGAAGTTCATTATTAGTTGATCTGCTAAAAAAAGCAATAGCCAGTAGCTTATACTGAATATAAAAGCACAATTAACTCTATCCAGGGATTGTGGGCTTCTTACTGTACATGCAGCATAAATGAATAACCCACTACTAATTGCTGAACAAATAATAATACCAAGAAACGAAAGTACAGAAACCCATTCAGGTAAATGATAAATACTTAATGACTTAACTAAAAAGGGATAATTACTATCTGGTGCCCAAGTTTCATGTATATAACCAAGATGAGCCAAACCACCAACAATATCTGTCCATAGTGCAATAAGCCACCAAATAGCAAAGAATACCACAATAATTTGTCTAAATTGATATTTCATAGTGATCCCAAAAAAGGCAGGAAAACCCTGCCATTAATAAATCCTAAAGATCAAGTAACAACCGTGCTGGATCTTCCAGTGCATCTTTAATTGCTACCAAAGATAACACGGCTTCACGTCCATCAATAATTCGATGATCATAAGAAAGTGCCAAGTACATCATTGGACGAATTACAATCTGACCATTTTCAACCACTGCGCGCTCTTTCGTAGCATGCATACCCAAAATTGCTGATTGCGGCGGATTAATAATTGGTGTTGACATCATCGAACCAAAAGTACCACCATTAGTAATTGAGAACGTACCGCCAGTTAATTCTTCAAGCGCTAATTTACCATCTTTGGCACGTTTACCAAAATCAGCAATTTGTTTCTCAATATCCGCAATTGACATATTTTCAGCATTGCGTAAAATTGGCACAACTAATCCACGTGGAGAACCAACAGCAATTCCAATATCAAAATAACCGTGATAAACAATGTCATCACCATCAACAGAAGCATTTAAAACTGGATATTGTTTTAAAGCTGATAACGCAGCTTTAACAAATAATGACATAAAACCAAGCTTAACGCCATGCTTCTTCTCAAACTGGTCTTTATATTTAGCACGTAAGTCCATAATTGGCTTCATGTTAACTTCATTAAATGTAGTCAAGATTGCATTTGTTTGTTGGCTTTCTAACAGACGTTCAGCCACGCGCTTACGCAAACGACTCATTGGCACACGTTCATCAATCCGTGAACCTTTACCTGCCATTGAACTAAGTACATCTTCTTTTAACACGCGTCCGCCACGACCACTACCAGCAACATTAGCTAAATCAACACCGTTATCTGCAGCAACTTTTGCCGCAGCTGGCATTGCTTTAACACCATTACTCGCTGCCGCAACAGGAGCAGTTGCTCCTGTTGCATCTGGTGCTGCAACTGGTTCAGCAGAGGCCTCAGGTTTAACATCAGTATCTAGATAAGCAATTAATTGACCACTTACAACTACATCACCTGGTTTGCCCACGATTTCTACCAAAGCACCGTCTTCAGGAGCTGGTAATTCAAGTACAACTTTGTCAGTTTCTAAATCAATCAAACACTCTTCACGCTTAACAAATTGTCCAGCTTGTTTGTGCCAATTTAATAATACTGCTTCACTTACCGACTCAGGTAACTGAGGAACTCTAATTTCAATTTTCATAAACTCATTCCTAATAAAAATTAATTATTCAAATTACTTGGCTTATACACAATGCAACCGAGTAAAAAAATCGGTTGTGCCAACACCAAAAATAGTAAACCCAAACCCATTAACGGCATCGTAAATGCCGCAACCTTAGTTAATACACCACTAATTTTAAAAAATAAATTATCCGAGCTCTTGCCAAGATGCAATAAATTTACTGCCACCAAGTAATTAGTATACGTTAAAAATACCAATAATGCCACAACTACAGCAACACTTGAATAAATCATCGTCGTGCTATTATCTAATGCAGGTTTATTTAAATTAATGTACGCCAAAAACCCCATTGCTGGAAGCATCAGCACCAATTGAAACAAAGAGATTCGAAACAATTTAGAACCAAAGCCCAATTTATCAATTTGTAAATACAAATACATCAACAAAATTAGCCCTGGTAGCGCCAACCACTCCAAGCTGGGAACTACACCAACGGCAAATAAAGCCAGTGCAATTCCACCGAGTAAATTAATTTGCTTAGACATGCGTTAATTACTGAATGCCGCATTCAACAAATCGGTTAATTGTTGATTATGCATCGTTGAAGTACCACACGCTGGAGCCGCAGCACGCGGACGCGATGCCACTACAAAACGATTTCCAGAGCTTAAGCAATCATCCAATTCTTCACGAATTTGCAACCAAGCACCCTGATTTGAAGGTTCTTCTTGCGCCCACACAAATTTCGTTGCTTGCGTATATTTAGCTAACTCGGCACTAATTTGCGCTGTTGGCAATGGATACAACTGCTCAACCCGAATAATTGCAACTTCTTCAGTTAAACCACGTTCAACGCGAGTTTTCACCAAATCATAGTAAACTTGACCAGTACATAAAATCACACGCTTAGCACTATTCGAAGCCGTAGTGTCTGCTATCAATGGTAAAAATACGCCTTCAGTAATTTCACTCACATCACTCATTGCATCTTTGAAGCGCAATAAACGTTTGGATAAGAAGATTACCAACGGTTTAGCATAATTTGATTTAGCTTGACGACGGATTAAATGGAACATTTGAGCCGCAGTCGATGGAATCACCGCCACGATATTGTTTTCTGCAGCCAATTGCAAGAAACGCTCAACACGCGCTGAAGAATGCTCAGGACCTTGACCATCAAATCCGTGCGGTAAAATCATCGTTAAACGACTTAAGCTACCCCATTTAGCCTCACCAGAAATAATAAATTGATCAATCATCACCTGTGCGCCATTGGCAAAATCACCAAATTGACCTTCCCAAATCGTCAAATTATGAATATTTTCTAAACTATAACCATATTCAAAACCAAGCACACCTTCTTCATTCAGAATCGAATCATAAACTCCGAACCAACTCTTATTTTGCGCATTTTTTAATGGAATATAAATTCCTTCGCTCAATTGCTGGCGATTCATATTATGCCATGCCGCATGACGATGTGAGAAAGTTCCACGCCCAGCATCTTCACCGCTTAAACGCACACTTATACCATCATCCAATAATCCAGCATAAGCCAAAGTCTCGGCCATCCCAAAATCAACTGGTTGTTTGCCAGCTCCCATTGCTTGACGAGTATCAATTAATTTGGTTACCGTTGCATGCAATTTAAAATCAGGATCTGCAGGTTTAGTCGTTACAATTGTAGTTAATCGCGCCAACTGCTTAGTACTAAGCTTAGTTTCAGTTGGTGTATCCCAATTTACATTTATAAATTGATTAGCATCAAAACTGTAGCGTGGCAATGGTTGCATACTATCTTTATTAACATGCTCACCTTTTAATAAACCTTGACGATAATCTTCTAATAATTTAACATCATCCCCCTCAGCAATCACACCACTACTAATTAATTGCTTAGCATACAAAGCACGTGTACCTGGATGTTGTTTAACTTTAGCATACATCAAAGGTTGTGTTAATGTTGGATCATCTGCTTCATTATGACCATGACGACGGAAACATACCATATCAATCAAAATATCCCGAGCAAATTTTTGGCGATACGCAACCGCTAAATCGATCGCAAAAATTACTGCACGTAAATCATCAGCATTTACGTGAATAACAGGAGTTTCAACCATTTTGGCAATATCACTGCAATAACGCGATGAGCGATTATCACTAACCCGTGAAGTCGTGAAACCAACTTGGTTATTTACTACCACGTGAATTAATCCATATCCACCATAAGTACGAGTCAAACTCATGTTAAAGACCGCCTGATTAGTACCAAGACCAATCAATGCCGAATCACCATGAATCAAAACGCCCATTACCGAAGCTTTATTCGTCGCTAATTTATCTTGCTTAGCACGTACAATTCCTTGTACTACTGGATTAATTACTTCCAAATGTGATGGATTGAAAGCCAATGAAACCTTTACTTTTTTACCATTAATGGTTTGATATTCACAAGCATAACCTTTGTGATATTTTACATCCCCACTAGTTACAAAATCATAGTGTGGGTAATTACCATCAAATTCATTAAATAGTTTTTGTGGAGCTTTACCCGTAATATTAACCAAAGTATTTAAGCGCCCACGATGCGCCATCCCTAAATCAATATCGTTCACACCTAATTCTGCAGCTTGACTAATCATGCGATCCAATAATGGAATCAAGGTATCACCACCCTCAACTGAGAAGCGTTTTTGACCAACATATTTATTGTGTAAATATTTTTCTAAGCCTTCAGCCTCAGTAAGTTTTTGTAAAACTTGTTTTTGTTCTTGTGGGCTTAATTTAAACGTCGAATAATTATCTTCAATCGTAGCGCGTAGCCATTCATGTTCAGCAACATCACTTACATATGAGAATTCAAATCCAGTGTTACCACAGTAGATTCCTTCGTAATGCGCAATAATATCTTTTAATTTGGAAACACGAGCTTTACGTAAGTCATAATCATTATAAAATTCATTATCTAATTGACCGCTCAAACCATATGTTTCTAGACTTAATTCTACTGGACGTTGCGTTACTTCACGTTGTAACGGATCAAGCTTAGCAAATTTATGCCCCCACACACGATAAGCATCAATTAAACTATGAACGCTAACTTGATGATTACTCATCCCCTCACCACTACCAACAACACTGGCTAATGGATTGCTAGTTAAAATCGAGAACTTTTGTTTAATGTCATTGTGGTTAACATCTTTAGCACCACCATCTTGCAATGTATCAAAGTACGTTTTCCACTTTGGTTCAACATTGGTTGGGTTATCTAAGTATAGCTCATAAAGTTCTTCAATAAAATCACTATTTGCACCAAAAAGGTACGATGAATTCCAATTCTGTTGCATGCTTTGCATTTTTCACCCTAACTTAAAATTAAAATATATCCGATTAATTTATCATGTTGAGCAAACTAAATTAGCTCTAATAATTTTTTGACCTACATGAGAAAGCGACTCTAACTAATCAACTTTAATAAAAATTTGCCAATAATTTTATCACTATTGGCAAATAAGATTTCCCAAATTTACAAAATTTATTCTAAATCCTTATTTTATAAAGGTTTAAATACCATTAGTTACACAATTAGTTGAGGAATTACAATTCGCCACTGTAACTTCACCGGAAATAATACTCGTCAACCAATCATAATATGCCGATACATTGGTTGCTGCATTCGGTAAGCTACTATAAAATTGACCACAAGCATTGGTTGGCCCATAGGTATGTTCAGATAACAGTATCCAATTTGATCCATCTGGTGAAAATAGATCGCCACCGCCAGAATCACCGCCACACACTAAAGTGCTATAACCATAATTTGCTGAGGATGGGTTAAAATAACTATTATATAAGTAATGATAACCAGCATTATCACTTTGCTGATAAAAATAATTTACTACATAAAATAATTGACCGCTGCCACCATTAATATTATTACTACCATAACCCAGAGATAACACTGGTGCCATTGTGTATACTGGTGGATATAAACTACCATCATTCAGTTGTGGATAATTATACGGTGCAGGATTAAAATTATTTGCAATATGAATCAAAGCAATATCATTACCTTCACCACCATTTTCAGGTGTAAAATTAGGACAGTTACCCAAAGACGCAAATGTCGCACCATCACAATAATTACTCGGTAAAAATACTGTTGCAGAAGAACTAATGGTTGTCGTCGTACCATTGGTTCCACCAAAACCTTTGGAAATTGCAATAGAGGTTGGAGATAGCAGCTCGCTAGCAGATAAAACACTAGAAGAAGATTTGGAAGTTACAAAACAATGTGCCGCTCCAACCAACCAAGTACCACCAGCACCATCGCTAGCAACAGGAGTTGCAGAACACAATGCGCTACCATCTTTTTGGACGTATGCAGCCAAACTTTCTGCAGCAGTATTCGTATTATAACCATAGGCAATCTGTAATCCATTCACCGTCGCATTAGCTTGCGGAATAAACGATGGAATTGCACTAGCAAAACCACTTGGTAACGTAGCATAAGACTGTGCTGCTGGATAAGGATATGGTGAAATTCCTACATAAGAACTGGAACTACTACTACCTCCACTATTACATCCATTCAAAAATGAAGCTACTCCAATAAATATTAGCAAACCAACCTTTTTCACAACTTCACCATTCATAAAATTAAATCCATTTATACTTTATTTAAATTGGAGAATTAACAAACAGTAATTCTCCATAAAAATAACAGATACAGATCAATTAGCCATTAGTAACACAATTGGCAATTGAACCATTACTACAACTAGCAACTGGCGTAGGACTAGTTAAAATTGACTGAATCCAGTCGTAGTACATAGAAACATTTGTTGCCGCATTCGGTAAATAGTTATAGAATGTTCCACATGAATCACTTGGCCCATAGGTATGTTCAGACAGCAAGAGCCAATTGCTACCATTCCAGAACAAATCACCACCACCAGAATCACCACCACAAACTAATGCGGTATATCCAGACTGACCAAATCCACCATTATTGTAGAAGCTATTGTATAGATAATGATAACCAGTAGTATCCTGCTGCCAATATTGATAGTTTGCAGTATAAAACATCGTACCACAAGGTGTAGTTGATGTTCCACAGCTTGCACTACCATTAGGTGTTTGAGTATTAATTCCATAACCTATTGATAAAACTGGCGCAGCTGTGTACGGTGTTGGATATTGACTGCTCTGAGCTAATTGTGGATATGATTCAGGATCTGCATAACGTCCACTAATTTGAATAACTGCAATATCATTTCCTTGACCATTAGTTATACCATCACTTGGAGAAAAATTGGGACAATCAGAACCAGAACTAAAAGTAGCATTATAGCAGTAATCTTGCCGTAAATACACAGCAGCAACTGGATAGCCCTCCCAATTTGCAGCACTACTATTTACACCATAATAAACATTAAGCGTAGTCGCCGCTAATAAATTAGCACGACTTAAGGTTGTTGGTGAAGTTTTATTGTTAACAAAACAATGCGCAGCACCAATTAAAAATGTTGTATTAGTATTAGAATCATATTTTATCGGTGTTGCCGAACAAAGATAATTACCCATAGTTACGTATGCTGTCAAATTAGCAATATTTGACTCAGCATTATTACCATAAGCAATTTGTAAACTCGGTAAACCATTTGGCCAAAATGAGCTTGGATACGCAGCCGTAAATCCAGTTGGTTGCCCTAAACTGGCATATGATTGCCCATTATAACTACCGACTGGTTGAACTGCAGAAGGAGGAACTGGATTATCCGCAAAACTAGAACCCCCTCCACCATTGCTGCCGCTACTACCACCCCCGCCGCCATTACAAGCAACTAGCATAACACTGCCCACCAAGCCACCAAGGATTAACCCAAATTTTTTAACCATCGCTCACACTCAAAAAAAGAGCACCCGCAAAAGCTGTGCTCAAATTATTTTAATAAATTACTTACGATCAGCAACAGCTACATAATCTCGCGATGTATAGCCAGTGTACAATTGACGTGGACGACCAATTTTGAAATCAGCATCTTCAATCATTTCTTGCCATTGTGCCAACCAACCAACGGTACGTGCCAAAGCAAAAATAGCTGTAAACATATTAGTTGGAATTCCAATTGCTTGTAAAATAATTCCAGAATAAAAATCCACGTTTGGATACAATTTATGATCAATAAAGTAGCTATCTTCTAAAGCAATTTTCTCTAACTTCATCGCTAATTTGAATAATGGATCTTCACGTTTACCCAAAGCATCTAAAACATCATTACAGGTTTGACGCATAATACTTGCACGTGGATCCATATTTTTATAAACACGGTGACCAAAGCCCATCAATCGATATTTCTTATCTTTAACGCCCTGCATGAATTCTTCAACTTTAGACTCATCACCAATTTCATTTAACATTTTTAATACCGCTTCATTCGCGCCACCATGTGATGGACCCCATAAACACGCAACTCCTGCTGCAACCGCTGCAAATGGATGCGTACCAGAGCTACCAGCTAAACGCACGGTTGAAGTTGAGGCATTTTGCTCATGATCTGCGTGTAATAATAAAATACGATCAAACGCTTTAGCCACAATTGGATTTGGTTTGTAAGTTTCACACGGTGTAGCAAACATCATGTGTAAGAAATTTGAAGCATAATCCAAGTCATTATGTGGGTACATAAATGGTAAACCTTGGTTATAACGATAGCACATCGCTACAATCGTTGGCATTTTTGCAATCAAACGACGAATTGCAATTCTGCGATGATCTGCATTGGTCGAATCAAAATCTTCTGGATAGAACGCAGCCATTGCACTAACCGCACCACCAAGCATTGCCATTGGATGTGAATCACGACGGAAGCCTTTGAAAAAGCTATGAAATTGATCATGAACCATATTATGGCGTAAAATTGCATGCTCATATTCATCTTTTTGTGCTTGAGTTGGTAATTCACCACGTAGTAATAAATACGCGCCTTCTAAATGCGTTGAATGTTCTGCCAATTGTTCAATTGGATAACCACGATAGAATAACTGACCTTTATCACCGTCAATGTAAGTAATCTTAGACTCGCAAGATGCAGTAGCTAAAAACGCTGGATCATAGCTCCACATTCCAGATTTACCAAAAGTTCTGAAATCTACAACATCTTGACCAATTGTAGCTTTATAAATTGGATACTCAACTACCTTACCATTACCAAAATCTACTTTTACTGATTTAACAGCTTCTGATGATAAATTTGCTTGTTCAGTCATAAAATATTCCTTGTAAAAATTAATTTGTGCAATTTTATTAACAACTGCTTGTAACTTTGGGTCAGCTAACTCTTGTTTCCATTGAAAAAGTACTAACAAATCACTATCTTCTAGGGTTAAAAGATGTTGATATGCTAATAATTCGGCTTCATTTAGTTTCGCAAACTCACCAGTATTAATAAAGCGTTCAAAATATAAGTCTAACTCCAGCATCGAACGACGCGAACGCCATTTTAGCTTTTCAGTTGAAACATAGTCCATAGTTTTACCATAAATTCGAATAGCAGAATAGACGAAATTATAAAAAGTCGTCTATTCTTGGATTTAAACTGCGCGAGCAATCATCATTTCTTTAATTTTACCAATTGCCTTTGTCGGATTAAGTTTTTTCGGACAAACATCAACGCAATTCATAATAGAATGACAACGGAATAAACGATATGGATCATTTAGATCATTTAAACGCTCGTTCGTTGCTTGATCACGGCTATCCGCCAAAAAGCGATAAGCATGTAATAGTGCCGCTGGACCAAGAAATTTATCTGGATTCCACCAGAAAGACGGGCAAGCAGTTGAACAGCAGGCACACAATATACACTCCACCACACCATCTAACTCTTTGCGATCTGCAGGTGATTGATAACGCTCACGCTCTGGCATTGGACGATCATCAATTACATATGGTTTAATTGAATGATATTGATGGAAAAACTGCGTCATATCCACAATTAAATCACGAATTACTGGTAAACCAGGAATTGGACATAATACAATTGGTTGCTTCAAATCAGCAAGATCAGTCAAACATGCTAAGCCATTGCGACCATTGATATTCATCGCATCTGAACCACACACACCTTCACGGCATGAACGGCGGAATGAAACTGAATCATCATTATCATCTTTAAGTTTTACCAAAGCATTCAGCAATTTCTTGTCATGCTCACCAACTTCAACCTCATAATCTTGATAATAAGGTTTAGTATCTTTTTCAGGATTAAACCGATAAATCGAGAATTTTACTTTATTTGTCATGAAATACTCCTAATATACACGGTTTGCTGGTGGAATATAATCCACAGACAATGGCTTAGTATGCACATCTTTATACTCTAAACGACGATCAGCACTGTAATATAAACTATGCTTCATCCAAACTTCATCATTACGATCTGGATAATCAACGCGTGCATGCGCGCCACGCGATTCTTTACGTTCACGTGCAGCAATCATAGTTGCCACCGCAACTTCCAGAGTATTTAAAAACTCCAAAGCCTCAACCCGAGCTGTGTTAAACACTTTAGATTTATCATTGATATACAGATTTTGTGCTTGTGCATGAATATCTAAAATTCTTTGCACACCTTCATCCAAAACATCTTGCGTTCTAAATACTGAGGCATGTTGTTGCATACAAACTTGCATCGCGTTACGTACTTCAGCAATTTTAACTCCCGTTGCTGGCGCAGAATCTAATTTAGCTAAACGCGCCAAAGTAAACTCACCGGCATTTGCAGGCAAAGGCTTAACTTCATCCAAAGTTTTAATAAATTCAATCACACTATTTCCAGCTGATTTACCAAACACTACCAAATCAAGCAATGAATTTGTACCCAAACGATTTGCACCATGCACCGAAGCACAAGCACATTCACCAGCCGCATAAAAACCTTTGACGATTTTCTCATCTACGCCATCGAGTACTTCACCACGATAGTTAGTTGGAATACCACCCATCATATAATGACAAGTCGGTACAACAGGAATTGGTTGTTTAACTGGATCAATACCCAAGAATTGAATTGAAATTTCACGAATACCTGGTAAACGTTCATCAATAACTTCAGCACCTAAATGATCTAATTTTAATAATACGTGGTCTTTATTAGCGCCACAACCACGACCTTCATTAATCTCAACTTGCATTGCACGCGATACGACATCACGCGAAGCCAAATCTTTAGCAGTTGGTGCGTAACGTTCCATAAAACGCTCACCATTACCATTTAATAAATAGCCGCCCTCACCACGAACACCTTCAGTAATTAAAACTCCAGCGCCATATAAACCGGTTGGGTGAAATTGCCAAAATTCGATATCTTCAACTGGTAATCCCGCACGTAATGCCATACCAACACCGTCACCAGTGTTAATGAATGCGTTCGTTGAAGCCTGATAAATTCTTCCAGAACCACCAGTGGCAAATAGCACTGCTTTAGCATGAATAATGTAAACTTGACCAGTTTCCATTTCTAAAGCAGTAACCCCAACTACGTCACCATCATCGTTACGAATTAAATCTAAAGCCATCCACTCCACAAAGAAATGCGTTTGAGCCTTAACATTCCGTTGATAAAGTGCATGTAACATTGCATGACCGGTACGATCGGCAACTGCACAGGCACGGCGAACTGGTTTTTTACCAAATTCGGCCATGTGCCCACCAAATGGACGTTGATAAATTTTACCATTATCTAAACGATCAAATGGCATACCATAATGTTCTAATTCAGATACTGCATCGGTTGCTTGTTTACACATAAACTCGATTGAATCTTGGTCACCAAGCCAATCCGCACCTTTAACCGTATCATACATATGCCAATGCCAATTATCTTCTTCAGAATTACCAAAAGAAGCTGAAATTCCACCCTGAGCAGCCGCTGTATGCGAGCGCGTCGGGAAAACTTTAGATAAAACAACGGTCTTTAAACCTGCTTCAGATAATTGTAACGCAGCACGTAACCCTGCACCACCACCGCCAACAACGACAGCATCAAATTTTAATATCGGTAAACTCATTAATTAGTCCTCTTTATGCCCACAAAATTACTGCAGAATAAATAAAAGATCCAACTAGCCATACTATAACCATAGTATACATAGTCACTCGTGCGCCATAAGATTTAACATAATCCATTACAACATCACGCATCCCAATCCACGCATGGAGCACAACTCCAAAAATAGTTATTTGGGTAAAAATTTTTACAAAAGTAAAACTAAAGAATTGTTGCCAAGTAATAAAATTAGCATCAATTATTTTATTTGCCAAAAACATGAATACAAATAAAACAATAATTGCTACCAACATTAAGACGGCAGTAATTCGTTGTTGTAACCATGAATTTATACCGTGCCCAGCACTCAATGACTTACGTGTTCTTACCATACCAATGCTCCCATCGCCACAGTTAACAATAAACTAATCACCAATACCCAACGCGCAGTTTTCTTAGCAGTTTCACGTTCAGTTCCACGGTGCATATCCAAAAATAAGAATCTAACCCCAGCACACATATGATGCATAATTGACCAAATTAAAACTAGATAAATCAGCTTAATAATTGGGCATGAAGCAACTGAATAACACGATGCATAAAACTCTCGATTGGTTAATGACTCATGAAATAATACTAAAACAAAAGGAATTGCTAAAAACATCAAAACACCGGATACACGATGCAGTATCGAAATTTTTGCCATAATTGACATTTTGGAACCAAGTTTTGGTAAGTTCAAAAACACTGGTCGCTGTTGTTTTTCCATAAAGACCTCTTAAAACATTGCGATGGTTAGACAGCTTATAAATTTACTGCCAGAATTACCCACGATTTTATCACATTCAACTGATCCAACAATGATAAAAATATACCAAAATAAGTACTTTTGCTTGTATTTATATAAGAACAGCACTTGATAGATTGATAACTTAAGCAAACTTAACCAACAAAAACAAGCACTATATTAGATTTATCTAAAATAAACTTGCGGTTTATATTAGAATATACTAAAATACCTAAAGAGATATCAAAGCAAGTTATAAAACAGCATCCATCAGATCAAATTTATTTAAAGGATAAATAAAATGGCATCAATTAAATACATTAATGCAAATGAACTACAAGACCTGTTAAAAACCGCCAAACTAACTATTTGTGATATCCGTGAAGCAGATGAATTTAATCGAGAACACATCCCAGACGCCGTTAACACGCCAATTTCATCATTTAATTCAATGGAAATAAATAAATTAGCAGAAAATGGGAACACACTTGTATTTCATTGCCAGTCAGGTAACCGCACCAAATTAAATCAAACTAAATTTGAAACACTCTCAAGTTCCGAAGTCATGATTCTTCAAGATGGTATAAATGCTTGGAAAAAACTTGGATGCACTCTGACTGTAAACAATAAAGCACCACTACCAATCATGCGACAAGTACAAATGATTGCTGGAACGTTAATTACTCTTGGAGTAATTCTTGGTTTTTTGATATCGCCACTATTTTTTCTATTAAGTGGATTCGTCGGAATCGGGCTTACATTTGCTGGAATTAGCGGTTTTTGTGGAATGGCCAATTTATTGATGCTCTTACCATATAACAAATGCAATAAATAAAAACATAAAGGTAAACAAAATGCAAAGAAGAATTCTTATTATTGGCGGTGTCGCAGGCGGTGCCTCAGTAGCAGCACGCTTAAGACGTCTAAATGAACAAGATACGATTATTATGTTTGAACGAGGTGAACATGTTTCATTTTCAAACTGTAGTTTACCCTATTACTTAAGCGACACTATTGATAATGCAGAACGCTTGATTATGATGTCACCAGAAAAGTTCAAGAACCAATATAATATTGAGGCACGAACCAATAGTGAAGTAATCGCAATTAATCGCCAAGAGAAAAATATTCTCATTAAAAATTTAATTGATAACTCAACTTATACGGAATATTATGACACGTTAATTCTGTCTCCTGGTGCAAAGCCAATTATGCCACTAATTCCAGGTAACGAACTTGTAAACATATACACCGTCAGAAATGTTCAAGATATCAAAAAATTAAAAACCGCGGCAAACAATAATTTACAACAAAACATTGCAGTAATTGGCGGTGGTTTTATCGGCATCGAGGTTGCAGAAAACTTAAAAGATGCTGGTTTCAAAGTAAGCTTAATTGAAGCTATGCCACAGATATTACGTACCGTAGACTATGATCTAGCTCAAATTTTACATAAAACAATTACAGACCATGGTGTTGATCTAGTTATTAATGATAAAGTCGTTCGATTTAATCAAAATCAAATACAACTTAATTCAGGACGCGTGATAGATGCAGACACAATAGTAATGGCAATTGGAGTAGAACCTGAAATTAATTTGGCCAAACAAGCTGGACTAAATATTGGCGAAACTGGAGCTATTCAAGTCAACGAATTTTGCCAAACTAATGACCCAAATATCTATGCAATAGGTGATGCAATTGAAGTAAACCATCTTTTTTTCGAGAATAAGTTTAAACTGGCACTGGCTTGGCCAGCTCAAATACAGGCTCGTGGCACAGCTAACCATATAAATCAACGTGAGTTTATTAATCCAGCATATATAGGAACATCATGTATAAAAATCTTTGATTATAATGCAGCCTCAACTGGATTAACTGAAGCGATGATTGAAACCCTAAAACTACCATTGATTTATGAGGTGGTTCATATAACACCAAATGATAAAGTCAGTTTAATGCCAACAAACCATACGATGCACTTCAAATTAATTTTTGAAAAATCAAGTGGAAAAATACTCGGGGCACAAGCAATTGGCAAAGGAGACGTTGATAAAAGGATCGACGTAATTGCAACGGCAATAAAATTTAATGCGACCGTAATGGATTTACCTGATTTGGAATTATGCTATGCGCCGCCATTTAATACCGCCAAAGATGTCGTCAACATGGCTGGATATGTTGCATGTAACTTGCGAAATGGTGATTTTAAGCAAATTCAAATTACACAAGTGCGCGATTTAGTCAATGCAAATGCCTATATTTTAGATGTAAGAGAATCAATTGAACTCAAAAAAGGTAAAATTATAAATGCGATTAATATCCCGCTCAGTGAATTACGCCAAAGAATCAATGAACTTCCGCGCAATACAAACATCTACGTACATTGCAGAAGCGGACAACGCAGCTACAATGCAACACTGTTACTCAACAACCTCGGCTTTACTAATGTTTACAACATTGCAGGTGGATTCTTAAGCTTATCTTATTTTGAATTCTATAATGATAAAACACTACAACGCCAACCAATTGTAACTGACTATAATTTTAACTAGCAGATTTACAATCGTGTAACTTTAAATAAATTGCGGCAACTAGAACCTAACCTTTTGGTTGCCGCCCATAATTTTAAATTCATAATTAGCATTATGAGCGCAATTTCTCAACCTGGGTAACCTCATTAGCAATATTACTCGCTAAATTGGCTTGATAAAATTCATCGCTAGCAATCATGCTTAAATCAAAGCCGTGGATTACCTGAACTTTAACTTGTCCACCGACTAAATTTAAACCATAAACGTGTCCACCAATTTCTTCTGTAACATCAACAAAATGAAAATGAAATCCAGGCACATTCAGTTGCGATAAATAAATCGGAAAATAGACGCCAACCAAAGTACCAGATATGTCAGCAAAGGAATGCGTACGTTGCAACGCAGGCAATATTTCTATCAAACGGCGATACGGACGACAAGTGCACTCTTCACTACGCAAATCAATCTGCGTAAAAAGACCTTCAATTCTAAATGCATAAATAAGATTAGTCGATGGTAAATGTGCCAACAATTGAGTCTCTAAATCAGCAAACGAACTAGCATTCAACGTAAATCTTAAGCTTGGTTGAAAATTGCTAATTACCGCAAAAGGAGTTTTTATTGTATCTGCTAAACGGTTCAAACGACAATTAGCATCAGCTCGAAAGAATTTACCATCATAAATTACTAACTCACCGTCAATTGCATCCAAAGCCCCAAGCCCCAAATCCCCCTTGTTTGCTAGCTCTGCGATGGTTGTGTCTCCATCATAAACCGCTTCCAATAATGAATTAATTGTTCCAGTTTGATAAATATATTGCTTTAACATAGATTATATCCGCGACTTAGAGTTGGCACTTTTGTCTGATGACCAGAGCAAACTAAGTATCCCAAAGAAGATAAACAACATAATATAGACACTTGGTGCAGCTATCATTAAATAATGGTGCTGAATCAACTCTGTTACAACAATTGGTGCAAACCCTGCAAAAGAAGTAATCGATAAATTATAACAAGTTGCCACACCACTTAAACGAATATTACTTGGAAATAATGAAGTCAAATAAAGTGGAACAAGTAATCCAAATAAACCATGACCAATCATCAATAAAATATATCCACTAAACAAGCTTAATTTATGACCTATGACATAATATGCAACAGGAACAATAATTAAGTTCACGATCAGACTCCACCACATTAACTGCGGCACATCATCGGCTTTGCGAAACCAATAACCAAACAAAAAAATTACAAGCACGGTTACACTTAATGCAATCGGCAATAGAAGACCAACTAAATTATTTGGAATATGCAAGAAAGTACGCATATATGTTGCCATAAAAATAATTGCTAAAACCGAAAATACCTGCTGTATCGCAGAAAAAATCACACCTTGAATAACCTGAGACCAATGTTTACGAAATAGATATACAATCGGCACTTTTGGCTTACTCATGATACTTTTAAATTCAGGTGTCTCATGCAAAGTTTTACGAATCCGGTAACTAATCAAACAAATTACGCCACCAATTACAAAAGGAATTCGCCACGCAAATTGATTTAACTGCTCGACACTAAAAAGATATGTCAATAAATAATTTACCGCAGCCGCAAGCAAATAACCACTAAAGATGCTTGCCATCGTAATACCGAATGCTAAAATTTTCTTATTGGATAATGACTCACTCAAGTAAACATAGGTTGTTGGGAGTTCCCCACCCAAAGCCAAGCCTTGTAATAAACGACAAAAAAGGAGTAAGCACGGTGCCAAAATACCAATACTTTGATAAGTTGGCAAACAGGCAATTCCCAAAGATGAAATCCCCATGATGAATATCGTCAGAATTAAAACTTTCTTTCGCCCAAATTCATCACCAATATGGCTAAACAACAAACCACCAATGGGACGCAAAATAAACCCAAGCAAAAAAACCATATAAGTTTCTAAAATCAACGTATAAGGATTACTTGATGGAAAAAATTGATGGGCAAAATAAATTGAAAAAGTTCCATAGATTGCAAAATCATACAGTTCTAGCATACCGCCTAATGATGACAAACTAATGATCTTTCGTTCTTCTTGATTCATGTAGTTTTCCCCTCACAAAAATCAATTAACGTCAATAACCAAATGGCTATAAAAATAAGGGAGCTATTCTAGCATCAAACCAACTTTAAATACATCCCGAATTTGACTATCAAGGTTAAATTATTTCAATATAAACAACTTACTGAAACAATAAAGATTGGCTAATTTACTTTTAATAAACAAAAATGGTTACCGCGCCATACGTAGCTATTCGTAACCATAAAAGCTGTCAGTTACGATTGATAATTACCAGAATAAAACAACCATTACAACTACTCACACCACTTAAAGCTATAAACTTTGATTAATTCCTTGCAAAGTTTCTATCGGTAATACAGATTTAGTAATCGGACGCCCAATCACTAAATAATCAGCACCGCTAGCAACAGCGATACTTGGTGTCATAATTCGAGTCTGATCATCAACTTTATCCGTATTTAGGCGAATGCCTGGCGTAACCGTTAGAAATTCTGCACTAGTAGCAAGCTTAATTGCAGCGGCTTCATGCGCAGAGCAAACCACTCCATCTAAACCGCATTCATAACTCAAGCGCGCCAAGTGTAATGTTTGCTCAACTAAACTATGTTGATAACCAATCTCTGCTACCGCAGACTCACTCAAGCTAGTTAAAATAGTCACCGCAATTAACAAAGGCTTATGTTGACTATCTTCAATTGCTTGACGCGCTTTTGTCAACATTTCGCGACCACCACTGGCATGTACATTCACCATCCACACACCCAAATCAGACGCTACACGAATTGCTTTATAAACTGTATTGGGAATATCATGAAACTTAAGATCCAAGAATATTTCAAAACCAAGCGCCTGCAACTCACGAATAATTTGTGGTCCATAGGCAGTAAACAACTCCTTGCCAACCTTCAGACGACATTCACTAGGTTTAATTTGCTGAACAAACTCCATCACCTCGGTTAAATTATTAAAATCCAAAGCTACAATTACTTTCGAAGTCATCATTATCTTTTATTCCTTTACATCGTAGAATTAAAATCCAACTCTACTCAATTTAAGTTAATTACAAAATACGACTATTTACTCTATTTTAAAATTGTGGTACGAAGCAGTCATAACTACTGCCAGATATTACGTTGATTTTTAATCACCCATTCTATTTCTGGTTTAGTTAATTGCCAAATCACCCAAATACGTCCTTGAAAATCAAATTGCACCGCAACTGGCTGATCCAGCAAATCACCTAAGTAGGCTTGTACATGAGTATTATTATCTTGATCACGAATTACAGATGCTGGACTCATCACTACTTTTTTACTCGAAAGCCACATTAAACCTAATAAGCTTGTACCATAATTACTAGGAATTTCTTGTAACGTAACTTGGGGGTAATTAATTTTATTAATCACCGCAAATTGAGTACCCACAGGAAAACTGCGCAAAATTGGTACTGTTTCAGCATTTGACATTATAACCATAGCTAACAAAAAAACCGTACAGATTAACTTACGCATCAGAGTTTAATTTATAAAGAATTGAATAGATGTAACCACACGCACTTTTTTATTAATATTGCTAGTATCGCCAATATTCGAACCATCTGGCGAGGCAATAGTAAACACACCCTGACTCGCAGATTTAATTTTGCCAACCTGACTCTGCGTATTTTTAGCAAAAGTCTCGGCTGCCAATTTAGCATTTTGCGTAGCGCTATCTAGCATAGTTGCCTTAATATTATTCAAATTATTATAAAAATAACTAATACTATTATTACCAACAATCACGCCTTGACTCACCAATTCACCAGCATTTTGGCTAACCTTAGCCACCAAATCTACATCTGGGGTGGTAACACTCACGCTATTGCTAATTTGATAATGTGGTAATTTATCATTATTACCACCATATTGATTAGCCCAATTATCACTAACGCTAATTGTCCCTAATTGAAGACTGCTTTCAGCAAAATTATTACTCAGCAAGAATTTACTAACAGCTTTTTGATTAAGACTAATTTGTTGATACAAATCTTTAAGATTGTCACCACTAACGCTAAAACTAATGCTCCACGTGGCTAAATCTGACTTAACATTTTGTTCTGCCAAACCTTTGACTTCAACCGAACGATCAAAATTACGGAAAAACTTAATCCCATTACCAACAAAGCAACCACCTGCGGCTACACCACAAGCTAAAACCAATGCCGCAATTACGCGACTACGCGATGAACTAGCTGACATATTTAAATTCCTTCCATACAAAATAAGTAACCCATGAAATTTCAACTAACAATATAAACCAGGTATCTAAATTAATACACTCTATTTTGGCTCTGATCAATCTTGAGAACAATTTTACCTGGCTGAGCACTACTTTTTAATGCTGCAAAAGCTCGAGGATAATCCTCAAAATTATATTCATTCAATTGCGGTGAAACACCTGATCTGATTAGTAGTTCTAGTAACTCATTGCCCATTTGTGCTAAATCAGTTTGCGATGAATAATGCTTAGCAAGATAAGCACCACCTAAAGCAACTTCGTGAAAACCAAAGCCTGTGCTAAATTCACCAATCTCATTAGTATCTAAGATTCCAACAATCGAAGCAATTTGACCATTAAAAGCTAGAATTTCAAGATTTCGTTGCAAATTAACTTTATTCGTAGTCTCAAGAATATAATCCACGCCTTGTGGACAAAGTTGCTTAATTTGCGAATAAATATCACTCACAGTATAGTCAAAAACTTCATCAGCACCAAGGCTTAATACATAATCAATATTCCGAGTGGAACAAGAACTAATCACCCTAAGTCCCAATGCTTTAGCAATAATAATTGCAAAACCACCAACTCCACCACTACCAGCCTGAATAAAAATACTTTTACCAGCTTGAATATTCATTTTACGCACCAATGCCTGATAAGCAGTTAAACCTGCACATGGCATTGCGGCAGCCAGGCGTAAATCAAAATTTACTGGGATTTTAAATAATACGTGTTCAGGTTGTAAAATATACTCAGCAAGAGCTCCGCCATGACTTAAATCAGCATGCACGGCTACATTATCACCGATTTGCACCGCTGTTACATCAGCACCAATTGCAACAACTTGTCCAGCTAAATCTAAGCCCGGAATATATGGATAATGCCAAAAAGTTGGCTGATTAGCAATTAATTTGTAATCCACTGGATTTAAGCTAGCATAAGCAACTTTAATTAATACTTGATGTGAATTTACTATTGCAGGAGCATCTAACTTAATTCGATTTAACTCATCAATTCCAGCACCGCATCTCATAAGAGCAATTGCTTGCATGTTCAACCCCCACGCTTTAAAAACATATGAAATCTAATAAAGAATCTTACGATTAAAATGATAAAGAATTCCAGCAAGAAAAGCAAAAAAACCAGACACTAACACCAACCCGAGTAATGGCTGGTGGGCAAACATGGTTACCAATGAAATTGCACCACTACTTAAAGTAAAACCTAAGCACATATTTAGCCCAAGGGCTTGTGCACTATCCTGATTAAAATGACTCATAATCCGAATCTGAGTAGGCGGATTAATTAACGCATTAGCCGCCCGCATAAAAAACACTCCAGCTGTCACAATTATCAGGGCTAAATTTGGCAACTTTAAAAACCACGCCGAACTAACTATTAACGCACCAAAAACAGTTGAATAAACCCCAATCCGAATAATTTTATCTGCTGCTACTGCTTTACCATTTAAGCGCTGCATAATTTGATTACCGCTTAGGTAAGCGCATGATAACCATAAATAAAGCATCGAGTAATGTTGCGGCGACATATGCCAATGTTGAATATATAAATAACTCGAAATACCAATAAAAGTAAAATACACTGCAACTCCAGCAGCATAAATACCAGTTAGCACCAGAAACATTCGATTAGTTAATAACTTGACATACGTTTTAACATAGTAACTAGGATGTTGGAAAGTTGTTAAAGGCCTATGATTAGTTTCTGGTAGAATAAAATAACACCAAATTACTAAGCCCATACCCAAAACACCGCTTCCTGTAAAACAGCTTCGCCAGCCCCAGAATTTAGCCAAATACGCACCAATTATAGGAGCAATTGCAGGCGAAATAATTAACCCCATAAGCAAAATTCCATTAGCTGTAATTTGCTCACGCTCATCCATACAATCTTTTAGTACCAAACGCGGTACAATAATTATCACTGCACAGCCAAAAGCCTGCACTACTCGTAAAACAATTATCAATT
Source organism: uncultured Neisseria sp. (assembly GCA_964652705.1). Lineage (GTDB taxonomy): Bacteria > Pseudomonadota > Gammaproteobacteria > Burkholderiales > UBA11063 > Aquella. Next base: position 43,576 of record CAZZAV010000010.1, read on the forward strand.
GAATTATTGGTAAAACTGCAATCAAAAAAGCAGCCAAACTAAAGCAGAAAACCCCGATCAATAAACAACGTCGACGCCCAAAACGACTACTTAATTCACCAACAAACAATACGGCAAAAGCGACCCCAAGGCTATAACAAGATAAAGTTAGATTAACCACACCTGGCGTAGAATGAAAATCTAAAACCATTTGCGGCAAAGATGCGATAAAAATATCCGTCGCAGAAACTCCAACAAAAAACATCATGGTCATTAAAAACATAATCTGACGTTTCTGCTCTTTAGTCAAAATTAAATTACTCAAGACACACTTTCCCTAAACAAATTATTATCACTTACTACCCCAACGAATATTTTCCAAAGATTTCCCACGTGTTTCTGGAATAAATAAACTAATTAGCAAGTAACAAAATACAAAGCAAGCCATAATTAAAAATAAATTAGCATAACCAAGACTTGCAGTCAAACTACCAAACCATGAAACAAAAACCGTGCCAACCAAAGCACCGATTGTAAAGGCAATAGAAATCGCTACCCCACGGATATTAGTTGGTAATAGCTCAGTTGAAATCACTAAAATCAACGCACCTGGACCAAATGCAAAAAACCCAACTACCAGCACAATCCCCGCCAAAGTAATATAACCAATTAATTCACCAGCTGGTAGTAAAGCATGAGCGACGTATAGCGTCAATAAACTTACCAATAAGCCACTGGTACCAATAATTAAAATCTTTTTACGCCCAATTTTTTCAACCAAGAATAAAGTTGCAGTCATCGCTGCAAAATTAACTAAACTGATGCTAATATTACCTAATACACCAACAATCTCCGAAGACAGACCAGAATCTTTTAGAATCTGAACACTATTTTGCACAAAAACACTAATTCCAGTTAATTGATTGAGTGTTACCGCCGCTAAAATAATTAAAAACGGCAAAAGATTATTCCGTTTCCATAATTCACTCACACGAACACTAGCACCTTGTTGTGCATCACTAATTTCAGATAAAATTATCTCCGCTGAGGCTGGATTATTGGCAGTTAATACCTGCCGAGCTTCAGCAATGCGCGATTTGGCAACGAGCCAGCGTGGTGACTCAGGCAAATTACGTAAAATTATCATAATCCAAATTGGTATTAATAATGCAACCGCAAATGCCCACGAATAATAGTTCACACTAATTACCAGCCAAATTAAGCTAGCCACTAATGCTCCACCAGTATTAGCCATTTTAAAAGCAGTGATAATTTGACCGCGCCAACGTGTTTCTGAGACCTCAACCAAATACAATGGCATCACAATTTCGCACATACCATAGGCAATTCCTTGAATAAAACGTGCGGCATAAAGGTGATAATAACTTTTGGCAACAATAAAATATATCGTCCCCAAAATAAAAATCATCATCGTGATAAAGATAACTTTCTTACGCCCAAAATAATCACTCATGCTACCAGTATAAATACTTGCAATAAAACATCCCAGCAACAATGCACCAGCTAACAAAGAAACTTGTTCCTTGAGCATATAACTATGTTGAACTAAGTTTGGTAAAATTAAAGCGATCACACCTAAAATATAACCACAAATTACGCCACTCAAAATTGTCAATGTAATAATTCGCTGCTTGTAACTATTTTCCGGCATATAAAGCCCCAAGAATACATTTTTGGCGAGCGCCAGTTACCGTTTCATAATTTGCAGGTAATTTCTCAATCCGCCGTTTGGCAAACCATGCAAAAGCGATAGCTTCCATTTGATCAACATCAATTCCTAATTCTTGCGTAGTTTTTACCTGAATTTGACTATTTGCGGCAATTCGTTCTAATAGAAATTGATTGTACGCGCCACCGCCACAAGCATAAATCGCTTCAACTTGCTCAGGAAGAATAACGCCTTTAATCGCATCAGAAACAGTTATTGCAGTTAACTCCAATAAACTCCGTAAAACATCTACATCTGAGTAATTAACTAGATTCAAAGCCATTAAATGCTGCTGAACCCATGCCAAATGATAAATTTCCTTACCTGTACTTTTGGGAGCGGCTAGGCTAAAGTAAGGATCTTGCAACATTTCTGCTAACAGCTCAGGAATAATCTGACCACTGCGCGCTAAATCACCATTTTTATCATACGCTAGCTGAAACTTATCTTGCACCCATAAATCAATTAGGCAATTCGCAGGTCCGGTATCAAAACCAATCACTTGCTCATTATTTGGCTCTAGCACGGTAATATTCGCAATTCCACCCAAATTTAAAATAACTCGTGCCTGTATACCTTGCAAAAAATACTTATGAAAAACTGGAGTCAACGGTGCGCCTTGCCCGCCATAAGCCATATCCATACGCCGGAAATCACAAACTACATCAATTCTCGTTAATTGTGCTAACTTATTACCATCAACCAATTGTAATGAAAATGGATATTGATTATACGGATCATGGTAAACCGTTTGTCCATGACAGCCAATTGCGATAATTTCATCTGCGGATACTTGACTTATATCTAATAACTTAGTCACCGCAGCGGCATAATTAATGGCTAAACGAACTTCCAGCTCACCAAGTTCACGCAAATGCAAATTAAACTCACGCAATAGTTTTTGCAAATCAGCTTGTAGCTCTGGCTCAAATGGCAGTGAACACTTGGCGATTAACTGTACCTGGTCGTCGTCAGTAAACTCACAAATTACAGCATCAATTCCATCTAAGCTTGTTCCCGACATAATGCCAATATATTTCATGACCAACTCCAATTTAATTCATTTTCCAAACAAATAATTTGAACAATAAAAAGAGCTGATTTCTTGAATCAGCTCGACATAATTTTTATTTCTTCCAAATATCACGTAGACCAACTGTTTTATTAAACACTAATTGCCCATTGGCAGAATCACAAGCATAACGATCTGCCACAAAATAGCCAACTCGTTCAAATTGATATCTATCTTCAGGTTTTATTGTAGCAATACTTGGTTCAATATAAGCGCTAATCGTTTCTAGTGAATGTGGATTAATAAACTCCACAAAATCATGACCTTCAACATTATCTGGCTGTAACTCCGTAAATAAACGCTCATATAAGCGCACTTCAGCTTTTAAAGATTTAGTTGCACTAACCCAGTGAATCACGCCCTTAACTTTACGACCTTCAGGATTTTTACCCAAGGTATCATGATCAATTGAACCACGTAATTCAGCTATTGAACCATCTGCATTTTTTATAATCTCATCACATTTAATCACATAACTATGGCGCAAACGTACTTCACCACCTAAAGTAAGGCGTTGGAAACCTTTTTCTGGAACTTCTTGGAAATCATCACTATCAATATAAATTTCTTGGGTTAACTCGCATAAACGTTTGCCAAATTCAGGATGTTGCGGATGAAAATCAGCTTCACGAGAACCAGTTTCACCAGCCACAAAATTAGTTAAGACTAATTTAATTGGCTTTAAAACCGCCATAATTCGTGGCACATTATTTTCTAAGTCTTCACGAATAGCAGTCTCTAGAACTGGAATATCAACATGGTTCGGTGATTTTGAAACCCCACAACGTTGAATAAATAGACGAATTCCTGCTGCAGTATAACCTCTGCGGCGCATACCAGCCAAAGTTGGCATCCGTGGATCATCCCAACCTGAAACCAGACCATCGGTCACCAACTGATTTAATTTACGCTTACTAGTCAAGGTATAACCTAACTCTAGGCGTGAAAATTCAATCTGACGTGGACGAGCTGGCAATAACCCTGCACTAAATAATTTATCAACCACCCAATCATATAACGGGCGATGATCTTCAAACTCAAGCGAGCAGCATGAGTGTGTAATTGATTCAAGCGCATCAGAAATACAATGCGTATAATCATACATCGGATAGATACACCATTTATCCCCAGTACGAATATGATGAAAGCGTTTAATCCGATAAATAGCTGGATCACGCAAATTCATATTCGGTGAACTCATATCAATTTTCAAGCGCAGAACTTTAGCACCATCAGCAAATTCACCAGCACGCATCCGATTAAATAAATCCAAATTCTCTGCAACACTACGAGTCCTAAATGGACTATCTTTACCGGGACGAGTTAATGTTCCACGGTATTCACGCATCTCTTCAGCATTTAAATCATCAACATAAGCCAAACCTTGCTCAATAAACCACTCAGCAAATTGATATAGTTTTTCAAAATAGTCTGAAGCATATTTCACATCACCATTCCATGTATAACCCAACCAAGTAATATTATCTTGAATTGAGCGCGCATACTCATCATTTTCTTTCTCTGGATTAGTATCATCAAAACGTAAATTACACAAGCCACCAAAATCTTCGGCTACCCCAAAATTATGACAAATTGCCTTAGCATGCCCAATGTGCAAATAACCATTTGGCTCTGGCGGAAAGCGCGTAATAATCTGGCTATGCTTACCAGTACTCAAATCATCTTCAATTATTGCGCGAATAAAATTACTTACTACTACATTATTTTCTATTTTCTCGGTCATTTTTGTTCCTTATCTATTTTATCTAATTGCTCTATTTCTAATTCTTTAAAGGTCTTATTAGAAGATTTTTGCTTCCAACACGTCCTACCATTACTGCTACGACCAAGTATTGCACTTGAAGCAGAAGATAAACTATCGAATTGGAAATCTTCTTGAAATAGATATTTACCATCAACTAACTTTAAAATCATTTTCTCTACTAATTGTTGTCTAACTCTTTTAGCAGCAATGCTAATGCTAGGCGTTTCTTTATATAACGCCTGACTACTTGATTTAACTAATATACCACCGCTACCAATTATGAGTCCCTCAGCGACCACGCCTTTTTCGTTTATATAAAACTCATTTAAGTTATCACCAGTGACCTGATTTGTATCAATTTTACTGGTACCAACAAAAATGTTAAACCCCAAAATCGCAACAAAGTTCTGAACATATTCAATAAAATTATCCGCGTCATTTTGCAAGGCTTCATTTAGTTTTGTTTTAACCCCATCATTCAAATTTGTACATTTAAACTGTATAGTCTTTCTTGCTAATTCAATTAACTTATTCTCCAAATACTTTACATGGGCTTTAGTTAAAAAATTATTACTTGATGAAAAAATGACCGTTTGATTCCACCAATCACTTTTATCACCCAACAAATGTTGCTTAAGCCGGACATCTAAACTCTCAGACTCTCCAATATATAGGCTTTCATCACCAAAAAGAAAATATATGCCAACTTTATCCTTAATTTCATCTCTTTGAATAACATCCAAAAGCTTATCGGCAGGAAATTTTAAACATTGACCAGTCCAATTTGGAGATTCAGCTTTAATCACACCATCAATGGATCCATCAACAAGAAATAAATTTATTGAAACGCCACCACTCATTTAAAACTCCGCTTTAGAATTTATCTCGCCAGTACTAATTCATTACGCCAGAGGCATTCGCCTTAACATCAGCATCAACATCTAAAATTTCCTGAATCAATGATTCATTCAATAAACTCATCGTTTTTGCCAATTTATGACTAATAAAACGTAACTTTGCTAATTCCAAACCATGCAAACTATCACTACTAATTGAACCAATTTGTGTTTTAATATTGGCTACTTGAGAAGTTAGTGAACTAATTTGTTGGTTAAATTGTGTAATCATCAAGTTATGCTGATAATTAAGCACGCGAATTTGTGCGGCAATATTCTGATGTACTGCACCGTAAGTACTTGGATTGGCAGAATTTAACGCATTAATAATATTTGATTCAACTTGTGGTGCATAGCTTAACTGCTGGGCTAATTTAATTACATTGGCGCGATTAGCCAAGAAATTATCTTTAGTCAAGCCTTTTAGTGTCGTGACCAATTTAATATTTGTAGAATGCTGGGCAATAATTACATTCGCAGACTCTTGCATATGATCTAACTGCTGATCAATTACAACCATTTCCTGATACACTTGTTTCGCCACACTCTGACTGTGCTCATGTCCATAGACTAAGTATCCAATTACCAAAATAATAATCAGCACCATAACCTTAAAAGGATTGTTTCTCACATAACTTATATAATTTTTAGAAGCTGTCATATTTCCTCAATAGTTTATTTAAAATAAGATTTAATAAAATTAATACTTGGTAACTCTATACAATAATAACTACCACTAGCTAATAATGTTGCAATGACTAATGTCATAAGTTTAACTAGCACCACCGAATAATGCGTTAGCAACAAATAACTCAATAAGTATAAAATAGGTAAATGCAATAAATACAATGAGTAAGATATTTTACCGTAAAATCGACATGGTAACCAGCTTAGCGCACCTTTAAAACCCTTATTGTATAAGCCATTTAACAGAATTAAGCTACTACCTAAAGCAATAATAACTTCATGCAATAGACGACTACTAATTTTACCAAAGAACACAAAATTACTAAAGTATAATAAAATTCCAAAAATTAACCACCATGGATTTGCCAAAAATTTAAGTTGCTCATGACAACAAAAAAGTAATAAACCCAGTAAAAAATACCAACTGTAATAAATCAAACTTTGCCATGAATTACCAAGCAAATCACCATGCGTCCAAAAATAATAACTTAAGCCAACTAACACCGCAGTTGCAACAAGATTAACTACAAAATTTAAACGCCAAAAAACTAACAGAATAAATGGGAAAACCAAAGATAACCAAACTTCATAAAATAATGACCAAGTCACCACATCTAAACTATTTCCCTCATGATAAAGAATACTCAACGAACCTAAAATCATAGTTTTATCAAATGCAGTTTGCGACCACACATAAAACCACGAAGTTAAGCCATAACCACTCAAAGCAGATGGAAAGTAGCTTTTAATAAAAATCAACAGAATGGCAGAAATTAAAATTGCCACGTAGTACGTTGGATAAATTCGAAAAAACCGTTTTAATATAAATTGCCCATAATTAGTAAATTTAAAATTACGCAACTGATTACTTAAAACAAAACCACTTAATACAAAAAAGAAAATTACCGCTTCATGTCCAGCACAAAAAAACCACCACGGACGTAATCTATCATCAGAGGCATGATTCATTTCCCAAAAGTGCTGAAAAACTACCATTAACGCGGCAATACCACGTAAAGAATCCAATGCTGCAAATTTATGCGTAACTTCTTTAGCTAGCTGCATGACTACTATCAACATCAATGAAAGCTAAAGTGCGCAAATCTTGCATTCGCATAGGATATAAAACACCGTCTAAATGATCACATTCATGTTGCATAACACGTGCAAAAAAACCTTTATCCTCACCTTGATGTAATTGACCAAATTGATCATAATATTTATATGCGATGCCAATTGGACGGCTAACCTCACCACGTAATCCTGGCACAGATAAGCATCCTTCGTTAAATGTAGAACACTCAGCAGATAGAAATTGAATTTCCGGATTAATAATTACACAAAGTGGACAATCACCAACGTCACTATAACGAGTAATATCTTTCTGATAATATTCAATTAGAACCACACGCTTATTAACACCAATTTGTGGTGCTGCAATTCCAACACCGCCTAAATGTTGTTGCGTATCACGTAAATTCTGAATTAACTGTAGTAACTCCGGCTGATTAAATTCAGCTGCACTAACTTCAGATGAACGCACTAGCAAACATTGATCACCCATTTTACGAATTGGAACTATCACAACTCAACCTCACTTAATTGATTAATAACTGCTATAATAACTATCATATAAACCTTTAATTATAACAGAATTAAGCAATAATTTTAACTAAAGATCGCCGTAAGACCATTATGAAACTCATTTTTATTTCTGACCTGCATTTATCACCCAATACGCCTGAAGCTAATCAAGTATTCTTTCAATTGTTAACACAATGGCAGGGGCAAATCGATGGTTTATATATTTTGGGTGATTTTTTTGATTACTGGCTTGGAGATGATGATGACAATAACTTCATTGGTGCCACTCGTAACCATTTAAAAAATTTCAGTTTAACAACTCCCATTTATTTCCGTGGTGGCAATCATGATTTTGCCGTTGGTAAAAAATTCGCAAAACAGTCTGGCATGCAATTAATTCCTGATATGACAACACTCAAAATTGGTGATAATAGTATTTTACTCAGCCATGGTGATACTTTTTGCACACTAGATGTTGGCTATCAAAAAATGAAACGTATTTTACAAAATCCAGTGATAATGTTCATCTTACGACGCATCCCATTAAGATTACGTTACAAACTCAAAGAATCTTTAGAAAGTAAATCTCATGCCACAACTAATTCAAAGCCTGAACACCATTACATGGTAGTTAATGAGACTATTCTTAGGTATGCGAAACAGGCAAATGCGAACATTATAATTCATGGTCACACACATCGACCAGGTTATTACTCATTAATGAGTAAAAATGCGACATTAATTCACCGCTATGAAATCCCTGATTGGCAAGATCATGCCCCAGGTGGCTACATTGAACTAAATAACAACCAAATCAGTATAATAACAAGTTCAAATAAAGCATAATCACAGAATTTTTAATGCATATTTCACATCAGTTTAACGAGTTATGTAAAAATATCTTGCACTGCACAGTTTTTTTATGTATAATGTCGGCTGTATGTATGATCGTTTACATTTAAAATAATCAACGATAATTTATATATAAATTATTATATTTCACATTAATTATTAAGGAAACTTACATGAAAAAATTATTAGCTGTATTAATCGCTGGTGCTTTCGCTACTTCTGCTTTCGCTGCTGAAGCTTCTGCTCCTGCTAAAATGGAAAAACCTGCTGCTTCTAAAGCGCACAAAAAATCACACAAAAAAGCGTCTAAAAAACACGCTTCTAAACCAGCTGCTGCTAAAACTGAAGCTTCTGCTGCTAAATAATTATTCACGTTCTAACGAACGTATAATTAGATTAGAAACCGAGGGTATGCTCTCGGTTTTTTTATTTGCATTTTTAAATAAAGTTAATCGACTAGATAAATAAGTACCAGCTAAAATAGAATTCTTTAATAAATAAATTTTTGAGAAACTAATGCATTTGAATTTAATGCTAACTATTAAAAATTTACTTATAAAAGAAATTTAACCAATTAATATAAACGGACATAATTTATGCAAAAATTTCCAATGACTCCAACCGGAGCAAAATTACTTCAAGAAGAACTTTCACGTTTAAAAAGCATTGAACGACCTCAGGTAATTCAAGCTATTGCTGAAGCTCGTAGCCATGGTGATCTTTCAGAAAATGCAGAATATGATGCCGCCAAAGAAAAGCAAGGGTTTATTGAAGGTAGAATTAGTGAAATTGAGTCCAAATTATCTCATGCTCAAATTATTGATCTTAGCACGGTAGATAGCAACGGAAAAATTATCTTTGGTGCAACAATTGCAATTCTCGATCTAGAAAGCGATGAAGAAATCAGCTACCAAATTGTTGGCGACGATGAAGCCGATGTAAAATTAGGTAAAATATCGGTAAATACACCTGTTGCTCGTAGTTTAATCGGCAAAAGCTGCGGTGATGTGGTAGAGGTACGCGTACCAAGCGGTGTAAAAGAATATGAAATAATGGAAGTAAGCTTTTAAAGTTTTGCCACTATAAATGAACCTCAGGAAACCTAACTGAGGTTCATTTTATTTAATAAGCAACTATACGGGATAAAACTACTTTATACAGCCAGAACAATGATTTAATCAATCACAAATTGGTTTAAACATACTATCTAAATATTTTCTACACTATAAAACTTGTAAAATGATATATCATTTTAATTCTGCAAGTCTCTCTTAAATCAATAACTATGATACAGAGCCACCTTTAAGAATCATCGGCACTACCGTTTGTAATCCAGCAATAATCATTTCAAATGCAATCGCCGTAATCACCAATCCCATAACTTTTGTAATTACAACCAAACCAATTTCACCAACGGCTTTGGCAACATAATCAGCTAAAATAAAGACCGTTGCAATCACAGCACCCAACAAAGCCAAAATTAATAAAATGATACATTTATCAAGTAAATGCGGCGCATCTTGACTATAGACGACGATTAAAACCATACTAGCTGGACCAACCACCATTGGTAATGCTAATGGGCTCACCCCCATTGCTTTAATGTTCTTCACTTCAAATGGTTTCTCAATCCCACCCCTATCATGGGCTGTATTATCACCTAAAATAATCTTAATTCCCAAGAGTAATAAAATTACTCCACCACCCAAACGCAATGAATATTCATGAATACTCAAAGCTTCCATAATATAAGTACCAAGAAATAGGAAACTTCCCAAAATACCAAAAACAGTTAAGCCACAAACAATTGCAATGCTACGCTTGGATTCTTTGCTCATGCCATTGGTCATATTAAGATACTGACTTAAAGCAAGAATTGGGTTAACTAAGCTTAATAATGTAATAAATATCTGAAAATAAAATGACATAATATCACTCAATAATATAAATAGTTAGAGATTATAACAGAATGTAGCCAAGAATAGCTGTATCGAATTATGTAAAACTAAACTCATCTAAAACATTTCACAGATTAATATCATACTGAATTATATATGGATAGTAAGTTACACTACCATAAACCTCACTAACTCAACCATGCCTTATTAATTGGATGATAAAGCTAGATTAAATAAAAATAGCTGATCAGATATCTAATCAGCCACAAATCATAAATACACTCATAGCGAACAACTAAAAACTCACCCATAAAGTATTCCATGGAATGCTATCAGATTTTAGCGACCAAATATGTAATACTAATAACCAAGAGTAATTTACCATTGCAAAAGCAAACAACACGGGTATCAATCCTAAAATTCGTCGTTGCCATGATTGAGTATATTGACAAATAATTCTAATCGCTAAATAAATACTCCATACGGTAGCAAAAGCTAAAACTCCAGCTTTAAAATCATTAATCCACAAAAATCCCAGATTAGCATATTTCTGTAATAAAGTTACCGTTAAGGCAAATAGACCAATAAATACGCTTGCCCCACCAAGTGGCACTAAGGATAAACTCAAGTGATTGAAGCTTACCAAAGAATAATTACGATTAACAATTTTACTTGCCAAACTAAATAAACTTAAAGAAATAGTACCGATAATAAAGCCAACACCTAAAATATAAGCAATCAATTCAAACCCAAAAATCCAAGTAAAAACGTCATTTTGCTCAGAATAATTGGTAAAAATCCACCACGGCGCATTAGTATTAAATACCCACATAATGTTATGAGCCAAAAACCATGATTCCACTACATCGCGTAAATGATTTAACCAAAAACTATTAGTCCATTGAAAGGCTGCTAATGCCACACCACACAAACCATAAATTACCAGCAAACTACTCCAAATACTTTGATTAGTTTTACCATGAATTAAAATTTCTTCATTCGGAGAACGCAAAGTTAATTCAATCGCATCACGATGACCAGCACAACGTCCACACATTAAACAATCTGCAGAACCAGTCATGGTCCTTAATGGGAGCACCGTTGGGCAATGCACTTGGATTACTGATTTGCCCGTATAATTATGCCATTTTTCTTTATCTGGCTTATAATGATAAGGGGCTAATCTAGATAATAAGGCAAACACACCAGTTACAGGACAAAGGTATTTACACCACACTCGGCTTGATTTACCATAAATTAGCCCTACAATAATCGCTGCAATTGTAGAACCGCCTAAAACCAATAAAACTGGTTTAGGATATTGATAAACACTCGTCATTTGCCCATATAAAGTAGTTAGCAGAAATGAAACCAATGGCCAGCCACCCCATTTCATCCATTTAGGAATACCGCGCTTACGGCTATAACGATTGGCAAATTCACTTAGCGATCCCTCTGGGCAGAGTATGCCACACCACATTCTGCCAAATAAAACTATACTCAGCAAAACAAATGGCCACCAAATACCCCAAAACATAAATTGAGCAAACACTGTTATATTATGTAACAGTGTTACATCGTCATCTGGCAGGGGTAGTAAACTTGGTATAATGATCAAAGCGGCATAAAAAAGGATCACCGCCCACTGCACGCGCCGAATAAGTTTCTGGTGCGTGCTCAACCAACGTCCAATTACAGACATTACTTTTGACATCATGATGCTTTCTTCGCAACATTAACAGGTTTTTTATTCCGCAAGAAGATAAATAACCCACCCCAATAAGCCAGATAAAATAATACATCAATTAATGACGGTGTTGCCCGATAACCAAAAACACTCGCCAATAAAGGTGTAAACGTTCCACCATCACCTAAAATGAACGAAGTATCCCAAAGTTTAGCTTTCAAAATCGGCAAAATACCTGCGGTTACAAGTAAATCCACACAATTTAACAACATCGCGCCACCCAATAATAATAGTAAAATCTCAGTAATTTTGAAGAAATGCTTCCATGAGAAAATTTTATTTCCCAATGACAACAAATACACACTCAAAATAGCTAAACCAAGACCAGCAAATACTGCACCGATCATACTCGCAGAAACAACGCCATTTTCACCAAAGCCGAGTGCATAAATAAAGATAAAGGCTTCGCTACCTTCACGAGCAACCGCAGTAGCAACAACAACTAAAATCGAAATATTCCAGCGGCGACTCTCATTTTTTGCCATAGTACTAAGCATATCAGATTTTAAAGTCCGACCATTAGTGCGCATCCATTTAACCATATACACAATCATCAAAGCAGCAACTAAAGTCATGGTCGCTTTCAAATAATTTTGAATCTGCCCTGACACACTGCCGCTGACTTCAATCAAAGTAAAACCTAAGACACACGCAGATAAAACACCAATTGCAACTCCAGCAGCTAAAAACAACATCCCCTCTTTGCGACCAGTTTTTAATTGTTTTAACCAACCAAAAACCACTCCAACAATCAATAACGCTTCAACGCATTCGCGCCACATAATAAAGATTATATCGCCAATTCCTGAACCAACATGAAGACTGCTATGTTCAGGATTCACACTACCACCAGTCGCAACATTCGCCTGTTGTTTTTGATATGCTGCCATTTCAGTTGGTGTTAAAACCAATAAATCAGTAGCCTTAGTTTTAGAATTAAAATCATTAAAGAATTTATATTTTCCAGCACTCAGACCAACCCGAAAGGTTTTAGTCATTCCAGCATATAATTCAACTGAAGTATCCGAATTTTCCAATTCAATCGGCATACCTGCTTTATTAATTACATGGAGCATAAATGGAGTATTCTCAGGAATAGCTTCTGGTACAAAACTAATTGCACTAGTCGTTATAGTTGCGTTGATTTCTAACATTTCATCAGAATCAGCGTTCGCAAATATAGAAAAGCAAAAGAATAAGAAAAAGATTTTTATAAATTTAGTCGACATATTTATCTAATTAAAATAGTATTTAAGCGAATAAAGGTGGCATATGCCACCTCGTTTAATCTGGGATGAATTAGTATCCACCTTTTTTACCAACACCAGTAAATTTAAACAAATAACTTTGTTTAAATTTCCAATCAACATATTCCGTACCTAAAATTTTACTGTCGGTATCAGTATGCCAACCAAACATCATGGGATTACTTTTAGCATAGAATGTTGCAATATAGAATCCTGCGCCATCCAATTTAACATTGTCACCATAATGTGGACCATCTGATGCAACCATCGCCATCAATGGACAAACTGTTTGAGGTTTATTAGCTTTAGTTCCACAAACGATAGGTTTGTCACTACCAACTTTTTGCAAAGAATAAGTAACATTAGCATTTGGTAACCAATCACCAGGTGCAAACCCACGCGATTTCAAACCACTTTTGGCATGAATATCGATTTCCAAATGAATATCAGATTTTTCACGCGGACGCATCATCCCAGCTGGTGCCATCGTAATTGCTTGTAAATACACAGTACCTACTGTTAATTGTGGAGGAACCGCGCTGTCGTTGCTAAAACTTAATTTAGAATTAGTTTGCTTCGCTACACTTAGAGCACTACTATACACAGCTGCACAACCAGGATCTTTATCGCCTTCAGTTTTAGCATTATCAACAATTTGATTTGATCCAACCATTGGCAAAGCACATAATGGAACTTCACTAGCAAAAACCGATGAAACAAAAAGAATACTTAATGTTGCCAGAATTTTTTTATTCATCACACAAAACCTTTTTAATTATAATAAAGTAAGGGATTATACATGAGAGTGATTCTCATTTGCAACAAATATTTAAGTAATTGTTATTTAAAAATAAAATCATCTTCTTTTCGCAACATAATGCTTTTAATCATGTCTAATTAATTGTAATATTTGAACTCCATCCTATAACTTAATTAACTTGTAAATTATTACCAAATACGAGAAAAATAAAAGAATAATCATAAATTACTTTAGAAATTCCGCATATAAGCATCTCTTGTAGATTCTGCCAAAAATTAATCAATAATTATATTTATAGGAAATTACCTTAAAAATATAAAAAGGTAGGTAATCAATTTGTGTATTAAAACAAATTGGATTACCTACCTTGATATAATTATTGTGCTTTGTCATTACCCAAAGCACTTAATCATTACGTCATTACGGATTAAAAGTTATGCTTATCTGCATTAGTAATAATAGTACTAATTTCTTCTCGCAATCTCTTAGCATCAGACTCGTTCACAAAAGTTCTTGCTGTAGAAATCTCTTTTCCATTGACTGCTTTACGCTGCATGGCTGCCGACAATTGATGACCAGAATTAAAACCTTGATTCGCTGAATTATTATTTACAAGTTCCATATTTGGTAATAAACCTTTTCCAGCACAAACCAATAATTGAGATGATGGCAATTGACCAGTTAACAGATAATCTGCTACAGCATTATCAGCACAACCATTATTAATCGTAGAAAATACTCCATGATTATAACTATTGGTGACATAAACCATACTCGCAGTTGCAATTGCATTATAAGTAGCAGTTGCTCCAGCTAACGGTGTGGCACCATCATACTGAGTTTGCACCATCAAAATTGGTGAAGCTTGGCGGATACTATCCACGCTTGGGCGACTAACCGTTGGACCACCCCAAGTATTGGTACAATTACTACTAATGGCATCTCCACCAAACACCTGTGCAACGGCGGAAAGTTTATCACTAATACTTGCCCAAAAATCAAATTCAGTCGGTGAAGTAGAGTCATTACATTTAACTGCCATGTTAGTGCTTCCTGAATCATCCAACATAACAGTCTGAGGAATTTGTTGATTTCTTGCAAAATATGATTTAACTTGTCTCTGAGCAATTGCAACTACAATCGCATTAACTTCACTATCTGGACTAAACTGATATTCATCAACTAACGCATAAATTTGCTCTTCTGTCGCATATGGATTAGCCTCAAGAATTTGATTAACTCCTTTTGCTGCAGATAACGTCTCTACAGTAGTGTCAGCAGCAGCCTGTGAAAATAGAAGGATATACAATTGTCCACTAGTAATTTGCTTCATGGTACTACTAAGAGCTGGAAAAATCTTTTGCACGCTTTCTGCACTACCTAACGCATATTTATCATCATGTAACGCTGCATACGGCGCAACAATATTATCCAAATTATACTGAAGTGCAGGTGGCTGCGAGGTAAACGCCATCGGAATGCTAATTGTTATATTCATACTACTATCCAAAATCATTTTATCCACATGAGATGGAAATACTGCAGCATACCAAGCACCTAACCAAGTTCCATATGAATAACCAATATAACTTAACTTAGCATCACCAAGCAAACTTCGCGCAAGATCCATATCTCTGACTGTTGCATCACTATTAACATATGGACTAAATCCATTTGCTTGACAAGCACTAGCATTCAGCTCAGTATTATCATACAAGTTATAGTTAACGCAAAAATAAACCTTGTATAGCCTTAGCAATAGCTAAGCTTAA
>CAZZAV010000011.1:0-58042 GCA_964652705.1 uncultured Neisseria sp.
ATACAGTTAATGGCACAAGCGGCAGTATGTTAGTTCGTAACTCAGGTAATCAAGCTGCGACAATTGGAGCTGTTACTGCAGGAGCTGGAATTAGTAATTTATCTGGCTGTAGCTCTACTTTGCTGGGAGTTGGGGCAACATGTACGATAAACTTTAATGTAACCGAATCTGGTGGTAGCGCGAATATTACGGTTCCTTACACTGGTGGTAGTGCGAGCAATGTAGTTGGTAATGTCACATGGTATAACGGCAGTGGTGCTGCATTAGTTTCTATGTCGAGTTCAGATGATCCTCTATCATTTTCAGCTACAGTTGGTGGTAGTACAACAATTACCGTTACTAATATTGGCGGTTACGCGTTAACTAACATTAGTATCCCTAATCCCATCGTACAAGGTGGTAGTGCAACAGCGACCCTTGGAACTAATGCATGTAGTAGTCTTGAATCATTAGCGATAGGTGCATCATGTACTTATGTTGTAAATGTGAATGATAATGAGGTTGATTTAAGTCAGCAAATTAATGTTGGTTTCAGTGCTAGTTATGCTGGAGTTGGTGGAACTAGTGCTTATAGCCGTGTTCTTCCTATAATATACAACTCAATAGCTAATGGTGCAATAGTTGCGATTACACCAGTAACTGCGAGCATGACAATTAGTGGAAATAGCGTGGAATCAACCTCTACTGAATTAACTATAAGTAATAGTGGTAATTTACCGGCAAATATTACGTTATCTGTAACTGGTAATCAACCAAGTTACTTAGTAGAGAGTTCAAATACGTGCACATCTACTTTGGGTGCAAATAGTTCGTGTGTAGTTACGCTGGTATTAGGTCCAACTTACAGTAGTGTTGAATCGAGTGGAACAGTTATATACACGGTTGATTATACGGCTAGCGGTCAGGTACCATCTGGTAGTGTGTCGAGTCATATAAATTGGCAAGTGCAAGCTTATGCGCAGAGTATTTCTTTAGAGAGTTATACAGCATTTGGTGCATCTAGTGGTGATGGTCAATCTGCGCAGACGCAATATGAGTTTATTGCCCTTGGTCGAGACGTAGTTAGCAAGTCAATTACTTTAATTTATAAAAATACTGGTACTAATGCAGTAAAGATAACCGGCATACAAGATACCAATTCAGTTTACACTTGGGAAGTTGGTGGTGGTGACACAACTTGCTTGGTTGGAACAACTGTATTACAACCTAATGGTACTTGTAAATTGGTTTATGTCAATGTCTTTGAGTCTAATATTTTAGCTTTAGGTGCATCGGTTGGTGCTGTTTATGCGGAAAGTGTTATAGTGCCGACATTAATTTATCAAGGTGAAAGTAACTCAAATTTGCAGTTCCAAGTGCAGCCCAATCTTGCAACAGGTGGCACGACTATTTATGCACAGTCTAATCAGGCGACGCTGGCTAATACAATTACAGTTAATGAACCTGGAACCAGTAGTGAAAGTGTAACGGTTAGTCATTTATTAGCTAATGCGGATGATACTTTGAATGTTACAGTGACTACTAAAATGGAAAATTATTTTATTATTCCGCCTACCGTAATAGGTTTAACTGCATGTACCTCAGATGTTGTTAGTGGTATTCTAACTCAGACTTGTATTATGGGTAAAGATAATTTATCGATGTCTGCAACCTATCTGGTTAATCAGACGTTATTGAATCAAGATACAGATTTGATTCTTAGCGCTTTATTTAGTACTGATGGTCTTAGTCAGATTGTATCTATGAATCCTACGTATGAAATTGTAAATTTGGGGACATTGCCATTACCAAATTATGTCTATAGTGTTGACAGTGGTTCAGCTAGTGGTGGAATTACCCAATGTATCGCAGATACAAGTACCGGTGAACTGAGTGATTGTGGTTTGGCTGTCAATGGTGGGTTTTCAAATCCGCGCCAAATTGCCATTTACCGTAACGTTGCTTATGTGACGAGTACAACTGGTTCGGTTAGTAAATGTGCTTTGGGGTTTGCGGGAATTAGTTCTTGCGCGGATGCTGGGTCTGGATTATCAAATGTAAATGGAATTGCATTTAATAATGGATTAGCATATATTTCCAGCATTGTTGGAGGTGTTGCAACGATTCAAAAATGTAACGTTGCCGATTCTGGTGGTGGATTAAGTAACTGTGTTGCTGATGAAATTTATACTAGTAATGATTCATTCTCTGGTATGACTACGAACAATGGTTATTTGTATACAACTGGTGTTTTTAATAGTATCTCGGCGGTTCAAGTTTGTCAAATTGATTCATCTAGTGGAACTTTATCAGGTTGCTCTCAATATTCACCGGTTGATAATGACGATAATAATCTTTTTGTTAACCCATCTTCAATTGCGATTAATAATGGTTTTGCGTATATAACTAATTCATCTCGTGGAGGTCCTGATGGTGATAATGGTAGTTATGTCATTCAATGTACGGTAAACCAAAATGGACTTCTTTCTAATTGTGCCGCTTTAACTCCTGATGAGAGTTTTTATACACCAAGTGGTATTAGTATCAGTAGTGGCGTTGCATATATTACAAATACCCGTGCAGATTCTGTCGCTAGTTGTCAAATTGATCCCGTAACAGGAGTGCTTAATCCATGTATTTTTAGTGGTACTGCTTTATCTGCTCCATTTGGAATTGTTACCAATTTTCCCTAGGAGTGTGCATTAGTTTTACTTATTGTTGGCAAAGTGGCATTTTCTAACTGAAATTTGTTTATGACGTGCAAAAAATAACTTAAAATAACGTCATCTTCTCTATTATAAATGGTTGGTAAATGCCAATGGTGCCCAATAATGAACCTATCTAAATTTAGAACGCATAATCCTCACATGAATGTCATGTTTGTCGGCTTGGTCTTTTTGTTTTATCACTATTATAATTTTTCTTTAGAAGCCAGTAATGTAGCAAATAAATTTTATTCGGCAAATAGTAGTTTTGTTGCATTTGTTTTTACGGTTGCTCCATATACGTTTAGTTCATTAATGGCTCCATTTGGTGGCTTGCTATTTGCCAAATTACAAAAACATAGTTCAAATTATATTTTTCCTTATATCTTTCTTGCTGATGCATTGCTAAGTGTAATTAGTAATTTCATTGGCCATCATATCTATTTGCCTAATATGTTGTATTTTGCTATGTTATGTAGAATAATACAAGGAGCCTTATTAGGTGGAATGCTGCCACAATATGTTCTGTATATTTATGCCAAAAGTTATAATTTAAATGAGCGTGTTAACTATGGAAACTTATTCTTTATTCTGTTTTATCTAGCAATTATGGCAGCTATAATTGGTGTAAATTTTTTCTCAAAAGATGTTTTATATCATTTTAATGAATACTTTTCCATGGCTTATGTTTTGCTTGCGCTGTTAATTTTTAGCTATCGCAGCTTATGGCATAATTTTCATATCGATAATGTTTGTATTAACCATAGTTGGTCGTTAGGTAAAACATGGCGACAGAATCGTGGGTCTATTTTGCGCTTTACGTTTTTTATCACTTTCATGGCCAGTCTAAATGCCTATTTTGTTACGGTTATGCCGTATTTTCTGGTTAAATTCTTGAATTACTCAGTTGAGTCCGTCTATTTAATGCAGCTGTTTATTATCAGTTGCGGTGTTGTTGGCTTTATTTTGGGTGGCATTTTTCATGCACGAATTGGTAGAAAATTTCATTTGTCGCTTGGGTTATTGCTTAAATTACTACTTTTTTTAATGTTTCATTTCTATGCTAGTCATGATTTTGAATTTGTTATGTTTATTGGTGCAAGTTGTTTGTTCTGTTGTGGGTTGATGGCATCCAAAATTTTGATGATTTTAAATAGCGTTTTTGTAGCCCCATCACGATTATATGGTATTGCTTTGACCTATAATTTATCTTGGGGACTTATGTTTGGATTTTCTGGATTTATTGTAATGCGTATGATGTTTACGTTTAATAATTTATATATTCCTTCATTGTTAATAATGTTTTTTAGTTACATATCGTTGATCAGTCTATGGTTTACTCCAAATAAAGATTTCTTTCGTTATTTGGAATTCAAATAATTGTTTGATTATGTGCTGATTCTTATGATTATCTTTATAAATAACTGTATAATTATGTATTATTGTCATAAAGTATCGTTAAATTTGTCAAAATAGATAGTTTGCAAGCGTATTGTATAATGAATTTATAAGTTAAATTTTATTGCGTTATTTTGTGTAATTGTTGATTTAAAGTGGTTGTTTGTAGCATTTTTGAGAAGAAGTATAGTTGACGCAATTTTAAACCGCCTATTTTTAATACAATAATATATTGATATAAAATTATATTTATGCTATTTAATAGGTAATTTGTCTTAGTGTTAACTATATTTTTATTTTTTGTTGATCATATATAAGTTTACTATAATTCAAGAATGGTTATTGCAATACACTTCGTCGATTCGCAATTTATCTTATAAGGAGTTAAAATGTATAATGTTGATGATTTAATGTTGTTTATTAAAGTAGTTGATATCGGTAGTTTTTTTCATACCGCAAAGTTATTAAAAATTACGCATCCAACGGTTGCGCGAAAAATTAAAAGTCTAGAAAGTGATCTTGGTGTTACGTTGTTACGTATTAACACTAGAGAGTTTGAACTGACTGATGCCGGACGTCAAGTTTATAATTTGATTAAGCAGCAATCAGAGGCAGTTGATAATTTAATTAGTAGTTTGGAGAATTTTTCCAAGAATCAATCAGAGCCATCTGGAACGATTAAGGTTGCGCTGCCAGTAGTTTTATCCTTTGATTTGATTACACCGCATTTGCCAAAATTTTTGTTACGTTATCCTAAGATTAATCTTACGATTAGCGATCATAATCGCAATATTGATTTAGTTCGAGAAGGTTATGATGTAGCTATGCTCAATCACATACCATCACAGCCTGGATTGAATGTCAAAAATGTGTTTAACGCATCGGTGAATTTGTATTGTACCAAGTCGTATGCTGAAAAAAATGGCATGCCAAATAATCCCAATGATTTATCTAATCATCTAGTAACTGGTTTTTTGCAGGCGGATGAAAGCATCGCAAATGAAGTGGTTATGACGCACAATGTTACTAAAGTTTCAACTGTAATCAAAATGCCGCGGCGAATTGTTATGAATAATTCACTACATGGTATAAGATTATTGCAGTCGGATGAAGTGATTTGTGGATTTATTGAAAATACTGATTTGATAATTGAACGAAATGATGTTGTTCGGGTGCTGCCAGATTATCATATCTTTGATTTAAAATATTACTTAGTACGCCATCAATCAATTGGAGATTTGAAAACTCAATTATTTTGTGATTTTATTGAAGAATGCCTGAAGTTAGGCAAAGATTCAATTTAATAATTTGTGCCTAATTTGGTGATTATAGTTTTTACAAAAAACTGCTTGCATCGAGTTAGGTATAACATAAAGTGTCATGATGTTAAAGTAGCATGGTTACTATCGCCATTAAAATAGCTTGAAGATATCTCTTATTTATCTTTTGTTGTTATGTAAAGTCAATTTAATTCTAAAATGTAGATCAAAGGAATTATATAAATATGAAAATAGCAACCTGGAATGTGAATTCATTAAAGGTGCGGTTGCCTCATGTGATTGAGTGGTTACAGCAAACTGGCTGTGATGTATTAGGATTGCAAGAGCTAAAAATGGACAATGATGCTAATGCCAAATTGATTGCTGAATTTACGGCAATTGGCTACAACTATGTTTATAACGGGCAAAAAACTTATAATGGTGTTGCACTAATTAGTAAATCTCCATTAGAAAATGTTGTTTTAGATATACCTAATTATGATGATGTCCAAAAGCGTGTAATTGCTGCAACTATAAATGGGGTGCGCGTGATTTGTGCCTATTTTGTGAATGGTGAAAGCCTAGAAAGTGCCAAATATCAGTATAAATTGCAGTGGTTGGCACAGTTGACGCAATATGTAGCGCGTGAGATTCAAATTTATTCAGAGTTAGTTTTGCTTGGGGATTACAACATCGCTCCAGAAGTTCGTGATACGTATGATGCTAATATTTGGGAGGACGGTGTACTTTGTAGTGAGCCTGAACGGGATGCTTTTAATCGATTACTTGCTTTAGGGTTAACGGACAGTTTTCGCCATTTTAATCAAGAAGATCGCCAATATACTTGGTGGGATTACCGTAACATGGCTTTTCGTCGTAAACAAGGGCTGCGTATAGATCATTTGCTCGTTACGGATGATTTACTTGCACGAACCGAATCTTGTGTAATTGATACTGCTCCACGTAAACTTGAACGTCCATCTGATCATACACCTGTCATTTTATCTATAAAATAACCTATAATCCTGCCCTAATAATTTAGAACAAACTTCGCATTTGTGTGACCATTGCAGATTGCGAAGTCTAAATTGAATTATTGTTACTTGTTTATTTAAGTAATACTGTAGCTTTAACTATTTATTAATTTATACAGAAGGTAATTATGTCTCAAGAAAACTCTATTCAGCAATATCCACGTCTATTGTGGTTCATTCAGCTATCTTACACTGCCGTAATTTTACTCGCGAATTGGTTTGATATCCGTATGATAAAAATCGGTGGGCTTGAAACCGATGCAGGAACATTAATTTTTCCTTTAACTTTTATCTTATCTGATTTAATTACTGAAGTTTACGGTTACAAATTTGCTCGTCGGGCAATTTGGGTTGGATTCTTGTTTAACTTTGTGTTTTTGGCATACGGTCAACTAATTATCCATTTACCAAGTCCAGATTATGCGCTGGCGGTGAATGATAAATTTGATAGCTTATTAGGTTTTAATGCGCGAATTATTATAGCCTCAACAATTTCATATCTATGTGCAGAGCCGCTTAATTCATATATCATGGCTAAATTAAAATTAAAAACTCAGGGTAAATTAATGTGGTTGCGTTTTGTGCTTTCAACTACCGTAGCTTCACTATTTGATAGTTTCTTATTTGGAACTTTGGCATTTTACGGTACGATGCCAAATCATGATTTAATCATCTTTAATTTAACAATGTGGGGGATTAAAGTCTTTATCGAAATTTGTGGTCTACCGTTATCGCTGGGGCTTGCTAGACGATTAAAGCGTGCGGAAGGGTTGGATATGTATGATGTTGGTACTAAATTCTCATTGTTCAGTTTAGATGCACAGTATGTTCAAGCCAATAATAAATTTAATTAGTTGTTTTTTGTTCTCGTATTTAGTTGATATGATACTTAAAATAATTTTGTAGATAGATGCGCCACGATTGTAATGGCGTATTTATTTTATTATTTAGTGTTGTGCGCGCATTAAACACCAAGTTTCTACTTGAACTGCACCGAGTTGCTTACATAGTTTGGCAATTTCATTGACGGTACTGCCACTGGTGACGACGTCATCGACAATTACAATTTTTTTACCGCTAAGATCAGCGTTGATTGTAAATGCATTGTTTAAATTACTTAGGCGTTGCTGACGATTTAAACTGGCTTGTTGTAAAGTTTCTTTGTTACGTTGAATTTGTAATAATTTAACACTCGGATGGAGTTGTTTAAATTCACGTAATAGCTCATGTACTTGGTTAAACCCACGTAGTTTATGCTTCTTCGGATGTAGCGGTACTGGTATAATCACGTCGGGTAAATATTTAATTTGGCGTGCGATTTGACTCCAAAATAATTGGCTTAATAGAGTAGTGTAATCAATTTTGCCATTGTATTTAAGTTGATGGAGTACTTTATCTAATGGAAATCCATACTCAAAGGCACTAATAATGCGTTCAAAGTTAAAATTATTCTCTTTGCAATTAGCACAACTGATTTCTTTAGGTGGTAATTTAATTAGGCAGCGTTGGCAACGCAGGCTGGAATCTTTCTGAGTTAGGCTTTGATAACAATCTTGGCAAATTTGCTCCTCATTGGTGCAGCCACATAAGACACAATTTTGCTCGAGTAAAATGAATTTTTCGAGCCAATTATTACAAAAGTGAAATAAATTAATCATGGATAATATCATTCTAAATACAGCGTTGATTCGCCATTTATCTAATCGTAATGCCGCTAGTTTGGGGCGGTTGGATTGGATTTTCCAAGATTTAGCTGGGCGAGTTATGTCAAGATTAGATTATATCAAGTTAGATCCAGCTAGGATCGTTGATTGTGGCAGTGGACGTGGAATAGACCGAGATTTATTGGCAAAGAAATTTCCTGAAGCACAGTTAATTGAATTGGATTTGGCTTTAGAAACACTCAAATTACGCCAAGAACCTACTCAAGGAATATTAAGTAAATTATTTAAGAAATCTACAGCACCAATTTTGCTGTGTGCTGATGCCAATCATTTACCACTAGCCAATGCGAGTATTGATTTTGCATATGCTAATTTGTTATTGCCATATATTAGTGACATTCCTGCTTTTATACGTGAGTTACGCCGTGTGTTAAATATTGGTGGCGCTTTTTGTGTTTCAGGTCTTGGTGTGGATTCATTCAAAGAATTACGTGTTTTAGGGTTGAGCAGTTATCGTTTCCCAGATATGCATGATATTGGTGATATGTGCATTGATGCAGGGTTTAGTAATCCAGTTGTGGATACTGAGTACATTACTTTAGATTATGAAGATTTGGCAATGTTGCTTGACGAAGTTAAATTAGTTGCCCATGGTGCAGCCAATGCTGTTAGTTTACGCCAGAAACTGACTAAATCACAAGCTATCGCATTACGCAAGCTGTATAAATTACCACACAAGCTAACTTTAGAGATTTTTGTTGCGCATGGTTGGAAAGATCAGTCACGGATCGATTTGCCTGCTGGACATAGTATAATTAATTTTAAGAAATAATTTCTGCTGGCGGTTAATAATTGTTAGATTATTTACGAAATAATTAATTGGTTTTGTGTTTGGTGCTTAAGATAAATTAACCTTTGCCATAGTTATGACATTATGTAGTGTTGAATAATTTAACCTTTTTGATGAGTATAAGATGGAAGTAATTAAGCAAAATTGGATTGGAATTGTAGGTCTGGTTGGACTCTGCATTGGGATGCCACTGTCGCATGGTATTTTACAAAATTCAGTTAATTTGATCAGTTTTATTGCACTAGTCGTTTATGCGTGGCTAGGGAAAAATGAATTCTTTATTTATCAGCAAAGTGCAGTTTTGATCGGTGCTTTACTAAAGATTTTGCACGTTAATGATTTTATTATTGGTACTATTTTAGTAGTTATATTGTTAATTGCTATTATCAAGGTTTTGCAAAATCCAGCCTTTAGAGTTTGGTATACTATCGTGGGTTTTATTGGTTTTGCAGGTTTTGTCTACGGTTATTCAATGTTTAATAATGTCGCTTATGCGGTGGCTGGGATTGCATCAACGATTTATAGCTTTGTAAGTTATTCTAAAGGCGTAAAGAGTGCATTTTTGTTTGGTGTACTAAATGTAATTTATGGTTCGATTGCGCTTTATTTGGTTTTTAATTCTTAGATTGATTTTATCATAGCGGTTATAAATTACATTAAGCTGAATTTAATGTTTATAAAATAATCACTTTTGTTAATAATAGTCATAAAAATTTGGTGAGGATTTTATTCTCTGGTTCTTGCAGGTCAATCAATAAAGTATTTGACTTACTTGGAAATCAAGATCGTATTATTTCACGTTCGTAGATCATATTCATTTGCTGATGTAAAAATACTGCCAGCTCATGCCGTGAGGAAAAAGTATTGCTTTCTACAATTGGTAATACAAACGCTTTTGCGCGGAGGTTTTTGCCACTCAATGTATTTAAGACTGTTTGGAGTAAATTTCTTCCGTAATAAAGTGTTTCTTCGGCAAAACTACCATCTTCACGATAATAAATTAACACTACTGGAATTATTTTACTTTTGGCCTGAATTGCGGCCTCTAATAGTGGTGATTTGAAATTCAGTAATTCTTTACCATTGTTGACCTTACCTTCTGGAAATAAGCCGACGCATTTGCCGTTGATTAGTTCATGACTAATTAACTGATTTGCTTTTAAAATATCGCGTTTATTTTCTCGATTTATAAAAACAGTGCTTCCAGCAGCCGCAATTTGTTTTACGACTGGCCATTTTGAAATTTCGGCTTTGGCAACAAAGCTAATTACGTGAATTGAAACTAGAATTATAATATCTAACCATGACATGTGATTGGCTATTAGCATATGATTTTTCGCCAAATAATCAGTATTTTTTTGTCCAATTACTTCTAATTTTACACCACTAGCACGAATTAATAAATTGGCCCAGATACGAATCATTTTGTGCCAGATCTTGGTTGGCACGAGATAAAAGATAGTTAGGGATAAAAATGCAGAGACAATCGCAATCATTAAAATAATTGGTAAGCGGTAAAATATGCGGAGGAGTTTTAACATAAATACAACATTTTATAAAATTAATCTGGCGTTATTGTACTAAAAATATTCTGCTGGAGTGATATTTTGATAAAATATAGGCTTGTTAATTTTAAGTTTATCAAGCATGAATATCTCTGGTGATGTAATAAAAGTTCTTTTTGTCTGTATGGGAAATATTTGTCGTTCTCCGTTGGCAGAGGGTATTTTTCAATCCATAGTCGAAAAACATAAATTAGGTAGTAAATTCTTTATTGATTCTGCGGGCACTACCAATTACCATGTAGGAGAATATCCAGATCAACGGGCCGTTAAAGTAGCTGAGCAAAATGGTATTAACTTAACTCACCGTGCTCGCCAATTCGTTAGCAATGATTTTGATGATTTTGACTATATTTTAGTCATGGATCATTTAAATCATGATGCGGTTTTAAATTTAGGCTCAACGCAGTCTCATCCAGAAAAAGTTTTCTTATTCCGTAGCTTTGATGTTGATTCTGCTGGCGAATACAACGTTCCAGATCCTTATTATGGTGGTGAAGAGGATTTTTTTGAAGTTGCAGATATTGCTAATCGCGCAAGTTTAGGCTTTATTCAATTTTTAGAGCAGGAACAAATTCTGAAGTAATATTTTACTAATTAATTAGGTTTTTATTTTTTATAGTTTGAATTTGGTCTTAATAGGTTTAAAGGATTTTTGAATCTTGTTTTAGTCATCGACTGCGATTCCTCTTGTTGTTGTAAGTATTCAGGTATATTAAAAGATAGAGCCATGAACTTTCTGTAGTCTCCGACTGTTATGGGTTCATTTTTTGATAATTTACGAAGGCGATTAATAACGGAAACTGCATGAAGTAAAATCTTATTTGAATTACTTGTGCTGGATTCTGACTTTGAGAGCTCTTGTAATGTTATTAGTTCATTAATTAAACGCAGATCTCCTTTAATTAAAAACTCTGCGTATAGCTTTTCGGTTTTATCACGCATGTTCTGTTCAATATTAAATTCTTGTTTATGGTAGTGCGCCAAGGTTTGTATTTGATGAACAACAAAATTTATGTGGAATTCTTGTTTTTCATAACTTATTTGAGACTCTTTATCCTTTTTTGCATTAAATCGTGTGAGAAATATTCCTGATATAATTGAAATCATCGAGGATATTATTAAGATAAATATTGCATGATCTCGCAGTATTAATTTAATTGGCTCAAGCATCTAATTCTTTTCTTTAATTTTTTCGTATGCAAAGTTACACAAGTTAATTATTTTTATGTTTATATTTTAGCATTTTTGGTACCTTGGTATTAAATAAATATTTCCTAAGAGATATTTGATGACAATTTTGTTAAATTTATTATCACATCGTACTTAAAACATTTGTGTCTTAAGTCGTCAGATAATTAATATTGAAGCTTTTTATCTTCTTTTATAGTTTAAGATAGGTGGTCTGCAAAATTGTAGATTTATACATATGTAAATAATATGCAATAATCACGTAATATTTGGTTATTTGTTGCTTTATTGTTGAGTTTTGGTCTTTGTTGAGCTTGTGTAATATTGTGAATGTTATTTATAAATTTTTTGTAGAAATTTAATGAGCAATAAAGTAAAAATAGGACAGAATGAAACATTTAGTTGCAATAATAGCTTTTTAGAATATATTGTCAAAATATTCTTTTCCAATTATCGAGATAAAAAAATATATTTGAGCATATTTAACCTTGATACAGATTGTATTTTTACGACAGATAGAACTAAGACAGAGTTTGGTTTTTTAAAACATGTTAATGATCCTAGTTATCAAAATTTGTCAGATTTAGAACTATTAAAAATAGATTATTATAATAGCATAACAAAAGATATATTGGCTACTTGTATTCATGAACAATCAATTATTTCGTGTATTATTTTTGATAAGCTGATAGAGCATCACGGCTCATTACACATAATTTATACACCAATATTTGCACCAGACGGAACAGTTTGTGGCGTATTAAGTCAAGGTTATGATTACACTCGACTATTTTGGGGTTGTGACAAATTTAATGATAATAATTCTGAGTTTAATTTATCACGTTTAAATTCTTTAACGAAAAGACAGCAGGATATCTTGTATTTATTAGCAATTGGTTACAGTCAAGAAAAAGTTTCAGCTGCACTTGGTATAAAAAGAGGGACTGTGACTAACGTTTGCTATAATATATCTACTCGTTTTGGCTTTGATTCATATTCTGTTGAAAAACTTATTGAGCAAATTGGAAGATATAATATAATGAAAACGTTAAATGTTCCTAATATTGATATTAGATCAATGACGATATATTTTGTGCATGCAAAATCCCTTGATTTTAGCAACGAGGTTGTTAAAATAATTGATAGTCCTTTTTAGTAAGATATTGTTAGAAATTAAAAATAAAAGTATGCGTAAAATTATTTTTTTGATAGCTGGTATTGGTCTGGGTGGTTGTTCTTATTTTTCACCTAGTTATCAAAAGCCAAACGTCCAGATTCCAAATAAGTGGTCTGTAGAATCTTCTTTTAGTCAAGAATCCATTGAAAGTTTGCCGTACCTAGCTTGGTGGCAAAAGTTTAATGATCCAGACTTAAATCGTTATATTGAGAGCGGGCTACAGTATAATATGAAGATTCAAGTTGCAAAAGCTAATTTGGAAGCTGCACAAGGTCAATTACTAAGCGCCAAATTAAGTTGGATTCCAATGTTGAACTTATTTGGTGGAGTCATTAACGGTACCTCTCAAAATAGTGTTGCTCCAGTTGGTAATTTGGGTACTATTGCTAGTAGTGGTTCATTCTTCGCCATCTTGCCATCATATACGTTGAATGTATTTACTAGTTATACGTTACAAAAACAAGCTGGTTATAATCTTGAAGCCGCTCAAAATGCTGAATTAAGTGTGCGTTTGGCAGTTATTGGGCAAGTGGTATCTGCATACTTTGCAAATTTGGCACAGCAACAGTTACTAGCACAATTTACACAATTAGATAATGATTTGGGCGAGCTAGTTACAATTGCCAGTGAACTTGATAAGCGTGGCTTGGCTAATGGTTTAAGCGTTGATGAGTTGCGGAGTAAGCAGTTTTTAGTGAAAAGTCAGTTATCGGTAGTTAAAAAGAATTTGACTGTCACTCAAAATGCTCTGCGATTATTAATTAATCAAACCCCAGGTCAAGTTCAACCCTCAAATCAATTTTCTCAAATTAACCAATATCAAATCATTCCTGGTAATTTGCCAGTTTCGGTATTGGCTGCGCGACCAGATATTCTTAAGGCTGAAGCTGAACTTAAAGCAGCAAATGAGGGTATTAGTGTTGCTTCAAGTGCTTTACTACCTGGTGTTAATTTTAATTATTTTTATGCGCAAGGTTCTGGTAGTCAAAATTTGAATAGTTCATTGTTAAACGCTGGTGCAGATAATACGAATCAGCAAAGTTATTATGCAGCATATGCTAATTGGACAATTTCTCCAAGTGTTTTTGGAAATATTGACACGAATAGTGCTTTATTCAAGGCATCTTTAGCACAGTATAAATTTGCTGTTACTAGTGCTTTACATGAGGTAGATAATGCTTTGGCTGAATATAATGGATTAAATCAGAAAATGAGCAATGATAAAGCAGCATATTCTAATTTAGAAAGTAGTATTCAAGTTAAGCAGGCCATGCTTAAGCGCGGTTTAAGCACTTATATGTTGGTTAAAACTGCGATGCTGGAGCAAGATTTATTAGCTATTGACTTAACTCAAACTAAACTTCAGCAGCTAATTGCATTAGTTAATGTGTACCAAAGTTTAGGTGGTGGTTACCAATATAACGAATCAACTGTTGTTGAAAGTAAATAGTTTAGGATTTTATGAATGAAAAAAACTCTCAAGAAATTTAATTTTGCCACACTAATTTTTACGGTAGGTGGTGTAATTGCATTGGGTTATTTAACAACTTATTGGTTTCCAATCACTGATAATGCTTTTGTAGTTGAGAATACAACAGCTTTGTCTTCAGAGGTAAGTGGTCACATTGAGGAAATTTATGTGAAGAATGGGCAGAATGTCAAAGCTGGGGATCCAATTTTACGGATTAAGCCTGAAAAATATCAATTAGAGTATAGTGGTGTTAAAGCGCAATACGACCAAGCACTGATTGGCTTAGAGGTGATTAATGAACGTATCAATGTGACTAAATTAGATTTAAAAGCTGCACAAGAACAACTTGAGCGAATGAAGTACGAGTACGCACAAAAAAACGATCCAGCCGTGAGTAAAGGAATCCCGCAAATCGAGTTAAAAACATTGGACTATAATATAAAATCTCAGTCGGATGTAGTAGCATCGTTAGCTCGGCAAATTATTTTGCAGCAAACCGAGCTAAAGCAGGCGCAGACAGGTATTAAAACTCTTCACGCTGCGCAAGGCAAAGCCGCCCTTGACTTGAGTGATACCGTGGTTCGTGCACCAGCCGACGGTTATATTCAAAATTTATATCTTGGTGTTGGAAGTTCTGCTTTAGCACATCAAGGTTTATTCAAGTTGGTAGAGAGTGGTAACACCTATATTCAAGCTAACTTTAATGAAACCGATTTGGCTAATGTTCATGCTGGTGATGAAGTGCTAATTTTCCCACGAGCATATTTAGGGCATAAAGTTTTTCATGGTGTCGTAATGTCAGATAACTGGTCTGTTGAGCGTCAACATCTTATTCCTTTGGTGGGTGATCAGATTATAATTAGCCAAAATCATTGGTTAAATTTACCGCAGAGGCTGCCAGTTCAAATTAAAATTACGGATAATGATAAAAGTTATCAGCTTCGTCCAGGAATGAGTGCTTATGTGTATATTCGGACCAAATAATGTTAACCATATTAAAACTTTGTGGTGCTAACTGATGTTCTTGTATAAGCTTAGTAGTTGGGTAGATCGTTACGATCCGTTTTGGTATGGTCGCCTGATCGGACTAAAAGCTGCATATTTGGCCATTGGTTTATTTATTGCAAATTTGATTCTTCAGCCACCGACGCCAACGCTAGTTATGCTTTTTAGTGCGGTAGGTATCTTAATCGCAGAATTACCTTCCGTTAATGATTTGAATAAAAAAGACAATCTGTATTTGGGATATGTTATTTTAATTTGTATGACGGTGGCAATTTTTTCTGCTACGGTATATCTCAAGGGATGGTTTATTTTAGTTGTTTCTGGTTGGAGTTATATTTTATACTTCGCTTTACGCAAAAAACCAGAGCTGTATGCTTTGGTTAGTGCGGTTTTGATGTTATCATTAATTTCCCTTGAGGGGGTTAATAGCGGTGACTTTTTTAAGGTTCTAAATACATTGTTTTTTGTGCTGGAGTTTTCTTTAATTGTCTTCTGGTTACATAAATTATTTCCATCTTTATATTCACGAATTTGGTTGAGTAGTATTTTGCGCAGCCTTGAGACTTTGCAAAAAATGATTTTGGATTTATCTTTGACGCGAAGTGCACAAATTTTTAGCCAATTGCGTGTTGCAGAGTCCAGCTTAAACTTATTAGTTAAACAAAATTATGCCCACGAAGCCCGCCAGATTACTGATTTGTTATCGCATTATCACTATTACTTGAATGATCTGATTGAGAATAAGCTTACAGTAACTTATGACTTAGATTTAATTGCCGTTGATTTGGCTCGCTTTGAATTAGCTGTGCGTAAGCAAGCTGGATTCTACGATCGCTACGAATTTTGTGCTGCATTGGATCTCGAGCACCATAATCAAATTTATCCCCAACTACAAGAGACTTGGAATAAGCTATGCGTAC
The DNA here is from genome assembly GCA_964652705.1 of uncultured Neisseria sp. Classification (GTDB taxonomy): domain Bacteria; phylum Pseudomonadota; class Gammaproteobacteria; order Burkholderiales; family UBA11063; genus Aquella. The sequence continues at coordinate 16,216 of CAZZAV010000011.1, forward strand.
TCGCGAACAGTTAATTCACCTGCGAATTATTCACGTAGTAATTATGCTAGCAACAGCTTTATTTATTTATCAATTTAGCCTCTGGGATGATGCATTATGGATTCCTATAACCGTTTTAGCAATTATTGGTCCATTTAGTCCTGGCTTATCAATTAGTAAAGCTAAGCAACGTGTTCTTGGATCAATTGCTGGGCTGTTACTGAGTCTGATTTTTTGGCTCATTATTCACTACAATTACAACTTATTGGTGCCGCTAGCAGTTGTGTTAATTTATTGTATTGCTTATAGTTTATTACAGGAATATACTTTCTTTATTATGTTGGTCACAATTATGTTATGCATTAATTTTGATTACATGAATTTATTTTTTAATAATGAAGTTTTCTATTTAATTAGTCGGGCAATGTGTGTTTTAGTTGGTGTGATAATTTGTCAGTTTTATGAATATTTGGTATTTAAACACAGCTATGTTAATGCAATTGGTTTGGTTAAAAAAGAGCATTTAGATGATGTAATTGTTAATGCTTGGCAACAGATTAGAGTTCTTTCTTCATCTGCCTCACAAGTGTCAGTTAATGATTTGAATAAGTGTATTGCTCCGTTAATTAGCAGTTTAAATGATCTTAAGCAGCTTAAAGAAAGCTGTTTGCATAGTTATAGTGAACATGGTGAAACATTGATCTTGATTGCTAATTATCAAGAAAAGCTGTTGTCGATTTATAAATGGATTAGTTTGCAGGCATTTGGCTTAATTACTAGCAATCGTCAACAAGCTTTGGATGAAGATGAAGAGTTTGACGAAGAAATCCTAGAGCAAAAGTTCAGTGACTAAAATTTGCTGAATATCTTCAATTAATGCTTTACGTGCAAAGTTACGACGGTAAACTAAGCTAATGGTTCTACTTTGAGTTTTTCCACCAAATGGTTTCATGCATAAATTATTTGGTAAATTATGTTGTGCCAGCCTAGGTAAAATACTGACACCAATATTCATTGCAACCATATATTTGATAGTTTCAAGAGAGCTTGTCGTAATTAAATTTGCAATTTTATTTTTTTGCGGGTCACAGTTTGGACAAATTTGGATTACTTGGTCACGAAAGCAATTGCCATTTCCTAACAGTAAAAAAGTTTCTTCGGTGAGTTGCTTTTGCATGATTTTATTTGATTTGGCAAATGGATGTTGTGTCGAGCAAATTAAGTTTAACTCATCAGTTCCTAATTCCACTTGTACCAAATCATGATGCTCGACCGCAGTTGCCAGCAGCAAAATATCTAGTTCACCGACCAACAGTTTTTCAAGTAAAACATGCGTATAGTTTTCCTCAACTACTAATTTTAGTTGTGGTGTCTCTGAGATAATCTTGCTGACCAATTTTGGGAATAAATATGGACCAATTGTCAAGATTGCGCCGATTCTGAGCGGTTGAGCGTAAATATCCTGTTGAGATTTAGCAATTTGAATTAACTGTTCTGCTTCGCTCAGGATTTTTTGAGCCTGCTCGATTATTTGTTCACCGCTTGGACTTACCAAGATTTGATGATTATCGCGTTCAAAAATTGTAATTCCAAGATTTTCTTCCAATTTTTTAATTGCAATTGATAAGGTTGGTTGTGATACAAAGCATTTTTGCGCTGCCCTAGCAAAGTGTTTCTCTTCGGCTAAGGCAAGCAAATAACGTAGATCAGTTAGGCTGTAATTTAACATTAGGCAGTTAAATCTGTACGACTTAACAAGTAGTTGATTACAACTTGTTGTGAACGTTCTGAGAATTCAACCAATTGTTCAGGGCTGGATTTGATTTGGTCACCTTCAAAGCGATTTACCAAAGTTACCGCAATCATGGTAGCTGGGATTTTAGCTAGATTACAAAACGCTCCAAGTGCCCCTGATTCCATTTCAAAGTTGCGAATATCCAATGCATGGACTTTTTCAAAGAATTTAGCACGATAATCTTGATCACGGCGTGCACGCATTGCTCCGTCATAACGACACTGTCCTAAATAAAAATCATCTGCTGCAATGCTATTGCCACTAACGATAGGGAAATGTAAATTGTTTGGCTGTGCGGCTAAAATACGTTCAACTAATGCTAAATCTGAATGAGTTGGTGTGTCAACACGCTGATCTAATTCATAAGTAGTGTAGTAAGGTTCTAAATTAGGCATATAAGCATTCTTGGTAATTACCACGGTACCTGGCTCAATTCCTATTCCACCAGAAGTTCCAACCCGAATATATTCAAGTTTCGTATTTCCTGCAAAATGTAATAATTTTGTGACAGCATGTAGTAGTGCATCAATAGTTACGTTACCCATACCATGTGACACAGCAAGGACGCTACCAACGCGATATACGGCAAAATTACTTGTATTAACTAAATTAATTGGTTCAAAAAATCGTGTATCGACACCAGCAACATGTTTAGCTAGTTTTTTGGCTAATAGTGCTGAGCGTTTACTACTACCTTGCATAACTACATAGCGAATATTTTTAAATTTATCCAAGTTTTCTGGAGTTAGCTCTAAGTTAAACAAATATAGAAATTTTTCAGGTGTTTGATTTAATAATGGATTTATCTGCATGATTAATCTCGCTTTGTATTATTTAGAATATAATTAACTATAATTTGACCAGCTGCAACTAATACTGGAGATAATTTATCATTATCAACACGTAAAGATGGCTCATTATCATGGCCTTTTAAGCGATCTGAAACTGCCGCCAGCACGATACAGCCAGGAATCTCCATTTCACTACAAAAAGCAGCGAAACAACTTGATTCCATATCGATTCCGCGAGCACCAGCTTCATAAGCCTTAGCTAGATAATCATGTGCTTGTTGTTTGGTATAATTAACTGCAAGTGCACCATTAATGCGTGCTTGTCCATTGTAGAAGCTTGAGCTAGCTAAAATTTTACCTTGAGTAATATTTGCATCTGGATTAGCAGCAATTAAATCTTTACTTAATTGATCATCTAAAATAGTTGGATAATCATAATATTCACCAAATTCTATATTGGACCATTCTGGGTTAAACTGTTGATTAATTGCGTGGCTAGAAACAACTACACTATTTTCGGGTATATTTAATCCGCCTCCTGGGCTAAAGCGTATAAATTTATAGTTATCCACACCAGCATGCCAAAGTAGCTTAACTATTTCATTCAGGCAAATTAGCATTGATGGGAAACCAACTCCGTGAGAAATTATGATAGTGTTACCAATCTTGTATATGTGGTAACGCTCGTCTTTAGCAATAGTTTTACAGCTGATGTTAACGTTTTTTAAACCATAATACGCTTTAGTGAATTGATTAGCAAAGAAATCTGCATTAGAGAATGATCTTGTTAACACCACATATCTAACGTCACCAAATTCACCCCTTAGATCCATACTTGAGTCTAAACCTAAATGATAAAGGTAATCTACATCTAAATTTTGAAAATTGGGGTTTAATTTTGATTTATCCATGAATTTTTCCTTTAGATTTTGCGTAAATAAAAGCTCCCGTGATCAGGGTAAAAACCAGCATGAGTGCGAACCCACCAAAAACTTTAAATTGTACCCAGGCATATTCGCTAAAGTTAAAAGCGATAAATAGGTTGAGTGCACCCATCACAATAAAGAAAGCAACCCAGAGCAAATTGATTTGATTCCAAGTTGCGTCCTCTAATTGAATTTGGTCTTTTAGTAATAACTGGATACCGTTTTTATTCAATTTTGCTGATATAAATAATGATACTGCAAAAATCCAGTAAAGCATTGTTGGTTTTAACATAACAAAAGTTTTATTATGCAAAATTAGGGTTAGTCCACCGAAGACTGTAATTAAGATTGTGCTAATCCAGGTGTTTTTGCCAATTTTGCGATACAGTATTTGATAAAGTGCTAGTTGTAACCAGCTCGCAATTATACAGACCAATGTTGCCATATAAATATTTTTGGTGAAATAATAAACAAGAAAGAATCCTACCAGTGGAAACATTTCAAAAAAAATATTATTTTTCATTCAAAGCCCTAAAAATTTGGAGTTAATGAAGTTAGTTTATTTATGTGATTAATTGACTATTATACTAGATTTTAGCGATGGGAAAACTAAAATAATTTGTTAAATATTTGGCTTGAATTCCATGCTAAAATCTAGGCAAAATATTTTTGCAAGGCGGCACCGATGAAGAAATTAATTGTGGCTAATTGGAAGATGAATGGTGAGTTAAGTAAAGTGAATGCTGATCTAAGTTATTATGCGAAACGTCCTGAGACAAATAAGCAAAATGTGGTGTTAGCGTTACCATATTTGTATATTGTTTGGGCAAAGCAGCAGTTGCTTGCAAATTCTCACATTAAAATTGGGGCGCAAGATTTAAGTCATTACGCTGACTGTGGCGCGTATACAGGTAAAATTAATGGTTTGATGCTGAAAGATGCTGGAGTTGATTATGTAATTATTGGTCACTCCGAACGACGCACCTTAATGGGTGAGTGCGACGGTATTTTGATTGATAAGGTGCGAAATGCTTTTGCGAGCGGATTGCAGCCAATTTTTTGTGTTGGTGAGCCATTAAGTGCCCGTGATGATGGCAGTTATCTTCAATTTATTGAATTACAGCTGTCTGGGCTTGAAAAAATTGAAGGATTCAAGGATATTGTTATTGCGTATGAGCCTTGTTGGGCAATAGGAACTGGTAAAATTGCAAGCATTAATGAAATTAGTGAAGTAGTCGATTTCATTAATCGATACATGCAAAAACGCTTTGCCTATGTTAAAATAACGGTTTTGTACGGCGGTAGTGTGAATAGCCAGAATGTTGGTGAGATTTTAGCTCTGGCAAATATTGGTGGCGTACTAGTCGGTGGAGCTTCATTAAAGGTTACAGATTTTACCGCAATATGCGAAAAAATTTAGCGTTTAGTTTCTGATTTAATTATTTTATTTAGCTTGAAGGTTTTATGGAAATTTTAAAAACTCTATTGTGGGTGGTGCAGATCATTTCCGCAATTTCTATTGTGGTTTTGGTGCTTTTGCAGCAAGGTAAAGGCGCTGATGCTGGCGCGACTTTTGGCTCTGGTGGTTCGTCTTCTTTGTTCGGCGCAAGTGGATCGGCAAATTTTTTAAGTCGCTCTACTGCGATCTGTGCCGTAGTGTTCTTTTTAACTACGCTTGGATTAGTCATAACTTCCAGCCAGGGGCGTGTAGGTGATTTAGGTGTTATGGCAAATGTAAGTTCTTCGAATACAGTTAAGGTTATAGCTAGTCAACCGGTTTCAGCAGCAAGTGCTCCAGCGAAGCAAGCTGGTAATCAGATTCCTGAATAAAAGATTTTTATTGCCGACGTGGTGAAATTGGTATACACGCTACCTTGAGGTGGTAGTGGTCGTGAGGCTGTGTGGGTTCGAGTCCCGTCGTCGGCACCAGGTTTGTTAATTTTAAGGATGTATTTATGATTGCAAGTTATTATTTTCCGATATTGTTTTTCTTATTGATTGCTTTGGTTATGGGCAGTGCGATGATGATTGCAGGAAGGTTTTTGGGAAATCATAAGCCTGATCTACAAAAAAATTCACCGTATGAGTGTGGTTTTGAGGCTTTTGAAGATGCTCGTGTTAAGTTTGATGTTCGCTATTATTTAATAGCGATTATGTTTATTTTATTTGATTTAGAAATTGCGTTTCTATTGCCGTGGTCGTTGGTGTTTAAGCATTTGGGTATGTATGGATTTGCTATTATGGCAGTATTTTTGACAATTTTAATTATTGGCTTTGCCTATGTTTGGAAAAAAGGAGCCTTAGAGTGGGAATAGAGGGAGTATTAAAGCAGGGTTTTGTTACTACTACTGCCGATAAGCTTATTAATTGGGCGCGAACAGGTTCATTATGGCCTATGACTTTTGGTCTGGCTTGTTGTGCGGTAGAAATGATGCACGTTGGTGCTTCTCGCTATGATTTGGATCGCTTTGGTGCGGTTTTCAGACCTTCACCACGTCAGTCTGATGTGATGATTGTGGCTGGAACATTGTGTAATAAAATGGCACCTGCCTTACGCAAAGTTTATGATCAAATGCCAGATCCGCGTTGGGTTATTTCAATGGGTTCTTGTGCAAATGGTGGTGGGTACTATCATTATTCTTACTCGGTAGTTCGTGGTTGTGATCGAATTGTGCCCGTGGATATTTATGTACCTGGTTGTCCACCAACTGCTGAAGCATTGTTATATAGCATTATTCAATTACAAAATAAAATTAAACGTGAGTCAACCATAGCGAGGAAAAGTGCCTAATGAAAAAATTAGAAAAACTTGAGTCGTTATTAAATGAAGTTTTGAGCGGAGTTTTTTCCAATCTTTACAAGTTTAGTGATCAAGAAATAACTTTAGAAGTAAAGCCTGATAATTTAATTCAGTTGATGAGCAAATTGGCACATAGCGAAGAGTTTTCTTTTGAACAATGTCAAGACGTTTGCGGTGTGGATTATTTGACCTATAAAGAAATGCAAGATGAAAAGCCTGCTGATGCGAAGCGTTTTGCTGTAGTTTATCACCTGTTGTCGCTTAAACATAATTGGCGTGTGCGCGTTAAGTGTTTTGCTGAAAATAACGATTTTCCAGTAGTTCCATCAGTACTGAATATATGGAACTCGGTAAATTGGTTTGAACGTGAAGCTTTTGATTTATACGGTATTATTTTTGATGGGCATACAGATTTACGTCGTATTTTGACTGATTATGGCTTTATTGGTCATCCATTTAGAAAAGATTTCCCGCTGTCAGGTTATATGGAAATGCGTTATGACGAAGAGCAAAAGCGTGTGATCTACCAGCCAGTTACTATTGAACCGCGTGAGATTACTCCGCGCATTATTCGTGAGGAGCACTACGGTGGCAGAAATTAAGAACTACACCCTGAACTTCGGACCTCAACATCCGTCGGCTCATGGTGTACTCCGCTTGGTCTTAGAATTAGATGGTGAGGTTATTCAACGTGCAGATCCGCACATTGGTTTATTGCACCGTGGTACTGAAAAATTGGCTGAACATAAAACTTATTTGCAAGCATTACCATACATGGATCGTTTAGATTATGTTTCGATGATGTGTAACGAACACGCTTATTGTTTAGCTATTGAACGTTTAATGAATCTTGAAGTTCCTGAGAGAGCTCAATATATTCGAGTTATGTTTGCGGAAATTACGCGTATCTTAAATCATTTAATGTGGATCGGTGCACATGCTCTAGATATCGGAGCTATGGCAGTGTTTTTATATGCTTTCCGTGAGCGTGAAGATTTGATGGATTGCTATGAGGCGGTATCAGGTGCGCGGATGCATGCGGCGTATTTTCGTCCAGGTGGTGTTTATCGCGATTTGCCTGAAACAATGCCACAATACAAAGAATCTAAAGTAAAAACAAAGAAACAATTGGCTGCAGCAAATAAAGCTCGTCAGGGTAGTTTATTAGATTTTATTGCTGATTTTACCAAGCGCTTTGATACTTGCGTTGATGAGTATGAAACTTTGATTACTGATAATCGTATTTGGAAGCAACGTACCGTGGATATCGGGATTGTTACTCCAGAGCGTGCAATGAACTTGGGTTTTTCTGGTCCAATGTTACGTGGTTCTGGAATTGCTTGGGATTTGCGTAAAAAGCAGCCGTATGAAGTTTACGATAAAATGGATTTTGATATTCCTATCGGTAAAGGTGGTGATTGCTATGATCGTTATTTAGTGCGTGTTGCTGAAATGCGTGAATCAAATAAAATTATGAAACAATGTGTGGCTTGGTTGCAAGACAATCCAGGCCCAGTCATTGTTGATGATCATAAAGTTGCACCGCCAACACGTGACTCAATGAAACACGGTATGGAAGAATTAATTCATCACTTTAAACTATTTACTGAAGGTATGCGAGTACCTGAAGGAGAGGTTTATGCTGCAGTGGAACATCCAAAAGGTGAATTTGGTATTTATATGGTTTCAGATGGCGCAAATAAACCTTACCGTGTAAAAATTAAAGCACCAGGTTACGCCCATTTGGCGGCACTTGATGAAATGAGTCGTGGACATATGATTGCTGATGTGGTTGCAATTATTGGAACACAGGATATAGTATTTGGTGAGGTAGATAGATAATGTTGTCCCTTGAATCATTAAAACAAATTGACGTAGAGTTGGCTAAATATCCAACAGATCGTCGTCGCAGTGCGATTATGTCAGCTTTGCGAATTGCGCAATCTGAATTAGGTTGGTTGTCTACTGATGCAATTGAATTTGTAGCTAATTATGTGCAAATTCCTGCCACTCAGGCGATGGAAGTTGCGACTTTCTATGGCATGTATAATTTAAAACCAGTTGGTAAGTATAAATTAGCAGTTTGTACTAATTTGCCATGCGCATTGCGTGGTGGAGTTGCAACTGCAGAATATTTGTTGGCAAAATTAAACATTGCTAAACTTGGTGGTACTAGTGAAGATGGTAAATTTACCATTGTTGAAGCTGAGTGTTTGGGTGCTTGTGGCGATGCACCGGTATTGTTATTGAATAATCATAAAATGTGTAGCTTCATGAGTCCTGAAGCCATCGATAAACAATTAGCGGAGTTAATCTAATGGCGATATTTGAAAGCGGCGTAATTTTCGCCGGCGTTGATACCACCAATCCAGATTGTTGGACATTAGCTAGTTATTTGAAACGTGGCGGATATCAGGCTTTGAATCGCATCTTAAGTGAGAAAATGACCCCAGAAGAAGTTATTGCCGAAATGAAAACCTCAGGACTACGTGGTCGTGGTGGTGCTGGATTCCCAACTGGTCTTAAATGGAGCTTTATGCCACGCACAATGCCTGGTCAAAAATATATAGTTTGCAATAGTGATGAGGGTGAGCCTGGTACGTTTAAAGACCGTGATATTTTGCGCTTTAATCCACACTCATTGATTGAGGGCATGATTATTGCAGGTTATTCAATTGGTGCATCAGTTGGTTACAATTATATTCATGGTGAAATTTACGAGATTTATGAGCGTTTTGAATTAGCTATTGAAGAAGCTCGTGCCGCTAATTTGCTTGGTACAAATATTTCTGGCCTAGGCTTTGATTTTGAATTGCACGCACATCATGGTTATGGCGCGTACATTTGTGGTGATGAAACTGCATTGCTTAATTCAATTGAAGGTCGTAAGGGACAACCGCGTTTCAAACCACCATTCCCTGCTGGGCATGGTTTATATGGTAAACCAACTACGATTAATAATACCGAGTCTTTGGCATCAGTACCATTTATTTTGCGTGATGGTGGTCAAGAGTTCTTAGAGCAAGGTATTCCAAACAATGGTGGTACTAAGCTATTCTCGATTTCAGGTCATGTTGAACGTCCAGGTAATTATGAAATTCCATTAGGAACACCATTTAGTAAATTGCTTGAAATGGCTGGTGGTATGCGTGGTGGTAAGAAAATGAAAGCGGTTATTCCTGGTGGATCATCGGCTCCAGTATTACCTGCTGACATAATGATGCAATGTACTATGGATTATGATTCAATTTCTAAAGCTGGGTCAATGCTTGGTTCTGGTGCGGTAATTGTGATGGATGAAGATGTTTGTATGGTTAAAGCGCTTGAGCGCTTGGCTTATTTCTATCATGAGGAAAGCTGTGGTCAATGTACACCTTGCCGTGAGGGAACTGGTTGGTTATATCAAATTATTCATCGGATTGAGACTGGTTTAGGTCGTCCTGATGATTTAGAGCTTTTGGAAAGCATTGGTAATCAAATGACTGGTCGCACGATTTGTGCATTAGCAGAAGCTGCAGTATTCCCTGTGCGTAGTTTTACTAAACATTTTAGAGCTGAATTTGAACACCATATTGAGCATAAAAAATGTATGGTTGAGCACAGCTGGTACTAATTATCTTAACAGGAATAAATAATGATTGAATTCGAATTAGATGGTAAAACCGTCCAAGCTGAACCAGGTTCAACGATACTTGAAGTAGCTTTGGGTGCAGGAAAATATATTCCGCATTTTTGTTACCATAAAAAATTATCGATTGCAGCTAACTGCAGAATGTGTTTGGTTGAAGTAGAGAAAGCGCGTGCGCCAGCTCCAGCTTGTGCAACTCCTGTCACTGAGGGTATGAAAGTTCATACTTGCTCAAAATTAGCAGTTGAAGCACAAAAAGGTGTTATGGAGTTTTTATTGATTAATCATCCTTTGGATTGCCCAATTTGTGATCAAGGCGGTGAGTGTCAATTACAAGATATAGCCGTAGGTTATGGTAAATCTGCGAGTCGCTTTGAAGAAGAAAAGCGTGCGGTAGTTGATAAAGATTTAGGTCCATTAGTAAAAACAACTATGACGCGTTGTATTCATTGCTCGCGTTGTGTACGTTTTAGTGATGAAATTGCTGGTTATCAAGAATTAGGCATGAGTTACCGCAATAATCACGTTGAAGTTATGCCATTTATCGGTAAAACTGTAGATAGTGAATTATCTGGAAATATTATTGATATTTGTCCAGTTGGTGCTTTAACCTCGAAGCCATTCCGTGACGTTGCGCGTTCTTGGGAATTATCACGTCGTAAATCAATTGCACCGCATGATGCTTTGGGTAGTAATATTCAAGTGCATATTGATAAATATCATAAAGTAGTTCGTGTTTTGCCGCTTGATAATGATGCATTGAATGAATGCTGGTTATCTGATCGTGATCGCTTTAGTTATGAAGGTCTTTATCATGCTGACCGTGTAACTGATCCAATGATTAAACAAGATGGTAAATGGATTAAAGTAGATTGGGAAATTGCTTTAGATTACGCAGCTAAAAGTATTAATGGTGTGAAAATTGACCATGGAGCAGATGCAATTGGTGTGTTAGCTTCGGCAATTTCTACAACTGAAGAATTACACCTTTTACAAAAAATGATGCGTGCCTTTGGTGTAAATAATTTAGATTATCGTTTAGATCAGCAAGATTTTAGCCTTGATGGTAAATATGATGGTGTGAGTTATTTAGGTTCATCAGTTCTTGAGTTAATTGCCAATAAAGCTGTTTTAGTGGTTGGTAGTGTTTTACGTGAAGAGCACCCATTGTTAACTCAACGCTTGCGTCAAGCAAGTAAACGTGGCATGGAGTTACATTCAATTAATGTAATGGCTCAAGATTTGTTAGCACCTGTTGCTACAGAGCTTACCTTAGATCCACGCGAAATTGCTTATGCTCTAGCACAAATATTAAAAGCAGCATTGGCGATTACAGCTAAATCAAGTGACGTAAATTTAGGTCAGGTTGTAGTTGGTACGCAAGCTCAAGCAATTGCTGAGAGTTTGGTGAAACACAATGGTCAGATTCTTTTAGGTCGTGTGGCACGTAGTTTAGCTAATTACTCTGAATTAGTAACTTTGGCAAATGAAATAGCTCGTGTGAGTGGTGGTACGAGTGGTATTTTACCAAGCATGGCAAATGAAGTTGGTGCACAATTGGTCGGTTTCACGCCGTATCAGACTACTTTTAATGGCCATTCTAGTAATGGTTTGAATGCTCGTCAAATGTTGGAAAGTCAACGTAAAGCTTATGTTTTGTTAAATACTGAATTAGAGCAAGATTTTTATAGTTCACAATTAGCAATTGCAGCATTAAATAAAGCTGAAACGGTAGTAGTTATGTCAGCATATACTAATGACGATATGTTGGAATATGCGGATGTGATTTTACCGATTACACCATTTAGTGAAACAGCTGGATCGTATGTAAATCTTGAGGGAACTTGGCAGAAATTTAATGGCGTGACTCGTCCAATGGGTGAATCAAAACCAGCTTGGAAAATTTTACGCGTAATTGCAAATAAACTAGGTTTAGATGGATTTGATTATACTAGCATTGAAGATGTTCGTGCTGAATTAACTAATCTTAATGATAGTAGTAGCTATCTAAATAACCAAGTTAGAGCAGATAGTTTAACGGTAGTTCCTGCTCAATTAAATGGTTTGGTGCGCTTCGCGATTAATGGAATTTACAATTCCGATAGTATTGTTCGTCGTAGTAATTCATTGCAGCAAACGCCATGGGCTAAATTGCCGACATTATCATTAAATTCTAATTTAGCAAAAACTTTAGGATTAGCGGATAAGGCAGAAGTTACGGTTAAACAAACGCATGCGCAACGTAAATTTACTTTGAATGTGTGTAATGATTTAGCTGATGGTGTTGTGTTGCTAGCTAAAAATTCAACTACAGTTGGATTTGCTGGTAGCTTTGATGCTATTGAAGTTAACGCTTAAATAGAAAGAGTCAAAATGATAGATTTATTACAGCATTATTTAGGCCATGACTTGGGATATGTAGTGTGGTATGTAATTAAAGCAGTTATAGTTATTGTGCCACTAACTTTAGTGGTGGCATATGTAACTTTGGCTGAACGTCGTATTTTAGGTTTCATGCATGCACGGATTGGTGCAAACCGAGTTGGTCCAAAAGGTTTATGTCAACCTTTTGCGGATTTACTTAAATTTGTATTTAAAGAAATTATTATTCCGGCTAAAGCTTCAAAAGCAGTGTTCTTTTTAGCTCCAGCGGTAATTTTAATTTGTGCCTTGGCAACTTGGGCGGTGGTTCCGTTTAATCCAGATTGGTATTTTACTGATGTCAATGCTGGGGTATTATATGTAACGGCAATTGGTTCATTAGGGATTTATGGGATTATTTTGGCTGGTTGGGCTGGTAATTCTAAATATTCTTTCCTTGGTGGTATTCGTGCAACAGCACAAATGATTTCGTATGAATTAGCAATGGGTTTTGCGTTGCTTGGTGTGGTTATGGTGTCGGGAAGTTTGAATTTCATTGATATCGTAAACTCACAGGCTGGTGGACGTTTAGCTGGTTCGGCGTTATCATGGAACTGGATTCCTTTATTTCCAATGTTCTTGATTTACCTTATCTCTGGAGTTGCCGAGACCAATCGTGCACCTTTTGATGTGTGTGAGGGTGAATCTGAGATTGTTGCTGGATTCCACGTTGAGTATTCTGGTACACCATTTGCTTTATTTATGCTAGCTGAATATGCAAGTATGATTTTAGTTTCGGCTTTGACGACAATTATGTTCCTCGGTGGCTGGTTATCGCCATTTCCACATAGCTGGGGGATTCTTGGTCATGAATCAATGGCTTGGTTGGTGATTAAAGTCTTGATTTTACTTTTTGGTTTTATTTGGTATCGTGCGACATTCCCGCGCTACCGTTATGACCAAATTATGCGTTTAGGTTGGAAAGTATTCTTACCGATTACTTTGGTCTGGATTTTTGTGCTTGGTGCGTGGATGGTATCTCCGCTTAGCATTTGGCAATAAGGGTAAGTACTATGAAAAAGTTTATAAAAACGTTTTTTTTAACTGAGTTATTAAAAGGTATGGCTTTAACTTGGAAGGTAATGCTACGTCCTAAGCCAACAATTTTTTATCCAGAAGAAAAGACACCGTTATCGCCACGTTTTCGTGCTCTTCATGCTTTACGCCGTTATCCAAACGGTGAAGAGCGTTGCATCGGTTGTAAATTATGCGAGGCAGTTTGTCCTGCTTTAGCTATTACAATTGACATTCATGAACGTGATGACGGAACGCGTCGTACAACACGTTATGATATTGACTTAACTAAATGTATTTTCTGCGGTTTCTGTGAAGAAGCGTGTCCAGTTGATGCAATTGTTGAGACTCCAATTCATGAATATCACGGCGAAAAACGTGGTGATTTATTTTATACCAAAGAGATGCTTCTTGCGATTGGTGATAAATACGAAAGTATTATTGCTGGTTCAAAAGAAGTCGATCACAAGTATCGCTAGGAAGAGGTTTCATAATGGATGTAACTAGTATTTTATTTTATGTGTTTTCAGTAATCTTGCTACTTAGCGGATTACGTGTAATCACAGCTAAAAACCCTGTGCATGCTGCATTGTTTTTAGTTTTAGCTTTTGTGAATGCTGCATGTTTATGGATGATGTTAGGGGCAGAATTTTTGTCGTTAACTTTAATCTTGGTTTATGTCGGTGCGGTTATGGTTTTATTCCTTTTCGTTGTAATGATGATGGATGTGGATTTAGAAGCATTACGTAAAGGTTTCTGGAAGAATTTACCGCTAGCTTTAGTGCTTGGAGTGGTGGTGCTTCTTGAAATGTTAATTGTAATGTTGAAAAATCCAGTTGTAACTGAAGTTGCTAATGCAGACCCAGTTAGCCAAATCAGTAATTCAAACAAACTAGGTTGGGTGTTGTATACGCAATATTCATACCCAGTTGAGTTGGCTTCAATGCTGTTGTTATTAGGTTTAGTTGTTGCAGTGGCTTTAACTTTACGTAAATCAGAAAAAGATGCCAAATACCAAAATATTGCGAAACAAGTTGCAACTGATAGTCGGACTCGTTTTACAATGGTAAAAATGGATGCTGAAGTTGAATCTAAGGGAGAGCAGCAATGATAGGAATTACGCATTATTTAGTTTTATCTGCGATTTTATTTGCTTTATCGGTGATGGGTATTTTCCTTAATCGTAAAAATATTATCGTGGTGTTAATGTCAATCGAGTTGATGCTACTTGCCGTTAATTTTAACTTTATTACGTTCTCCACTTTCTTACATAATGTAGCTGGACAAATCTTTGTCTTCTTTACATTGACGGTGGCCGCGGCTGAAGCTGCAATTGGTTTAGCGATCTTGATTATTTTATTCCGTAATTTAAAATCAATCAATGTCCAAGACATGGATCAACTTAAGGGTTAATTTTTTGGGATTAGCAACATGACAGGAATACCTTTATATTTAACGATTATCTTATCTCCGTTGATTTCTTCAACGTTAGTTGGATTGTTTGGCTTTGCTTTAGGCAAAAAAATTAGCCATACTCTAACTATTTTGGGTGTTTTAATCTCAACGATAGCTTCGTATGTTTTATTAAGTCAAGTTTTAAATCATGGCTTACATTATGATGGAGCTTTATATACGTGGCTAACGGTTGGCTCACAATCTTATTCAGTTGGTATTTTGGTTGATAGTTTAACTGCAACTATGCTAACTGTAGTAACGTCAGTTTCATTGATGGTACACGTTTATACTATTGGTTATATGGAACACGAAGAAGGCTATACACGTTTCTTTAGTTACATTTCATTATTTACCTTTATGATGATTATGCTAGTAATGGCAAATAACTTCATCCAATTATTCTTTGGTTGGGAAGGTGTTGGATTAGTATCATACTTATTAATTGGTTTCTATTTTAAACGCGAATCAGCAACTTTTGCTAATTTGAAAGCATTCTTAATTAATCGAATTGGTGATTTAGGCTTTTTACTCGGAATTGGTTTAATTTTAGCTTATTTTGGTACTTTAAACTATGCTGAAGTGTTTGCTAAATTAAATGAAATTAGTGGTGTAACCTTCTTAAATACTGGTTGGAGTGCAATTACTGTAATTTGTTTATTGCTTTTTGTTGGTGCAATGGGTAAATCAGCACAATTTCCATTACATGTTTGGCTGCCAGACTCAATGGAAGGTCCAACGCCGATCTCAGCTTTGATTCATGCTGCAACAATGGTGACGGCTGGTATCTTTATGGTTGCACGTTTATCGCCAATGTATAATTTATCAATTACCGCATTGTCATTTATTGCGATTATTGGTGCGATTAATGCTTTATTCTTAGGTTTACTTGGTTTAATTCAAAATGATATTAAACGTGTAGTTGCCTATTCAACGTTATCACAACTGGGCTATATGTTTATTGCCTTGGGTTGTGGGGCTTACTCTGTTGGTGTCTTCCATTTAATGACGCACGCTTTCTTCAAAGCACTGTTATTCTTAGCTGCTGGTTCAGTGATTGTCGCTATGCATCACGAACAAGATATGCGCAAAATGGGTGGTTTATGGAAATATATGCCAATTACTTATGTTGTAACAATTATTGGTAATTTGGCTTTAGCTGGTGTTCCACCATTTGCAGGCTTCTTCTCAAAAGATATGATTTTGGAAGCGGCTAGTAATGCTCATGAGCATGGTATGTTTGGTAGCTCGTTTGTAGTTTTCTGTGCGTATGCTGCTGTAATCGTAACTGCTTGTTATAGCTTCCGTCAATTGTTTATGACATTCCATGGTAAAGAGCGTTTCCGTGATGTGCACAACGATCATCACGATGATGCACATGCTCATGACGATCATGGTCATCATGATGCCAATCCAAAAGAATCACCATGGGTTATTACCTTGCCATTAATTTTGTTAGCAATTCCATCGGTGATTATTGGTTGGGTAGCATTTGATAAATTTGTTCCAGGACAGTTTTTCCATGATGCTATTTTTAATGCAAGTTTCTTTGCGGATAAATTAGCTGAAGATCCAATTACGCCAATTCATATGATGATTGCAAGTTTACATGAATTACCAGTTTACCTTGCATTATCTGGAATTATTTTAGCCTTTATTGCGCATAAATCTCCAGCATTTGTATCAGTGATCAAGTCAATTTTCAAACCAGTAATTTATGTTATGGAACGTAAATACTTTATGGATGATTTGTTTATTAATATATTTGCTCCTTTAGCGCGCGGACTTGGTAAAGTGTTATGGAAAGTTGGCGATATCTTCTTGATTGATGGTTTGATCGTTAATGGTTCGGCACGAGTGGTGGCGGTATTTGCCAAAATCTTTAGACGTGCTCAAACTGGTTATGTTAACAGTGCAGCTACCTATATGGTGTTGGGTGTGTTGATTTTGTTAACATTCTGTACTAGTTTAATTTTACACTAAGGATGTGATTATAATGATGAATTATTTATTAAGCTTAACCATTTGGACACCGATTGTTTTTGGTTTCATCACCTTAGTGTTTAGCAAAAATGATTGTTTGGCGCGTTATGTAGCTCTATTTGGCTCATTGGTTGCTTTAGTTTTTTCGTTAATTTTGTTCCAATATTTTGATTCGCATCAAGTTACAATGCAATTTGGTGAGATGACGCCATGGGTTGGAAGTTTAAATATTAATTACCACCTAGGTGTAGATGGTATTTCTATGCCGTTTGTGGTATTAAATAATTTTATTACAGTTTTAGTTATTTTGGCTGGGTTTAAAGTAATTAAACAAAAAGTTGCTTTATACAATGCAATGTTCTTAATGATGACTGGTTTTATCAGTGGCTCATTCTGTGCTTTAGATGCAATTTTGTTTTATGTATTCTTCGAAGCGATGTTAATTCCAATGTATTTAATTATTGGGGTATGGGGAAGTACTAATCGTGTGTATGCTGCGATTAAATTTTTCTTATACACTTTAATTGGTTCATTGTTAATGTTAGTTGCATTGATTTATTTGTACACTCAAAGTCATGGCAGTTTTGAAATTCTAAGTTACTACCGTTTACCACTAACTTTAGGTGTACAAACTTTAATTTTCATCGCGTTTTTTTTATCGTTTGCGGTAAAAGTTCCAATGTGGCCGCTACATACGTGGTTACCAGATGCCCATCCTGAAGCGCCAACTGGTGGTTCAATGGTTTTAGCCGCAATTACCTTGAAAATTGGTGGTTATGGTTTCTTACGTTTTATTTTACCGATCGTACCGGATGCTTCACGTGAGTTAGCTGGGTTAATGGTTGTATTATCATTAATTGCAATTGTTTACATCGGTTTGGTAGCGTTAGTTCAAAAAGACATGAAAAAACTGGTGGCTTATTCATCAATTTCACATATGGGTTTTGTCACGTTGGGTTGCTTTTTGTTTGTGAATGGTACTTTGAATACTTGGGCACTTGAAGGTGCAATTACACAAATGATTTCGCATGGTTTCGTGTCAGCTGCGATGTTCTTTTGTATTGGCGTAATGTATGATCGTGTTCATTCGCGTAATATTGCCGATTACGGTGGTGTGGTGAATAAAATGCCAATTTTTGCTGCGTTCTTCATGTTGTTTGCCATGGCTAATTCTGGCTTGCCTGGTACATCTGGTTTTGTTGGTGAATTCATGGTGATCATGGGTGCGGTACAAGCGAACTTTATTGCGGCAATTTTAGCTGGCTTAACTTTAATAATTGGCGCTGGTTACACGTTGTGGATGTATAAACGAACTATTTTTGGTAATGTGACGAATAGTCATGTTGATGAAATGGACGATGTTAATAAGCGCGAGTTTTTGATTTTAGCTGTATTGGCAATTGCGGTAATAGTAATGGGTGTGTGTCCAGATATTTTTGTGGCTAAAATGCATACCTCGGTTGGCCAACTAATTAACCAAGTTGCGCTAAGCAAAATTTAAGCAGAGGTGAAACGATGACTTATCCAAATTTAATCCCGGTATTACCGGAAATATTTATGGCCATTATGATTTTGGTGTTGTTGATGGTTGATGCTTTTACGCGTGAGTCGCAAAAAGGTATTAATTTAGTCTTAACGTTAGTTACTTTAATTGGTTGCTTTGTGCTGCAACGTCATGTTGATCATGGTGTAACTCAATTAACTTTTAATAACATGTTTATTCTAGATAATTTAGCTACTGGCACCAAGTTATTTACGTATTTATTTTCTTTTGTTGCCGTGTTGTATATTAAACGCTATGTAAAAGATAAAAAATTCCAAACTGGCGAATTTTATGCCATCTTCCTTTTCTCTGTATTAGGAATGATGGTCATGATTTCAGCAGACAATATGTTGGTATTATATGTTGGTTTAGAATTATTCTCGCTTGCTTTGTATGGCTTAATTGCTTTGCATCGTGATAATGTTAAAGCAACTGAATCTGCAATGAAGTATTTTATTTTAGGTGCTTTAGCTTCTGGTATTTTATTGTATGGTATTTCGTTCATTTATGGTGCGACGGGTGGTTATTTACAGCTAGAAGATATCATTCGCGCGATGCTGGTACATAATAATACGAACCAAGAGTTACTGTCATTTGGTTTGGTATTTATTGTTGCTGGTTTGGTGTTTAAACTTGGTTTGGTGCCATTCCATATGTGGGTGCCAGATGTATATGAAGGTTCACCGTTAGCGGTGGCAACGATTATTGGTAGTTTAACTAAAATTGCTGCGGTAGTATTTTTAATTCGCTTCTTAATCGGTGGCTTAGTTATTCTTAATCCAGCCTGGTCAGTAATGCTTTTAATTTTGGCGTGCTTATCATTATTCTTTGGGAACATTATTGCGATTGCTCAGACTAATATTAAACGTATGCTTGGTTATTCAACCATTTCGCATATGGGTTTTGTCGCTTTAGGCTTTGTAACCGTAAATGTTGAAGGAATTTCTGCAACGTTATTTTATGTGGTAACCTACTCGCTGACTGCTTTGGCTGGTTTTGGTGTATTGACCATGTTATCCAAAGGTAGTTTTGAATGCGAAAAACTTGAAGATCTTAAAGGTCTAAGTAAAACGCATCCAGTTTATGCTGTAGTTATCATGTTGGTGATGTTCTCTATGGCTGGTATTCCACCGTTGGTTGGTTTCTATGCTAAATTTAAAATCTTGGCCGCTTTGGTGTCAAGTGGACTGGTGCCAATTGCTGTTTTTGCGGTGATTATGTCATTAATTGGTGCTTTCTACTACATTCGCGTGGTTAAAGTTATGTATTTTGATGAGCCAGTCAGAACACTAGAAGTTGCTGATGCTTGTATTTTAACTCGTTCGGTTTTATTAGTTAATACCGCATTATTGCTTATAATTGGTATTTTACCAAGTTCAGTGATGATGTACTGCACTCAACTGATTAGTCGTTAATTCTTTAAATCAATTAATCAGCGACAAGCCGCTCCTTTGGGTGCGGCTTTTTTTATTTATAGTATAAATTTATAGTATAATTATGTGAAATTTTAATAAAGGTATATAATGCTTAGCAAATATAAAGCTATTACAGGAAGAAAAATTAAATTTGCATTAGTCGGTTGTGGGAGAATAGCAGCAAATCATTTTGGTTCACTGGAACAATACGCAGATGAGTGTGAGTTAGTTGCTGTTTGTGATATCGTAACTAGTCGCGCGAATGAAGCTGCAGCTAAGTACAATGCAGCCACATTTTACTCGTTAGATGATTTATTGGCTGCGGGCGGATTTGATGTTGTTATTTTGACTACACCAAGTGGATTGCATCCAAGCCAAGCTATTGCTTGTGCTGAAGCTGGATTTCATGTGGTGACAGAAAAGCCAATGGCAACCAAAATGCAAGATGGTGTCGAAATGGTTAAAGCTTGTGATAAAGCTGGCGTTCGTTTATTTGTGGTTAAACAAAATCGCCGAAATGCAACTATACAGATGGTTAAAAAAGCTATTGATGAAGGTCGTTTTGGACGCATTTATTCGGTAGCATGTAATGTGTTCTGGACTCGCCCGCAAGCCTATTATGATAATGATGCTTGGCGCGGAACTTGGGAGTTTGATGGTGGTGCGTTTATGAATCAGGCTTCACATTATGTTGATTTAATGGAGTGGTTAATTGGTTCGGTTGAATCAGTGCAAAGTTATACTGCTACATTAGCACGCAATATCGAAACTGAGGATAGTGGTGTTTTAGCGATTAAGTATCGTAGTGGAGCATTAGGTACGATGAATGTATCAATGTTAACTTATCCAAAAAATTTGGAAGGTTCAATTACAATATTGGGTGAGACTGGAACTGTGAAGATTGGTGGTATGGCGGTCAATAAGATCGAACATTGGGAATTTGCAGACAAAAGACCAGAAGATGAAGGTGTTTTAGAGGCGAATTATGCAACCACTTCGGTCTATGGTTTTGGTCATCCACTGTATTATTCCAATGTGTTAGCAACGTTAAGAGGGTTAGAAGAACCGCTAACAGATGGCCGTGAAGGTTTGCGATCTTTGGAGTTGCTGATTGCAATTTATATTTCAGCTAGAGATGGTAAAAAAGTTTCGTTGCCATTAGTTTACTAAATAGATTAAAAGGAAATTAAGATGAAAAGTCAGTATAAAGGAATTATTTTAGCTGGTGGTAGTGGTAGTAGATTGCATCCTGCAACATTAGCTATGTCAAAGCAGCTGCTTCCAGTTTATGATAAGCCAATGATTTATTACCCATTGTCTATTTTGATGCTGGCAGAGATTCAAGAGGTTTTAATTATTTCTACGCCGCAAGATA
Organism: uncultured Neisseria sp.; assembly: GCA_964652705.1. Lineage (GTDB taxonomy): Bacteria > Pseudomonadota > Gammaproteobacteria > Burkholderiales > UBA11063 > Aquella. The sequence continues at coordinate 37,338 of CAZZAV010000011.1, forward strand.
TAGGGCGTTTTGAACAGTTGTTGGGGGATGGAAGTAATTTTGGAATTAAATTAAGTTATGCAGTACAAGAAAGTCCAGATGGCTTAGCACAGGCTTTTTTAATTGGCGAAGAGTTTCTAGATGGTGCGCCTGCATGTCTGATTTTAGGCGATAATATGTATCATGGTAGTGGAATTACGGCACTTTTAAAATCTGCACAATCAGGGGTTGGTGCAACAGTTTTTGCTTACCAGGTTGCTGATCCCGAACGTTATGGTGTGGTTGAGTTTGATAATGAGCACAAAGCGATTAGTCTGGAGGAAAAACCAGTTGAACCTAAATCAGATTTTGCGGTTACAGGATTGTACTTTTATGATAAAGATGTTGTAACTTTAGCTAAGCAAGTTAGGCCATCAGCGCGCGGTGAATTGGAGATTACTGATTTGAATAAAATTTATCTTGAACAAGGTAAATTAAATGTAGTCACTATGCAACGTGGATTTGCCTGGTTAGATACAGGTACTCATGATTCCCTATTGGAGGCATCTAATTTTATTCAAACGGTGGAGAAGCGTCAGGGAATTAAGATTGCTTGTCTTGAGGAAATTGCATTGCATAAAGGCTGGTTGAGTAAAGCTGAGATTTTGGAGAAAGTCGGGACTATGGGTAAATCAACATACGCGGAATATTTACGTCGAGTGGTGAAGTAATGGAGTTTATTAAAACCTTTATTCCAGAAGTGATTTTAGTTAAACCTAAAGTATTTGGTGATGAACGTGGTTTTTTTATGGAAAGCTATCGTAAGTCTCTCTTTCAAGCTAATGGAATCACCCCAGAGTTTATTCAAGACAATCATTCAAAATCAGCCAAAGGAGTCTTGCGTGGCTTGCATTTTCAGCTTAATCCTAAAGCACAAGGTAAATTAGTTCGTTGTGTGAGTGGTGCAGTCTTTGACGTCGCGGTAGATATTCGCCGTGGTTCGCCAACTTTTGGTAAGTGGTTTGGCTGCGATTTATCTGCGGAAAATAAATATATGTTGTGGATTCCTGCTGGTTTTGCGCATGGTTTTGTCACTTTAAAAGATGATACCGAGTTTTTATACAAAACTACTGGTGAATATGCACCAGAATGTGATCGTGGGATTAAATATGATGATCCAGCAATTGGCATTGAATGGCCTGTGTTAGGTGAGTTGCTTTTATCAGATAAAGATCAAAAACAACCACTATTAAAAGATGCTGAAATTAATTTTAATTATGTGAGTAACTAAAGATGAGTAAAAAAACTTTGTTGATAACTGGTGGTGCGGGATTTATTGGTTCAGCGGTAGTACGTCAATTAATTAATCATAGTGATTACCATTTGGTAAATATTGATAAATTAACTTATGCGGGTAATCTAGAGTCGTTGAAAGAAATTAGTCATGACCCGCGCTATACTTTTGAGCAAGTTGATATTTGCGATAAAGAGCAAATTAGCCGAATTTTTCAAGATTATCAACCAGTGGGTATCTTGCATCTTGCGGCTGAGAGTCATGTCGATCGTTCGATTGTTGGCCCTGGTGAATTTATTCAAACTAATATCGTTGGTACGTTTAATTTGTTAGATTGCGCACGTGAATATTATAGTCAATTGAACGATAAAAGCCAATTTAAATTTGTACATATTTCAACGGATGAGGTATTTGGTTCACTAGGTGATGAGGGGTATTTTGTAGAAACTACACCATATGATCCACGTAGCCCATACTCTGCATCTAAAGCCAGTAGTGATTTATTGGTTAAAGCTTGGTTTCATACTTACGATTTCCCTATAGTAATTACTAATTGTACTAATAATTATGGACCATATCATTTTCCAGAGAAATTAATCCCCTTAGTGATTAATAACGCGCTACAGGGTAAAGAGTTACCGATTTATGGTAAAGGTGACAATATCCGTGATTGGTTATATGTTGAAGATCATGCTAAAGGAATAATCTTGGCTTATGAAAAAGGTCAACTTGGTGAGAGCTACTGCATCGGTGGTCATAATGAACGGACTAATTTACAGGTCGTTGAAGGAATTTGTCAAATTTTGGATGAGTTAAAGCCGCGTAATGATGCTAAATCTTATCTGGAGCAAATAACTTATGTGACTGATCGCGCGGGTCATGATTTTCGCTATGCAATGGATCCAACTAAAATCCAGGCAGAGCTTGGTTGGCAACCTGAGGAGAACTTTGCAACTGGAATCAAGAAGACCGTACAGTGGTATTTAGATAATCAAGACTGGGTTCAGCATATTTTAAGCGGTGAATATCAAACATGGATTGAACAAAATTATACAGGGCGTAACTGATGGCTAAAATTGTAGTTTTAGGTAGCAATGGCCAGCTGGGGAGTGATCTAATTAAGGTGCTTGCTTTGGAGCATGAATTGATTGCTTCAACTCATGCTGATGTTGATGCTGCGAGTTTTGATGTGCTGTATCAATTAGAGCAGTATGCGGATGCTGATTATATTATTAACTGCATTGCGACTACCAATGTTGATGGATGTGAAGATAATCCACAAACAACTTTTGTTATTAATAGTGGTTTTGTGGTTCAACTAGCCAAGTTTTGCCAAGTACATGAAATTACACTGATTCATATTTCTACGGATTATGTTTTTGATGGTAGTTGCAATCGTCCATATACAGAGCTTGATCAACCAAATCCTTTGAATGTATATGGTCTGAGTAAATACGCCGGTGAGATTGCGGTAAGCAATTATGCTTCCAAGTATTTTATTTTACGTGTTTCATCATTGTTTGGTGTTGCCGGAGGTTCGGGTAAAGGTGGTAATTTTGTAACTACAATGCTGCGTCTAGCTAATGAAAAAGATAGTTGGGCGGTTATTGATGATCAGCTAACTTGTCCAACTCATACTTTGGATATCGCGCGAGCAATTAAAGCACTAATTGATCAAGCTGTGACGGAATATGGGATTTATAATTGCGTGAGTAGCAGTTCATGTAGCTGGTTTGAGTTTACACAAGAAATACTGAGTCAAACTGGACATAATTCAGATAAAGTTAAGCCGATTAGTTATACAGAGTATAAGTTTAAAGCATTGCGTCCACAATATGGAGTTATGGATACGAGCAAGCTGAATGAATACTATATAATGCCAAGTTACAATTTGGCATTAATGGAGTATTTAAATTTACTACAGAAGTAAAAAAGTTAATAAGTGGTATTTAATTGTAACAAATTAGATAGTGATGTTATGATATAATGTATGTTGGATTTTTATGGTGATTTGTCCCTAATGTAAGGCTTTTAGTAATATATGCGCAAAATAATTTTTATCGTACTTAATTTCAGTTTAATTTCTTTAGCTTGTGCCGATGATGGGGCAGGAGCAGCTGTCGCTAGTGGTGGGGATAATAGCTTTAGTGGACTGGGTGGTTTTAACAGTGCAGGTAGTGGTGCTGGTGGTGCTGGATCCGCAGTAGGTGTGATGGTACCACCGATTGTTAATAGTGGTGCGGCTCAGGCTACTGCGGCACAATCTGCTAGTGATGCAGTTAATTTAAGTGATGATCAAGGTGATGATCAAGGTGATGACCAAGGTGATTCAGACAAGAAAAAAGATGAAGCAACTCGTGCTCTTGCTCGAGGTAACGGTGGCGGAGTTAATAGTGCCAATAGTAATGCAGGTTATGATCCATTTATTACCAATGTATTCATACGTACTGGTTTAAGGCTTAAAAAATTTGGTGCTGGCATGTTTAGAACCCCAAGTTCATTTTCACCAGAGCAAAATATTCCTGTACCGAGTAATTACGTTATTGGACCAGGGGACGAGTTACGGATGCAATCATGGGGAGCAGTTAATGCTAATCTTAGTAGCAAAGTTCGCCCAGATGGGACTATTTTTGTGCCAAAGTTGGGCGAAGTTCCTGTAACTGGAGTTCGTGCTGGTGAGCTGGATGGTTATATGAAGCAACGCTTAGGTAAAATCTATCGTAATTTTGATTTATCAGCTAGCGTTGGCAAGATTAAAACGATACGTGTTAGTGTAGCTGGAATGGCGAGCCGTCCAGGTACTTATTCTTTAAGCTCATTATCAACTTTATCAAATGCGATTGCTGCGGTTGGTGGACCTTCAAATGTTGGTTCAATGCGAAATATTGAGTTAAAGCGCAATGGGCAGGTGATTGATCACTTTGATGCCTATGATTTATTAATTCGTGGGGATAATAGTCACGATGTGCAGTTGATTGCTGGTGATGTGATTATGTTCCAACCTTTGGGGGATGAAGTTGCTATTTTTGATGGGGTTAAGCGTGCCGGTATCTATGAGATGAAACCAGGCGAGAACTTAAAGGATTTAGTTAGTTTTGCGGGTGGTTATAGCAGTGAGGCTAAAACCGATAAGGTCGTAATTGAGACAATTGGCAATAATAAAGCAATCAGCGTTAATAATTATGCTACTGAGCAAGCTGTGCTGATGCCATTAAGTGATGGCGCGATTATTCATTTCTTTAAAACTCAAAATCGTTATGAAAATAGCATTGCTGTCATTGGTAATGTTGCCTATCCAACCAGGATGGGATTTAAATCTGGTATGCATGTCCAAGATGTGATTCCAAATCAAGAGGCCTTATTAACTACAAGTTTCTATAATAGCTTTGCTTATAATACCTATGGTCGTGATAATGCAATGACGCAGCTCGGAGTTGAAAAAACTAAAGCTCAATCCAGTGCTGGTGGCTTAAATATGACCACAGGTTTACAGTCCAATCAAAATCAATCCAATGCAACTAATTCAGTCTTTGGTGGTGGGCAAAATTTATTTATGGCAGGACCTGTTGCAATACCTGCTTCAGATATTAATTGGAATTATGCATTAATTGTACGTGTTGATCCAGAAACCTTTGCGAGTCATATTATTCCGTTTAATCTAAAAAAAGCTATTGCAGGAGACCCAGCAAATAATCTTGCCCTAGAGCCTGGGGACATTATTAATGTATTATCGGCAAAAGATGTGCGAACAGCAACCGCGGGTGGTTCAATTTATGTTTTTGTTGATGGCGAAGTTTCGTCACCAGGTGTGTACGAGCTTAAGAACGGTCAGAGTTTACGTGATGTAATAGAGTCGGCGGGTGGTGTATCAGAGAAAGCTTATGTGTTTGGTACTGAATTAACGCGAGACTCGGTGAAAAAACAACAAGCTGCATCCTTAGCGCAGATGTTGGATCAGGCACAACAAAGCTTGATGGCACAAGCGAGTACTGCTACCTCTAATGTGACTTCGAGTGATCAGGCAAAAGTTCAAAGCTTAGCTATCCAACAACAACTGGGTTTTATTGATAAAATGCGCCAAATTAAGCCAAGTGGTCGTGTGGTTTTAAATTTGGGATCGGGGAAAGTTAAAGTTACAGATTTACCTGATTTTAAACTTGAAAATGGTGATACGATATATATTCCACCGCGTCCAGATACGGTAAATGTGGTTGGACAGGTTTATAATCCGGCAACGTTTATGTATAAAGCGGATTATAGCGTCGGGGATTATATTGGACTGGCTGGAACTGAAAATCAATTTGCGGATGCCTCAAGTGAATATGTGTTGCGGGCTGATGGAACCTTATATAGTAAACAGCAAGCGGGATGGTTTGGTGGTTTCACGAGTCGGAGCCTGAACCCAGGGGACGTTGTGATCGTACCGCAACAAATTCAAATTGGCGGGATGGTACAAAACATAATGAATTGGACGCAAATTTTAGCAAATACAGCACAAACAGTGGTATTATTTAATCGCTAATAATTAAAACTTAGCCAAGTCTAGCAGAATTTAGCTTGGTTTTTTAAAATAAAGACATGATATCAAATATGCAAGCACAGCAAAAAGAAATTGATTTAAGTAAAGTAGTTTTAGTTCTCAAAGAGAATAAAAAACGGATAGCAATTAGTACAGGTATAACCACGTTAATTGCGATAGTTTATTGTCTGATCGCAACGCCAATTTTTACCGCCGCGACGATTATTAATCCACCGAAGCTGACGGATGCTGGTTCAGGAGCTGCACAATTGATTGGTGGTCTAGCTGCTCTTGGTGGTGGCGGTGGCTTGCTTAGTCAGAAAACTGATGCGGATGTTACGATTGCGATTATGAAAACTAATGCAATGAAAGATTTGGTTATCAGTAAATTTGATTTGCAAAAGTTATTAAAGCAAAAAGATATTGAATTAACTCGCCGTACTTTGGATGGTAAAGTTAATTTTATTCCTGATATGAAAAGTGGCTTTATTGAAATTGATGTTGATGATAGAGATCCTAAGTTGGCGGCATCGCTGGCGAATTATTATGTGATTGCACTTGGGCAAATGGTAAGTAATATTTCTTATGGTAAAAGTAATATCAAATATCAATTTTTCAATCAACAATTGGATAAAGCTGAATCCAGTTTAAATAATGCTGAAGAGGCGGTTAAACAGTTTGCGTTGAAGAATGGAATTCTTGCTGGACAGCAAGTTAGTATAGTTGCAAATTTGGCAACGCAATTACAAGCGCAGTTAGTGGTGGCACAAGCTCAATTGCAAGCGATGAATTTGTATGCGAGCCCAGATAACCCTGATTATATTGAGTTAAATTCGCAGATTGCAAGTTATAAGGGGCAGTTAGATAAATTAAATAATTCTGCTTCGCCTGATCCAATTGGTGTACCTGCGGGTTTGGCACCAGAATTAGCCAAGCAATACGCAGGGTTAATGCGCGATGTGATGTTCCGTCAAGAAGTGTATAAAATTATCGCTCGTCAATATGAGGCTAACCGTTTGGATAGCGTAAGTGAATTAACCCCTGTTGGGATTCAAGTAGTTGATCCTGCGGTGATTCCATTATATAAATCCAAACCAAAACGTTCAAAGCTTGTAGTTGGTGGTCTTATCTTGGGGTTGATATCGAGTAGTGTGTATTTTATTCTACGTAATCGTAAAAAAATTATTGTTGAGGTAGATAATGAAAAGTCAATTAATTAATTTTCAAAAAAAAGGTGATGATCGCGGTAGCTTAGTTGTTATGGAAAATAACAAAGAGATACCATTTGAAATTAAGCGAGTTTATTATTTGTGTGATACCAAAGATGGAATTAGACGAGGTTTTCACGCACATCATACTTTGCAACAAATGGCAGTATGCGTCCGTGGAAGCTGTGAGTTTTTGATGGATGATGGCTATAGTGTTGAAGTAATTAAACTAGATAATAATTATACTGGTTTGATGTTACCACCTTATGTTTGGCATGAAATGTTTAATTTTAGCCCTGATTGTGTTTTGATGGTTTTAGCGAATGATTTTTATGATGAATCAGATTATATGCGTAGCTATCAAGATTTCACTACCGAGATAAATAAATTAAAAGCAAAACAGGTTTAGCGTAGAATGTTACAAACACAAAATACTTATTTACGCTTAGTTAATGTTGATGATGCTGAGTTTATTTTGTCGTTGCGTCAAAATAAAAGGCTTAATCAATTTTTATCGGCTGTTTCACCAGATATACAAATGCAACGAGATTGGATAATTAGTTATAAGCAACGTGAAGAACAAGGCCTAGATTACTACTTTATTGTAATGGATAAAAGATTTGAAGCAGTTGGTATGGTTAGGGTTTATGACATTAATTATGAGAATAAATCATTTACGTGGGGTAGCTGGGTTTTGTCAGAAAACCGCCCAAAATATACAGCATTAGATTCAATGATTTTATCATATGATTTTGCGTTTAATGAGTTAAGACTTGATTTATGCCAATTTAAGGTTCATACTGCAAATAAGAGAGCTAAACAATTTTATGAGCGTTTTGGTAGTAAAATAATACACCAAGATGATATTGAAACATTCTTTGAATTAACCAAATCACAATATTTACAGTTAAAATATGACCAATATTATAAATTTTTATTAAATTAAGAGATGACCATGCAAGTACCATTCTTAGACTTAAAACAAATAAACTTAAAAGATTACACAGAAATAAACCAAGCAATTGATGAAGTCATCAATGGTGGATGGTATATCAATGGTAGTCGTTGCAAACAGTTTGAACAAAATTTTGCTAACTACTGCGGAACTAAACACTGCATTGGTGTTGCGAATGGACTTGATGCATTGATTTTGATATTGCGGGCTTATCAAGAGCTAGGTGTTATGAATGCTGGCGATGAAGTAATTGTACCAGCCAATACCTATATTGCGAGTATCTTAGCCATTTCAGCAAACGATATGACTCCGATATTAGTAGAACCAAGTATAAATAATTATTTGATCGATGTAGATAAAATCGAACAAGCAATTACAGCAAAAACCAAAGCAATTATGGTAGTTCACCTCTATGGTCAAATTACACCTATGGCTAAAGTTTGGGAATTAGCTAAAAAGTATAATCTAAAAGTAATTGAAGATAGCGCACAATCGCATGGTGCTTATTACCAAGATAAACGCAGTGGTAATTTATCTGATGCGAGCGGATTTAGCTTTTACCCAGGCAAGAACCTTGGCGCAATCGGTGATGGTGGTGCAGTTACAACCAATGATGTTCAACTTGATTATACAATTCGAGCTTTAGCTAATTATGGTAGTGAAGTAAAATACAAAAATATGTACAAAGGTATTAACAGCCGTTTAGATGAATTACAAGCAGCAATTTTGGATGTGAAATTAGCTAAACTAGATGAGGATACCGAAAAACGTCGAGTTATCGCAAAAATGTATCGTGAGCAAATCACTAATCCAAAAATAGCGTCGTTACCACAAGTAGAGCTTGGCGAAAATAGCCATGTTTGGCATGTATTTGTAGTGCGTACAGCAAATCGTGATGAGTTTCAAAAGTATCTAGCAGATAATGGTATTGGCACAGTAATTCATTACCCAACCCCTCCACATAAACAAGAAGCATACAAAGAGTTAAATCATCTAAGCTTACCTGTTAGTGAACAAATCCATCGTGAAGTAATTAGCTTACCACTTAGTCCTGTGCAGACACTTGAGCAAACGCAGTATGTGATTGATGTTGTGAATAAATACTAAGTGAAATTATTTAATGGTGGAAATAATCCTGAACGATTTATTGCCAGCTTTGTTGTTGAACTCACGGAAATAGAAAAATCAGAACCGGTCAAAAATACTTAAGAAAAAATCTAAATAATGAATATTATTCTTAAAATAACGCGAAGAATAGCACGATTGTTAAATCAGATGCCAATTAGTTTGTTTATTATTCCTAGAAAAATTAAATATTCTTTGTTATCAACTAACAAAATAATTGGAAAATTTCGAGCTTATTCGCCAATATTAAGTCTTGGAGATGGTAGTATAAAAATTGATGGGGCTAATCTAGGCGTTTGGCGTTCGCCATATTATTTTAGTAGTTATATATATTTAGACGCTAGGAGCAATGATAGCCAAATATATATTGGTAAAAATGTTTGGATAAATAATAATGCTTTTATTTGTGCAGATAAAACAAGTATTATTATTAAAGATAATTGTTTAATTGGTACAAATTTTTCATGTATAGATAGTGATTTTCATGGTCTTGACGCAGATAACCGTCTTTCTTCTGATTATAAATGTAAGCCTGTAATATTAGAAAAAAATATTTTTATTGGTAATAATGTTTCAATATTAAAAGGTGTTACTATAGGTGAGAACTCTGTGGTTGCAAATAGTGCAGTAATTACAAAAAGCTTCCCTGCAAATGTAATAATTGGTGGTAATCCTGCTAAAATCATCCGAGATTTATAATGAAATTAAAGTCAACTGTTTCTTGGTCAGCGCTAGCAACACTAATTCGTTTAGCAAATGGTTTTGTGTCTATGAAAGTTGTTGCCGTTTTAGTTGGTCCTGTAGGTATTGCATTAATTGGACAATTTAGTAATTTTAATAATATAGTTATGGTTTTAGCTTTAGGCGGTATTTCAACTGGGATAATTAAATATACCTCTCAATATAAAGATAACCCAAAGGAGTTATATAAAGTTTGGCATACGGTTACTTGGGTTTCTGTAATATTAAGCATTCCAGTTATAATCGGATTGCTGGTTTTTCATAACTGGTTGGCACAAGAGTTTTTTCATGATGTGAAATACGGTAGCATCTTAGTTGTTTTTGCATTTAGCTTAGGTTTTTATGTTGCGAATAGTCTATTCTTGAATATATTAAACGGTTTACACGAAATTAAGCGCTTTAATTTACTTAATACCTTAAACAGCACACTTGGATTGTTAATTACAATAGCTTTGGTTTATCAATATAAAGTTTATGGTGCATTATTGGCAATTGTAACTAGTCAATCAATTACTTTTTTTGTGATTGTGTTTTTTGTTCATAAGCAAGCTTGGTTTAAGTTGAGTAATTTTTTTGGTAAATTTGATAAATTCTACTTTAAAAAATTACTTGGTTTTACTGCTATGTCGTTAACTTCGATGTGTGTGATTCCTACCTCACAGATGTTTGTCCGTGGGTATCTAGCTAGTCATACCTCTTGGGACGTGGCTGGCTGCTGGCAGGGAATGCAAAAAATATCTGATGCTTATTTGATGATTGTTTATGCAGCGCTTGGGACTTATTTTTTACCTAAGCTGGCTAATTTACAAGATAAAAATGAAATAAGCAAAGAAATCAGAAATGGCTATAAGCTAGTTATGCCCTTTGTTATTGGATCTGCAATAGTTATTTATTTTTTACGTGACTTTATTATTCACCTTTTGTTTGCCAAATCATTTGGTTCTATGCGTAATATGTTTGCATGGCAGTTAACTGGTGACTGCTTCAAAATAGCAACTTATCTAGTTTCTTATTTAGTATTAGCTAAAGCAAAAATAAAGATATTTATGGCAACAGAAGTAGTATTTGGAGTTAGCTTTCCGCTACTGAGTTACGTATTTATCAATATGACTGGTGCAGATGGTGCAGTTATGGCATTTGCCTTAAATTATATGATTTATTTTGTGTTGTTTGTTGTATTATATAAAAAAGGATATTTATTTTGAGTGAAAATAGTTTACCGTTAGTTAGTATATTTGTAATTTCATATAATGGTAAAGAGTTTTTGAGTCAGGCGATAGAATCATTTTTAGCTCAAACCTATCGCAATATTGAGATTTGTATTTCGGATGATGCTTCAACAGATGGTACTGATAAGCTATTATTTGAGTATAAAGAGAAATTAGGTAATAAGTTTAAATATAACATTAATCAAACTAATTTAGGTATTACAAAAAATTGCAATAAATGCTTAGATTTATGTGATGGTGAATATATTGCATATTGTGGTGGAGATGATCTATTCCTACCAGAAAAGATAGAATCTCAAGTGAATGCGATGAAGGATAAAACTGATGTTGTTGCTAGTTATACAGATGCCGAAATATTTGAAGATTCGACAAATTTAATTTTAGGGAAATTTTCTGATAATCATAAAGCTTTATATTCTGCAGACATTAAATCTGTGCTAAGGAATGGCTGTTTTTTCTGTGCCTGTACAGTTATGGTTAGAAAAAGTAAAATATTTAAGTTTGACGAATCACTTCCTGTCGCCTCTGATTTTTATCAAATTATTCAGATGTTAGGGTGTAATACAAAATACAGACTTGTATATATAAATAAAGTTATGTCTAGATATAGGCGTCATGCTTCAAACGTTACTAATGTTACCAGTATTAATTCAAATTATTTACCTCAAAATCAAATTGATCAATTAAATGCTTACTTTAAATCTATTTATACTTATCCAAAATGTAGTGTTGAAGCATTGCTAGGTATTTCAAGAGTATTTAGGGCATTAGGTAAATATTATAATAAAAAATATTATAAAATAGCATTCCAAATTTGTCCATGGTATTGGAAAAATATTATTATGTTTTTAAAGGTGAGTTTTTTTAATTTTATTAAAGTTAAGTAACGACAATGAATAAAATTAGGTATTCAGCAGGTATTAATACCACTTTTATTAGTCAAAAACTGGTATTTATTGGATTATTTATCTTTATTTTTGGGTTAAGTTTTGCTGTACCAGTTATTCATATATTTGGTTTGGTGACATTTTTATATTTTTTTTATTTAAATAATTTTAAAATATCATTAAAATTGGATAAACGTATTTTTGGTTTTTTTCTGTCTGGCATTATTCTCATTGCCTACTCATATATAACAGTTATGTTCAACTATAGTATAGATACATCTTTCGTTTATACGATGTTTTTGAGATATTTTTTATATTTATTAGTTGTGTATATATGGGCATATATTTTTGTTTATTTTTATGTACTTGATGAACAAGAGTTTTTAAATTTTATTTTGAGTATTCTAATAGCTCAGTCGATATGCGTATATTTGTCAGTGTTTTCTCCTGGGTTTTATGCTTTGACTACTAAGTTATTGCCAGCTATGGGAAATATTAAGGATATTGGTGATCTCATGCAGTCTCGTTATCGAGGGTTTTCAAACTCTGGTGGTGATGGATTGAGTCTGATTTTGAGTTTGGGCCCTATTATTAGCTTACGGTTATTTATGCGGTCTAGTGGTATAAATAAATATAAATACTTTATTATATTTTGGCTGACTTTTATTAGCATTGTTTTTGTTGGACGTACTGGACTTGTGGTAGTTATATTGTATACAACTGTGGCTACATTCTTTTATCCTAAGAAAATGCTTTGGTTTATTGCTATTAATTTATCCATTTTACCACCAGTTGTTATATATTTATTGTCTATTGGTTCTGATGCTCTGGGACCTAAATTTAATATAATTATTGATTATGCATTTGAGTTTCTTTCTGGTCAGTCTAAAAGTAGTAATGATTTGTTGCAGAATATGTTATTCATCCCAAAAACACTAAAAACATTTTTATTTGGTGATGGTATATATCAAAATAGTGATTCAACGAATTATATGCAAACTGATTCTGGCTATGTTAGAAGCATCTTCTTTTATGGGGTGGTTGGTTGTGTGTTATTTTATGGAAGTAATTTGTATTTCTTACAAAAGTTGATTTCTAAAATTAAGTCCGATAAATCTTTTTTTTATTTGTTAATAGTTGTATACTTAGTTGTTGAGGTTAAAAGGCCATTTATGTTGGGTTTTGCTTTCACTAATTTAATCTATTTTATGTTATTTTATTCATATTTGCTTGAGATAAAAAATGAAAATATTATTTCTAATTAGAACACTTGATAAAGGTGGGGCAGAGCGGCAACTTTCATATCTAGCTTCTGGGTTAGCTAAGTTAGGTCATGAGATTACAGTGTTAACATATTATTCTATTGTGAATAATAGTAATAATTTTAATTATAGACTATTGATTGATTCAGGTGCTAAGGTATTAAGTGTAGAAAAAAAATCTCGGTATGATATTTTAGGTTTTTTATATCGACTAAATACTATAATTAATAAAGCATCACCAGATGTCGTGTATTCTTTTTTAGAGTTATCAAATATTTTTGCTGCTTTATATAAATTATTGCATCCAAGGATTAAATTAGTTTGGGGGAAACGTAGTGCTGATTTAGAGTTAAGTAAGTATAGGTTATCTATGCGTTTAGAGCATAAGTTAGAGCGATTATTATCTAGAATTCCTGATTTAATAATAGCTAATTCATCTGCAGGTAAAGAAGTGATGCTAAGATATGGCTATAAATCTAAGATAGAGGTGGTTTATAACGGAATTTCAGCAGATTTTGTAACGCCCAAACAGTGTAGTGCTAAAATTAATAGTCCAGATAGATTCATTATTGGAGCGGTTGGCAGAATTGATTATGCTAAAGATTATATTAATTTGGTAGAAGCATTTGCGCAAGTTTATAAATTGCATAATAACATAGAGCTTAGGGTTGTTGGATCTGTGCGAAATGAAGCATATTTCATGGAAATAAAAAATAAAATCAGTGTGTTGGGTTTTGGGGGTGTGGTGGTTTTTTTACCTGAAACAGATAGTATTGGTGAATTTTATAGGCAGATTGATATTTTTGTGTCATCGTCTTTTACTGAGGGGTTTTCTAATGTGATATCAGAGGCTATGTTATCTGGTCTTCCTTGTGTCGTTACCAATGCAGGTGATTCTGCAAACTTAGTGGGTGATGCCGGGGTTGTAGTAGAGCGTGGCGCACCAGATGCATTGGCTAGAGGTTTAATAAAGCTTTTAGATGATCATAAATTAATGTTTGACTTAGGTCAACGAGCTCGAGATAGAATTATTAATAGATTTAGTCTTGAAAATCTTGTAACAAATACAATACAAGTATTACATGAGGTAAAATAATTTAGTGAAAATAGTACATATTATATCGAGCCTTGGAAATGGTGGAGCAGAAAGAACTCTTGTGAAACTACTAGAAGCTAACTCTAATAATTCTAGCTTTGAGCAAGTTGTAATTTGTTTTACTAATCAAGGTTATTATGGAGAACACCTAAAGAGTTTGGGGATTAAATGCTATACACTAGATATGAAAAAGAACTTATCTGCAATAGTAAAATTTTATGGTTTATATAAGATTATTGTCAATGAGAATCCCCGTGTTGTTCAGACGTGGATGTATCATAGTGATTTTTTTGGTGGGTTAATAGCTAAACTAGCTGGTGTGAAGTCCATATTTTGGAATATTCGTTCCAGTAGTTTGAAAATAGGTGCTGCATCTTTAAAAACTATTGCAGTTCGTAAGTTGTGTGCTTGGTTTTCCTTTATTCCCACTAAGATTGTTTGTTGTTCCAAATTTTCAATTAATTTACATAGAAAGCTCGGTTATCGCAATAACTTTGTCTATGTGCCAAATGGTTATGATTTTAGTATGCTAACCCCAATTGCAGATAGCTCTTTTAGAAATAAAGCTTGTATTGCCGAATCAGATTTTGTTTTTGGTACAATAGGTAGATTTCATATACAAAAAGATTATGAAAACATGATAAATGCAATGGGTATAATGAAGTCAAATGGGCATAATTTTGTATTAGTCATGGTTGGTAAAGGATTAGATGATTCTAATGCTGAGTTTAAAGAGCTTATCGCTAAAAATAAATTAACTAATAATGTGCGCCTTATGGGTCAAACCAGCGATGTTGTACAGTGTTACAATGCATTTGATGTATTTGTTCTAAGTAGTCGCTCTGAAGGTTTCCCTAATGTGGTAGCTGAAGCTATGTCCTGTGGTATTCCTTGTGTGAGTACTGATGTGGGTGATGCCGCTGAAATTATTGGCGATACTGGGATTGTTGTGCCAAAAGAAAATCCGTATTTATTAGCTAAGGCCATTATGCAGATAATTACATATGATCAAAATGATTTAGTGCTAATGGGGCAACGCGCTAGAGAGAGAGTTGTTGCTAATTATGATATTACTAAAATGGTAAATACGTATAATCAGTTATATACGAGTGAGGACTATTAAATGTGTGGCATAGCGGGATTTATCGATAAAAATGTTAATTATGATTCGCATGGCTATTCAAGGCAAATGGGGAATGCTATTCTACATCGTGGCCCTGACAGTGATGGTTTTTGGCATGATAATGATTTAGGTGTGAACTTAATCCATCGTAGGTTGGCTATATTGGAATTATCTCCAGCTGGTCATCAGCCTATGGTATCGAATACTGGGCGTTATGTCATGGTATTTAATGGTGAGATTTATAATTTTAAGAGTATTGCCCAAAAACTTGAGGGCAAGTTAGGCGAGGTATCTTGGCGGGGACATAGTGATACTGAGGTATTATTACTGGCGTTCGAGACTTATGGTATTACTGATACTCTTGCGTTAATGGAGGGGATGTTTGCTATTGCTTTGTGGGATAGACAAGATCAGCAATTAACCTTGATTCGTGATCGTATGGGTGAAAAACCGCTGTATTATGGATATTCTGTTGGTGTATTCCTATTTGCATCCGAACTAAAAGCCATTAAGGCTCATCCTAAGTTTAATGGTGTCATCAATCGGGATGCTTTGGGTCAAATGATGCTTCACAACTGTATCCCCGCACCATTATCAATTTATGAGGGAATTTATAAATTATTACCTGGGCATTTATTGCAGTTCAAATATAGTGAATTGCTGAATAATCAGATGGTTGAGTCAAATGCTTATTGGAGTCTTGATAAGTTTGCACTTGGCGATAAATATACTGCTCCATTGTCAGATGCTGTTAATGACCTTGAGGATTTATTAAAAAGTGTAATTAGTGAACAAGTGGTTGCTGATGTACCAGTTGGTTGTTTCTTATCTGGTGGTGTAGATTCTTCGGCTATTGCTGCGCTTATGCAAAGTATGTCAAGTAAACAAATTCAGACCTTTAGTATCGGTTTTGATAATCCTGAGTATGATGAAGCACAATATGCCATGGCAGTTGCTAAACATCTAGGGACAAAACATACCGAACTCTATGTTACGGACAAAGATGCGCTAGGGGTGATACCCAATTTAGCGAGTATTTATGATGAGCCTTTTTCAGATTCCTCGCAAATACCGACCTATTTAGTTAGTAAATTAGCTAAGTCTAATGTAACAGTTGCTTTATCAGGTGACGCAGGTGATGAATTATTTGCAGGTTATACAAGGTATTTATTAGCAGAGAAGATTAGCAAGAAAATAAGTATGTGCCCAATGTTTTTACGTAAGATATTGGCTAGCTCATGTGGGTTAATTACACCCAGTATTATTGAAAAATTGAATACTGTACTTAAATTGCCAATTACGAACTTTAGTGATAAAGCTAATAAAATAGCAGGATTACTCCGTGCTAAAGATTTCAATGAAGTTTATATTGCGTTAACTGGACATTGGTTCAATCATAATCAATTGGTTTTGGGAAATACTTTAGATTCTAGCCTATGGCTGAGAAATATTCCTGGTGAGTCTAATCTCTTAACTATGCAGTATTTGGATACGCGAGGATATTTACCAGATGACATTTTGGTGAAAGTTGATCGTGCTGCAATGGCAAATAGTTTAGAAACCAGAGTGCCTTTTTTAAATCATAGAGTAGTTGAGTTTGCTAATTCATTACCAGATAATTATAAAATAATTAATGGTGTTACTAAATATCCACTCCGTGAAGTACTTTATCGCTATGTACCGAAAGATTTAATCGAACGACCTAAAAAAGGTTTTGGAATACCTATTCATCAATGGTTACGTGGAGAATTGCGTGAATGGTGTACTGATCTATTATCATCTGATTTATTGAAATCACAGGGCTATTTTAACGTTGCGTTGGTTGAACAAAAGCTAAGAGATCATATGTCTGGTAAATCTAACAATGGTTTTTATTTGTGGGATGTATTAATGTTCCAACAGTGGTTAATTAATGGTGAAAATAATGCGTAAGTGTAAGTTTATAGTTTTGATTATGTTATTTTGTGGATATTATGCTCATGCTTCTGAGTTGAATTGTGATAATACTGGGAAAATAGATGCAACGGATTGTTTACAAAAATTAATTGATTCGGCTAGTAAAGATAATACTGAGCTATCTATAAAGGCTGGTAAATATATTATAACGAATAGTATTAATTTATATTCTACTTTAAAAGTAAATGGTCATGGGGTAGTACTAATTCCGCGTTTTAACAATCCAAATACAGCTGTTTTTGTTGGAAATAATGTCAATAATTTAGCTATTAATGGCTTTACTATTTATGATAATGGTTACTTAAGTGAAAGTAAGATTATATCAAAATATGATAATTCAAAATTTACAATCGGGTTTTCTAATTCTGATATTGCAATTAGACTTGGTGGCAAGTTAAGTAATATAATTATCGAGAGTAATTTTATAACTGGATTTAATCGTGGATTAATGATTTATAATTCAGGAGAACGCAAAAATAATAATATTGCAATTCAAAACAATACATTTAATAATATAGGCGCTAGTGCTATTGATTTGGAATATGTTGATAATGCGCATGTGCTTAAAAATAATATTTATAATATATTAGGAAATAATGTAGAAAATAAAGCGCCTGTACTTTCAGATTCAAAATTTGGAGATGGGATATATTTACGTGGTATAATAAACAGTGTGTTTGTGGGGAATAATATTTCAAATTTTATTCGTGGTGGAATAGTATTTGAGGGTGGTTGGAATAAGGCCACTGATAGTGTGTTAGTTCCTAATAATAATATCGATGTATCAAATAATAAAATCACATTGGCGCAATTGAGTAGAGGTACCGAGGAAAATGGTGGTATTTGGGTTGAGGGCTATCAGGATAAAACTGGGAGAAGAATAGTTAAAACAGAATCAATTAATATTCATGATAACTATATCGATAATTTTGGTGCTAAACCAGGTGCTCACTCCCAGTATGGAATAACTTGTGGTGCCCGTAAAGCGAATTTATATAATAACCGAATAACAAATTTTACTGATGTTCATGGTTATGGAATAGCTTGTTCAGATTTATGTAAAATAAGTGATAATGTATTAATAAATAATAGTATTAATCTTGCAGTATATAAACTTGGTAATTTTGTACAGCTACCGTATCAAGAAAGTAGTACAATTTTATCAAAATTTTTAAAATAAGGAAGACTTTATGCAAAAAAAAATTTTAGTAACTGGCTGTGCGGGGTTTATTGGTTCGAATATTCTTGAGTATTTATTGCTTAATGATCAAAATGTGGTTGGTTTAGATAATTTCTCAACTGGACACCAACGCAATCTTGATGAGGTGCGTAGTCTCGTTGGTGAAGAAAAATGGCAAAATTTTAACTTTATTGAGGGTGATATTCGTGATTTTGCGACGTGTTTAAAAGCTACTTTTGGAGTCGATGTTGTGATTCATCAGGCTGCTCTTGGCAGTGTACCGCGTTCGATAAATGATCCAATTACCTCACATGAGGTCAATTTAACTGGCTTTGTCAATGTTTTAAAAGCTATGGTTGATAACAACGTTAAGCGGATTGTATATGCTTCAAGTAGCTCAGTGTATGGTGATCATCCGGATTTACCAAAAATTGAGGACAAAATAGGCAATCAACTTTCACCATATGCTGTCACTAAGTATAGCAATGAACTTTATGCAAAAGTTTTTGCTCGTACATATGGTTTGGAGACTATTGGACTACGTTATTTTAACGTTTTTGGCAGAAGACAAGATCCAGATGGTGCTTATGCTGCAGTGGTTCCACTTTGGTTTAAGGCAGTATTAAATAATGAAGCTCCATTTATTAATGGTGATGGGGAAACAAGTCGTGATTTTTGTTATATTGATAATGTGGTTCAGATGAATGTATTATGTGGGCTCACTGATAATTCAGATGCACTAAATCAAGTTTATAATGTTGCCTGTGGTGACCAAACTTCTTTAAATCAGTTGTTTAACTATATTCGAGCAATCGTTGATGAAACGAGTGAGTTAAAGCCATCTTATAGAGATTTTCGTTCGGGAGATGTACGTCATTCTCTTGCTGATATAAGTAAAGCTTTTAATTTAGTTGAGTTTAATCCAAATATAAAAATTAAAGAAGGCTTGAAGTTAGCTAGTAATTGGTACAAAGATTTCTTTAAGTAATATGAAAAAGATTTTATTCATAGATAATACAGCTCATCATTTGTATGGGCAATTGCATAATATAAAAATTATGAGTAATTGTGATATCTATCTGTTAGTACCAAACGATAAGTTGTATTTTCATAAGCTTCAGGCAATGGGTTATAAATGCTTAGATGGCATAAGTTCTTGGAGAGGGCAAAATCCTATTTTGGAGTTTATGCTTATTTTAAAATTGAAATCTATAGTTAAATCTATTAAACCTGATTTAATATGTTCTTTTACGATTAAGCCAAACTTATATAGTGCAATTGCGATTAAAAATCAATGTGTTAAACAAATAGCAAATATAACTGGTCTAGGTTATGCATTTATGAATGGCTCAAGTAAAGTATCTTTTTTTACTTTTCTTTATAGGTATGCTTTTAGTGGAGTTAATCAAGTTTTTTTCCAAAATAAAGATGACTTTAATTATTTTAAGAAGCATAAGATCCTCGGTTCAAATACATTTGTTGATATAATTCCAGGCTCAGGTGTAGACATACAACATTATTCTTATACTGGTTTGAAAAATAGTAAATCCATAAAGTTTTTATATTCGGGTAGGCTACTTTTAGATAAAGGTATTAATGAGTTGGTAAACGCATTTTGTATAGTGAAACAAAAACATCCTAATACTGAATTAGTCTTTATAGGGAATTATTTTCCAAATAATCCAACTGCAATTAATGAGTCTCAGATAAAAAGGTGGATTGCTGATGGCTTAATAAATTATCTTGGTATGGTAGATAATGTTAGTGAAGTCATTGCTGAGTGTGATTGTATGGTTCTTGCATCATATCGTGAAGGAATGCCGCGTAGCCTATTAGAAGCATCCAGTATGGGTAAGCCTATTATTACTGTTGATAGCGTCGGGTGTAAAGATGTTGTTGAGAATGGCGTAACTGGCTATATAGCAAAAGTTAGAGACGTTAATAGTTTGGCAGATGCAATGATTAAATTTATTGAATTGCCATTTGAAAATAAAGAACGAATGGGGATGGAAGGGCGCCGTAAAATGGAGCAAGAGTATGATCAAAAGATTGTAATATCTAAGTATTTGGAAGTTGCAAAAAAATTATTGGGGACATAAGAATTAATTTATGAAGGTAGTATAATGAGTCCCGAAATCAGTACCAGTAACTAAGAAACAAACTAGCCAACGT
>CAZZAV010000012.1:0-55244 GCA_964652705.1 uncultured Neisseria sp.
ACAGACAATGTACAACAGTAGTTTTGATAATGGTACGGGTACTGGAAATATTGGAAGTTCTGGTAGCTCGTCTACTGTAGCAGCGGGTGCTAGTTGGAACACTCCAGGGCAGATGCTGAATTTCCGTCTATGGGGATATGCATTTGCTGATTATGCAAATATGGCATATGCGGATACGACTATAAAACTTCCTGTAAATGATGATCTTGGATTCACTCTGGGTTTTCAGGGGGCAATGCAAGGGCAAAATGGAGATGGGAATATTCTTAATAACAATGGGTATGGTAATAGTGTAAGCAGTAACATGGTTGGTACTCAACTTGGCTTTAATTACTCAATATTTGGTCTTCAATTGGGTTATAACAATATCTGGGGTCCATCAGATGGATATGAAGCTGGCGGCTTGGTTTCACCATATACTTATCAGTATGCAACTGATCCATTGTATACAACTGGATGGATTCAGGGGATGATTGAAAGATCATCTGGACAAGCTTATAAAATTGCCCCATCTTTGAGTTTACTTGATAATAACTTAATCATATCGCCTAGTTATCAATATTATGCAACAACATTAGTTCCAGCAAGTAGTGAATATGATCTTCAAGTGAGCTACAGTATGCCACAGGTTAAAGGGTTAACATTCTTTGGCGGTTATGGTTATGTTACCAACGCGGATTCCGCTGGTAATGGAGTTTATCAGGCTCAATTGATGGTTAGTTATCTTTACTAGATAGAGGTGGATACAGATAAATAATGTTACTTTGTAACAGAAAGGTGTATAATTATGAGGAAATTACCTGTGACAGTATTGTCTGGGTTTCTTGGAGCTGGGAAAACAACTCTTTTGAGTAATATTTTAAATAATCGTGAGGGATTAAAGGTTGCGGTTATTGTTAATGATATGTCAGAAGTTAACATTGATGCAGCAATCATTGAAAAAGGTGAGGCTAAATTATCCAAAACCGATGAAAAACTGGTTGAAATGTCAAATGGCTGTATCTGTTGCACTTTGCGCGATGATTTGCTAGTGGAGGTTGAGAAATTAGCCAGTAGTAACAAATTTGATTATCTGCTAATCGAGTCTACGGGTATATCAGAGCCACTTCCAGTTGCGGCAACTTTTGCGTTTCGTGATGAAAATGGTAAGTCGCTTTCAGATGTTGCCAATCTTGATACCATGGTGACGGTTGTTAATGCGGAAACTTTACTTAAAGATTATAGTTCGGATATGTTTCTCAAAGATGTTGGTGAAAGCCTTGGAGAAGATGATGATCGAAGTCTGGTTAATTTACTAGTTGACCAGATTGAGTTTGCTAATGTTATTATTGTTAACAAGGCTTCTTTGGTTGATAAAGAAGAATTACAGCAGATTATCTCGGTCATAAAAGGTCTCAATCCGACAGCAAGATTACGCATTACCGATTATGCTCAGGTAGAATTAAAAGAGATCTTAAATACGGGATTATTTGATTATGATGAAGCCAGTCGTTCACCATTATGGGTTAAAGAGTTAAACGGTGAACATGTTCCTGAGACTGAGGCTTATGGGATTACTAGCTTTGTTTATCGAGCAAAAAAACCCTTTCATCCTAAGCGGTTCTATGGGTTTCTT
Organism: uncultured Neisseria sp.; assembly: GCA_964652705.1. Classification (GTDB taxonomy): domain Bacteria; phylum Pseudomonadota; class Gammaproteobacteria; order Burkholderiales; family UBA11063; genus Aquella. The sequence goes on from CAZZAV010000012.1 coordinate 1,616, forward strand.
GAAAGTGATTGGGGTAGTGTTATCCGGGCAAAAGGGTATTTTTGGTTAGCTTCGCGTAATGATTGGGTCGGGCAAATTGCCCAAGCTGGAATGGCGGTACAGCATGAGGCTGTAGGTATGTGGTGGGCAAGTTGTCCGGCAGAAGAGCTTGATGAAGAAGCATTAATTGAAATGCAGAAAGATTGGGATCCACGCTGGGGCGATCGTCGTCAGGAAATGGTTTTTATTGGCATTGGAATTGATAAAGAAAATTTAATTTCAAGGTTGAATAGTTGTTTGCTTACAGATTCCGAAATGAACCAAGGAGTCAATGCGTGGCTCAAGTTTGAAGATCCATTTCCATGTTGGGCATTTGTTGATGAATAATACATACAACCAGCTTGAGTATAGTCAAGATTTATTAAAAATAATTTTATAAAGGTATAAAATATGAAAAAATTTAGTTTAATTACACTATTATCAATTCTTGGAGCAAGTTCTTATGCTGCTGGGATAAATATCGTTGCTGCGGAAAATTTTTACGGTGAATTGGCGCAAGAAATTGGTGGTAAAGAAGTTAAAGTTCAAAGCATTATTAGTAATCCTGACGCGGATCCACATTTATTTACGACTTCTCCCTCAACGAGTAAAGCTTTGTCTCAAGCACAAATTATAATTTATAATGGTGCTGATTATGACAGTTGGATTGGACAAATGTTAGCGACAGTTGATAAATCTAAAGTTACTATTATTAATGTGGCTGATTTGGTTGGTGTGAAATCTGGTGCAAATCCGCATTTATGGTACAAGCCTGAGACTTTCCCAAAATTAGCTCAGGTTTTGGCAGACAAATTAATTCAACTTGAGCCACAAAATAAGGCGCAAATTCAGGCTAATTTAAAGCAGTTTATCACCGAACACAATCAAGTTAATCAAGCTATTCAACAGACCAAAACTAAATACGCTGGTACTCCAGTTACCGCCACTGAACCAGTTTATGGCTATATGGCAGATGCGATGGGTTTAAAAATGACGGGTTTAGATTTTCAATGGAAAATTATGAATGATACTGAGCCTACTCCAAAAATGATTGCGAGCTATCAAGAGCTTTTAACCGATAAAAAAGTTAAAGTATTGTTTTATAATAGCCAAGTTTCAGATTCAATTACTAAAAACATGCAAAATTTGGCTGAAAAAAATGCAATTCCAATTGTTGGAGTAACCGAAACTATGCCGAATAACCTGAAGATTAATAACTGGCTATTAAATGAAATTAGCGCAACTAATACCGCTTTAGCAAAGTCAAAGTAATATGATTAGTTGTGATAATTTGGTGTTGGGGTATGATACTGCGATTACACCCAAGTTTAATTTGGCGATTGATGATAATCAATGGATTGGTATCATCGGTAAGAATGGCGCTGGCAAATCCACTTTCTTGAAAACGATGCTGGGAAATTTGTCAGTTATTTCGGGGTCAATTAGAATTTTGGGGCAGGCTCCAGGTAAAATTAATCAGTTGATTTCATATATTCCACAGGAACGTGAAATTAATTTAGCTGATCGGATGAGTGGTGTGAGCTTGATTCTGAGCAGTGCCGTTGGTTGGCGTTTTGGTCTACCATGGTATAGCCGTAAGTTACGTGAGCGTGTAGCTGGATTAATTGATTTAGTTGGTGCTAATGATTATGCACATCAGCCATTTAATACTTTATCTGGTGGGCAAAAAAAACGTATTTATCTAGCTCAAGCGTTGGTTAATCAACCACGTTTATTGTTGTTGGATGAACCTTTGGCAGATTTAGATCCACACGCTAAGCAGCACTTTATTGAAGCTTTACAGAAAATTCATCAACATCAAAAGCTTGGTTTGTTAATAATTTCCCATGATATGCATGAAATTGCTTGTCATTTGGATGCATTTATTCATTTTAGCTCAACTGGTGTGCATTTTTGTGAAACGATTGAATGTGTGAAAGAGGATACTTATGTGGGCGTATAGTTTTATGCAGCATGCCTTGTTGGCGGGTTTGATCGTGGCTGTAGTGTGTGGTGTTGTGAGTGTCTTTGTGGTTCTACGGCGGACCGGTTTTGCGGCACACGCCTTGGGGCATATGAGCTTAACTGGTGCTGCTGGGGCAGCCTTGCTAGGTTTTCCATCAATGCTTGGTCAACTGCTATTGAATGGAATTGCGGCAGTGGTTATGGGATTACTTGGTGACAAGGTCAAAAAAAATGATTTGGCAGTCGGAGTGGTTTTAACTTTCGTGCTGGGCTTGGGTGCGTATTTTTTATTTTTGTTTCAAAATAATTATGCTGGTAGTGTTATGAGTATTTTGTTTGGGAATATTTTTGCAGTGTCAAGTTCCCAGCTGTGGGGATTATTAGCCTTAGGGTCAATTGTGCTACTGGTTATGATGTTAATTAGTCGTCCATTAATTTTTGCGTCAATTGATCCTGTGGTTGCGGCGTCAAGAAATGTACAACTACGTTTGTTATCAGTAATGTTTTTTTTAGTCTTGGCGGTTACTGTTTCTATGGCTTGTCAGGTTGTTGGTGTATTATTAGTTTTTGTATTATTGATTATTCCTGGTGCAATTGGCATGCAGTGGGGTGAATCAATTTATAGTATTGTTGTTTTGAGCGTACTTAGTGCAGCCAGTTCGGTGATAGTTGCGTTATTTATTTCATATCAATTTGATTTGCCGGCAAGCTTTTGTATCACTATGATACTGTGTTTAGGGTATTTTGTGGGGTTAGTAAAAAATTACATGGCAAAGTTTTAAATGTTGTATTTTAACTTGTTTTGATCTGGTAAGCAATAGATTTGATTGTCTTAAAGTAGATAAATCCAGAGTAAAATTTTAGGCATTTTAGCTGTTTGTTATCTTATTATTTAAGAAAGTTAATCAACCACCATAATGCCTAAGCTCAATTTAAACGTCTCTAATTTTTAATTACTTTAAAGTTGAAAGCCATTTTTAGCTAAGAATGCAGTAATTTCATTGATATATTTTGCATAAGTTGCAATATAGCCATCTGTACGAATTAAACATAGTGGTAAATTTATAAGCAAATTAGATTTTGGGGTTTCTTTTATTTTAATGAATATAGGTAAGCTATATTTAGGTAAGAAATTAGAAGAAATTGCCGATCAAGATATTGAGTTAGCTTGGTCTAGTTCAGAACAAGAATTACAAATTATTGCGTTACAAAGATATCAGGATGCTTTATTATATACACAAATTAATAATCAGAATAATTGTTATTTAGTTCGCCGATTTCCGTTGGTAAATCCAGTAACTCATGATGGTGTTGGGTTATTAATTATTATGATTAAGATTGATATTTTGAATGTGCGTAAAATACTTTCAACGAGAATTTTAAATCACACGCAGAATTCTAGCATTATTGTAAATAAGCAATTTAGTGAAAAAGAGTCTCTAATTACGGCATGCTTACTTCTTGGATTTCACAAACGGAAGGATATTGCACAGATTTTAGAGAAGAGTACGCAAAATGATGTTAGTGATATACAGGTAAGAAATAGTTTATAGAAACTCTATGAGCGATTTAATTGTAATTCAACAATCGAATTGATTGGGTTAATTTGTAGTTATCAAGATAGCAGTTATAACTTACCGACACAGTTAAATTTTGAGAAAATTATTTCATTAAATTAATTATTCATACAGTTGTTTGAAAGTCTTGAGGGCTAGTTGTAAATCTTCCCAAGCACCTTGTTTTAGGTGTGGTGTGCGTAGTAGATCTGCTGGATGATACGTTACAATTAAGGGAATATTTTGGTAATAGTGAACTTGCTGGCGCAATTTGCTAATTGCGGTAGTGAGTTTTAATAATGTCTGTGCTGCATCACTACCAAGAGTAATAATAATCCGTGGCTTAACTAAGTTAATTTGGCTTAACAAATAATTACTACAGTTATGAATCTCATCAATTGTTGGCTTGCGTTTACCTGATGGACGGCATTTTACAATATTGGTTATGTAAACATCATTTTCAATATCAAGTTTCATCGCTGCAATCATCTTATCCAACAGCTCACCAGAATTGCCTTGCATGGGCTTGCCTTGTAAATCATCGTGCTCACTTGGCCAGTCACTAATAAACATCCATTTTGCTTGATGATTACCTCGCTCAATTACTACATGGGTTCGATGTTGCCATAGGTTGCATTCTTCACAATTCGTGGCAGTGTTTCTTAATGTGTGCCAGTCATTAATTAATGTCCTATTTGTGGATGTATTCTGCACTGAGATTGATTCGGATGGTTTTATTATTTGAGCTATTTTGGTCGATATTTTAGGTTGCGGTGAATGCGTGTTTGCATTTATGGGATGTGCTTGCTTTGGTTTATCCATGGCTGGCGATAGTGTTTGATGGATCATTGCATGCGTTGTAAGTGTAACCTCCAAATTTGTGTGTGTATTTGTCAATGTCGATTTGAGTGAGTTTAATTCCGGCATGGGTAATTGAAATTTATTTCGTAAATTTTTGATTTGCTCTGGACGTGGTTGCCACAAATTACCAACCAGTAAATCATGAATGGTTTTGGGCATGTTTATTTATTCCTTGAATAAAATCATATTATTAGTTAAGTTTAGTCTTATTAGCGATAAGGTTGTGCTTAAATTTAAGCGTTGTTACATTGATTTTTGCCAAGTTATAACTGTTTTGCCATCATTAAAGCATCGATATATTTGCCATCGACATTGTAATAATTTTTACGTGTGCCAATTACGTTAAAACCAAGCTTTTGATAGAGATTAATTGCTGGTTGATTACCAACCATGACCTCAAGAAAAATTTGTGTAATTTGTTGAGTTTGTAAATCGCAGCAAATCTGATTTAGGAGTTGGTATGCGTAGCCATTACGTTGCTTTTCATAGCGAATACATAGTTGTAAAATTTCACTTTCATCAAGCACCTGACTATAGACACAAGCACCAAGCAGTTTACCAGTTAAATCGTAAGCTCCGAGAATTTTTTGGTTGGCCTGTTGGTATGCTTGTTTATAGCTAAACAGCGACCATGGACTACGGTTGGCACGAGCATCTAGGCTGGCTAATTCTATTAGTTCAAGTTCTATCACGGGACGTAAAATCATTGCTGTTTACTTTGTAACTGCTCGCTGAGATTCATGGCCACTTTATTTCGAATATAGAGTAATTCTGCATTAAACACATCACAAGTGGTAAAAGCTTCATTTTTTGCTAAATTTAGCATAGTCTCAGGCTGTGGGTAATCTTGCTGAACATAATGATATTTGTAAGTAATAGCTTTGGCTATATTTTCTTGATATACACTCCAACCATTGCCAGTTACGCAAGTATTTTCTGCCTCAATTTGTGTGTTTTTAGCCAGCCATATCACTAAATCTTCGGGGTTAATTACGCTTGGTTCAAGCAAATAACTATTATCTTGTTGGCAAATTACTGCAACATAAATTTGCTTTAGTCGTGCATCCAAAATTACTAATAAATTTTTGTAGTTGGCGGTTTTTTCGGAAGCATAAAGTGCAAACATTGGAATTGGTAATAATTTGCAGTTAATTGAGTAAGCCAATCCTAATGCAACACTAAGGCCAATACGTAGTCCTGTAAATGATCCTGGGCCTTGATTATAGGCGATCAATTCAATTTGTGCCAAGTTGCTCTTGCTTTGTTGCAGTAATTCTGCTATCTGTGGAATTAATTGCTCAGATTGTCGATTGCCTATTTTTGCTTGATAGTGGTGATCTACTCCAGCAATTGAAATTCCCAGTGAGAGATATTCGTTGGCTGTATCAATAGTTAAAATGTTTTTCATTTTTAAAGCCGTTCAAAAAGTTGATTCAGCATTGCTTCGTGCGGGTCATCTTTAAGTATAAAGACTTGAGTCAAGCTGTTTTTTTTATGAAGTTTAGTTTGGTGTTCTAAATTAGCTTTATTACTGATGCTAATTCCCAACCACTCAAGCTGGTTAATGATTTTTTGACGTAACTGGGAGTTTTTTATCCCAAGTTCACCGCTAAAAATTATGCCATCAATCCCTTGTAATAAATTTCCAGCCCCAGTAATTATTTGGCAGAGCGCGTTTATATAATAATTTAATGCAAGCAGAGTATTAGGTTTTTGGCTAATTAAGAGCTCTTCAATTGATTTAGCCTCACCGCAAGCTAAATTAGTTAAATTACTATTAAGAAGTTGTTGACCAATTTCAGTTTGATCAATTTGTTTATTAAGCGCAAGATTTGTTATTAATTGTGGGTCAAGCTGTCCACAGTTATGCATGCTGGGTGTTAGACTAAATAAATCACTACTAGAGCAATATTTACTTTTGGCATTTTTGATGGCGCAAATCGTACTAATTTGTTCATTGAGATAAATAATAACCCATTTACCTTTGGCCGTTTTTTTATCGCTAATGTCACCAAGCTTTTTAACTAAATTGCTTAATATTAGTCCGACACAACCATAATTTTTTAGATTTATAGTTAACCAATTTAAATTAGGTGCCAAAAGACGATGCTCTTGTTCTATGCTATGGTGAAATCCACTATCAAAACACGCATAGTGTTTACTTGTGGTGTAATGTTCTAGTCCAGCAGTTGTTAGGGCTAAATCTTGTGGTTGTTGATTTGGAGCAAAATTTATATATGTAGTTAGTTTATCCAGACTTAGTTGGCTTATTAGGCTTATTTCTTTGAATTCTGTACCACCACAAGCAATTTTATGCACAATAATTGCAAAATTATAGTTGCTTAAATTTGGATGTGTAAGAATTGTTGCATAATCTATAAATGCATTACTATTTGGGCTAGTAAGTATGTCGCGACTTAATTCTAATTTGCTGTTGGCAGATTTTTTATTTGCCGAGTTAATGATGTTCCATTCAATTTGCTCTGGATCTTCCCAGTTAATTTCACCATAAACTTGAGGACTGTATTTTTTGTTATATAATTTATAAATAGAATAATTTAGGCGCTTACCAAATTGATATAAGGTTAGGACTAACATGAATATTTTTCCTTTTGGTAATTTAGCGCAGTATTTAGCGCAGTATTTGAATTGGTATTATTCTTTGATGACATGTGTATTTTAGTTCCGTTATTTAACTTTGAATTGCAGTAATCGCAATAGTGTAAATTATATCATCCACGGTTGCACCACGCGATAAATCATTTACTGGCTTATTTAAACCTTGTAATAATGGTCCCACGCTTAATACATTTGCACTGCGTTGTACAGCCTTGTAGGTAGTATTACCTGTATTTAAGTCTGGGAAAATACAGACCGTAGCCTTACCTGCAACTAGGCTATTTGGCGCTTTCTTGCTAGCAACTTCTTTATTCATTGCGGCATCATATTGTAGTGGTCCATCAATTAGAATATCAGGGCGTTTTTGGCGAACAATTGCAGTTGCAGCTTTAACTTTTTCTACTTCGACACCTTGTCCAGATGATCCAGTTGAATAGCTAATCATGGCCACACGTGGCTCAATATTAAATTGAGTTGCAGTATCAGCGCTTTGGATTGCAATATCAGCTAATTCTTCAGCATTGGGGTCTGGGTTAATTGCACAATCACCATAGAGTAAAACTTGATCTTCTAAGCACATAAAAAATACTGAAGAAACTAGTGAACTTCCTGGCTTGGTTTTAACTATTTGTAGGGCAGGGCGCACTGTGGCGGCAGTCGTATTTTCTGCGCCAGAGACTAATCCAGATACTTCTGCGTTATACACCATCATGGTACCAAGATAATTAACATCTTTAGTCAATATATCTAATGCTTGTTCTGGAGTCATTCCTTTAGCTTTTCTTAACTCAACTAGTTGTTCCACATAGCTTGGAGCAACGTCAAGTGGGTCAATTATTTGCATATTGTTTGGGATGATTAATCCATTTGCTTTAGCTATTTGTTGAATTTTATTTAGATTACCCAATAGGACACAATCCGCAATGTTTTTTTCTTGACAGTGAATTGCCGCCTTTAGGGTGCGTAGTTCTTCTCCTTCTGGTAATACAATTCGCTTGTGCGCTGCCTGAGCTTTTTTTAGTAACATGTAACGAAATGCGGCTGGGGACATTTTTTTTGTAACTTGATGATTTAACTTAGCTTCAATTGCATCCATATTAATAGATTCAGAGATTTCGTTTTTAATAATCTCCAAACGTTCGAGATCATCATTGGGGATATTTTTTAAATCCAAATCCTTCATGGCTAAGATAAAGCTAAGAGTTTTACGATGGTCTTGATTGGCATAAATTGGTAGTCGGTTAGTGCTGTCATTATAACAAAACCACATTGTTTCTTGTGGAATTGCATAATCTGCAGTGAGAAGTAGACCAGCCAATTTAATTCCACGTGCTTCAGCCAGTGATGCTGCCATAATTATATCTGCACGGTCAATTGCTGCAACTAATAAAGTTCCAGTTTGCAGGTCGCTGATTAAGTTATTTGTAGTGCGTGAGCATAATGTAATTTGCCTTACTCGGCGTGAGGTATCGCTACCTTCTATTAATGGGGAGAGATGAAGTGCCTGCATTAGATCTGAAATACGTGGCTGAGTCATCTCTTTATTCCAGACTGTGGTGCCAAGTAGTTTTATTTTATTGGTGGCAAAAATATCTAATTCAGCGATTTGATTGGGCGTAATATTTAGTTGATGCTCATCTGCTTCATCAATTAGACTAAACTTAATTTCACCATCATCATCGACAGGTGCATTGAGTTTAGTAACTAGAGCGCCTAGGACAAATTCTGGGCTAAATGGACTGAGAGCTAAAGTTATTTTTTCTTCGAGTTGAGCTAAGTTATCACTATTTAGACGAGTAACTAAAATTACATTACCCATAATTGCACGAACCAATGTTGTATTAAACCAATCAATATGATGCGAGAACCAAGCTAGCTCATTGCTTTGGTTTAATTTGCTATAAATTCCTGAGATTAAAACAAAGTCAGCTTTGAGTTGAAAACTCTCAAAAGATTTCATAATGTCCTCAAGGAGGTCTTGGCGACGATCTTCTAGAAAGTAATTTTGTAATTGCTGTGGAGAAATGTTGGAATCATCAAATGGATGAAATGTAGTCACCGAATAACCGCGCTGTTCTAAAGCATGCTTAATTCCTATCCGGATGGTTGAGCTACCAACACCTTGCTCGCTTGGGATAATTACTAAATTACAACTCATAAGGTTATCCTTTATTTTTTGTCATTTAAAGCCGTGATTTTAGCACATAATACTGTTTTTAATATGGTTATGCCTGTTGTTGCACTAGTTAACTTACATAAAAATTTCTAAAAGATTATTAAGAAAATCACGCCCCTTAGTTGTTGGAATAATTTTGTTTGGCGTTAGTTCTAAGAAGCCTTGCTCTTGAGCACTTAGTAGCTGTGGTAGGATATGGTTAAATGCTAGACTGGTGGTTTCAGTAAATAATTTATTATTAAATCCATTGCTTAAGCGTAATGCATTCATCATGAACTCCAGCGCCAAATCTTCCGTCTGTACTGGTGAGTTTTCTAAGATATGCTGATTAATCAAAACTCGTTTCATGTATTCTTGAGGATGTTTCTGGCGGCTTTGGCGTAAAATTTGATTATGAAAGCTAAGTTTTGAATGTGCTCCAGCACCGATACCTAAGTAGTCTCCAAATTGCCAGTAGTTTAGATTGTGTTGTGATTGATAATCATTTTTAGCATAAGCTGATGTTTCATAACGTTGTAACCCATATTGGTTGAGTCGGCTAATAATCTGATCTTGCATGGCATAGCATAAATCATCATTTGGTAAATTTGCTGGTACAAATTTGGCAAATTCAGTATTTGGCTCAATAGTCAGGTTATATGCTGAAAGATGTGTAGAGTTAAAGCTTAAGGCCATATCTATGTCTTTTCGTGCTTGCTCTATAGTTTGGTTTGGCAGACCATAAATTATGTCTAAATTAAAATTATTAAAATGTTTTGCAACTGCCTCAATTGCGTTAGTTGATTCTTGTGAATTGTGGATGCGTCCTAGTCGTTGTAAATGTTGGTCATTAAATGATTGAATTCCTAATGAAATACGATTTACCCCAGCTTGTGCGTATTCGCTAATGAACCTCTGTTCAACAGTTCCTGGATTTGCCTCTAAAGTAATTTCTGCATAAGGAGAAACTTTGATACGAGCACGAATTTGCGTTAACAAATAATCAATGCTTGCACCACTGAAGAGACTTGGCGTGCCACCACCAATAAAAATCGTTTGAATTGAGCGTCCCCAAATTAATGGTAATGATTGTTCTAAATCAAGAATTAATGCATCAATATATTCACGTTCAGGTAGCTCGCTTTTGAGTTTATGTGAGTTGAAATCGCAATATGGACATTTTTGGATGCACCATGGCATGTGAATATAAAGGCTAAGTGGAGGAAGCTGTTTTAAGGATAATTGGTTCATAATTCCGCAAATATAAATGTAGTAATACCAATTTTAGCACAGATTAGCATTAAAATCTTATTTTTGCAGCGGAGGGTTGTGGTATAGTTGTAGAATAAATTTGACAAGCTAATTTAGAAAAAACTAAAATACTGGTGTTGTAATTTCTAAGTTGTTGAGATAATGGATCAATCTGAATTAGCCTTATTACAGACTAATGTTGAATTAGCCGTAGCATTGTTAAAACGTATGGCACACCGTGACCGTCTTTTAATTTTATGTCATTTAACTTTTGGTGAGATCAGTGCTGGTGATTTATCGCGGCGCTCCTTATTAAGTCAATCTGCATTTTCACAGCACTTGGCCGTATTGCGTGCGGACAAGTTAGTTAAAACACGTAAAGATGCTCAAACGGTCTATTATTCATTGTCAAATGATGATGTGCTTGAGGTTTTAAGTACATTGAAACAAATTTTTTGTAAACAGGATCGAGTATAACATGAGTAAAATTGAATATTTGAATGATGATCAATTAAAAGAAATGTTTCCAAATGGCACGGCTATAGCGAGTGACATTGTGATTATTGATGTACGCAGTCCTGGTGAAAACGCTGCAGAGTACATCGATGGCAGTGTGAACATACCTTTGGATGAGTTTTTATCAATTGATCGTAGTAAGTATAAAGATAAAACTTTAGTATTTCATTGTAAAGGTGGTGTGCGTACTAAGTCTAATCAGCATGTGCTTGAGTCAATTGCAAGTAAACAGTCTTTTTGTTTTGATGGGGGAATAGAACAATGGAAAAAATGCGGTCATCCGATCAAAAAGTAAGTTCTGTCTTACCAGTAATTTCACCTCGTCAGCAGGTCCAATTTATTCAAGCTATCTTGATTTTGGTAGGGGTGATTTTGGGAAATTCAGTTTCGCAATGGTTTTACATGTTGGATATTTTAGCTGGAATTAGTCTTCTTGTGGCCAGTTTGTCAGGATCTTGTTTGCTTGAGGTTGCTTTAGCTAAATTACCGTGGAATCAACCTTTAATTATCCGTAAAGATTAGATTTAATTTTTCTTTAAAAATTCAATTGATTATTAATTTGGTTAAGTAAAAGTTGACTAACTGATATATTAAAACCAAATTGAAAGGTATTCTGTGAAAAATATAATTATGAGTTTGGGTTTGTTGAGTTTAATCTGTATGGCAAATGCAGAGGTAACCACTAAATGTAATGTTAACGAGTCTGGTATAACAAGTTGCCAGGCTAGTGAGAGCTCCAATCAGGTTTTGGATATTAAATGCCAACCAAATGAATTGGGGCAAACTTCTTGTAGTGGCAATTATGTTGATAAAGATACTGCTCAATTGAAAATGGACTGCAACCATGCTAAATCTGGGGATATTTCGTGTAACGGAACAACCAGTGATGGTACGAGCTTTTTTATGTCTTGTTTGAAAACTTCGAGCAAAAATGTAAAATGTAGCATTTCGGATAATCAGGGCGAGTCTTTAAGTATGCTGTGTTCTTTGGGTAAAAATGGTATGCCAAGCTGCTTTGGTTTGGATAATCAAGGTGGTAAGCATAAGATTAATTGTGATGGCAAAGTAGGTGAAAATTCTTCTTGTGTGACTAATTAGGCTTAATAATTTATTGTAATTAAGGTATTTTAATGCGTAAGTTTTGGAATGTATCGTTGCTGTTAATTAGTCTTTTATTCTACGCCAGTAATGTATTTGCAGACTCAGCTGTTACGCAATTAGATTTTGCTGAGAGCAGTGTTAGTAAGTTTGGTAGTTTGACAATTAAACATAGTGATGAATCTGGGGATAAGTTATACCTTAATAATAAATTAATTGATTTGAGTCACGAAGGAAACTCTTATACTTTGGCATTATTAAGTAAAATTAATTTTGCCAAAACTGAAGCCTATATTGTTTTTGGTGGTAGTGGCGGTTCTATGGACATGGATAGCAATATTCAATGTAAGGTGGTGCAAATTAGTTCTCCTAATCAATATTCAGTAAGTGTGTTGACCTATTGTCCAATTTTTAATAATTCTGGTGTATCTGTTGAAAGTGGTCTGTTGTCTGTCAAGTTTGTAAATTATGCCCCATATGCTGAAAGCACCGATTATGGTATCTGGCAATTTGATCCAGCTTCGAATCGAATTAAAATAATTCATAAATTAAAATCAACAGCCTACTATAAGCAACAATTTGCTACTTATACACCAGCACAAATTTACAGTGAAGCAGTTACTGATGGGAATATTGATGCAGCAACAAAGTTGGTTTCAACCTGTCATATTTGCGGTATGTATGGTCAGAAATATTGCTTTAAATTCCAGAGTTTGGTTAGTCCGCCACATGACAATTACTACGCTTTATTAAAGAAATCTTGCGTTAATTAGAGCTTTAAGTGATTTTGTGATTTGAATTGTATTTTAAAAGTGATTAATTTATTAAAATAACCACTATTGATTAATTTAGTGGTTATTTTTATTTGGTGAATAGATTTGATTATTTTGTGGTGGTAGCTGAATGAGGTATTCCTAGCATGCTACGCGCAACAGCTTCTGCAACTTGAATTCCGTCAATTCCTGCAGATAATATTCCACCAGCGTAACCAGCTCCTTCACCTGCTGGATATAAACCTTTAGTGTTGATACTTTCGTAGCTATTAGCATCACGCTTTAATCTTACTGGCGATGATGTACGAGTTTCTACACCAGTGAAAATTGCTTCTTTCATCGAGAAACCACGAATCTTTTTGTTAAATTCTGGAATTGCTTCACGAATTGCTTCGATAGCATATTTAGGTAGTGCTTCCGTTAAGTTGCTTAATTTAACTCCTGGTTGGTAAGAAGGAGTCACGCTACCTAGTTTTGTAGAAGACTTATCAAGCATGAAATCACCAATTAATTGTGCTGGAGCAGTATAGTCGCTACCACCGAGAGTAAAGGCATTAGCTTCTAATTTGCGTTGTAATTCAATTCCCGCTAGTGGGTGATCGCTTGGGAAATCTTCAGGCGTAATTCCAACTACAATTGCAGAATTTGCATTACGTTCATTCCGTGAGTATTGGCTCATACCGTTTGTAACTAAAAGCCCAGGTTCTGATGCTGCTGCAACTACAGTACCGCCAGGGCACATGCAGAAGCTATATACTGAACGCCCATTTGTGGCATGATGTACTAGGCGGTATTCTGCAGCACCTAATAATTCATGCCCAGCATTTTTGCCTAGACGTGCTGTGTCAATTACTGATTGTGGATGTTCAACTCTAAATCCAATTGAAAATGGTTTAGCTTCAATGTATACATTGCGCTCAAATAACATTTGGAACGTGTCACGTGAACTGTGGCCAAGTGCCATTACAACATGATTACTTAAGATTTCTGAACCATCCGCTAACACCACTCCACGTAGTTTACGTATGCTGTCAGTTTCATCAATTAATACATCACTAACCTTGTGTTCGAAGCGAATTTCACCACCCAATTGAATAATAGTTTCACGGATTTTTTCGACCATACCAACTAGGCGGAAAGTTCCAATATGCGGGTGATTGTCGTAAGCGATTTCTTCAGGTGCACCAGCTTTAAGAAACTCTTCAATTACCTTACGTCCTAAGTAGCGTGGATCGCGTGTTTGACTATATAATTTACCATCAGAAAATGTTCCTGCTCCGCCTTCGCCAAATTGTACATTCGATTCTGGGTTAAGTATGTTTTTGCGCCATAACCCCCAAGTATCTTTAGTCCGTTCACGAACTTCTTTGCCTCGTTCAAGTACAATTGGCTTAAACCCCATTTGTGCGAGAATTAATGCGGCAAAAAAACCGCATGGGCCAAAGCCAACTACAAGTGGGCGTTCCGTTAAATTAGCTGGAGCTTGTACAACATATTTATATGTCATATCCGGTGCTAGATTTACGTGTGGTGAATCAAATAAATTTTTAAGAATTTCTTTCTCGTTTGCAACTTCTACATCAATTGCATAAATCCAGCACATTGCAGAGCGACGAGCATCATAACTACGTTTAAAAAGTTTGTAGCTAATAATATCTCGTGGTTTGAGTGACAATTTGAAGCAAATTGCGTTGATTAACTCTTCTTGGCTGTGTTCGAGTTCAAGTTTAATTTCTGTTAGACGTAGCATATCATATCCTTATTCTTGAATTAGAACTTCACCAATTAAGCTATGCATTTTGGCTTCAGTAATTGTAACGGTGATTATTTGGTTCATCATGCGTGGTTGACCAGCAAAGACTACCAATTTATTATTTTCAGTACGCCCAGTCATCAATTCTGGGTGTTTTTTTGAGTATCCATTTACTAAGATTTTTTGTGCTGTTCCAACCATGGCTTTGCTGATGGAGAATTGTTGCGCATTCAAAACACTTTGTAAATGTTGTAAGCGTTCCAATTTAACGTCATTTGAAGTAGGATCACCTAATTCTGCTGCTGGGGTTCCTGGGCGTGGCGAATAGATAAAGCTAAAGCTAACATCAAATACGATATCTTCAATTAGTTTCATGGTTTTGGCAAAATCTTCTTCGGTTTCACCTGGGAACCCAACAATGAAGTCCGAAGAGAATGAAATATCGGGGCGAATTGCACGCACTTTACGCAGCACCGATTTATATTCAAGAACCGTATAGCCGCGTTTCATTGCTCCAAGGACACGATCCGATCCGCTTTGGACTGGTAAATGTAAATGTGAAACTAATTTAGGCAATTTAGCATAACAATCAATAATGCGTTGTGTCATTTCTCGTGGATGTGAAGTTGTAAACCGTATGCGTTCAATCCCAGGAAGTTCGTGGACAAATTCAAGTAACATTGCAAAGTCTGCAATTTCACCATTACTCATCAATCCACGGTAAGCATTGACGTTTTGTCCAAGGAGATTAACTTCTTTAACGCCTTGTAGGGTTAATTGAGCGATTTCGGTTAACACTGATTCAAACGGGCGTGACAGCTCTTCACCACGAGTGTATGGCACTACACAATAAGAACAATATTTTGAACAGCCTTCCATGATCGAGACAAACGCACTCGCTCCTTCAGTTTTTGCCATTGGCATATTGTCAAATTTTTCAATTTCTGGGAAGCTGATGTCAACTTGTGATTTGCCGGTTTTGCGCTTTTCTTCGATTAACTCTGGAATTCTATGTAATGTTTGCGGTCCAAAGACCATGTCAACATATGGAGCGCGTTGAATAATTACATCACCTTCTTGTGATGCGACACAACCACCAACGCCAATTATAATGTCTGGGTTCTTTAATTTTAATTTACGGGCACGGCCTAAGTCAGAGAAAACTTTTTCTTGAGCTTTTTCACGAATTGAGCAAGTATTAAATAAAATGACTGCTGCTTCATCTTGGTTGTCAGTTTTTTCGTAACCTTCAAATTGTCTTAGTACATCGGCCATTTTGTCCGAGTCATATTCATTCATTTGGCAGCCATATGTTTTAATGTAAACTTTTTTGCTGTTAGACATAATCTTAATAATTCTTTCATTCAATTGGTTTGCTTAGATTAACAAATTAACTTAAAAATAGATTGTAGCTAAATTAGGCATTACGTAGAGTAATTTATGAAGTTAATCATTATGTTAGTTCTAAAGTAATAGAACTCGTGATTATATAGTAAATCAAATTAATCTGCATTAATAACTCTTTTATTGAAGATATGAACAAAAACAGTATCCTAAAGCATAACTGTTTGAAAATATATTTGCATTTTACAGTCTGTTATGTTAGAATTTCGTCCCTATTGTGCCAATCACAGTGGGTTAAAAATTGGTCAATTGTAACCAAGCCCTTATTGCGTATATAGTTTAAGGGTAGTAATAATAAGAAAGGTAAATATAATGAGTCTAGGATTATTAGGTCAAAAGCTTGGTATGACTCGTGTGTTTGCGGAAGATGGTGCGTCAATTCCTGTGACAGTATTATCGGTGTCTGCAAATCGCGTGGTTCAAGTTAAGACACAAACGACTGACGGTTATAATTCAATTCAAGTTACTTTCGGTACTAGACGTGCTAGCCGAGTAACTAAGCCGTTGAAAGGTCATTATGCTAAAGCTGGTGTTGAAGCTGGTAAAGCATTACAAGAATTTCCTTTAACAGCTGAAGAAGTTGCTAACTTTGAAGCTGGTGCGAATGTAACTGTGGAAATATTTTCAGCTGGTCAAATGGTTGATGTAACAGGTACTTCTAAAGGTAAAGGTTTTTCGGGCGCAATTAAACGTCATAATTTCTCATCCAATCGCGCTTCTCACGGTAACTCTGTGTCACATAACTCGGCAGGTTCAATTGGTCAACGCCAAGATCCAGGTCGTGTATTCCCAGGTAAAAGAATGGCCGGTCATCTAGGTAACGTACAAGTTACAACACAAAATCTAGAAGTAGTGCGTGTTGATGCTGAGCGTGGTCTAATCTTGATTAAGGGTGCAGTTCCAGGATCAAAGGGTGGTACTGTAGTGGTTCGTCCTAGCGTGAAGGCAGGTGCATAATGGAATTAAAATTAGTTAATGTTCAAGGCCAAGATGCAGGTAGTTTGAATGTAAATGAGGCTGTATTCGGTCGTGAATACAATGAGGCTTTGGTTCATCAAGTTGTTACAGCGTTTTTGGCGAATGCCCGTAGTGGTAATAATAAACAAAAAACACGTTCTGAAATTTCAAGATCAACTAAAAAACCTTGGAATCAAAAAGGAACTGGTCGTGCGCGTTCTGGTACGGCATCTTCTCCAATTTGGCGTGGTGGTGCTCGTGCATTCCCTGCTTCTCCAGAAGAAAATTTCACTCACAAAGTAAACCGTAAAATGTACCGTGCAGGTATTGCGTCTATTTTGTCTAAGTTAGTGTTAGATGGTCGTCTAGTGGTAACTAATGAATTAAATATTGATACGCCTAAAACTAAGTCATTTGTGTCTGCTCTAGATAGCATGGCGTTAAGCAATGATACAGTTTTAGTGGTAGTTGATGAATTAACTGAAAACGTTTTTTACGCTTCACGTAATTTACCTACAGTATTAGTTTTGGAAGCACACCAAATTGATCCATACACTTTATTACGTTGTAACAAAGTTGTATTTACTCAAAAAGCTATCGAATTAGTACAGGAGCAATACTCATGATAAAAATGGATTTATATAATGTACTAATTTCTCCAGTAGTAACTGAAAAAGCTAATAATGTAGCAGAGAAAAATGAACAAGTTGTATTTAAGGTTTTAAAACAAGCTACTAAGCCTGAAATTAAAGCTGCTTTTGAGCTAGCTTTTAATGCACAAGTTGCTTCAGTTCGCGTTTTAAACGTTCACGGTAAAGCGAAACGATTTGGCCGCTTCAACGGTCGTCGTGACAATTGGAAAAAAGCTTATATTAGCTTGAAACCAGGTCAAAGTTTCGACTTAGCTGCTAATCAGAAATAATAGGAGCGAAGAGAAATGGCTATCGTTAAATTAAAACCTACAACCCCAGGTCAACGTGGTGTAGTAAAGATTGTTACTCCTGGTTTGCACAAAGGTAAACCTTTTGCTGCCTTATTGGAGCCACAAACACGTGGTTCAGGTCGTAATCACCATGGTCGTATTACAGTACGTCATAAAGGTGGTGGACATAAACAACAGTACCGTGTAATTGATTTTAAACGTAATAAATTAGATGTTCCTGCAAAAGTAGAGCGTATTGAATACGATCCAAATCGTACAGCGCACATTGCTTTATTATGCTACTCTGATGGTGAGCGCCGTTATATTGTTGCTCCTAAAGGTCTAGAAGCTGGTCAAACAGTGGTATCTGGTTCTGAAGCGCAAATTAAAGTTGGTAATACATTACCACTTAGAAATATTCCTGTTGGTACGACGGTACATTGTGTAGAAATGAAGCCTGGTAAAGGTGCTCAATTGGCACGTTCTGCTGGTACTTCTGTGCAATTGTTGGGTCGTGATGGTATTTATGCTCAGTTGCGTTTGCGTTCTGGTGAAATTCGTAAGGTTCACTTGGATTGTAAAGCTACAATCGGTATCGTTGGAAACGACGAACATAGTTTACGCCAATATGGTAAAGCAGGAGTTAAACGCTGGTTAGGTATTCGTCCTACAGTGCGTGGAGTTGCTATGAATCCGGTAGATCATCCACATGGTGGTGGTGAAGGTAAAACAGCAGCGGGTATGCATCCAGTTTCACCTTGGGGTCAAAAAACTAAGGGTTACAAAACTCGTAGCAATAAACGTACTGATAATATGATTATCCGTGATCGTCGTAGAAAATAAAGGTAAGGAATTAAAATGGCTCGTTCATTAAAAAAAGGTCCTTTTGTGGATCATCATTTAGTTAACAAAGTGTTAACTGCTGTTGAAAAAAGCGACAAACGTCCAATTAAGACTTGGTCACGCCGTTCGACTATTCTTCCTGAGATGATTGGTTTAACTATCGCTGTACATAACGGTCGCGCTCATGTTCCAGTATATATTACTGATAATATGGTTGGTCATAAATTGGGTGAGTTTTCATTAACTCGTACATTTAAAGGCCATGCAGCCGATAAAAAAGCTAAACGTTAAGGAGTAAAATATGTTAGTAAGAGCTCTCGCAAAAAACATCCGTGTTTCTGCACAAAAAGCGCGTTTAGTAGCTGACTTGGTTCGTGGATTGCCTGTGGATCGTGCTTTAAATGTGTTAACTTTCAGCAGTAAAAAATCTGCTGGAATTGTAAAGAAAGCATTGGAATCTGCTATTGCAAATGCAGAACACAATCAAGGTGCTGATATCGATGCACTTAAAGTAAAAGAGATCTACGTTGATAAGGCTGCTAGCTTAAAACGCCATACAGCGCGTGCTAAAGGTCGTGGTAGCAAGATTGAAAAACAAACTTGCCATATTAATGTAGTGGTTGGTTATTAATTTAGGAGATCAACATGGGACAAAAAATTGACCCTCGTGGTTTTAGATTACAAGTTACAAAAGATTGGTCTTCACGTTGGTTTGCAAATAACCAATCCTTCGCTTCAAATTTAATTGAAGATATTAAGATTCGTGAATTCTTAATGAAAAAATTCGGTCGCCGTGCTGCAATTGGTCGCGTAATTATTGAGCGTCCAGCTAAAAGCATTAAAGTTACTATGTTTACTGCGCGTCCAGGCGTGGTAATTGGTAAAAAAGGTGAGGGCATTGAGCAGATCAAAAAAGAATTGCAAGTAATGACCACGGTTCCTTTGCATGTAAATGTAGAAGAAATTCGTAAGCCAGAATTAAATGCACAAATTGTTGGCGATCAAGTTGCTCAACAATTAGAAAAACGCGTGGCATTCCGCCGTGCAATGAAACGTTCAATGCAAGCTGCAATGAAATTAGGCGCTCAAGGTATCAAAATTGAAACTTCTGGTCGTTTAAATGGTATTGAGATTGCGCGTAGCGAATGGTATCGTGAAGGTCGTGTGCCATTGCATACTCTTCGTGCGGATGTTGAATATGCAACGTCTGAAGCATTGACTACTTATGGTATTATCGGAATTAAAGTTTGGATTTATAAAGGCGATATTAACGCAAATAAAGCTAACCTTTTCAAATCTACTAAAGAAGAAGATAAAACCAACAGAAAACCTGGTGCACGTAAACCTGCGCCAAGAAAAAGAAAGGTAGAAAAAGATGCTAACGCCTAATCGCTTAAAATACCGTAAAGTACAGAAGGGTCGTAATACTGGTATTGCTACTCGTGGTACAAAAGTTAGCTTTGGTGAGTTTGGTTTAAAATCAGTTGCGCGTGGTCGTTTAACTTCACGCCAAATTGAAGCTGCACGTCGTGCAATGACTCGTCACATTAAACGTGGTGGTCGTGTGTGGATCCGTGTATTCCCAGATAAACCAATTTCTAAAAAACCTGCTGAAGTTCGTATGGGTGGAGGAAAAGGTTCTCCTGAGTACTTCGTAGCAGAAATTCAACCAGGTAAAATGTTGTTCGAAATGGATGGAGTTAGCGAAGAATTAGCGCGTGAAGCATTCCGTTTGGGCGCAGCTAAATTACCACTTAAAACAACATTTATCGTTAGACAGGTGGGTGCATAATGACTAACATTGAATTAAGAACTAAATCAGTTGAAGAGTTGTCTCAAGAATTAGAAGCTCTTTTGAAGTCTCACTTTTCTTTACGTATGCAAGTTGCTATGCAACAGTTAACTAAGACAAGTGAATTACGCAAAGTGCGTCGCGATATCGCACGCGTTAGAACTATTTTACGTGAGAAGGCTTAATTATGACTACTAAAGTTATTCGTACGTTAGTTGGTAAAGTAGTAAGCGATGCTCGCGATAAAACTGTTACCATTTTGATTGAACGACGTGTAAAACATCCTTTGTACGGTAAAATTGTGAAGAAATTTACAAAATACCAAGCTCATGATGAAAATAACCAATATAAAGTTGGCGACGTAGTTCAAATCATCGAGACAAAACCTGTTTCTAAGTCTAAATCTTGGGCTGTTCAATCTTTGGTTGAAAAAGTTTAAGTGACTAAGTATGATTAGTTATGTAAAATAACTAATAAATTACTTGCATAAGGGTGGCATTAATGATATAATGCCACCCTTAACTATTAATGTCTAGTCAGCTCGAATCCCTCGAGCCCAATACTGGCCGTTTTTGTAACGGGTTAAGTTGGAAAGGTAAATATCAAATGATTCAAATGCAAACAAGATTGGATGTTGCTGATAATACTGGTGCACGTTCTGTAATGTGTATTAAAGTGTTAGGCGGATCTAAGCGCCGTTATGCGAGCGTTGGTGATATCATCAAAGTAGCAATTAAAGATGCTGCACCACGTGGTCGTGTAAAAAAAGGTGACGTATACAGTGCTGTTGTCGTTCGTACAGCAAAAGGTGTAAGACGTGCGGATGGTTCTTTGGTTAAGTTTGATAGCAATGCTGCTGTTTTACTTAATGCAAAATTAGAGCCAATTGGTACGCGTATTTTTGGACCGGTTACTCGTGAATTACGTACAGAGAGATTCATGAAGATCGTTTCATTAGCTCCTGAAGTAATTTAAGGTAGTCAAACAATGAGAAAAATTAGCAAAGGTGATGAAATCATCGTTATCGCTGGTAAAGACAAGGGTAAAGTAGCTCAAGTGCAACAAGTTGTTGCAGATGGTGCTAAAGTTATCGTCGAAGGCGTTAATACAGTAAAAAAACACGTTCGTCCAAATCCTATGAAAGGGACTCAAGGCGGGATCTTAGATAAAACTATGCCGATAGATATTTCGAACGTAGCTATTTATAATTCAGAAACTAAAAAAGCAGATCGCGTTGGTTTCAGTGATGTAGATGGTAAAAAAGTTCGAGTATTCAAATCAACTGGCAAAGTGGTTGGTTAATCGGAGTAAAAAATGGCAAGATTAAAAGATTTTTATAATACTACGGTTGTTCCAAGTTTAATGGAGCAATTTAACTATGCTTCAATTATGGAAGTGCCACGTATTGAAAAAATTACATTAAATATTGGTTTGGGTGAAGCTGTAGCTGATAAAAAAGTTATGGAATTTGCTTTAGCGGATTTAACTAAAATTGCTGGTCAAAAGCCAGTTGTAACTAAAGCGCGTAAATCTATCGCTGGTTTCAAAATCCGTGAGGGTTATCCAGTTGGTTGCATGGTTACTTTACGTAAAGACAAGATGTATGAATTCTTGGATCGTTTAGTAAACGTAGCATTGCCGCGTGTACGTGATTTCCGTGGTTTGAGTGGTAAATCATTCGATAAAAACGGTAATTATAATTTTGGTGTTAAAGAACAAATTATTTTCCCTGAAATTGAATACGATAAAATTGATACGCTACGTGGTATGAATATTACAATCACCACTTCAGCTAAAAATAGTGATGAAGCTCGCGCTTTATTAAAATCGTTCAGTTTCCCAATCAAGTAAGGAAAGATATAATGGCTAGATTAGCATTAATCGAAAGAGAAGCAAAACGTGCTAGATTGGTTGCACAATATGCACCTAAACGTAAAGCGTTGCATGCTATCATCAACGATTCATCTAAGTCAGATGAAGAAAAATTTGAAGCTAGATTAGCTTTACAACAATTGCCGCGTAACTCTGCGCCATCACGTCAACGTAATCGTTGTGCGTTAACTGGTCGCCCTAGAGGTACATTCAGTAAATTTGGTCTTGCCCGCAATAAATTGCGTCAATTAGCTCTTAAGGGCGAAATTCCTGGCATGACTAAAGCTAGCTGGTAAGAAGGAGTTATTCAAAAATGATGCAAGATACTATTGCTGATATGTTAACTCGTATTCGTAATGCGCAAGCAGCGAATCACGTTACTGTATCAATGCCTTCATCTAAAATTAAAGCGTCAATCGCTAAGGTTTTACAAGAAGAAGGTTATATTGAAGATTATAAAGTTGAAGGTACTGTAAAACCTGTTTTATCGATCAATTTACGTTATTACGCTGGTAAAGCTGTAATTGCTAAAATCGAACGTGTATCACGTCCTGGTTTACGTATTTATCGTGGTTGTGAAGAATTACCAACTGTTATGAATGGTTTGGGTGTGGCAATTGTGTCAACTTCACGTGGTGTAATTACAGATCGTAAAGCTCGTAGCCTAAAAGTTGGCGGCGAAGTTTTATGCTTAGTAGCATAGTAGGAGCGTAGAGAATATGTTATCACGTATCGCTAAAACTCCTTTAGCTATCCCTGCTGGTGTTGAAGTTGCTTTAAATGGTTCTAACGTAAAAGTTAAAGGTCCATTAGGTCAATTGGAATTCACTTTTGCTGATTCAGTTGTTATTTCTAATGTAGATAACGCAATTGTGCTTTCTACTAAAGATGAAACTAAATTTGCAAAAGCATTATCTGGTACAGTTAAAGCAGTTATGAACAACATGATTGTTGGTGTTACTAAAGGCTTTGAGAAAAAGTTAACTATCCTAGGTGTTGGTTACCGTGCTCAAGCACAAGGTAGCGATTTAAATCTTACTTTAGGTTTTTCTCACCCGGTTATTTATAAAGCTCCTGCTGGAATTAAAATTGAGACTCCGTCTCAAACTGAAGTTCTAATCAAAGGAATTTGTAAACAAGCGGTTGGTCAGGCTGCTGCGGATATCCGTGCATACCGTCCTGTAGAGCCATACAAAGGCAAAGGCGTACGCTATGCTGATGAAGTGGTAATCCTAAAAGAGACTAAGAAAAAATAATTTAAGAGGCTAGTCTAGAGATGAGTAACAAATTAAGTCGAATCAGACGTTCACGCAAAACGCGTTTAAAAATCGCTGAGCTTGGAGTTAAACGTCTAGTGGTGTTTAAATCTAACTGCCATATTTATGCACAAATTATTGATGAAACTGGTTCTAAAGTGTTAGTTTCTGCATCAACTGCAGAAAAAGCAATTAGCGGTTCTATCAAAAATGGTGGTAATGTAGAAGCAGCTAAAATAATTGGTAAAGCAATTGCTGAAAAAGCTACTGCTGCTGGCATTAAAGAAATCGCATTTGATCGTTCAGGTTTCCGCTATCAAGGTCGTATTCAGGCTTTGGCAGACACTGCACGTGAAAATGGTCTTGTGTTCTAAATTGGAGTAAATTAATGATTGAAAATAAAGAACACCAGTTAATTGAAAAGCTAATTAGCGTAAACCGCGTAACCAAAGTAGTTAAAGGTGGTCGTATCATGGGTTTCGCAGCACTAACAGTAGTTGGTGATGGCGACGGTGGTATTGGTATGGGTAAGGGCAAATCAAAAGAGGTGCCTATTGCTGTACAAAAAGCGGTTAAAGAAGCTAGTAAAAGCATGGTTAAAGTATCTTTGAAAAACGGTACAATCCATCATTCAGTAACTGGTAAACATGGTGCTACTACCGTTTATATGCAACCTGCTAAAGATGGTACTGGTATTATTGCTGGTGGTGCAATGCGTGCTCTTTTTGATGCTATTGGCATCAAAAATATTACTGCAAAAGTTTATGGTTCAACAAATCCATATAACGTAGTACGTGCCGCTATTCATGGTTTATTAGCTATTTCTACACCTGCTGAAATCGCTGCTAAACGTGGTAAAACCGTAGCAGAAATTCTTGGAGAGTAATTGAAATGAGCAACAAAACTGTCAAAGTTACTTTGGTGAAAAGTTTAATTGGTCGTTTAGCTAACCACAAAGCTTGTGCTTGGGGTTTAGGTTTACGTAAAATCCGTCAAACTGTTGAAGTTCAGGATACTCCTGAAAATCGTGGTATGATTAATCGGATTCACTATTTAGTTAAATGTGAGGGTTAATACGATGTTTTTAAATAGTATTAAGCCAGCAGAAGGCGCTAAACACTCTTCAAAACGTGTTGGTCGCGGTATCGGTTCTGGTCTTGGAAAAACTTGTGGTCGTGGTCACAAAGGTCAGACAAGTCGTTCTGGTGGTTATCATAAAGTCGGTTTTGAAGGTGGTCAAATGCCTTTATACCGCCGTTTACCAAAACGTGGTTTCAAATCATGGAATCTACAAGCTGAAGTTAGATTAGGTGACTTAGCAGCTTTAGCTGGTCATGACATTGATCGTTTAGCTTTAGTTAGTTCTGGTTTAGTATCAGAAAAAGCTGATCGAATTAAAGTTATTAGCACTGGTACTATCAGTGTTGCAATTAACTTACGCGGTATCCCTGCTACTGAAAGTGCAAAAGCTGCAATTTTAGCTGCGGGTGGTTCTGTACTTTAATTTTTAAGGACAAAACATGGCTCTAGCAAAAATAGATAAATTTGCTGAACTTAAAAAGCGTGTTTGGTTCCTGATTGGTGCACTGATTGTATTTAGAATCGGTGCCCATATTCCAGTTCCTGGTATTGATCCTACTGAGTTAGCTAAGTTATTTAAGTCTAACCAAGCTGGATTGCTTACCATGGTAAACATGTTCTCTGGTGGCGCTCTGTCACGATTCACTATCTTTGCTCTTGGTATTATGCCATACATCTCTGCTTCCATCATTTTACAGTTATCTTCTGAGGTTTTTCCTTATTTGATTCAATTGAAAAAAGAAGGCGAAATGGGGCGTAAAAAAATTACTCAGTATACTCGTTATGCAACAGTAGTTTTAGCTTTAGTGCAAAGTTTTGGTATTGCAACTATGCTATATAAACAACCAGGTCTTGTGGTTGATTCTCAGTTACATTTTTTTATAACTGCGATTATATGCTTAGTTACGGGAACTATGTTCTTGATGTGGTTAGGTGAACAAATTACTGAGCGTGGTCTTGGTAATGGTGCATCGATGATCATCACGACTGGTATTATTTCTGGAATGCCAAGTGCAATCGGCAAAACATTGTCATTAGCTAATCAAGGCTCAATGTCAATTTTCTCGGCGATATTAGTTTTTGCAATCGTTGCTGTGGTAACTTATATTGTGGTGTTCGTAGAGCGCGCACAACGTAAGATCCCAGTTAATTATGCAAAACGCCAAGTTGGTAATAAGATTATGCAAGGGCAGAGTACTCATTTGCCTTTGAAGATAAATATGTCGGGAGTTATTCCGCCAATTTTTGCTTCAAGTATTATTTTATTCCCTGCCACTTTACTTGGGTGGCTTGGTCATGGTAAACTATCGTTCTTATCTTCGATTGGTGATGCTTTGCATCCTGGTCAGCCAATATATATAGTAGTTTATGCTGCTGCAATTATATTTTTCTGTTATTTTTATACTGCTTTGACTTTCAATCCGAAGGACACTGCTGATAATTTGAAGAAAAGCGGCGCATTTATTCCTGGTATTCGTCCTGGTGAAAATACTGCAAGATATATAGAGAAAGTGCTTTTACGCTTAACATTTGGTGGTGCAATTTATATTGCGGCAATCTGTTTGTTCCCTGAGTTACTGATTTTAAAATGGAATGTTCCGTTTTATTTTGGTGGAACATCACTGTTGATCGTTGTTGTTGTAACTATGGATTTCATGACTCAAGTGCAATCACAGATTATGTCTGTGCAGTACGAAGGTTTAATGAAAAAAGCTAACTTAAAAGGTTTCTAGGAGTAGTTATGGCTAAAGATGACGTGATTCAGTTTGAGGGTGAAGTACTAGAAGCTTTACCCAACACTATGTTTCGTGTAAAATTAGAAAGTGGTCATACTGTGTTGTGCCATATTTCTGGAAAAATGCGGATGAATTATATTCGTATTTTGCCTGGAGATAAGGTAACAGTTGAGATGACTCCTTATGATTTAAACAAAGGTCGCATTGTTTTCCGTGCGAAATAAATTACGAGGTTTAAAATGAGAGTTCAGCCTTCAGTAAAGAAGATTTGTCGTAATTGCAAAATCATTCGTCGTAACGGTATCGTTCGCGTGATTTGTCAAGAAGCTCGACATAAACAACGTCAAGGTTAATTTTTTATACATTAATTGAAAGGAAATAGAATGGCTCGTATAGCTGGTGTAAACGTTCCAGATAACGCTCATATCGTTATCGGTTTACAACATATTTACGGTATTGGTCCTTCTCGCGCTAAATTGATTTGTGAATCTTCACAAGTAAATGAGCAGACTAAAGTTAAAGAAGTTGCTCCTGATGCTATGGAAGTAATTCGTAACGAAGTAGCTAAGTTCACTGTAGAAGGTGACTTACGTCGTGAAGTGTCAATGAATATTAAACGTTTGATCGATTTGAAGTGTTACCGTGGTCACCGCCATGCTAAAGGACTTCCGGTTCGTGGTCAACGTACAAAAACTAATGCTCGTACCCGTAAAGGTCCAAGAAAATTAGTGACAGGTAAGAAAAAATAGATTTTAAGGATTTTTAAATGAGTAAAGCAAACACAGCTAGAGTTCGCAAAAAAGTTAAAAAGCAGGTAAGTGAAGGTGTAGCTCACGTTCATGCCTCTTTTAACAATACTATTATAACCATCACAGATCGTCAAGGAAATGCTTTATCTTGGGCTACTTCAGGCGGTGCTGGTTTCAAAGGTTCGCGTAAAAGTACTCCATTTGCAGCCCAAGTAGCTGCAGAAAAAGCTGGTAAAGTTGCCCAAGAATATGGTATTAAATCATTGGATGTTCAAGTACAAGGGCCAGGTCCTGGTCGTGAATCTTCTGTCCGTGCATTAAATGCTTTGGGTATAAAAATTACATCGATTAGCGATGTAACACCACTTCCGCATAACGGATGCCGTCCACCAAAAAGACGTCGAGTATAATTTAAGGAGTAGATTCACATGGCAAGATATACAGGACCTAGATGCAAATTAATGCGTCGTGAAGGCATAGATCTTTCATTAGTAAGTAGTCGCAAGAGCGCGGATGCAAAATGCAAATTAGCTTCTGCACCAGGACAACACGGTGCTAAAACAAACAAGTTATCTGATTACGGTGTTCAATTACGCGAAAAGCAAAAAATTCGCCGTATGTATGGTGTCTTAGAGCGCCAATTTAGAAAATATTTCGCTGAAGCAGATCGTCGTAAAGGATCTACTGGTGAAAACTTATTGAAAATTTTGGAAGCACGTTTAGATAACGTTGCTTACCGTATGGGATTTGGCTCTACTCGTGCTGAAGCTCGTCAATTAGTTTCACACAAAGCTATTACAGTAAATGGTCAGCTAGTAAACATTCCTTCTTTCCAAGTTAAAGCAGGTGATGTTGTTGCTGTAGCTGAAAAATCAAGAAATCAAGTGCGGATTCAAGAATCTGTATCTTTGGCAGAACAAGCAACGTTCCCTTCATGGGTTGAAGTTAATTCTAAAAAATTAGAAGGAACTTTTAAAGCGTCACCTGAGAGATCTGATTTATCAAGTGACTTGAACGAACAGTTAGTTGTTGAGTTCTATTCTAAATAATCATTAGCAAGCTAAAAAGGATATTTATGCAAGTTTCTAGCAAACAATTATTGAAACCAAAATCAATAACGATTACTCCTTTGGCTACTGATAATAATAATTGTAAAATTGTTATGGAACCATTTGAGCGTGGCTTTGGTCACACTCTAGGTAATTCATTGCGTCGTATTCTATTATCATCTATGGTTGGTTCAGCGGTTACAGAAGTTAAGATTGCTGGCGTTAGTCATGAGTATGATGTAGTTAATGGCGTTATGGAAGACGTGGTTGACATACTTTTAAACCTAAAAGGTTTGGTTTTTAAACTACATAATAAAGATAGCATCGTTGTTCGTTTACAACGTAGTGAATCTGGTGTAGTTAAGGGTAGTGATATTACTCTTACTCATGATCTTGAGTTACTTAATCCTGAACATGAAATTTGTACTATTTCTAAAAATGGTACTATTGATATGGAAATCAAGATTGAAACTGGTCGTGGTTATGAAACTGCTGTTACACGCCGTCAAAATGAAGATACAACTAGTGCTGGATGGATTATGCTTGATGCTACATTCTCTCCAGTTGTACGTGTTGCATTTAATGTTGAAAATGCGCGTGTTGAGCAAAAAACTGACTTGGATAAATTAGTTCTTGAAGTTGAAACTAATGGCGTTATTTCTCCAGAAGATGCTGTTCGTTCTGCTTCAAAAATCTTAATTGAACAAGTTTTAGTTTTTGCTGGTTTAGAACATATGCCAAATGCGGAAACGCCTGGTTCAAAATTAGTCAAAGTTAAAGAAGAGCCGGAAGTTGATCCGGTGTTCTTAGAGCTGGTGGATAATTTAGAGTTAACGGTACGTAGCGCTAATTGTTTAAAACATTTAGATATTAATTATATTGGTGATTTGGTTCAAAAATCTGAAAACGAATTATTAAAAACACCTAATTTGGGTAAAAAATCTTTAACTGAAATTAAAGAATTACTCGAGGTTAGAGGTTTACGTTTAGGAATGCCTATTGAAAATTGGCCACCTCAATCACTTAAAAAGAAAAAATAAATTTTAAAGGGATGTAGAGCATGAGACATCGTTGTGCACATCGTAAATTAAATCGTACTTCAGCTCATCGTAAAGCAATGTTTAAAAACATGGCGGTTGCGTTGTTGCAACATGAAGCGATTATTACAACTTTACCAAAAGCCAAAGAATTACGTAAGGTGGTTGAGCCTCTTATTACTTTGGCTAAAACTCCGACATTGGCTAATCGTCGCTTAGCTTTTGATCGTATTCGTGATCGTGATATGGTTGTGAAATTGTTTGACGTGATTGGTCCACGTTACGCAGCGCGTAATGGTGGTTATACACGTGTTCTAAAACATGGTTTCCGCCCAGGTGATAATGCACCTCGTGCATTTATGGAACTTGTTGATCGCCCAGACACTACTGAAGTAGTGGAAGATGCTGAATAAGCAATTTCAAATAAAAAAGACCAACCATTGTGTTGGTCTTTTTTATTTGAATGTGAGATTTGATTAGATTTAGAGTTGCTTATCTGATTTAACTATATCAGTGATATAGTTATTTGTTATAATGTTTTTTTAGTTTATATTTCAGGACTTGTGTATGGTTGATAAATATTTAAAATCCAATTGGTTTCTGTTTATTGTCTTAATTTTTGCCATTAGCCGTATTATTATGTCATACCAATTTGGTTTGGCTAACTCATTGATTTTACATGGTAAAGGCACTTTTGCTGCTACGATGTGTAATTGGGATTGCAAATGGTATCTGACAATTATCAATGGTGGCTATGATCATGCTATTCGTACATCACCTAAGATTTGGAAAGGGTTGGCGAATTGGGCGTTTTTTCCATTATACCCAAATATCGTTGGTTTTGTGAGTGATATTACAACACTTGGTCCAGTGTTTACTGGGATTTTACTCAATCAACTTTTTATTTTTATTACAGCAGTTTATTTTTATCGTTTATTGCGTTTAAACTTTAGCGATTTGAATAGTCGTTTTGGTGTGGTGATTTTGGTTTTTTCTCCGTTTAGTGTTTATTTTGCATCTTTATATACCGAAGCTTTGTATATAATGTTATCAGTTGTAGGTTTTTATTATTTACGTACTAGTCGCGAGATTACTGCTAGTGTTTTTGGTGGTCTTTTAGCCGCAACGCGTCCAGTCGGCATTATGTTCATGGTTCCAGTATTTATTAATTTTATCCGTCATCGTAAACCTTTGACAAAGCTAATTTTTGCTTTGGCTATTTCAAGTGCGGGTTTGGTTTGTTATATGTTATTTTTGCATTATCGTGCAGGAGACTTTTTGGCATTCAAACACATTCAAAAGGGATGGGGCAGAAATGGTTGGGATACGGCACATTTAGGTCGTCAGCTGTGGGCAATGGTGACAGACTTTCACAATTCAGTGTTATTTTTAATTTCGGTACTGTTATCATTATATATGTTGTTTAAAAAATATTATGAAGAATCATTGTTTAACTTGGCTTGTATTTTGCCAGGAGCATTAACTGGTACGATGATGTCAGAAGGGCGTTTCTGTGGTACTTTGTTTACGTTCTATTTTGGTTTTGTTGTATTGGGTGAGAAATCTTGGACCATTAAGATTTTAACTTTAATGATTTCATTAGTGTTATATATGTCATATTATGTCTATTGGGTTGGTCATGCTAATTTTTTAATATAATTATAGTAAATTATATTAAAAATAGCTTGACTATACTAGCTTAGCTGAGCTATAATCATGTTCTCATTCTTAGCCGGGATGGTGGAATTGGTAGACGCGCCGGACTCAAAATCCGGTGCCAGTAATGGCGTGAGGGTTCAAGTCCCTCTTCCGGCACCATAGATACAAGAATATAAAACCCAGTAATTCATTGAAATTACTGGGTTTTTTAATAATTTCTCGATTTGTTGATGTTAACTAATATTGTCAAAATACGCTTAAATATATATAGAAAATACACTGAAAATACACGAACAATACTCATAAATTAAATTTAGTTTTTTTGATTAATTTTTTGAAAAATAAAATTGTTTGAGTTATTATTTATGTATTGGTGACGGAGAGGTCTGAAATCCAATAAAAGACTGGAAAAAAGCCCATATTTTGGGCTTTTAATTAATTCTTATTGATATTAAATGTTATTGATTGGGTAATTCTGCCAATTTTATGCTCTGCATAAGTAATATTGAGGTCAGTTGATTTATTAATCTGTTTAATTGCTGTTTCAATAACTTTCTTTCTGATATCTGAGAACTGTTTGAGTTTATCAGTTAATGATAATAACAATCTTAATTCTTCAACAGTTATCACGCGACTTTTAATGGTTTGGTATTGTTTTAGTAGCTTGTATAGTCTTATTGCATAAGTTGAATTAAGCGCTGCAATGTATTTTAAATTAACCTGAGTAAAATAACTGTTTAGATTTATAAAGTAAATCAAAACTGCATAATTAATCTCAAATTCAAAGATATTATTCTGATAAGTAATATTATTAAAGAAGTTTGATACTTTATAAGCACTATTGCCATTCTTATCAATATATTTAAACTCGGCTTTCTTGCTAACTAATTGATTGGCTATATTTTTGGCTACTGCATACATATTTTTATGATTAGCATTAATTAGTTGGGCTAAATCAATCGCACGAATAGTTATAAACTTATTCTGTTTCTTGGCTATCAATGTTTTATCTGCATTAGTAGTTTGGGAGGCTAATAACTCAATGATTTTAAGTTCCAAGACTGTAAAATCACTAAATCGACTTTCAATGAAGTTATTAGATTGACTATACAATATATCATTGCTATTAATTATTTCATTCATAAAATCCCCTAAAATTAAATTACTACAATTAAACCAGTTCTATAAATATTTGTCAAATATATTGATTAATTAAAATCTCAGTAATTCAAATCATTAATAAAAAAGTCTAGAACAGGTCTGAATTTGTCTAGGTTTTGTCTGGTTAAACTATATAAGTTATTGATTTAATCAACTAATGAAGTGTTTTACTGGGTTTGACTGTCTAGGAAAAGTCTGGATAACTCCCTAAAAGTGATTATCTATCAAGGTTTTTAATTGCTCTAAAAGTTTTATCTATTTTATAGCCTAAAATTAGCAATTTTTGGATATCTTAGTATTTTTAAAAATGGGGTTGCCATAAACCACAGTTTTAAACGAAAAATATGAGAATGGTTATAATATCCCACCATTAATATGCAGAATGAGCCTTATTTTTCATAAATGAGTGCAAATTGAGTTATAAAGTTATGCCATAATTTAATTAATCCTCAATTTGGTCAATTGTCTGCTCGCCGCTGGGCAGGTTGTTTCTAAAATCCTGGATTAGCCAAAGGAGAGGTTAAAACAATCTTTTAAACAAATTGATAAAATATTCAAGCAGAGTGCAGAATGTTTTTGAAATGCAGTTTTATATAGTTGTTCTTTCTTGACTGCAAGGAAAGAAGATGAGAACAACTGACTATCTTTGGTTTTGTGGAGTTTTAAGAACGCCTTTTCTCAAAAGTGGTTCTTAATGCCATCAGTGCGGCATGAGCCTGTAAAAAAGAAAAATCCAGCATAAAAATATCCAAATAATAAGATTTTACTGTAAAAAGTTATTAATTAATCTTTAATCTATACTTTTTATCATAACATAAAGATATTGCATAAAAATTAACCATTATTAAGCAATATTTATAGCACTTCAAACGATCCATTTATTAATGACTTGATAATGAAGTGCAGACAATTGTCTCCCAAAGAGGGAAAGTTGGGAAACTTTACCAACTTGGGTAAACCCCAACGGGCGAAATAAGCAATAGGGATAAAGGTCGTAGACCTCCCGTAATTGGTGTATTGAGTGGACGTAAAATTTTAATTTTACGTTAGTTAGTCTGTGCCTACCAATTACAAAAATTAGTTTAATATACTTTTTTATCTTTTTACCTCGCTTTTTTGACAATAACTTAATTATTAGTATAATTAATTAAATTGTTGTCATAAAAAGGAGGACATGCCAGTGATAGGAATTAGACACGAAAAAATAGCTGATTTAAAGACCTTACAATTTCAGTTAACACACGATTTAGCAGTAGCCCACAAATATAAGAATAAAATGCCATTTAATGAGTTAGCAGTAAACACTACATTTAGTTTTGATAAATCTGGAAATATTAAAGAAACTAAGTTTTATCGCTTTAAGTATGAAAGTGATTATAAATATGCTAAATTATTTATTAATAAAGGCACTGCATTAACCATTACAGATATTCACCCAATTTATAAACCATTATCCACAAAAAAAAGAACAGATTTAATTAACAAATTAAACTATCTAAATGCAATCTTTACCAAACAAGATAAAACCACTCTTAAAAATAGCATAGCACAGTATGATAATACTGCAAAACTTGCTAGGTGGTATATTCAGCAATCCAAGAATAAAAAGCAGTCATACAAAAAAATCACAGGTAAAAGCGTGCATAAATCATTAAAACCATTTATGAGGACTGTTATTTTTGCTGGTGATAAAGAAGATATTCAAAAAATTAACTCAATGTCTGAAAGTGAATATAATCAAACAATTATCAACTATATGCAAAAACTTCAGCAAAAATATGGTATTCAACAAGATAGTATAACTATTACAACCCATAATGATGAGGTTTCAAGACACACGCACGTTTTTTGGCATAACTGGAACGATAGAGATAAGAAATACCTAAATAACGATATGTCAAGCCCGGAAGTTATGCGGGAGCATTTAAACCTACTTGAGGAAGAATTTGCACAGTTTGAACTTAAAAAACGCACTGAATACACCAAATATAGCAGAAAGAAGCATAAAACTTATGCCGAGCATTTAACAGAAACAGAAATTAAGACTAATCAAGCAAACAAGAAATTGGCAGAACTACACAATAACTATCAATCTACTATGACAAGCTATACTAATAGTTTAGATAATGCTAAAGAGCAGATAAACAGCATAAAAACACAGTATAAAGAAGTTATTAATAGTTTAGCATTAAAACACTCCCAAGAAGTAGAAAAACTTAACAATATCCACTCAGAAACCATAAATGAACTGGAACATGCTAAATTAATCCGAGTGGTTGATAATGCTAAAATCTCTAATCAAGTTAATTTAAGATATAAACATATTGAGATAGTTGCTGAGGAGTTAAGTCAGATTGCAACTGATAAAGTAAATTCAATTATAAAACAGATTGAAGTTGATAATAACATTCAGATATCAGAAACTAAAAAACTTTTATATAAACAAACTGCAAAAATCAGTAAAAATGAGGTTTTAAATATCTTTTGTGAATTAATTGCTAACTTTAAGCAAGTATTTAATAAAATTCAGTCAATTATTATGGTTGAAAACCATTCTAAGCCTTCAATTGAGCACCATAGCCAAGAATTGCAATAAAAAGTAATTCTGTTGACCTATGTTGTTTAGTCTACGTTAACATCGTTTTATGTCAATAATTCACAAATAAAGCATAAAGCAATGGATAATAGAACTGAATACAGGATAAAACAAATCAGAAAATTAGATAAATTTGAAATTCAGGCTATTGCTGAGAGAATTATTGATTACGTTGAAGCTAATAAATATCAACTAATATTCAAGACCACTAAGCAAATTTGCCAAGAGTTGAATATTAGCCACTATAAATTTAAGTTTTACTTGGAAGTTTACAGAAAATATCTCAATCAAATGACTAAGGTATAATGATATAATAAAGACTGTTATATCTTTAATTCATAGTAATATAATGGTCAAGTTAGAACTAATCCAACCTAAAAACTTATCTAAATCAGATGAAGAGTTAATTTATGATTTGCAGGAAACTGCAAGAAAATTAAATACAGATAGAGTATCTATGCCGCTGTATACCCAGCACGGTAAGTATGATTGCTCAACATTTGTTAGACATTTTGGTTCTTGGAATGCCGCTGTTAAACAAGCTGGTTTGGTTGTGTCAAATGTTGTAAATTATTCTGATGATGAGTTATTTGAAAACATTCTGAATGTTTGGCAACATAAGGGTTCACAGCCAACAAGAAGAGACCTCAATACTCCAATATCTAAGATATCCTCTGGTGCATATAATAGAAGATTTAACTCTTGGACATCAGCCTTGCAAGAGTTCGTTAATTATGCTAATAATGATAATAGTTTTGATGAGATAAATATTGCTCAGGCAAAAAAATCAACGGCTCTTGCCAGTAGAGATCCATCACTTAGATTAAGATATAAGGTATTAAAACGCGATAATTTTTCTTGCGTTTTTTGTGGTGCAAGTCCTGCTAAAAATCAATCTGTTGAACTTCATATTGACCACATTGTTCCTTGGAGTAAGGGTGGTCAAACTGATATTAATAATTTGCAAACTTTATGTAATATTTGTAATTTGGGAAAGAGTAATTTAGACTAAAGTTAAAAAATTGACTATCTTCCAAAATCTTTATCTTTATACATGCTATTTTTTTTAATAATTCTTCCTTTTGGTTTAGTGGTTGCTTTTGGCTTAACTGGCTCATTTATTGAGGTAGGTAATTTTTTAGGAATAACAGTTATTGACCTCTCAGAACTTTCCAGCGGCGCGCCATTGGATAATTGGTAAATTTCAATAGTTGACGCGGCTATATCATTTCTATTCATTACAATAGTATAGATATAGGTTTTATCAATAGGTAATAACTCTCGAATAAACCCACCTTCAAAATCAATAACCCCAAATCTCTTTAACCTGGAACAAGAAGCACTTAATAAATAGGTTTCATAATCGTTAAATTCAAAATACTCCGCAATACTATCAAGGTCATAGCGGTGATTATTAGCATATTTCTGAAATATGGCAAGATAAACCATACTATTCAGCACGCGAATTTTATTGAATTGGTCTATATCTTCCAATATTCCACATTCATTAGCCAGATTTAACATTAAATCTATAATGTAATATTTTTTAGGTGTCATTTTTAATTTCTCCTTTGAGTGTCATTAATAAATATCATTTAATCAGCAATAGCATTATTTGTCAAAAAATTAACAAAATAAGTGGAAAAGAATTATTAAAAAAATTTGACAAATATTTCAATTTCGTTCAAAATGCTAAAAGCAAAAATTAATACATAACATTTAATAAATTTAACAGGAAAATAGACTAAATATACCAATGGCTAACTATGATTAGCCGAATTAATCAAATTGCTCTTATTTTCCCTTTCTCGAAAAGGAAAATAAACTATGAGTAAAAATACTCTACAAACATCAAATCAATCTGAATGGGTTCTTATTAATGAGTTTGCTAGAAGAACTGGTAAAACTGCGGACGCTATTCGACAAAATATTAATTCTGGTGGTTCATTGTTTAAATACTCAACTAAACATGAAAATCGAATTTGGATAAATATTCGTGGTTTCTTTGATATGTTAGGCGAGTCTAACTTTTAATTTTGCAACTTGTACACTTTTTTCAAAGTGTACGCTAACATCGTAATAATCAAGATAGTGCAAATTAATAGTTAGGAGAGCAAATGAATATAAATGAATTACCAAAAGGAATTACAGTTAGAACACACAATAAAAGCGAAGTCATTCAAATTTTCTTTATGTATAGAAATGTTAGGTGTAGAGAAATTATCCCACTACCACCAACCAAAGAGAACATTAAAAGAGCATTCAATAAAAGAAATTTAATTTTAGCAGAAATTGAAGCTAAAACTTTTGATTATGCTAAATATTTTCCAAACTCGCCAAAAGTTGAGTTATTTTCTGAGAATGCTAATAAACATTTAATGAGTGATTTGTTAAATAGACAATTAGAAGATTATAGAATTATGGAAGAAAGAGGAAATCTGTCTATTTCTACATATAAGGGGTATAAAAGAGTTAACAATATATTGTTAGGATATTTCTCTGATATATATATTGAGGATTTAACCTCACAACAGATTAAAGATTTTATGGTTCAGCAAGGATTAAATAAAATTTCTCCTAAAACTATGCGAAATAGATTAAGTTTATTAAAAATGGTATTAGAAGAGGCAATTAATGATGGTTTAATTACTTATAACCCGCTGGATGGGATTTCTCTTCAAAAACAAATTAATAGAACTACTACTGAAACAGATTATGAAGTTGAGCCACTGACAGAAGATGAGAAAAATTTAATTATTAATTTCTCTGATGGACAAGCTAAAAACCTTATTCAATTTAACTTATGGGCGGGATTAAGAATTTCTGAATTAATTGCTCTTAAATGGTGCGATATTGATTTTGATAATGGTATTATTAATATTCAACGCGCAAAGGTTGAAGGCAAGGAAAAAACCACTAAAACCAAAGCAGGTATTAGAAAAATAATAATGCTACCAAAAGCCAGAGAGGCATTATTAGCACAAAGACTATTTACTGAAAGTGAAGTTTATGTTTTTCATAATTCAAATACCAATAAGCCTTGGTCGCATAGTTCAAAAGTTGCTGAAATGTGGAAGAGGGTATTATCTACTGCAAGTGTGAAATATCGTAACGCTTATCAAATGAGGCACACATACGCTAGCACTTTATTGAGCAATGGTGAGAATGTATTCTGGCTGGCTACTCAAATGGGTCATGAGAATACTGAAATGATATTTAAGCACTATGGTAAGTGGATACCACAGAAACAAAAGAATGGTTATGAGTTTGTGGGTAAATATTAATTTGCACCCTCATTTCCCTCATTAAAAAAATACACGAAAAATACACGAGGCATAAAAGTGGAATGCAAAAATAAATTAATTCAGTGTGTTAACTTTGTCGCTAGTTATTCAAGTCCCTCTTCCGGCACCAAAAATATAAGTAAAAACCAGCAATCAATGTTTATTGCTGGTTTTTTATTTTGCCTGAGACTATTCATTTCTCATTCCGATGTGTTAGATATCATTTTGTTGATTGTTATAAATTATCACACTGACAAATATTTTATACTATATTGAATTGTATTGATTTATTTATATATGGTGTTTGAGGTAACTTGGAATATACGATAATTTATCCTGTTTGGATTTTTAAGAGTTGTATCTCATATGCTATAGTTCATATAATTTTTAAATTATATCTAAGGAATTATGAATGAAAATTATAATTATTTCAATTCTAGCAATGATTATATCTGGATGTGGCAGTGGGAATGTTGAAAATACGCAAGTAATAGCCAGCACTAATGTTACAACGCTTAGTCCAGGTGTAACTGTAGAAATAGTGGTTAATAATACTTCTTCGAGTAATTCAATAGTTAACCCATCAATTTATTTAGAGTCGTGGTTAAGTAACATCGCGAGCAATCAAAATTTAAACT
Organism: uncultured Neisseria sp.; assembly: GCA_964652705.1. Classification (GTDB taxonomy): domain Bacteria; phylum Pseudomonadota; class Gammaproteobacteria; order Burkholderiales; family UBA11063; genus Aquella. The sequence continues at coordinate 40,216 of CAZZAV010000012.1, forward strand.
ATACAGGCTTGATTAGCCCAGGTCAAAATCATGTATTTAGTTTTTATCTTGGTGATACAGAATCAGTTACGACTAATTTACGTGATAATTATCAATATATTTTGAGCAATCAGACCTCTTCGGTAATACAACTTAGAGCTGATAATTTACCGAATCCGCAGAATCCAGCTTTGACTGTTGAAGTAGCTCCAGATCCGCTTTCATTGGTCCTTTGGAAAGATATTGTGATTAATGCAGACCTATGGAGTGATAATCCTGAAATTATGTCTGCAGGTTATGGTTTTGAAGGGATTGAGGGTGTAAATCAGGGCGAAAGTTATGTTGTGGCCGCGGGCGGTGCTTGGGAGTTATTGACAATGCCAAATCCACCGTATGGCGCGCTTACTTCATCTAAAACCCCTAGTGCAATTGCCGATGCTTGGGGTTATCCAACTTATTTTGCCGATGCAATGCCAATTGTGTTTAGTTGGCCAGTTTTACCAAGTACTGTTAGTCGAAGTAACTTTGCAGTAACTTTAAATACTGGTGAAGTAGTAACGCCATATGTTGCATCAATTAGTCCGAACCTTGAATATAATGAGCGTAGTTGTGTAGTGATTTTTGGTGAGTTTGGCAATCGCTTGCCACCAGGAACACCTGGGGCTATTTATCCGACTAATGTAAAAATTGTTGATGGATTGAAACTGGTAGGACCTAATGGCCTAGTTAGTGCAGTTGGCTTGAACAAAGATAGCACAAATCCATATGTAGCAAATGGTGGGCCAACCTTGGTTGCAGCAAAACTTAGTAAAATGTCAATTCTTGGTGAAGGTGTTGGAAGTGGTAATGCTTTTAGTGGCGGTTATCCAAATAATGGAGTTGCATACTATACTGAAAGCAATGCTCAATATCGACTACGAATTTATACCACTGGCGGATTTTCTTCTGACGGTGTAGCTGCGATGCAACCAGGGGACTTTCAAAAGTTTTTTAGGCTTCAGGTTACGGCACCAAATGGTACGATCTCATGGTTGACTACGACTGGATATATTTACTCATACTCACAGGGTAATATTGAAATTATTGGTTTAGCTGATCTTGGTGTGGCTGGAGAATCGCAAAATGAATTGTATACTTCAGATAGTGACAATTATATTGATATAATTTTGAAAGGTGACGAGGCTGCGATGCGAATGATTACTGCAGTAGAGATCCCAGCCGCTAATGGTTATTTACCGTTTTATAACCCTGGTGGTCCTGGTAATAATCCAACGCCTGGTGTGACATACACTTCTCCGGGAGCATATCGCTTGCAGCCAGTTACTGTGGCGATAGATGATCCCAAAACGGTTACCTATTATGGTGCAATATAATGAATGAAATAGAAAGATGATTTTAATCAGGTAAGTTTATGATCAACTCTGATTTATGTTGATTATAATTTTTTATTAAATACAGAGCTTAATTTAATTAAGCTCTGTATTTCTTCTTATGAAATAATTTTGTGAATTTATTGCGAATATTGAGATATTTGTTATATAGCGTGAAGCAGTCATATTGCTTATTAGTTTATCTTCTTGACTCCAGTTTTTCTTTATGAGCTAACTATGCTAAAATGTGGGTCATAATTTACTATTAAGAAGTTTTTCTATGCAAAATCATGCAGATTTGCTCAGTGGTTTAAATTCAGAACAATTTAAAGCAGTTACATATAATGACGGATCGCTATTAGTCTTGGCTGGTGCAGGGAGTGGTAAAACTAAAGTTTTAACTACTCGAGTGGCATGGTTAATTCGTACTCAATATCTTGGCATTAGTGAAGTCTTGGCGGTTACATTTACCAATAAAGCTGCGCGTGAAATGCTTAACCGTGTTGGAAGCTTGCTTCAAACAGATAGTAGATATATGTGGGTGGGAACATTTCATTCTATAGCATTACGTTTATTACGGACACATCATCAAGAAGCTGGTTTACCAGCAACCTTTCAAATCATTGATTCTGGTGAACAACAAAGCTTAATTAAACGCTTAATCAAGCAACGTGGTTTGGATGAAGAGCGTTACCCAGCTAAAGAAATTCAAAGCTATATTAATTATCAGAAAGAGCAAGGTTTACGTTCAGCTCAATTAAGCCCAGATAATTTACGCACTCAACATTGGTTAGAGATATATACATTATACGAAGAATCGTGTAACCGCGATGGTTTGGTGGATTTTACTGAGTTGTTATTAAGAAGCTATGAATTATTATCCATGAACGATGTTTTGTTGCAACGTTATCAGCAACAATTTAAGCATGTTTTGGTGGATGAGTTTCAGGATACTAATCAGCTACAATATTTATGGCTTAAAATATTAGTTGGTGCCAAAGGTAAAATATTTGCTGTTGGTGATGATGATCAATCAATTTATTCTTTCCGTGGTGCGAAAGTTAGTAATATGCGCTTGTTCTTACGGGACTTTAATGCGCCTGAACCGCTCCGATTAGAACAAAACTATCGCTCAGTGACAACGATTCTAAATGCGGCGAATGCAGTAATTAGTAATAATAGTGAACGAATTGGTAAAGAGCTGTGGACTGATAATTCTCATGTGGAGAAAATTCGTTTATATGAAGGTTATACCGAAGAAGATGAAGCTTACTTTGTAATTGATGAAATTAAAGGTTTACATAATAACGGGATTGATTTGGCAGACATTGCGATTTTATATCGTTCGAATGCACAATCACGGGTTTTTGAGCAGCACTTATACAATCGTGGATTGGCATATAAAGTTTATGGCGGATTGCGCTTCTTTGATCGCTTAGAGATTAAACGAGTTTTGGCATACTTACGTTTAATTGTCAACCCTTATGATAACGAAGCTTTTTTACGCGTAGTAAATTTTCCTGCACGTGGAATTGGTGCACGTACTATTGAGAATTTACAAGAAATTGCTTTACAACGTCAAACACCATTAATGAGTGCTGTAGAATATTTACCAGGTAAGTCAAAAGTTACAGTTGGTAAATTCGTTGATTTAATTCGCATGATGCAAAGTGATATCCAAGTATTAAATTTACCTGAAGCAATTAGTTATATTATTGAGACCAGTGGATTGCGTGCTCATTTTGAAGCAGATGTAAAAGAAGGTGAAGAGCGCTTAGATAACTTGAATGAACTGGTTACTGCGGTGTCTGGCTTTAATGCTGAAGACAAAGATAATCCATTAGTGGAGTTCTTGGCACATGCGGTACTTGAATCGGTAGATAATCAAGCTCAGAACCTTGAATCCGCAGTGCAATTAATGACTGTGCATGCCTCGAAGGGTTTAGAGTTTAAGGTAGTTTTTGTCGTAGGTTTGGAAGAGGGTTTATTTCCACACGATAACGCATTACAAAATTTGAAAGATGTAGAGGAAGAGCGCCGATTAATGTATGTGGCAATTACGCGTGCGCGTGATAAGTTATATCTATTGCGTGCTTGTAGTCGTTTATTATGGGGAAAACGCATTTCAGCGCCTGTTTCACGTTTTGTAGACGAGATTCCTGAAGATTTAATTTTAAATTTATCTGGTGTAAGTTCGATTGGTTATGGTCAACTAAATGAATACGATGAGCCAAAGCGCAATGTATTTAAATTACCTGGTAGTAAAGCTATGCCGGCGGCAAGTTCTGAAGTTAAAACTTCGCAAGTTGTACTGAGTGAAAAAGAAATAACTATTAAAGTTGGTGATATGGTGCGTCATGCTAAATTTGGGCAAGGCAAAGTTCTACGCTTGAATAGTGATGGTAAAAAAATGACGGCAGAAATATTTTTTATTGGTATGGGTAAGAAAAATTTAGATTTAAATATTGCGAATATTGAAAAAGTTAATTAGGAAAAATTATGCAAAATCAAGCTATTTTTGAAACTGCGAAACAGTATATTCCTGGTGGTGTCAATTCGCCAGTTCGTTCGTTTAATTCTGTTGGTGGAACGCCATTTTTTACTGCGCGCGCGAAGGATTGTTATCTTTTTGATAGCGAAGGCAAGCAGTATATTGATTACGTGTGTTCGTGGGGAGCTAATATTGTTGGACACGCTCATCCAGAAGTAATTAGCGCGGTTAGTGCTGCGTTAGAAAATGGTTTTTCGTATGGCACACCAACTGAATTAGAAGTCGAATTTGCTCGGCAAATTAAGCAATTGTTACCAAGTATTGAGAAATTTCGTTTAGTTAGTTCTGGAACCGAAGCGGTTATGTCGGCAATTCGTTTGGCGCGTGGTTATACTCGGAAAAAATATATTATTAAGTTTAACGGTTGTTATCATGGGCATAGTGATTGTTTATTGATAAAAGCAGGTTCTGGTCTGCAAACCTTTGGTAATCCAAGTAGTGATGGAATTCCTGAAGAAGCGGTACGCCATACGTTGGTTTTGGAATATAACGATGTAGCTGAACTAGAACAAGCATTTAAGCTCTATCCTGACCAAATTGCCTGCGTGGTAGTTGAGCCATTCGCGGGAAATATGAATTTAGTGCGTCCAAGTGCCGAATTTATGACAAGCATGCGGCGTTTGTGCGATGAGCATAACTCAGTTTTAATCTTTGATGAAGTTATGACGGGTTTTCGTGTCGATCTAACGTGTGCTCAAGGATTATTAAATATCCAGCCTGATTTGACGACCCTAGGTAAAGTAATTGGTGGCGGTATGCCATTGGCTGGATTTGGTGGTAAAAGTGTAATCATGGACTATTTAGCACCGTTAGGTGGTGTTTATCAAGCTGGGACTTTATCTGGGAATCCAATTGCCGTTACTGCTGGATTGGCGAATTTAAAATTAATTCTGCAGCCAGATTTTTATATGAATTTGGCAAACACAGCACAGTCATTAATTGATGGTTTAACTGAGTTAGCACATAATCGTGGATTTGAATTTTGTGCGGATAAAGTTGGTGGAATGTTTGGCTTTTATTTTAGTTCGCAAATTCCGCAAAGCTTTGCTGAGGTTAAGCTTGCTAACCAAGATTTATTTAATCGGTTCTTTCATTTGATGCTTGAAGACGGAGTGTTTTTTGCACCAAGCATGTTTGAAGCAGGCTTTGTATGTGCTAAACACACTCCAGATGTGATTGAACGAACTTTAACTGCTGCGAATAAAGCCTTTACTAAATTATCTCGTGGATAAAGTTTTTTGGGTGCAAGATGAACATTGCGTAGTGATAGATATTTACGTACAGCCTGGTGCTAAAATTAGTCAAATTATTGGTAAGCATGGTGATAGGCTTAAGCTAAAAATTGGTGCGCCACCTGTTGATGGTAAGGCTAATCAGGCTGTGGTAGATTTTTTTGCTAAATTGTTGAATTTAACTAAAAATAATGTAGCCATTGTGTCAGGTGAGAAATCACGAAATAAGCGCGTAAGTTTAATTGGCAATGTGCCATTTTTTATACAACAAATTGAGGAATTAATAAATGACTAAATTGGATACTAAAATTGTTCTTAATAAACCATCGGAAAAACCAGTTGCTGCTGTGATTTTATTGCATGGGATGGGGGCTGATTATAATGATTTTGTTCCTTTGGTTTCGGAATTAAAATTACCGATGTCGGTAAAATTTGTTTTCCCGAATGCGACAATTATTCCAGTTACCATCAATAATGGTTTAAAGATGCGTGCTTGGTACGATATTTTAGATTTTGGTGATTTGCATCGTGAGGTAGATACTCGTGGTGTGTTACAGAGTGTGGCACGAATTAATGAATTAATTGAAGAGCTAATTGAAGAAGGGTTTAAACCTGATCATATTATCATGGCAGGATTTTCTCAAGGTGGTGTAATTAGCTATTATACAGCTTTGTCGAGTAAATATGATTTGGCTGGGCTTTTAGTTATGTCAGGTTATTTGCCTGATATTTCTCCGCTTGATGTAGCTAAAGTACAACATAAGAAGCAACTACCGATTTTGGTTTGTCATGGTACTCAAGATCCAATTGTAAGTATTGCTTATGGACGTAAAGCAATTCAACATTTAAAAGACTTTGGACTTAGTTATCAATGGTTAGAATATCCAATGCAGCATAGTGTTTGTGCGAAGCAAGTGGGAGATATTTCGAAGTGGATTACTCAATTATTCACTAAGTAGTATTGCAGTAAGTCACGTTTTATGGGTATAATCACGAAAATTTTAATTGCAAATTGTTATGGGATTGATACTATGTTTAGAGTTGCTTCTTTGGTGTTGGCCTTGGGTCTAGGATTAACAACTGGTGTTGTGTATGCTGATGATAGTGGTAGTAATCCTGGTTATGTAGTGTCTCCTTTAGGTTCTGGTTCTGCAAATAATGTTCGAACACAGTATGGTGAATGTGTTAAAGATGGTAATTATCAACCTGGTTATCAAACTGTGGCTTGTGGAGCTGTTCCTCAAGAACCTAAAAAAGTGTCATTTAGTGAATCAAGTGTTAACTTGTTCAGCTTTAATGCAGCAACACTAACTAGCGCAGGTCGTCAACATCTGAGCGCTTTGATTGAAAGCGCTAATGCTGAAGGTACAATTAATAAAGTTATCATTGAAGGTTATACTGATACTGTTGGTGGTGCAGATTATAATAAGCGTTTATCAACTGAACGTGCTAATACGGTTCGAGATTTCTTTATTAGCAAAGGTCTTGATGGTGATACAATTACGGCTGCAGGATTTGGCCCAGAGAACTCTCAGGTTTCGGCGGCTTGTATTAAAAAATATGGTAAGGACGATATGCAAGAAATTGATCGTTTGACAGCCAAAGAATTAACTGCTACACCAGCTGAGAAAAAACGTATGAATGAAGCTCTAGCTAGATTTGATAAGATGCATACCGATCTAGTTAATTGTATGGCTGCAGATCGTCGTGTGGAAATAACAATTGAGCAAACTAAAGAAGAAGAGTAGTTTGTAACTAATTTATACTTTTCCCGCACTATGGTGTGGGATTTTTTTATTGGATATTATGTTTCGTTTTAAACTTTCATCTAATACATTACAGGCTAACCAGAGTATTATTGCCACCATCGGTAATTTTGATGGAATGCACCTTGGGCATCGAGAGCTGCTTGGTCAAATGAATCAATTAGCTAACGCTAAGCAAGCATGGCGGATATTAATTACTTTCGATGTATTACCACATGAATATTTTGCAGATAGAGCTGGGCAATTGCGTGCACCACGAATTAGCTTATTACGTGATAAAATCCAAGCTCTAAAAGATAGTGCTGCAGTTGATGAAGTTGTCGTACTTCATTTTAACCAAAGTGTTGCTAAATTATTACCAAATGAATTTATACAGCGAATTTTATTGCAGCGCTTAAACGTCAGTGATATGTTGGTTGGGCATGATTTTCGTTTTGGCTATCAAGCACGTGGCTCGATTACGGATTTAAAGATGGCTGGGATTATTGTTAATGAATTTGCTGAGCTCAAGCATCAACAGCAGCGCGTTTCTAGTTCATTAATTCGTGAATTAGCTGCTAAGCAAGATTTGAGCCTGATTCATAGTTATCTTGGGCATAATATTTGCTATACCTCGCGAGTTGTAAAAGGTAATCAATTAGCCCGTAAATGGAATTTCCCAACTATTAATTTAAACTTATATAAAATTCGCCCAGTTTTGTGGGGAATTTATACTTCGTATGTTTATATTGAAGGTAAACGTTATTTGGGGGTTACCAATATTGGCAAAAATCCAACTGTAAGTGAGGGCAAGGTGTATAAAATTGAAACCCACTTACTCGATGTTGATTTAAACTTGTATGGTAAAATTGCCGCCGTTGAAATTTTACATTATTTACGCCCAGAGTTAAAATTTGATGGTTTAGAGCCGTTATTTAAGCAAATGTATCAAGATTTGGCCGATGCGCACGCGTTTTTCGCAGAAATTAAGGAATAAAAATGGATTATAAGACTACTGTAAATTTATTAGATACACCGTTTCCAATGCGTGGTGATTTAGCCAAACGCGAGCCAAAGATGCTGGAAAAATGGACGGCACAACAACGTTATCAAAAATTACGTCAAATTAGTCAAGCTGAAGGGCGAAATAAATTTATTTTGCATGATGGACCTCCATATGCCAATGGGCAATTACATATTGGTCATGCGACCAATAAAATTCTGAAAGATATTATTATCCGTAGTAAAACCTTAGCTGGTTTTGATGCTCCGTACGTGCCAGGCTGGGATTGCCATGGTTTGCCAATTGAATTAAATATTGAAAAGAAATTTGGTAAAACACTTGAGCCACGGGAATTTCGTAAAAAATGCCGTGAGTATGCGAATGAGCAAATTGAGCAACAAAAAATTGATTTTGTTCGCTTAGGGATTTTGGGAGACTGGAATAATCCTTACAAAACTATGGATTTTAAAACTGAAGGTGGCATTGTACGTGCTTTGGGTGAAATTTATAAAAATGGTTATTTATTTAGTGGTGTTAAGCCAGTGCATTGGTGTATTGATTGTGCGTCAGCTCTAGCCGAGGCTGAAGTTGAATATTATGATAAAGTTTCACCAGCAATTGATGTAGCTTTTAAAGCTTTAGATAATGCTGCGGTGGAGAAAAAATTTGGAGTTAGTCTTGCCAATGATGCGGATGTTTTTGCCGTAATTTGGACAACCACGCCATGGACTTTGCCTGCGAATCAAGCGATTTGTGCTGGTCCAGAAGTTGAGTATGCCTTGGTGAAAAATGGTGATTCCAGATATGTGATTGTGGCAAAAAATTTAGTTGAAGAAGCTTTAAAGCGTTACGATGCTAGTGAATGCTTTATAGTTAATGTTGTAAATGGTTCTGAGTTAGAGTTATTACAATTTCAACATCCATTTTATGATCGTCAAGTACCAATTATTTTGGGTGATCATGCGACTGATGACGCTGGTACTGGTTTGGTACATACTGCACCAGCGCATGGTATGGACGATTATTTGGTTGGTTTGAAATATAATTTGGATTTGCATAATCCAGTTGGTGGTGATGGTAATTACATTAGTACGACTGAATTATTTGCTGGCTTAAATGTTTTTGCCGCTAATCAAAAAGTAATTGATCAGTTAAAGCAAAATCAACGTTTAATGAATCAAGATGATATAACACATAGTTATCCATGTTGTTGGCGTCATAAATCTAAAATTATTTATCGTACTACTGGACAATGGTTTATTGGTATGGACAAAGCTGGTGTGGCTGGCGTAACGTTACGTGATCAAGCCAACAAAGCTGTTGATGACACCTTGTTTTTCCCTGCTTGGGGACGTGCACGTTTAGAAGCTATGATTAAGAATCGCCCTGATTGGTGTGTTTCGCGCCAACGTCAATGGGGCGTACCAATGACCTTTTTTGTACATAAAGAAACTGGTGTTTTACATCCAGAAAGTTATGCTATTTTGCAGGCGGTTGCACAGAAAATTGATGCAGATGGGATTGATGCATGGTTTGAATTAAGTGCGGAACAATTGCCAGAATTTGATTTAGCTGATTATGTTAAACTAAAAGATACTCTGGATGTGTGGTTCGATTCTGGCACGACTCATTTAACTGTCGTTGACCAACGTTCAGAATTACAAAAATCTAACTTAGCTGCTGGTGAGCCTGCTGTTGATTTATATCTAGAAGGTTCGGATCAACATCGTGGTTGGTTTCAGTCTTCTTTATTGACAGCTTGTGCCGCTAAAGGTCATGCACCATATAAGCAATTGTTAACGCATGGCTTTGTGGTTGATGGCAATGGTCGTAAGATGTCTAAATCAATTGGAAACATTGTCGCACCACAAGAAGTAATTAATAAATACGGCGCTGATATGTTGCGTTTATGGGTCGCTTCAACCGATTATTCTGGTGAATTAACTATTTCCGATGAAATTCTTAAACGCGTGAGTGAATCATATCGCCGCATTCGGAATACATTACGTTTCTTATTGGCGAATTTGAATGATTTCTCTATCGATAAAGATAGCGTTGCGCTTGACGACATGCTTGAGATTGATCGTTATGCATTGGCTTATGCTGCTCAATTGCAAGAGCGAGTAGTTAATCAACTTTATCCAAGTTACCAATTTCATTTAATTGTGCAGGAGTTAGTTACTTATTGCTCAGAAGAGCTCGGTGGATTTTATCTTGATGTGTTAAAAGATCGCTTATATACAGCTAAAGCTAATGGTCACGCACGACGCTCTGCGCAAACTGCGTTATATCATGTAAGTAAAGTTTTATTGGGAATGTTATCACCAATCTTGGCTTTTACTGCTGATGAGGCGTGGGAAACTTTGGTTCACGATGCTGATGATTCAACGCTTTATCATACGCATCATCAATTGCCAGTGGTAACTGATGCGGTGGATTTAGTGGCAAAATGGACTAAAATTCAAGAGTTCCGCGTGATAGTGTTGAAGGAATTAGAAACTAAACGTAGTGCTGGTTTAATTGGTGCTTCATTACAAGCTGAGTTGGTGATAAATGCTGATGAACAATTGTATCCTTTATTGATATCAGTTGCTGGTGATTTAAAATTTGCGTATATGGTTTCTAAAATTAGCCTACATTCTGCAGATAAGACGTCGGTAGAAGTTATTGTTAGTGAGCAGGTTAAATGTGAGCGTTGTTGGCATTATGCAGCGGAAATTGGTGAGAATGCCGAGCATCCAACTATTTGCGGTCGTTGTGTAGAAAATTTAACTGGGATTGGCGAAACGCGTAAGTTTGCTTAATCTCAAAAAGGAAAATATTTATGAATAATTTATCGTTACGTAGTCGTTGGGGTTTATTAACTCTAAGTCTAATTTTGATCTTGGTCGATCAATTTACTAAACATTTAGTACGAGCTAATTTGTTTGAGTTTCAAGTGAAACCATTTTTACCTTCTTGGAATTGGGTATTAGTTTACAATGAAGGTGCAGCATTTAGCTTTTTGGGTAGTCAAAATGGTTGGCAAAAAATCATGTTTGGTACTATTGCAGTTTTAGTTGCAGTAGGGTTGATTTATTTTTTATTACGTAAGAGTTATCAGTTAATTGCTGGTTTTGGCTTTAGTTTAATCTTAGCTGGCGCAATAGGTAATTTGGTTGATCGAATTTTAGCTGGTAAAGTAACTGATTTTATTGATTGGTATGTCGGTACTCATCATTGGCCAGCGTTTAATTTTGCCGATAGTTGTATTTCGGTAGGTGTAGCATTATTGATCATTGAAAGTATCTTTTTTAGTAAGCAGAAATAGCATGAAGAAAATTATTTTAGCTAATCCACGTGGGTTTTGTGCGGGTGTTGATCGAGCAATTACCATTGTTGAAAAAGCCTTGGAGAAATATGGTTCACCAGTTTATGTGCGGCATGAAGTTGTCCATAATAAATATGTTGTTGATGGTTTGAAACAACGTGGTGCAATTTTTATTGAAGAAATTAAAGATGTACCTGAAAGTAGTATTTTGATTTATTCGGCACATGGAGTGCCATTAGCTGTACGCGAAGAAGCTTTGGCTAAGAATTTGACGATGGTATTTGATGCAACTTGTCCATTAGTGAGCAAGGTTCATGTTGAAATCAAAAATTTGCACCGTCAAGATTATACAATTATTATGATTGGACATAAAGGTCACCCCGAAGTTGAAGGTACAATGGGGCAAGTTACTGATCATATTCATTTAATTGAAAATGAATCTGATATTGATAGTTTAACTATTCCTCGTGACATTGAAAAGATCGCAGTTGTTACTCAAACTACTTTGTCGGTAGATGAAACTAAATCAATTATTGCCAAGTTAATGCAAGTTTTTTCTAATTTACGCTTACCAAAAAATGAAGATATTTGTTATGCCACGCAAAATCGTCAAGATGCAGTTAAAGAAATGGCAGAACACTGTGATGTAGTTTTAGTGATTGGTAGTAAAAATAGTTCAAATTCAAATCGTTTGAAAGAGCTTGCGGAAAATTTGGGCGTTAAAGCTTATTTGATTGATTTTGATTATGAAATCCAAAGCGAGTGGTTAAGTAGCGCAACTAATGTTGGCGTTACTGCTGGAGCATCGGCACCAGAAGTGCTAGTAGAAGGTGTAATTAAGCGTTTACAAGAACAGGGCTTCTTAACGACTGAAGTTTTGAATGTTGTTGAAGAGCATATGACTTTTGCTTTACCAAGTGAACTACGTTAGATCATTATGTTAAACAAAGTAGTTTAATTGTGCGTAGATTAAAAAAATATCATCATGCATTGGTGGTTGCAATCTATGGAGTTTCTTATGCATTAGTCCCATTAGGTCTGGGATTTTTTCTTGCTTCTGCGCATATTAATTTAGATGTTAGTGGTGATTTCTGGGCTGCAATTGCTGGGGTAATGTTTTTGTCAAATGTGTTTGGTCTTGGTTCTGAACGCTTGGTAATGATTTATGCGCAACGGTTTAAGTACTTATATTTTAATTCTTTAAAAATAAACTTAGTTAATGTTTTAAAGTTCTTTTTATTGTTATTTGTTATTATTGGTTTAATTACGGCTGTCATTGACCTAATAATATATTTATTGCTTCTTAATCAAATCGATTTATTGCCACCTGGTGCTCATCATCCAATTTTGCTATGTTGTTTTTGTATATTTTTTTTCATGACGGCAAGGTTTTTGGCTGCATTTTTGCAAGGCGAAGGCTTTCAATTGTGTGTAATGCGTTATTCTATATACACTAATATAGTTCGTGTAATCTTAGTTTATTGGATTATCCATAATTCTTTTTATTTCGAGACCTTAATTGGTGGTGAATATAATTTTGTATTTACGCTATGTTTAGCATTATCATTAGCTGAGGTAATTCGGATTATTGGTTACTCAGTCCAGATTTTTAATCATTTGCGAGCAATTCCCAACTCTAAAAATAATCAATTAGATCTGGGATGGAAGCATCAATTATATTATTTTGCTTTGTATTCATTGCAGTATGATTGGCTGGTTGTTGTGACAATTTTGGTTGAAATGTTTGGTGTCTCTGAACTAGAGCCAGCAATTATGGGTTATTTGATTGGTATTATTCGGATATTTTATTTACTAGGCTATATAACACAACAGTTAACGAGAATAAAAATTACACAATTAACAGTTCGAAAGGCTGATCTTTTAAAATATTGGCGCATTACGTCAAAAAATATGATTAGCATCTTGGTTGTAACCCTTCTAATTACATTTGTGATTAGTCATCCGCTTTTAGTTCATTATGGAATTCCAGAGTATTTACCGCAGTTATTAATTTTAATTTTAATTGGTGCATGTAAGGCTTATAGCGAGGCCATATTAGTAAATGTAATTTTTACTATGAATAGTACAATTATTCGTTGGTTTGTGTATATTTCAAGTTTAATTTATTTTGCCTTTATTAGTGCTGTGATTATAGTTGCACCAGTAGGAATTCATCGGGTTTTGAATTATTTTATTCTTTTCTATGGACTAATCGCATGTTTTGAATTAGTTTATGGATCAATTGTTTTAAGAAGAATTATACGTACTCACCAAAATTATACTCTGCAAACAATTTAATTAATATTAGCAGTTTGGAAAATTTGATTTAAATAAGGATAATAGTTATGTTTGAAAATTTATCAACACGTTTATCGGGTGTTGTCAAAACGTTATCAGGAAATTCGCGTTTAACCGAATCGAATGTAAAAGATGCTTTACGCGAAATACGCATTGCATTACTTGAGGCGGATGTTGCATTACCAGTGGTTAAACAATTTATCGAAGAAGTTCGTGAAGATGCTCTTGGCGAAAAGGTTGTAGGTAGTTTGACTCCTGGTCAAGCATTAATTGATGTAGTTAATCAAAAATTGACCAAATTAATGGGCGAGTTTAATGATAGCCTAGATTTGAGTGCAGTACCGCCTGCTGTAATTTTGATGGCAGGTTTGCAAGGTGCTGGTAAAACTACAACTGTAGGTAAATTAGCTAAGCGTTTGAAAGAAATTGATAAGAAAAAAGTGTTGGTAGTTAGTTCTGACGTATATCGTCCAGCGGCGATTGAACAGCTTAGGATTTTAGCGAAGAGCTTAGAAGTTGAAAGTTTTCCATCGAATGACCAACAAAAACCAATTGATATTGCTATGGCAGCTTTGGATTATGCGCGTAAACATTATTTTGATGTTTTAATTGTTGATACGGCAGGGCGTTTAACGATTGATGAATTTATGATGGGGGAGATAAAACAATTACACAAAGCTTTAAATCCCGTTGAAACATTGTTTGTTGTTGATGCCATGCTTGGTCAAGATGCGGTAAACACAGCTAAAGCGTTTAATGATACTTTGGCTTTGACAGGTGTGATCTTAACTAAAATGGATGGTGATTCACGCGGTGGTGCGGCATTATCAATTCGTAATATTACTGGTAAACCGATTAAATTCATTGGGGTTTCAGAAAAAGTAAATGGTCTGGAGCCATTCTATCCTGATCGTATGGCTTCACGAATTCTTGGTATGGGTGATATCTTATCTTTGATCGATGATGTTAAAGGTAATGTTAACGAAGCTGAAGCTAAAAAATTGATGGATAAAGTCAAAAAAGGCAAGGGCTTTGATCTAAATGATTTTAAAATGCAATTTGTGCAAATGAATAATATGGGTGGTATGGGTAGTATTTTGGAGAAATTACCTGGTAATATTGCAGCGAAAGCCCCAGAAATTATCAATGATAAGATAATTAAAAAAAATCTGGCAATTATTGATTCAATGACGCCTACTGAACGTGCTAAACCAGATCTTTTAAAAGCTACTCGTAAACGTAGAATTTCTTTAGGAAGTGGTACCACGGTGCAGGAAGTTAATCAATTACTTAAACAGTATGATCAAGTTAGCCAAATGATGAAGAAATTTAGTGGCGGTGGTGGCATGATGAAAATGATGAAAAATTTAAAGCATCTAATGCCAAAGATGTAATTTACCAAGACTCTGCATATTTAGTGCAGAGTTTTTTAATTTGGTGTAACCAACTAGTATGATCCAAAGGTGTTTGTTCAATTCTTTTTATTTATATAGTTAACGCAAAAATAAACCTTGTATAGCCTTAGCAATAGCTAAGCTTAA
>CAZZAV010000013.1:0-54678 GCA_964652705.1 uncultured Neisseria sp.
AACCTATGACCCTCTGCTTGTAAGGCAGATGCTCTACCAACTGAGCTAAGCGCCCTTGACCTAACAAGGTTTGATTTTTCGCAATATTAAATGGCGGAGTGGACGGGACTCGAACCCGCGACCCCCTGCGTGACAGGCAGGTATTCTAACCAACTGAACTACCACTCCACGTGGTGGGCGCTACAGGATTCGAACCTATGACCCTCTGCTTGTAAGGCAGATGCTCTACCAACTGAGCTAAGCGCCCGCTTTTCATTGCGCTGTTATGCGCTGCGAGAACAGTATTATGCCATTACTTTATTTTAATTGCAAGTGTTATTTTGTGAATTAGGTTTATTAAATTAGCCTGAACTATTAGTAATTTATTGATATGAAATTAATATTTAGGTAAAAATATAGTTTTTTAGATTAAACTATATTTGCTTTTAATAGGGTATATTAGTTAAAATCGAGCTGTAAATTTAACTAATAGGAAGTATTTATATGTCAATTCGTCCATCTGCTCGTGCTAATGATCAATTACGTCAAGTAAAAATTACCCGAAATTATACTAAACATGCAGAGGGTTCAGTTTTAGTCGAATTTGGTGAAACCAAAGTGTTGTGTACTGCAAGTATAGAGGAAAGCGTTCCACCGTTTTTGAAGGGTAAAGGTAAGGGTTGGGTTACAGCCGAATATGCAATGCTGCCACGAGCTACAAATACACGTAATAAACGTGAGATTAGTCAAGGTAAGCCCAATGCACGAAATCAAGAAATTCAGCGATTAATTGGTCGTAGTTTAAGGAGTATTATTGACTTTACGAAGTTGGGTGAACGGCAAATTCTTATTGACTGTGATGTGATTCAAGCTGATGGTGGAACTCGTACGGCAAGTATTACTGGTGCATATGTGGCGTTATGTGATGCAATTAATGTTTTAATTTGCAGTGGTAAAATTAGTCAAACTCCGTTGCGTGAAGCGTTGGCTGCTGTATCGGTAGGGGTTTACCAAGGCGAAGCGGTACTGGATTTGGATTACCTTGAAGATAGCGATTGTGATACTGACATGAATGTAGTTATGACCGAAAGTGGTGGCATTGTTGAAATTCAAGGCACTGCAGAAAAAAATCCATTTTCTCGGACTATGTTTAATCAATTACTTGATTTGGCTGAAAGTGGAATTAATGATTTATTTATAGTACAACGTGCAAGCCTTGAAGGCTAATGTATTGTTGCTGATTCGTTAATTTGTGTGGAAATATTCATTTTTATTTCAGGTTCTTTAGTTGCTGATTCGCTAATTGTGCCTGATCTTGCAACGGCTGAGTTTTCTTCATCAATTAAGTTATCAACTTCTGCATCATGACCATTAGGCTTAGCTGTGTGGTGTGGTGCAGATTCGCCGTTTTGCTCATCAATTAACTCATCAATATTTTCTGATTCATTAGAGACTCCATTAGCAGATTCGGTTGCATATTTATATGCACCGTTTTTTTGTAAATAGAGGTCACGAATTGTGGCATATGGATCTAGGGTTTGCTCCAAAAGCTCATCTTGTCCTAAGTATTGTGAACGTTGATCAAGTAAATTGATACCAAAAATTGACCATGAGATATACGGATCGTTAATTATGTAAAATAATGGATTAAAGTAAATATCTGGTGCAATTCCAATTTGATCTCGTACAGTACCTGGCCCCATAAATGGAATAAGAAAATAGTTGCTATCAGTCCATCCCCACCGCCTTAAAGTATTACCAAATGTATTAGTGTACTGTGGTAATCCCATACTGGATGCAACGTCTATTAATCCCAATAGACCAAATGTGCTGTTTAATGCAATTCGCATCGTAGTTTGCATGGTATCAATGCCATCTAACTGCAGGATGTCATTTGCTAAACTTACGAAATCACGCAAGTTATTATAAAAATTGCTCAGTGCTTCACGGATTGGATCTGGTATATAAGTATAGCCAACAGTTACTGGGCGTAATACATAATGATCAACAGTCATATTAAACGCAAATACTGGTCTATTATAGTTCTCATAAGGGTCATTAGGGTTTTTGCTGGTGGCACACCCAGCAAGGACGCAACAACCTAAAGTAATGAGGAGTTTTTTCATTTTAGTTTTGCACCAGATTTATAAATTAATTTGATATAACTGGCACAATTCTTTAATACTGCTACTTAAATTGATTAGCGTTACTAAATTATTAAACTTAGCTGACGTGCTTAGCTCAAGTAAAAGAGCAACGCCAGCTGAATCAATGGTAACAACTTTAGAGCCATCAATGTTGATTTTATGGTTTAATTTAGCAATGTGCTGTTGAATCACTTTTAAAGTGCTAATAACATTGGATTTATTTAGTGATTCTGGTAATAAGTAGTCAAGGCTCATTATTTAGTATTTTTTAAGGCATCAACTTTAGTTTGTAATTGGCTGATTAATCCAGTTACTCCGTCTTTTTGAATTGTGTCGTTAAATTGGCTGCGATAAGTAGTTACAATGCTAGCATTTTCAATTTTTACATCATAAATTTTCCAAGCTCCACCAATTTTAGCCAAATCATATTCAATATTGATTGGTTGGTTATTACTATTACCGTTGCTAGGCATTGCTAGAGTGCAATTTACTACAGATTTTTTATCGCTAACATTTTTGCTGTTGGTAATGGTTACATCTGCACCTTTTAATTTGGATAATGCTTTTGAGTAAGAGTAAACCAACATTTGTTTAAATTGGTTTGTAATTTGATCTTGTTGTTCTGGTGTTGCAGCTTTCCAATTATTACCCATAGCAAGCCTAGTCATTAAAGTAAAATCAATCTGAGGTATGATGCTATTTTGAATCATATCAAATGCTTGTTGGGTGCTCAGGTTTTGATTTACTGCTTGACTAAGAGTGGTAGCACTAGTTTTAATCACAAAACAAGCCGAACCAGATGCGCAATATGTGGCAGTGACCGTTACTGTTGCCTTATCATCGGGGTTAGCGGTTGTGGTTGCAGCAATTGCAAACGAAGTTAAACCACATAAAGAAAGTACAATTAATAATTTTTTCATAATTTTATTTCCTCAATATTAAAAGTAAAATGAATTTATTTGTTTGACATACCAGTCATGAATTTACCGATAAGTTGCTCTAAGACCATTGCTGAAGAGGTAATTGTGATTGTGTCACCATTTTTCAAATCTTCGACATCAGCGCCAGATTGAAGAGCAATGTATTGTTCACCAAGTAATCCGGTTGTTAAAATTTCTGCTGAACTGTCAGTAGTAAAAGTGTATCCTTTATTAATTTCCATAGTTACATGAGCTTGATATGTTTTGGGGTCTAGTCCAATCGCCGTGATTCTACCAACGGTAAATCCAGAAACTTTAACTGGTGCATCGCTTTTTAATGATCCGATGTTATTAAAGTTTGCATAAATCGTATAACTATTATTTTGACTAGAGCTAAACGAGCTAATGTTTGCCACTCGTAGAGATAGAAATGTAATACATGTAATACCGATAATTACAAAAATTCCAACCCAAAAATCTATAATGCTGCGCTTCATATAGTAGCTTTCCTAATTTAATTCTTAAAACATAAAAGCAGTTAAAATAAAATCCATGGCAAGTACTGCTAATGCAGAATGTACAACTGTTCGTGTAGTTGCCGCGGATACTCCTTCAGCAGTTGCTAGAGCTTGTAATCCTTGATATACTGCGATTAAACTCACAACTATACCAAAGCATAATGCTTTCAGTAAGCCGTTTACAATATCACTATGAAAACCAACGCTTCCTTGCATTTGTGACCAAAAAGTTCCTTGATCTAATTTTAATAAAGTTACACCAACAAAACGTCCACCCAAAATTCCGCAGCTGTCAAATAGTGCAGTTAATAATGGTACAGCAATAATTCCACCAATAAACTTTGGTACAACCACCCGCTTAATTGGATCAACTGCCATAACACTCATGGCATCAAGTTGCTCAGTTGCTTTCATTAGCCCTATTTCTGCCGTAATTCCTGAACCAGCACGAGCAGCAAATAATATGGCGGTTAAGACAGGCCCTAATTCGCGTAATAAAGATAATGCGACTAATGATCCCAATACGCTGACTGAACCAAACCGTTGCAAGGTATTGTATCCCTGTAGACCAAGCACCATTCCAACAAACCATCCTGATACAGCAATAATTAGCAGTGATAACACGCCACTAAAATAAATTTCCTTGATGATCAATTGTGGGCGCTTGAGGCAATAGCCAGCCCCAGTAATAATATAGCTAATAAGGCGCATTTGCTCACCAAGCATGATGATAAACGAGCTAAATGGCTGTCCAATGCATTGAATAATTTGTGCTAGGCGCTTCATGCTTGTCCTAAATAATGTTGATAACTGAGCTTGCTTGGATATTTATAATCAAAATTGCCAGTGATTTCACCATGAATAAATTGTTTTACTGCGGGATTTGTTGTAACTTTAATTTCATTTGGTGTTCCTTCTGCAATGATTTCACCATTAGCCATGAAGTATACATAATCTGCGATTTCCATAGTAGCTGCGATATCGTGCGTAACTAGCACTGCTGTTTGCTTTAAGCTTGCATTTAATTTCTTTATTAGCATTGCGATAGTGCTTAATGAAATTGGGTCCAATCCAGTAAATGGTTCATCATATAGCATTAATTCAGGGTCTAGTGCAATTGCACGGGCTAATGCAACTCTACGTGCCATTCCGCCGGAAAGTTGGCTTGGCATTAAGTTTTGCGTTCCAGTTAAACCCACAGCCTCTAATTTCATTGCCACGATTTTATCAATAAAATTTGGTGTTAAATTCGTGTGCTCATGAATTGGAAATGCCACATTTTGCGCTACACTCATATCTGTAAAAAGTGCACCAAGTTGAAAAAGTAATCCTAGTCGTTTACGAATTTCATGTGTTTTTATTGCAGAAATGTTACGTAAATTTTCTCCGAATACTTCTATTTTTCCACTTTGAGCCTGAATTTGACCTGAAATTAAGCGTAACACGGTAGTTTTACCACTGCCGCTGCCACCCATAATCGCGGTAACTTTACCTGCCTGAATTTTCATCGTGATATTTTTTAATATTGGACGATCTTCGTTATAGGCAAATGATACATTTTCAAGGTTTATGATATTTTGCTGCATGTGTAGAGTGCCGCTGAAAAAATTTAAGTTAACATTATACTAAATTAATCTATTCTTTTCAAAATAACTATTAAAATACTTTTACTTATTGAGTTTTGTATGAAATAAAGGTGCATCTTTATTTGCTAGATTCATGGGTTGTTCCCTAAGATTATAGCTGTCGTGTAAAATAACGGTTTGATTAAAATATTAGTATCAAAAAATAATGAATGGTGAGATTATGCAAGATTACTTACGTTTAATGAGGTTGGATAAGCCAATTGGAATTCTGTTATTATTGTGGCCAACTTGGTGGGCATTGTGGATCGCTTATCACGGAATACCAGAGCTGAGAGTGTTATTTGCCTTTAGTGCTGGAGTTTTATTAACTCGCTCGGCTGGGTGTGCAATTAATGATTATGCTGATCGTGATTTTGACGGTATGGTAGAACGAACAGCGCAGCGTCCGTTAGCAACTGGTGCTATTCAGCCCAAGTCTGCGCTAATTTTAACTATCGTATTAAGTTTAATAGCCTTTTTAATTGCTTGGTATTGGTTGACAGCATTAACATTACTTTGGTCGATTCCTGCTTTGGTGATTTTTGTAAGTTACCCATTTTTTAAACGTTTTTTTCCTATCCCACAATTATATTTAGGGGTCGCATTTAGTTTTGGTATTCCAATGGCTTTTATTCAGGCTAGTGGCAATTTACCATCAGTTGCATACTTGTTATTTGCGGCCAATTTATTTTGGGTATTGGCTTATGATACCATTTATGCACTGGTTGATCTGCCAGATGATTTGGAGATAGGTATTAAAACTTCAGCAATCACATTTGGGAAAAACGTAATTCCAATTGTTATGATTTGCTATGTAATATTTTGGTTGTTATTGGTTACTGTTGGAGTTACTTGTCATTTTTCTTGGGTTTATTTTGTTGGCTTGGTATTATTAGTATGTTTGATTTATCAAGTATATCGGCAAATAAAGGCTCAAGAACGTAGCGCTTGTTTTAAAGCATTTTTATATAATAATAAACTAGGCTATTTGGTATTTATTTCAATTGCTATTAGCTATTGGTGGTCGTAGCGATGAGAACTTTAGTTACTGCTGATAATTTATTTTTGCAGGATATCCCGCATTCTCCAGGTGTTTATCGCTATTATGCTCTTGATGAATCATTGCTTTATGTGGGTAAAGCTATTGATTTGCATAAGCGGGTAAAGTCATACTTTCAAAAGAAATTGGATTTATCGCCACGAATTGGTTTGATGGTTAGTAAAATTCATAGTATTGAACTTACGATTACTGAAAATGAGACCTCTGCGTTGTTGTTGGAAAGTAATTTAATTAAAAGCTTGAAGCCTAAATATAATATTATATTTCGTGATGATAAAAGCTATCCATATATTAAAATTTCACAACATCAATACCCACTAATTGAATATTTTCGTGGTAAAGCAGACACTAAAGATAGTCTTTTTGGTCCTTATCCAAATTCTTATGCTGTTCGTGAAAATTTAGATTTGCTGCAACGCTTATTTAAGTTACGTACCTGTACTGATGGAACATTTGCTAATCGCTCTAGACCATGTATGCTGCATCAAGTAAATTTATGTTGTGCACCATGTGTGGGTAAAATTAGCTCAGTCGAATATGCTAAGTATGTTAAATATGCTCAAGATTTTTTACATGGCGATTTTAGTGATTTGGTGGCTCAATTAAGTAAGCAAATGTATGCATTCGCTGAGGGGCTGGAGTTTGAACAAGCTAGCAACTTGCGTGATAAAATTAGTTTAATTCGCGAGTTACAAAATAAACAAATTGTTAGTGATAGTGATGTTCCCATCAATGCTGATATCATTTTAATACGTGAATTTAATCAGCAGTTATTTATTTATCTTATTATTATTCGTAATGGTCTATATGTCGGTGATAAACATTTTTCTCAGCGGTTAGTTGACACTAAGGAGTTGATTACTGAAGCTTTTTTGGAACGTTATTACGCCAGTAATCAGTTAGCTAAAGTTGTATATTTAGATCAAGATTTAGATCTTGAATTTATTAAATATTTTGCCCAGATGCATAATTTGAAAATTATCCGTGGTTTCAAAGGTAGAATTGCTGAATTGGCTATGATGGGTAGTAAAAATCTGGAGCATGTGATTGAAAATTCCAATTTAGATGATATATATATTAATGCAAGCGCTAAATTAGCTAATTTATTGCAATTAAATCAGATTAATCGAATCGAGTGTTATGATACTAGTCATAATCATGGTAGTAGCTCCGTTGCGTCGATGACAGTCTATTCTGCTGGAAAAATTGATCATAGTTTATATCGCAAATTTAATTTAAGTGATTCGGTAAATGGTGATGATTTATTGGCTTTAGAGACGGTATTAACTCGTCGTTTAGCGAATAAAGAATTGCCGATACCTGAGGTTATTTTGGTTGATGGAGGTAAAACTCAATTGGCTGTTAGTAAAAAGCTAATTTATGATTTAGGGTTTTATGATAAAATAAAGATTATTGCCATATTTAAAGGCGAGCAGCGTAAGGCAGAGTTCGATAAAATTATTATTGATGAGAGCACTGAACTATCTTTTCAAAATGAGCCACCTCTATTTAAGTTGCTGCAGGCTCTGCGTGATGAAGCACATCGTTTTGCAATTACAGGGCATCGAAAAAAGCAAATAAAGCGTATGCAGACCTCTAAGCTAGAAGATATTTTAGGCATCGGTGCAAGCAAAAGAAAGGCATTAATTGCTTTTTTTGGTAGTGCAGCAGCCGTCGCAGATGCTAATGTGGAACAGTTACAGCAAGTTGAAGGTGTTGGTAGTGAACTAGCGAAGTCTATTTTTAGCTATTTTCATCCTTAAATTCTTTCATTTTTAAATAAATTCTCTAGTAAAGTTTACGCTTATATGGCTAAAAAAATTC
Source organism: uncultured Neisseria sp. (assembly GCA_964652705.1). Classification (GTDB taxonomy): domain Bacteria; phylum Pseudomonadota; class Gammaproteobacteria; order Burkholderiales; family UBA11063; genus Aquella. Next base: position 8,074 of record CAZZAV010000013.1, read on the forward strand.
CACTACCAACTATTTTAACGTGGTTTCGTATTATTCTGGTTCCATTTTTTGTTGGCGTCTATTATCTTCCTGATTCTTTGTTAATCATGACGAATAAAAATATTATTGCAACAGCGATTTTTATCTTTGCTGCAGTAACAGATTATTTAGATGGATATTTGGCACGACGGATGAATTTAGAATCAAAGTTCGGTGCATTTCTTGATCCAGTTGCCGACAAGGCCTTGGTTGCTGCAAGTTTGGTAGTGCTGGTAAATTTACAGCGTACATTTGTGTTTGCTGCAATAATCATAATTGTAAGAGAAATAGCTATTTCAGCATTACGAGAATGGATGGCTCAACTAGGTGAGGTCAAAAGTGTTGCTGTAGCATACTTAGGTAAATTAAAAACGGCCTTCCAGATGATTGCGATTGGATTTTTATTATTAGATTATCACGCATATATGGTTGATACCAATTTAATTGGTAATTTATTTATGCTAGCGGCGGTAATTTTAACAGTAGTGTCAATGTTTTATTATTTAGACCAAGCAAAAAAACATTTTAATAATTAATTTATTTATATATAGTGGGAAAATTACTGCATGACTAAAACCCCTCAAAAAGTTTTAAGTGAAGTTAATACAACTGTGGTTAAAGCCACATCTGGGCGTAAAGTAACTGATTTTGATAATCTTGGCAGTGCTATGATTAGCAGTGATTCTTTGGAACGTGGTAAAAGCCGTAAAAGTCGTGGTCCGCGTAAATTAGGTAAAGATGATGTCAGTGAAGTAAAAAATCTGATGCGTCTAGTTGAGGTTGGTATTGAAAACTTAAGTGCTGAAGAGTTACGTAAACTTGAAGAACAAAAAACTAAATTACACTATTTGCTAGGTAAGGGTAAAGAGCGTGGTTATGTAACCCACGTTGAAATTAATGATAATTTACCTGATCATATTATTGATCCTGAAATTATTGAGCAAATTGTTATGATGATTGAAACAATCGGGATCAAAGTTTACGAATATGAGCCGAGTCAAGAAGAGTTATTGATCTCAGGAACTTCCTCTGCAAGTGTGAATGATGATGATTTTGCGGTCGAGGAAGCGGAAAAAATTTTAACAAGCACGGCTGCATCAAATGAATTTGGTCGTACTACTGATCCTGTTCGTATGTATATGCGTGAAATTGGGACTTATGATTTATTAGATAAGACTGATGAGGCTGAAATTGCGCGCAAATTAGAGGTTAGCATTCAGGATATGATTGCGACGATTGCGGATTGTCCTAAGATTGTAAATTTAATTTCAACTGCTTATCAAGATGTTTTGGCTGGTAAGATTAAAATTGAAAACTTTGTTGATGAATTGCTTGATGGTAGTAATGAAAGCGGCGCTGAAGATCAGATGTTACCAATGTCTACTACTGGAGCTTTTGATGATGAAGAAGAAAATTTGCCGGCATTTTTACTTGAGCAATTACGTGAGGGAACTGCGGCGTTTTTCTTAGATTATGATAAATTAGTTGAGCGACAAAACCAGGTCATTAAAAAGCATGGTTCTGATTCTGAGCAATATCAGCAAGTTTTGTTGGAAATTACTGCGCAACTAGAGAAAATTCGCTTTACGAATAAGCAAATTGAGGTTTTCTGTGAAGTATTGCGTAATGCTCATAAGATTATTAAGCAGCATGAGAATGATATTTTCCACATTGCGTGTGAGTTAATTAAGATTCCAGAAGATAAGTTTCGTAAAGAATTTATCGGTAATGAACTAGCTTGGGTTGAATCGCATGTCCCAGCGAAGAAATATGCTGAACTATTTGAAAGCATGAAGTTTGACATTGTCGAGCACCAAGAAAAAATTAGGGAAGTTTCTGTTGATTTACAAATTTCTGTTTCGGTCATTAAGGGGCTGTTTAAACGCTTGATGCGTGCTGAGAAAGAGCAGAAAAAATCACGTACTGATATGGTGGAATCAAACTTGCGCCTAGTTATTTCAATTGCTAAGAAATACACCAACCGTGGTTTACATTTCTTGGATTTAATTCAAGAGGGTAATATTGGTTTGATTAAAGCAATTGATAAATTCCAATATCGTAAAGGTTTTAAATTTTCCACTTATGCGACATGGTGGATTCGCCAAGCGATTACTCGTGCAATTGCGGATCAAGGACGTACAATTCGTATTCCTGTGCATATGATAGAAACTATCAATAAGATGAGTAAAGAGCATCGTAAATTGTTGCAAGAGAAATCTGGTGAGCCGTTGACTAAAGAGTTGGCGGAGCGGATGGAAATTACCGAGGATAAAGTACGTAAAATTTATCAGGTAGCTTATGATTCAATTTCTATGGATGCACCAATTGGTGATGAAGATGATGCTAGCTACGGTGACTTTATTGAAGATAAGTCTACAGTAATTCCAGCTGAGCACGGTATTGATTATAGTCTGAAAAAGACTGTACGTGAGGTTTTAGATACTTTATCGCCACGTGAAGCTAAAGTTTTATGTATGCGTTTTGGGATTGATACTTTAACTGATCACACTCTTGAAGAAGTTGGTCGTCAATTTGACGTAACTCGTGAACGGATTCGTCAGATTGAGGCTAAAGCAATTCGGAAGTTGCGCCAACCAAATCGCGCGGATAAATTAAAAAGTTTCTTGGATAGTTTTAGTGAACTAGAGAATTTAGATCTTGAATTAAGTGAAGAGGAGTTTGATGATGATATGCTGGATGATGAGTAGCATAATCCGAACTTAGATTTTAAAAAACCTCCAGAGATATGGAGGTTTTCTTATATAGCTTAGATTATGAATTTAACTGTTTTTATGCTATAATTATAAGCATTGATTTTGTTAGTAGGGAGATATTTTTGACACGTTTATATGATGCAGAATTTTTTTCTTCGAGGTTGCTTGGGCAAAATAGATTTTTCCCTGTACCTGGTGCGGTTATGGATATTTCGCTGACCGAGAATAATCAGATGGTTGCTGATTTATACCAAGCTGAATTAATAAAATTATTGGATCTTTTACCAATTAAAGAATATTTGATTGAAGTGAGAGTATTTGATGCTGGTTTAAATGTTGCGATTTCTTATCCATATGATTTACTTATGGTTGCTTGTAATATTTTAGATTGGGTTTGGTATGATTTAGTTGATTTATTAGATAAGAAAATTCCTATTGATATAGATCGTTCACAACGTAAATTTAAAGCGCAAATTAAGGAAAACCAACAGTTATTATTGCGTAAAATTTACAATAAAGCGTGTGAGAGAAAATTAAATTTTTTTGTTGATAGTGGTTTATTGATTTTAGGTAGTGGCGTTACACAATTTCGCGTTCAATTAAATACGCTTAGTAAGGTTAGTGATATTCCATGGAGCAGTATCGCTAATATTCCTTGTGTATTGGTTACTGGAACTAATGGTAAAACTACAACCACTCGATTAACTGAGTTTATTTGTAGGTCTGCAAAGCTTAAATCGGGTTATTGTTCTTCAGATTGGGTGATGGTAAATGGAAAGCAGGTTATTGATGGCGATTTATCAGGACCAACTGGTCATCAGCAAGTTTTAATGCATCCTAAGGTCGAAGTTGCAATTTTAGAAGTAGCTCGTGGTGGCTTGGTTAAGCGTGGATTGCTACCAAATTATGTGAATGCTGCTACAGTAACGAATATTTCGTATGATCATATTGGTCAAAATGGTATTAATAATTTAGCAGATTTAGCTCAGGCAAAAGGAATTGTCTATCAAGCAATTAAGCCTGATGGAATTGCAATAGTTAATTTGGATGATTCCCATATAGTTGAGCTACAATTTTCACATCTTAATAAAGCATATGTATCAACAATACTTGATGATATTAAAATAAGTGCTTATTTGGATACTAAAAATTTCGTTGTGTTTTTAGAAAATGGTCATGTGGTAATTAAAACATTGCAGGAAAAAATTTACTTAAATAAAGTTAATTCATTTCCTGTAACTATTTATGGTTTAGCACATTATAATAATGAAAATGTTTTGCATGCCGTTGCTTTATGTTTTTCATTAGGACTTTCTTCACAACAAATTAATCGTGGTTTAACCAAATTTGGTGCTGATGAAAAATCAAATTTTGGGCGTTGGAATCATTATACATCGGCGAATAGTGGGCATCTAGTGGTTGATATTGCGCATAATCAGGTGGGATTAGCTAATATTTTGGAATTGGGAAATGGTTTTAGAAAGTTAAGAAATTTAACTGGTAAGTTTGGCTTACTTTATGGCAATACCGCAGACCGCCGTGATACAATTCCTGAAATTGTTGCTTTGATTATTCGTTATAATGTTGATGAGGTTACGATCAAAGAATTTCAAACTGCACTTCGTGGTAGTGAAATTGGAGAAATGCCTGAGCTATTTTATAATGAATTAATTCAACAAGGATTTTCGGCTGAGAAAATTAGAATTATTCCAAATGAAGTTGATGCAGTAAATGTGATTCTGAAGCATGCTAATTCAGAAGACTTTTATTTATTGTGTGTTCATGAGCATATCACAGAAATAACTACTCAGCTACGTAGAATGATAAATGATGAAAAATAAATAAATTATACAATTTAGTTGTTTATTCGTATTAAAAGGTAATAATGAATGCAAAAATTTAAGGCCGTAATTTTTGACTTGGATGGAACTCTTCTTGACACTATTCAAGATATTGCAAATGCGATGAATGTAGTGTTAAAACGCCATAATTTTCCTACTCATGATTTAAATAATTATCGTTTTTTCATTGGTAGCGGAATCGCCAAATTGGTCGAGCGGGCGTTGCCAACGGAAATAAGTGAAAGTACTAAATATACTAAATTAGTTGAAGAATTTATCGAAGAGTATGCGCTACATTTGGATAGATTTACTGCTCCATATGATGGTATTGCTGAGTTATTGAATAAATTAACTAATCTTGAGATACCCATAGCAATTTTATCTAATAAAGCCGATGAGTTTATGGATGAAGTAGTTAGTCGTCATTTTTCCAATTGGAAATTTTCAGTAGTAATAGGAGCAAGGCATGGTTTGCCGACTAAACCTGATCCATATTCTGCATTTGAAATTGCTGAAGTTATGGAGATTCAGCCAAGTGAAATAATTTATCTTGGTGATAGCGACATTGATATGCAAACTGCAGTTAATGCTGGAATGTATGGAATTGGTGCGGCTTGGGGATTCCGCTCGGCAGAAGAGCTAGCTGCAAACGGCGCTAATTTAGTAATTAAGCACCCAAGTGAATTACTTGGATTATTTTAAAGTTAGTTTAAGGATATCTTTTGTATAATAAATTTTTAGAGATATGCTTTTATCAAGATGCAATCTGTAATGACTTTGTTACAAAGGCTTATTTATTCTTTAAGATAAGGTTTCTGTTCTGTTATTTATTTGTGATTTACTCAATTGCTTAGAGTTGTAATTATTAATATGGTAAAATATTAATAATTATTTATTATAGTTAAAGGGTTTTATTTAATGCGTACGATTATTTCTTGGTTTAGATTTGCAGCTTGTCTTGCATTAATAATTTATTTGGTAGCTGCTTCATATGTAATTTACCCATTAATTCCAATGGATTGGTGGCGTAAATACTTTCATAAGCCATGGACTAGAGCGTTAATTTGGGCCGCAGGTGCCAAGTTAGAAATAACTGGTTCAATTGGAAGCGAGTATATCCAGCCAAATACAATGTTTGTACAAAATCATATTTCATGGTTAGATACAACTGTCATGTCATCAGTTTACTGTACGAATTATGTCGGTAAAATTGAAATGCTGAAATGGCGTTTGTTACGTAATATTATTAAATCTGGCGGTACAGTTTTTATTGATCGTAAAAATAAACGTGAGTTAGTTTTGGCAAATAAAAGGATTGCAAAAGTGATGCAAGATGGTTGGGCAATGGGGCTTTTTCCAGAAGGAACAACTAGTTCTGGGATGACTGTTGCACCTTTTCATGCTTCGATTTTTGAATCAGCAATGATTGCTAAGAGTAGAGTAGTTCCCGTTGTTATTCGTTATCGTAATTCTGATGGTCTACCATCCACTGAGGTTACTTTTGCAAATAAAGGCTGGATGGAGTCAATTTGGAGTACATTACGCTTGAGTGGTTTGACTATTAAAGTTGATGTTTTGGAACCAGTGAACGCAATAGATTTTGCTAACCGCGAGGAACTTTCTCAGTATATGTATGAGAAAATTAGTACTTGCTATCATAGTGATTTGTCGAGTAAACCAAATGTTTATTAATTTGATCTTATCATAAAATAAAAATACCCCAGAAATCATTTCTAGGGTATTTTTATTTTAAAGCTAGATTATTAGCGTTGAACTAAGAGTGCTGCTCCAGATGTGAACCCACTACCAAATGCACAAAGTGCAATATTTTTTTGGTGTTTATTTTCTGCTAATGCTTGTGCAAGAGCAATTGGAATTGTACATGATGAAGTATTACCATAGTTAGCAATGTTACTAAACATTATTCCTGTCGGTAATTTTAAGCGGCTTTCTACTGCGCTTAAAATTCTTTGATTTGCCTGGTGTGGAACTGCTAAATCAATCGTGCTAACCTCCACATTTGCCAGTTGACAGCATTTATGAATTGCCATTGACATTGTTTTCACTGCTACGCTAAATAATTTTTTTCCTTGCATCATTATGCCAGATTCGATTTGTGTCGGTATATTTAGGATATCACCAGCTTCTGCATCTGTGCCTAAGTAAATTTGCTTTAATTCTGCGACGCATTCATCAATGTGATTTTGCCCACATAAAATTGTTGCGCTAGCAGCATCGGCAAATAAGAATGCAGTTTCGAAATCATTTGGATTTATCCGTCGAGATAATGATTCTGCTGTGATTAATAACACCCGCGCATTTGGGCGCGTGCATAGGAAATCTTGTGCAGCTTGGAGAGCAAAAATATATCCACTACATGCCGCATTTAAGTCATATGCAGGAATATTTTGCTCACCATAAATTTTATTTAAGTCATTGAGAATTAAACATGACATTGCTGGAGATTGATATTGTTCTGGGCTGCAAGTAGCACAAATAATTAAATCAATATTTTGTAGTGTAATATTTTGTGCGACAAGCGCTTCATTTGCGCTTTTTACGGCTAAGTCAACTATGCTTTCGCCTTCAGCTAGCCAGCAACGTTGTTTAATTCCAGTTCGTTGAATAATATCTTCATTTGTAAACTCGGGAAACTTGGTTAAAATTTCGTCATTGGTTACAATGCGTGAACCTGCTTTGAAATGTGGTTTATTAATGCCAACACTTGCAATTGATGTAGGGTTAGCAATTGATTTGTCAATGTCGTTTGGAGTTGGTGTTGTTTGAGCTGGATAGCTAATTAGTGCTTTGCGTGGCTTAATTTGAGCTACTTTAGTTACACCATGTGGTAGGCGTACCGTAATTAGTGGTTTGCCAACTACCGCCTTTTCTTCTAATTCAACACAAATTTCTTCGACAATACCTTTACACGGAGCTAAAATTTCCCCAGCCGATTTACTGGCTTCGATATCAACTAGAACATCACCAGGATTTACTTCATCACCAATTTTTACGTGGATAATATTGATCAGGACTGTTTCATCAGATGGACTAGCGCCAATTACGTCAATAGTATAGAGTGATGGATCTTGCTCTGCTTCTTCTTCCCAGTCTAGATTTAAATCTAATAAATCAGCTGCAGCGGTCAAAACTTTTTCATAAGATGGCAAAATGTCTAACTGATTGGCAAAATTGCATGGAGTATAGGTATCGGCACGAGTTACACGGCGCATTTTGACAAAAGATTTAGCGTGCTCAGCAACATTGGCCATAATGTCACCACCAAGCCCGCAAGTTAAATTATCTTCATGAACTACAACAAGGTGTTTGGTTTTTTCAACTGAGCTTAATATTGTAGCTAAATCATATGGCTTGATGGTTCTTAAGTCAATTACTTCTGCTGCACAGCCGATTGTATCTAAAGTTTCGGCAGCTTGTAAGCAGAGAGAAACTGTATTCCCCCAACCGATTAATGTTATATCGTTTCCTGGTTTAGCTATACGTGCTTTACCAACTGGCACCAATTGCTTACTAACATCGTATGAAGTTGTATCTTCAACGCTACCATTATTAAGTAATTTTTTTGGGTATAAGAATAAGCTTGGGCGTTTTGACTTAAATGCGGCATTTAGCATACCAGTTGCATCTGCTGCATTTGATGGCATGTAGACATCTAAACCAGGTATATGTGCATACGTAGCTTCATTTGTTTGTGAATGGAATGGACCTAATCCTGGACGATAAGCACCACAGGCAGCAAATAGAATCACTGGCGATTGCCAACCACCGTTACTTCGCCAGTACATAGTAGCTAGTTCAGAGAAAATTTGGTTATATGCACATGGTAAAAAATCAGCAAATTGAATAAACGCAACTGGTTGTTTTCCAGCTAACGCCATACCAACTGCTAGTCCAGCAATTGTGGATTCACTTAACGCACTATTTTCTACGCGACCAGGGAATTGGGTTGATAATCCACGAGTCACACCAAATACATCTCCTTTGCCGTCTTCAATATCTTCACCAAGAATGCAAACATCTGGATTAGTTGCTAATTGATGATTAAACACACGGCGCATTGCTTCCAGCATAGTTAAACGTTCTTCGCTGTTAAAGTCCCCGCGATATTCAGTAGCACTTGGTTTTATGTCATCTGATAGCTCGCGTTCTGCCGTTACAACAGTAATCGGGTTACTTCCTGCACGGGCGCGTTCAAGCGCAGCACGTACTTCAGTTACGGTATTATTTTTTATTGTATCTAACGTTTTGCTATCAATGCCTTGGCTTTGTAAAAAATCATAACTTAAGGTTAGTGGATCATATTTTAAGCTGCCACTTAATTCATTATCGTCGCGATAGAGTTTTTGATCATCTGCATTAGAGTGATTATCTAAGCGTTCGACATTAAAGATTACGATTTGCGGCTGGCGATTAGACCTAAGATTAGTTATTACCAATTCTAGTTCGCTATAACTTGCTAGTGGATTAGTTCCATCAATATAGGTAATTGGCGTTCCATAAAAACTGCGTGGATTAGCGCCATTAGGTAATGAGAAAAAGGTTTTACCTTGGGTGCGGGTTGAAATTGCTAAGTCATTATTGTGTATGAAAAATAAAATTGGCAATTCACTACGCTTTGCTTCGGCAATTGCTTCAAGGACTTCTCCCTGCTGTGAAGTTCCATCACCAATAGAACAATATACAATTGGGTTATCAGGTTGATTTTTAATTACTTTGGCAACTCCAGCTGCTTGAAGTGCGTTATTTCCAACCGGACCAACCATGCTCATCACATTTAATTCAGGAGCACTCATATGTGATACCATTTGACGACCTGTTGAATGTGATTCTGCTTTAGATAGTGAGCTATAGAAGAACATTTCGTTGCTAATGCCACGAGCCAGCATTAACGCTTTATCGCGATAGTGACAATGTAGCCAGTCACTATCTTGTAAAAATGCTGCAACAATTGCACTTCCTTCATGACCTTTGCTTGATGCAAGAAAATTTGCTTCACCGCTGTTAACTAGTTCAGATTCAATTAGGTCAGATTCTCGTGACGCGATCATGAAGCTATATAATTCGAGTAGCTTTTGTTGTTGCATAATTTAATTTCTCCAGTTTATTGCCGAGCAATTATTTATCAAATACCTTGTGTTGTAGATCTGATACTTGGTTTGTGTGTCTAGTATAAATGTTATTATAGCTCAGTGTATTGTATGCTAGTTATATGATTCTCTTGTGTGTGATATAATACCATGTGATTTATGCTTACTTTATTATGGTAATTTGATTTTTAATTAAGTATTACCAATCTGGCTTAATAAGTATCCGATACCGAAATTATACAATATGTAATTGATTTTAGGGTGGGAATTTTAAAAGATGAGTTAAATATATGTTGTATACAAATAATAAATTTTATAGGGTTAAATAAAAATGATTGCTGCTACTCGCGTAGTGACGCATCCAGATGGGATTACTACTTCAAGCTATAAATATTTGCCAACATCTTCGCATATTACGCTAATGGCATTTATTATGAAACATATTAAAAGCACTGATAATGTAAGCTTTATGAATAAACAAAACAAGGTAATTCAAACTAATCTTACTGTTTTAATGCGCTTTATTCCTAAAATAAGTAAAAATGAACTACTTGATCTATTGGAGGATTATTGTAATCGAACTTTGATTACTCAACGTTTAACTGTTGATGGTGAAATTGAATCTCTTGAAGCCACAACATTTATTTCTGCGTATGCCTATAATCGACTTACTAAGCAAGTTACTATTGAAGTTAGTTACCGATTAATTCCATTTATTTTATATATGAAACAACAGTATATTGGCGGGCGTTGGAAATATGCAGCAAGTTTTACTTCGAGTTATTCAAATTTAATTTACGATATGATTATTACTAATTTTGATAAAAATACTCAAAATATTAAATTTACACTAGATGAAATTAAGGAACTTTTGGGTATTGAAACCGGTACGTATGCGATTTATAGCAATTTTAAGCGAAAGGTTCTAAATATTGCTGTTAATGAGATTAACTTAAAAGCAGATATCATTATTGATTTGAAGGAATATAAACTTAGTCGAAAAGTTGTATCGGTTGAATTTGTTTTTCGGAAAAGATAGTTAATAAATGTAGGGCAGATTTTAGGTTTCATCTGGATAAATTTTAGTGATGTGATATTAAACAACATTAATTTTGTATAAACATAAATTAAAGCTATTGTTTATGGCTTTTTTGTGGAGTAATTTAAATTTTGCTTAGGAATTAAGCTAAAATACTTACTTGTGATAAATTATAAATGGAAATAGAGTTGATTTCATGAGCAATTTTTTTAAGCTATTCTGGCATAAAATTCCGTGGCTAACGGTGTTGCTTGTTGTTGTCTGGTTGATGGTTCTTGGAGTGATTGGCAAGCGTTATTTAAATGTGCAGCATGATTTAGCGACTAATGAGGTTGTTAAATTTAACAATCTTGAATCTGATGATATATCAGCCTCTAATGGAGATCTAATTCAAAATCAATTAAACCTTAACCCTACTGATTCTTCATTTATTGGTGCTGGTAAGTATCCATTTAATCATGCAACAACTTCGATGAAGCAAATCAATCTACTGAGTGAAACATTGTATAGTTCGCTTGGTGAATTGCATGCAATTTATGATGTCTCTTCAAATCAATTTGTGCTTTTTTTGAATCAAACCCCAATTTCCCAAGTCTATTCTTCAATTGTCGAGTATGCATTTCAATTAAATAGCCAGCATATTATTTTAATTTTTGCGGCTGAGATAGTTGGTCATGATTATGTCTATACTATTTTAGATTTAAGTCAAAGTGCTCATCGTGTTATGCATGAAGTTGGTAACTACGAGCAACTGATTGGAGCTGGCTTAAATCGAGATAAATCTTGTGTTTTATTGCGTTTTACAGATTCAAGGAAGTATGCTGAAAAAGGTGATTATCAAGTTTATCAGTATTGTGGTATTGGTAATGTTACAAAGGTTTTGGATGTTAAGTCCGAAGAATACTATCGTAGTAAATTTGCTCAGTTACGAGCTGTAGATATTTACAATCTGGCATTACATGACGGTTGCATAAACGAGATCAATAATACTTTTGTTATGAATCGTGCATGCACTTATGGAATTAAGTATTGTCATATGTATAGTTCTATGGTTAAACCTAAACCAGACAAGTTTTATGTAGCGCTACAACGAGCTTGCCAAAAAAGATCGGATTTGTTTCAACCACATAAGTATTTGTTAAATTAATTTTTAATAGGTAAGAAAATCATACCACAATTAATTATCTCACCGATGGCAGGTGTTACGGATGCGCCATTTCGTGATATTGCTATTCAATGCGGTGCTGATTATGGTATATCTGAAATGGTTACTAGTCAGATTGAGCTTTGGTCATCAAATAAAACTCAAGCGCGTTTAAAAAGTCATTTTGTAGAAAATCCCAAAATTATTCAAATAACTGGAGCTTCCCCAGACGTTATTGTTCAAGCAGCAATAGCAGCACAAGGCTTGGGTGCACATGCAGTTGAAATTAATATGGGTTGTCCTGCGAAGAAAGTTTGTAATGTTTTGGCTGGTTCAGCTTTATTACGCGATGAAAAATTAGTTATAGAAATATTGAGTGCTGCTGTGAAGGCAGTAAATATTCCGGTTTATCTTAAAACTAGACTGGGTTGGGATCATCAAAATAAGAATATTCTTGATATAGCGAGATTTGCTGAAGAATGTGGTATTCAATCTTTGGCAATTCATGGGCGAACGCGGAGTGACTTTTATAATGGTAGTGCAGAATATGATTTAATAGCTGAGGTCAAACAGCGTGCAAAAATTCACGTCTTTGCTAATGGTGATATAGCTACACCTGAAAAAGCTGCGGTAGTTTTGAAACTAACTTTGAGCGATGGACTTTATATCGGTCGCGGCGCATTAGGAAGGCCATGGTTGTTTCAGCAAATTCGAGACTACTTAGCAACTGGATGCTATCAAGATTATAATAAAGAGTTTATTTTAGGATATATGTTACGTCATTTGAGTTTGATTCATCAGCATTATGATGGTATTGCGGGTGTGCGCTTTGCCCGTAAGCACATGAAGTGGTATTTACAGGCAAATACGAATGTTTTTAGTGCTGGTGAAACTCTTTTTGAGAGGTTTGCAGCTTTAGAGAAAACTGAATTACAAATTAATTTTATACAGTCTTTGGCTTAAAATTAAAGTGTTAAATAAACGGCGATAAATGAGTATAATTATGTATTTTTATTCTTTTTAGTAGATTTTGATTTTTGTGCTACTTTTTTAGTTGGGTGGCCCTTATGGTTTGCTGATTTGGTTACCTTATTTTTACTAGTGTGTTTTTGTGATTTATGTTTATTATTGTGTGCTGTATGTGTCTTTGGTGGAGTATGGTTAATTTGGTTTGAAGATGTACCTTTTACCATGATCAATTTTGGCTGTGAGTCATGATTTGTTGTAGATTTATTTATGGGTGCTGATGCTGTATTTTCTGCTACTGCTAAGCTACAGAAAAATCCTAGTATTATAGCTAACTTTTTCATAGTTTATTTTTTCCTTATTGATATTTTCAAAATGCTAACTTATCACTTAAATTAGCATTTTGTTTTAAATTTTAATTAAATATATTGCACTCAACTTGCTTATGTAGCAGGTCTTTAAATTCTTCACGTTCACGAATTAAATGAGTTTTGTCTTGATAAACTAATACTTCTGCTGGGCGGCAACGTGAGTTAAAACTACTACTCATTTCAAAGCCATATGCACCGGTATTATGAAATGCTAGGTAATCTCCCTCGTGCACTTCATTGATTTTGCGATCCCAAGCAAATGTATCAGTTTCACAAAGATGACCAACTACAGTATAGATTCTTTCAGCACCATCTGGAGCAGATAAGTTGCTAATTTTATGGTAAGCATCATAGAACATTGGGCGAATTAAGTGATTAAAGCCACTATTTACTCCAACAAAAGTTGTAGCCGTAGTTTGCTTAACTACATTAGCTTTTACTACCAAAGTTCCTGATTCGCTAACCAAAAATTTACCTGGTTCAAACCAAATTTCAAAAGTACGTTTATACTCAGCTTCAAACGCATCAAAAGTTTCTTTTACTCGACGGGCTAAAGTTACTAAGTCAGTTGAATAATCACCATCTTGATAAGGGACTTTGAATCCACTTCCTAAGTCAAGAAAAATTAAATTTGGAAAATCATGGGCGATATCGAGTAAGATATCTAAGCTACGAATAAAGACTTCAATATCTTTAATTTCGCTACCAGTATGCATATGTAAACCGTGTACAACTAACCCAGTGCTTTTGACAACGCGTTGAATATGACGCAGCTGATGAATACTGATACCAAATTTACTATCAATGTGTCCAGTAGAAATTTTCATATTCCCACCGGCCATGATATGTGGATTAATGCGAATACAGACTGGGTAGCTATTACCGAATTTATTACCAAATTGTTCTAAAATCGACATATTATCAATATTAATATGTACACCAAGTTCTTTAGCTGCTTCTATTTCGTTAAAATCTACGCAATTGGGTGTAAAAATAATTTGTTGAGGCGCGAATCCAGCCTTTAATCCTAATTGAACTTCATTAATGCTGACACAATCTAAATTGCTACCAATATTATGAATTAATTGTAATATATTAATATTACTGAGTGCCTTACACGCGTAAAAAAACTTAGCATTACAATTCTGAAATGCGCTAGTAAGTTTTTGGTATTGTTGTTCTATTGTTTCGGCATCATAAATATAGACTGGACTGCCATAATTTTCGGCAATTGTGATCAATTGCGCAGTGCTTAAACTCATTGATTAATCCTTTTTGATGGTTGCAAACATTATTTTAGCTAATTTTACTTGGGTTGGGTGATTTACTAGTGGTTGTGGATAATCTAGGTCATTAAATAAATCTTCATGATTCGGACAATGAATTAATTTATCACTTAAATGAGCGATTTCTGGAATGAATTTACGGATGTATTCACCAGTTGGATCAAATTTTTTTGATTGTAAATATGGGTTGAAAATCCGGAAGTAAGGTTGAGCATCACAGCCTGTTGATGAGCACCATTGCCAATTGCCATTATTTGATGCTAAATCATAATCAAGCAGCTTTTTTGCAAAATATGCTTCACCCAAACGCCAGTCAATTAATAAGTCTTTGCATAAAAATGAAGCACAAATCATACGAACACGATTATGCATAAAACCAGTTTGATTTAACTGGCGCATTCCAGCATCGACAATTGGGTATCCAGTCTGTCCATTGCACCATTTATCAAACCAATCTAAGTTATTTGTGTAATTAAGTTGATTATACTCTGGGCGAAAGGCTTCTGTTGCTACATGTGGAAAATTAAATAAAATTTGACTGAAAAAATCGCGCCAAATCAATTCACTCAGCCATATTGCGCTTCCATCACTATTTTGTGCGGTGGCAAATTGAACAGCTTGGCGAATGGAGAGTGTACCAAAGCGCAAATCTACGCCAATGTAAGAGGTTAGATCTTGTGCTGGATAATCTCTGGTTAGATTATAGTGTGCCAATTTTTCAGTAAAATTTAAGAGGCGTTGTTGTGCTTGTGTTGTGCCGCCTTTTAATGCTGGGAGTCGGGTAAAACCATGTTCAGAAGGAATGAAATATTGTTCTTGCGTTGGTAATTGCTGAAAATTGGCGAATAAGCTTTCACTTGGATAGCTTTGGCAAGCATGTTGATTTAGTTTTTGTAGCCAAGTGTTTTTATATGGCGTATAAACAGTATAAGGTTTAGATTGTTGGTTTAAGATTTCACGCTTGTCAAAGATAGTTTGATCTTTGTAGCTATGGCAGGTAATACCTTGTTGAGTAAATTTCTCCCAAATTTGCTGATCTCGTTTAATTGCCCATGGTTCATAATCTTCATTCCAGTATAGTGATTGAATTTTATGTGTGGTAATTAAATTGGATAACTCGTTTTCAATGTCGCCATTTAGGATGATTAAGTCTGAATTTATTTGCTGTAACTGTTGTTTAATTTCTTCAAGGGCTTGTTGGATAAAATTTACGCGGGGGTTTTCTAGTTCTAATGTAGACAATATTTTACTATCCCAAATAAAACAGGCGATTACACTACCTTGATTAAGCGCATGAAATAGACCATGATTATCATTTAAACGTAAATCTCGTCGAAACCAAAATAATTGTTTGGGAGGTGTATTGTGCATTGCATCCATGAAAATAACTTCTTAAATGAGTAAACCGTTTACAATAATAGACTTATTATATCAGATAATCAAAAAACATATTTTTGAAAGGGTTGCAATGGAAGAAAAAGCGCATAAATCACGGCTTGGAACTTATATTTTTATATCGTTAGTTTTGGCTGTAATTGTTGGTCATTTTGCGCATGTTGGTATTACGGACCCTAAACTTATTAAGTCGATTGCAGCTAATTTAGATTTAGTTTCAGTTGCATTCTTGCGTTTAATTAAAATGATCATTGCCCCTTTGGTGTTTACTACGTTGGTTAGTGGAATTGCTAAAATGGGGGATGCGAAAGCACTGGGTCGAATGTTTCTAAAATCAATGATTATTTTTATGGTTGGTGGCTTTGCTTCCTTAACCTTAGGTATGGTTTTGGTAGAGTGGTTTCAACCCGGTAAAGCTTTACATGAAGTTTTACTTAACTCCTCAACTGCAGATATTGCTCAATCAGCCAATAGTGTTTGTACAACTTGTGGCGTTACGTTAAAATCCTTTATGGAGTCGGTGATTCCAGCTTCGGCTATGCAAGGTTTTGTTGAGAACCATATTTTACAGGTTATTGTTGTTGCTTTATTTATTGGTGTTGCGGGTGTTTCAATTGGTGAACCTGTTGCCCCTGTATTTGAATTTTTTGATATGATGTCAAAATTAATGTTCAAAATCATTGGTTACATCATGTATTTGGCTCCATTTGCGGTATTTGCGGCAATTACCAAATTGATCATGGGTAGTGGAATAGGTGTGTTATCGTTGTATCTTGTATATGCTGCTGAGTTTTATCTTGGTTTAGCAATTATTTGGTTAGTCCTCATTAGTATAGGTCTATTGGTTAAAGGTACGCGCTTATTTGCAATTTTGCGTCCATTAATGCCATTGTATGGAACTGCTTTTGCGGCGTCATCTTCAGAGGTCGCTTTACCTGGTATTCTGAGCGGTTTAGATCGTTTTGGTATTTCGAAAAAAGTTAGCGGATTTGTGATTCCTATGGGATACTCATTTAATCTTGAGGCATCAATGTTAAATTGTACTTTTGCAACTATTTTTATCATTCAGTTGTATGGTTATCACATCACTTTAGCAACAGAAATTACGATGTTGTTTATGTTGTTATTAACTTCAAAAGGTATTGCTGGGATTCCGCGTGTATCTTTAGTTGTGGTAGCAGCAACATTGACTGCATTTGGCTACCCTGAAAGTGGAGTACTAATTTTATTGCCCATCGATAGTTTTATGGATATGGGGCGTAGTGCTACAAATGCCTTTGCAAATACCATGTCGGCAATTTTTGTTGATAAATGGGAGAAAAAGCACAATCACGACTAAGTCTGAAGCTTATCGTTTTATGTTAAAAAGTGAGGTAACGTAAGCCTCGCTTTTTGTGTTAAATGCATAGTTAATACTTATTTGAGGACTAATAAAGTCATAGCTTAAAGCTTACTTATATTATAATACGTGTTTATTGTAATTAATTTTAATTTTTTTGAGGTAGCTTATGTCATTAATTCCCAGTGCATTTGCCGATGCTCCTAGCGTAGCTGGAGTTTCTAGTAGCAGTATTATGTCATTTTTGCCAATGGTTGTTATTTTTGTTTTATTTTGGTTATTGTTAATTCGCCCACAACAAAAGAAAATGAAATTACATAACCAAATGTTAGCTGCATTAGAAAAAGGTACTAAAGTTTTAACTACTGGTGGACTAGTTGGAACGATTGTTAAACTTGAAGATAACTTTATTGATTTGGAAGTTGCTCAAGGTGTTGTTATGAAGTTTCAACGTAGCGCAATTTCTGGTAAGGTAGACACTGCTGCTGTCAGCAAATAAGTATAGTTAGTAGTTAGTTGGTCAGTATAATTCTGATCAACTATTATTTTATTGAAATTAATTTGTTAATTGAGCTTGCCTAAGTTTGATAAATAAATTAATTTCATTAATTTTTTTAGGTGGTAAATAAATGATTAAGTTTCCAATGTGGAAATATTTCATTGTGGTTTGTGCCGTGGTGATTGGTTTCCTGTACGCTTTACCAAATTTTTATGGTGAGGTTCCAGCCGTGCAAATTTCTGGCAGTCGTTCATCGATTGTGGTTGGTCCGGACACGATTACTCAGGTGAGTGCAGGATTGAAGGCTGAAGGAATTGAACCAACAGGTGAAGTATTCGATGGGAAAACTTTGAAATTTAAATTTGCCAATGCAGATATTCAATTAAAAGCTCGTGATTCAATTCAACAAACTTTAGGTGATAATTATATTGTTGCTCTTAATCTAATTTCTGCTTCGCCAGATTGGATGAGTGCAATTAATGCGAATCCAATGTTTTTGGGTTTGGATTTACGTGGTGGGGTTCATTTCTTACTTGAAGTAGATATGGATGCTGCGGTTAAAAAAACACTTAATAAATATGTTGGTGATGTACGTCGTGATTTACGTAACAATCAAATTCGTTACGGTGCTGTTACAGTTGATAACGGTTCGGTTTTGATTCAACTCCGTGATTTAGCGACGGCTAATTTAGTTATTGATCAATTAAATAAAGATTTTCCAAAATTGCAAGCCGTGCATGATGGTGATTCAAATGTGCGTATTGTAGTGTCTGCTGCCGAAATGCAGGTAATTAAAGAAGCTGCGGTTAAGCAAAATATTTTAACTTTACATAATCGGGTTAATGAACTTGGTGTGGCAGAGCCAATTATTCAACAGCAGGGCGCTGATCGAATTGTGGTGGAATTACCTGGGGTTCAAGATACTGCGCGTGCTAAAGATATCTTAGGTCGTACTGCTACCTTGGAAGTACGGATGGTTGATGAAGATCGTGATGCGCAGAATCAAGCATTAAACGGCAATATTCCAACTGGTGATCAATTATTGGATGAAGTGCATAGTGATGGCACAACTAGCAAAATTTTGATTAAAAATGATGTTGAATTAACTGGTGACAATATTAATGATGCTCAAGCTGGTTTTGATGAAAATGGTTCACCATCGGTAAACATCAGTTTAGATAGTACTGGTTCAGCAATTTTTAAACAAGTTACTACGGATAATATTGGTAAACGTATGGCAATGATTTTAGTTGATCATGGTAAAAGTCAAGTTGTTACTGCTCCTGTAATTCGTGCAGCAATTGGTGGTGGTCAAGTGCAGATTTCTGGTGCGATGAGTGTGCAAGATGCTAATGACGTGTCGTTATTATTGCGCTCTGGATCATTAGCAGCACCAATGAATATTATTGAAGAACGTACGGTTGGTCCATCATTGGGTCAAGAAAATATTAATAAAGGGTTCCATTCTGTATTGTGGGGTTTCCTTGCAATTACAATTTTCATGTGTGTTTACTATTTAGCATTTGGGGTTGTATCAGTAGTTTCATTGGGTGTAAATTTATTATTGTTAGTGGCATTATTATCAATGTTACAAGCAACTTTAACTTTGCCTGGTATTGCTGCAATTGCTTTGGCATTGGGTATGGCAATTGATTCGAATGTTCTGATTAATGAGCGGATTCGTGAAGAATTGCGTAATGGTCAAAAACCTCATGCCGCAATTGAAGCTGGATATGGACACGCTTGGGCAACAATTTTGGATTCCAATATTACTACTTTAATTGCTGGTCTTGCTTTGTTAGCGTTTGGTTCTGGTCCTGTAAAAGGTTTTGCTGTAGTACATTGTTTAGGTATTTTGACTTCGATGTTTAGTGCGGTGGTAGTATCACGTGGTATTGCTGGTCTCTTATATGCCAATAAACGCGTAAAAAAACTGCACATTTAATCAAGTTAAGAGGGTAAAAGCATGGAATTTTTTAAGATAAAAAAAGACATCCCATTTATGAGTTATGGGCGATTAACCACGAGTATTTCGTTAATTACGTTTATTCTAGCGATTTTTTTCTTGTTTAGTCGCGGGTTAAATTTATCAGTTGAATTTACTGGCGGCACTTTGATGGAAGTACAGTATAGTTCAGCGGCTAACTTGGATCAAATTCGTACTGATTTGGATAAAATCGGTATGGATCAGGCAACTGTACAAGCTTATGGCAGCAGTAAAAATATTATGCTCCGTTTGCCAAATAAGGCAGGTGCAAATAGTTCTACGATTTCTAATAATGTTTTTGAACATTTACGGATTGATGCTCCAGATGTACAATTAAAAAGTGTTGAATATATTGGTCCTCAAGTTGGGCGTGATTTAATTAACAATGGTTTAATGGCAATTGCTTTTGTGTGTATTGGAATTATGCTTTACCTTGCATTACGCTTTGAGTGGCGTTTTGCAGTGTCGGCAATTTTGGCAAATATGCATGACGTGGTAATTATTCTAGGTTGCTTTGCAGCATTTCAATGGGAATTTTCATTAACTGTTTTGGCGGCTATTTTAGCGGTACTTGGGTATTCAGTGAATGAGTCAGTAGTTGTATTTGATCGGATTCGTGAGAATTTTCGTACAATTCGTGGTGGCACGGTACCAGAAATTATTAATAACGCAATTACAGCGACTATGAGTCGGACTATTATTACCCATGGTTGTACTGAAATGATGGTGTTATCTATGTTGTTCTTTGGTGGCCCAAGTTTGCATTATTTTGCTTTGGCCTTAACAATTGGGATTCTATTTGGGATTTATTCTTCAGTCTTAGTTGCCTCACCAATTGTGATGTGGCTTGGGGTTTCGCGTGAGAATTTACTTAAACCAGTTAAACGTAAAGATGAAGCTGTAGTTTAGTTTTATATTTGAATTTGAAATTTATTTTTAAGGGCGTTTTAACGCCCTTTATTTTAATTTATAGGAGAAATTTAGAATGATGGATTTAATTAATCTTATTTTGCATTTGGATAAGTATATTGGAGTTGTGCTAACTAATTACCATGATTATTTTTATATTTTATTCTTCTTAGTTATTTTCTGTGAAACAGGTTTGGTAGTGACGCCATTTCTACCTGGAGATTCATTGTTATTTGTGGCTGGAGCTTTTGCTGGAACTGGGCAACTTGATCTTGGCTTATTGGCAATAATTCTAGTAATTGCTGCGTTCTTAGGTGACAATGCAAATTTTTTCTTAGGTAAATTTTTAGGACAGAAACTTTTCTCTAATCCAAAATCAAAGATTTTCCGTAAAGATATTTTAGATAAAACTCATGAATTTTATGAACGCCATGGAAGTAAAGCAATTGTGATAGCGCGTTTTATTCCACTGGTGCGAACATTTGCACCTTTCGTTGCAGGTATTGGACAAATGACTTACCGTAAATTTGTCAGCTTCAGTTTATTGGCTTCATTTTTATGGGTGGTTATATTTCTAGTTGGTGGTTATTTGTTTGGTAACATTCCAGTAATTAAAGAACATATGTCGTTGATTATTTTGGCTGTAATGTTTGTGTCAGTGTTGCCAGCTTTAAAAATGATTTGGGATACTAAATTTAAGAAGTAATTAAGTTTTTTAATGGAGTTTCTATGAAGTATATAATATTATTAATCTCTATAGTTTCTACAAATTTATTTGCAGATGATTGTCATAATTATTATTTTTCACAGAATTTTGAGTCTGCGTTACAAGCTTGTCAAGATAAAGCAAATAATAGCAGAATCAAAGATAATTGGGAAGCACCATTAATTTTGGGTAATATGTACGAACGTGGCTACGGTGTAAAAGCTAATTTTGATGGTGCCGTATATTGGTATGAAAAATCAGCAAGTACAGGCAATTGTATTGCTATGACTGATTTAATGATGCTTTATTATAATGCTTGTAACTATCAACGCTATGGTTGTAATGGTGCCAAGGCGCTTTATTGGGGAGATGTTTCAACCAAAAGTTGTCGTGGTGTGGACTCATCATTCATTTCCAACAATGCTCGTTATTATAGTCTTGCGTCACAAGGACGTTCACAAGATTTTTTGAAATAAATATAGTTGATAAAAATGCAAAAAATATATAAATTAAATGATATACTCGTTAATCGAATTTGTGCAGGGGAGGTTGTTGAACGCCCAGCATCTGCACTTAAAGAAATTCTTGAAAATAGCATTGATGCTGGAGCTAGCCAAATTAGTGTTGAGTTATCCGAAGGTGGTATAAAATTAATTCGAGTAACCGATAACGGTAGCGGAATGTCTGCAGAAGATTTGCCTTTTGCTATCGAACGTCATGCAACTAGTAAGCTTGTAACTGAGGATGATTTATATGATATCCATACCTTAGGTTTTCGTGGTGAGGGCCTGGCGTCAATTGCATCAGTATCATGGTTTAATTTGGCGAGCCGTGAAGCTAACAGCTCAATTGGTTATCAAATTAGCAACATATTTGGAGAAGTTCAAGAAGTTAAACCCGCGAGTTTAAATTTTGGTAGTGTTGTTGATGTTAAAGATCTTTACCACAATATTCCAGCACGAAAGAAATTTCTTAAGACTGAGACTACAGAATACTCACATTGTAAAGTAGTTTTTGAGCGTATTGCAGTATCGCATCCAGAAATTAGTTTTTATATGAGTCATAATTCTAAAGAAGTTTATAACTTACCAGCGAGTGATTTAAAACAACGGGTTGTCGATATATTTGGTGGTAGTTATAGTAATAAATCGTTTTGTATTGCGGAGCTAGGTGGTGAAGAGTTAACTTTGTCTGGATATGTTTATCATCCAGCCTATCTTACACAGAATAAAAATGTTCAATTATTTTATGTGAATGGACGGTTTGTACGCGATAAAGTAGTTCAAAATGCGATTAAACAAGGCTTTAGCGGTGTGCTTCATCATGAACATGCACCCAATTATGCTTTGTTTTTGACAGTATCTGCTGGTGATGTAGATGTGAATGTTCATCCGAGCAAAAGTGAAGTTCGCTTTAAAGATTCTGGAGCTATTCATAGTTTTATTAGTCGGTCATTAAAAAAAGCACTTGCGACTAATTTGCATGAATCTGAAACTAGTACTTATGAAAATAAGATTATCCGAGATATTTCTGACTTTTCAACGATGTCTTTTGAAAAATTCCCAAGTTACTCCAATACTGCACAGTATTCACGCCAAAATTTTGGTAACTCAAATAGTTCTATTGGAGCTTCTTTTAAACCATCAACAATAAATAATGCCTCAGAGTTTAAATCAAATGGCAACTTGGTGCAAGAGTGGTTAGGTAGCTCATTACCACTTACGCATCAAAAGCTTAGTGATGATTTATTTGCGGGTGACGAAGCTTCGGTTATTACAAATAATGTAACTTTTCCACCATTGGGGTATGCATTGGCACAGTTACAAGGTGTATATATCTTGGCGCAAAATAAAGATGGTATGATTGTGGTGGATATGCACGCTGCACACGAAAGAATTATTTTAGAGCGATTGAAGTTGCAATTGGGAAGCAATTCAATTGCATCACAACAATTATTGATGCCATTATCTTTGTCCGTAACACCATTGATGCTAGAAAGTTTTAGTAAGCATCACGATGAATTGTCGTTACTTGGTTTTGAGATAGATGTAATTGGTGAAGATATGCTGGCAATTCGAGCAATTCCACTTTTGCTTGATGATGGAAAAACTGAGCAATTAGTACTCGAGGTATTACAAGACTTGGTTAATTTTGGTGGTTCAAATGTAATTCTGGAGCACCAAGAAGAAATTTTATCAACGATGGCATGTCATTGTGCTATACGTGCAAATCATCAGCTATCCATTGTTGAGATGAATTCTTTGTTGCGCGAAATGGAGCAAACTGATCGTGCTAATTACTGTAATCATGGCCGTCCAACTTGGTTCAAATTAACGATGCGTGATTTAGATGGTATGTTTATGCGTGGGAAGTAATATGATTTATGTTTTACCTGTTACCTTCTTAATGACATGGTTTCTTGTGAGTCTAAAGTTAAGATAGTACGAGTATGTGATACGGGTGACAGTAATGATTTATTCTTAAATAAAAAGTTACGTATGCGTCAGTTGCTTACTTTTAGCTAATAAATTCTCTAGTATAAATAGTTCATTTTGAATATGTCGAATTGTTTTGGCTACGTTTTGTTGCGGTAAATTATCTGTTATTTGTGACAGCTTTGTGAAACTGTTTTCAAGAATGCTAGATTCTGTTTCTACGCTTAAGTTTTCCATTAATGTCACGATTAATAATAATGCCTGTTTTATGTGCAGATCATTTATCATTTCATTTTCAAATTCGTAATAGAAGACTACAAAAATGAGTCGATAAATTCGGCGAACCTGAACTGATGATAGGCGATATGATTCAATGAGTAGTGGATGTTTTTTACCAGATAATTCATGCCCAGATTCTTCAAGTGCTTTATTAAATTTACTAACATTATTAATAAAATTGTCTTCGATTGTAATTATTTGTTGACGAATAAGTTCTATGTCATTGAGTTTTTCAATGCTTTTAATTAAATTGATATTATCTTGAATTAATGATGTAATTAATTTTGGCAACTTTTTTAGGGCATATTCAGGGAAGAATAAAAGCATGGAAAGTAATGCAAAGCTAACTCCTATAAGAATATCCATTACACGATATATACCGGTATATAAATCAGGTGGCTTATTCCCAAGAAGTAGCATTGCTAAAGTTATGCTTGCTAAAAGTCCAATATAACTTTGTTTCTTCCCTATATAGAAGTATGCAAATCCAAAGTTGGATAACAATACTATAGTCCAAATTAACCAAGTATAATCCTTGATGAGTAAAATACAAATTAGGCTGATAATTGCTCCAGCAAAGGTAGCGAAGAAGCGCATGAAACTACGATTAATCGTTCCACCCACTGTATCTTGATCAAAGACAATTACTGCAGTAGTTATAAAAACCCAGCTTGACATAGGTATATGAATTATGTGTGCAAATAAACTACCGCTGGATAGTGCTAATATTAAACGTAGTGAGCGGATTAACTGTGAATTTAGTTTCATAAGATAATTGGTTCAATATTTAACTGGATATTATAGTTTGCATAGACCTTGTGTTGAATTAATCTAGCAAAGTTAAGTAATTCAGCTTGTGTGGAGTTACCATAGTTGACTAAAACTAGTGCTTGTTTATTGTATACACCAACTTCTTCATGGCGATAGCCTTTTAGACCAAGATTATCAATTAACCATCCAGCCGAGACTTTAATTAAATCTGGGCTATGAGTAGGGTAAGTTGGTAGTTTAGGGTAAGTGATTAATAGTTGCTCAGCATGAGGTTTTGGAATGATAGGATTATGGAAAAAACTTCCTACATTACCAATTTCATTTGGATCTGGTAATTTACTTCGTCGTGTTGAGATAATGCAATTGCGTAGATCTAACGGTGTTGCTTGATTAATATGTGCCATTTGCTCAGCAATATCACCGTAATTAATTTTTAGCTTAGCCTGTTTGTGTAATTTAAATATAACTTCTGTTACAATAAACCTAGGATTATTTTTTAAAAAACTGTTGCGGTAATTGAAATTACATTCTGAATTACGTAGTTGAATCAATTTTTCTTGTTCTAGATCATAGACTACAACTGTTTGAATAAAATCTTTCACTTCAACACCGTATGCACCAATATTTTGAATTGGTGAAGCTCCGACTGTACCAGGGATTAAGCTAAGGTTCTCTAGACCATGCGCACCGTTTTCGCAACATAACTTAACAAAGTTGTCCCAATTTTCTCCTGCCATTGCACTGACCAAATAAAACTCTTCATTTATGGCTTCAAATTTAATTCCATGGAGTTGGTTATGAACTACAAGCCCTGTATAATATTCAGGGAGAATTAAATTACTGCCGCCACCTAAAATAAAAAATCTTGGATGTTGTTTGATTAAATTAGCAATTTGAGGTAGTTGTTCTAAAGAGTTTAATCTAGTGTAGGAACTAGCTTGAGATTTTAAATGTAGGCTATTAAGTGGTGTTAAATCGATGTTTGTTTGAATGTTGAGCATGCTGGTTGCTTAAAATGGTGCCCCCGACAGGAATCGAACCTGTAACTGCCCCTTAGGAGGGGGCCGTTATATCCATTTAACTACGAGGACTTGTTTATTAATGTTTACTTAGTAATTTTAAAGCTTCTTTAATACCTTGGCTTAAATCATTCAATTCAGGTAATTGCTTGATAACTTGATTAATTTCTTTGGTGTTATAACCTAAGCTTTCTAATGCATTGTTGATATCTTTGCGAATAGCTGCTTCATTGTTTTTCTCTGCGGCAAATAAACTGCTACTAGGCATAAACTCAGTTGGCAAACTTAATTTGCCCTTAAGCTCTAAGAGCATGCGCTCTGCCATTTTTTTACCAATACCAGGTGTTAGGCACAAAGTATTTAGATCTTCTTCTTCAATGGCTTGTTGCAGTTGTTGGCTATTCATTGTTGACAGAAGTGCTAGTGCAATTCTTGGACCAATTCCAGCAACTTTAATCAATTGACGGAAGCAGTTTCGCTCATTACGCGTTAGAAATCCAAAAATTAGATGCGCATCTTCACGAATTACCAGATGCGTGAATAAATTAACCTCTTGATTAACTGCTGGTAATTGAGCAATATGTGAAATCGGCATATCTACTTCGTAGCCAACTCCGGCCACGGATATAATTGCTTGTGGTGGAGTTAGTTCGATGAGTTTTCCATTTAGACAACTAATCATAATTAAAATGCAGGAATAACTGCACCGTTATATTGCTGCTCAATGAATTTTTTCATTTCTGGTGAAGTTAAAGCTTTTGCTAATGCTTTCATTTTGGGTTGATTTAGTTCATCTGGACGTACAACTACAATATTAGCAAATGGACTATCTTTGGTTTCTAAAATAACAGCATCTCGAGTTGGTTTTAGATTTGCTAATAGCGCAAAATTTGAATTAATTACGGCCAAGTCAATTTGCTTTCCAGCTAATGAGCGAGGTAGCATTGCAGGGTCTAGCTCAACGATTTGAACATTATATGGATTACCAATAATATCTTTTTTAGTTGGATAAACCACACCAGCCTTAATTTTAACTATACCATTAGCTTGTAAAATATTTAAAGCACGACCTTCGTTGGTCGGATCATTTGGAACGCCAATTTTGCTTCCTTTTAGGATATCGTTCGCTTTTTTACTTTGTATAAATTTAGCTTCTGATGTTTTGTTAGCATATACGCCCATTGGCTCTAAGTGTACTTTTACTAGTGCAACTAAATTAGTTTTATGATCTTTGTTATATTCAGTCAAATATGGCTGATGTTGAAAGAAGTTTGCATCAAGTTGTTTTTGAGTTACAGCTAAATTTGGCGTAATATAGTCTGAAAATTCGGTTATTTTTAGATCATAACCTTGCTTAGCCAAGGTTGGCTTAACAAATTTTAGCATCTCTGCGTGAGGTACTGGTGATGCACCAATGGTAATAGTTTCATTAGCGAATGCAGTCGACAGGCAGCCTGTAAAACTTAAAGCTATAGTTATTTTTTTTATGAAATTAATGTTAGATTTATTCATTATAATGTTCCAAATTTTAATTAACGTTTACGAATAATACGGATCAATAAGTCACCAAATACTTGAATGATTTGTACCATAACGACCATCAAGATTACCGTAATTAACATCACATCAGTTTGAAAGCGCTGATAGCCGTAACGAATTGCGAGGTCTCCCAATCCACCACCACCAACTGTACCAGCCATAGCTGTATATGAGACTAACGCGATTGCCGTTACGGTGATACTGGCAATTAAACTTGGTGTTATCTCTGGTAATAATATATGCCAGATAATTTGCCATGTGCTGGCACCACAAGATTCTGCCATGTGGAAAATACCATTGTCAATTTCTTTAAGTGCATTTTCTACTAAGCGTGCAAAAAAAGGAAATGCACCAATTACTAATGGCGGGATTGTTCCTTTCGCACCTAATGAAGTACCAACCAACATTGTGGTTATAGGAATCATAACAATTAATAAAATGATAAATGGCACTGAACGTAAGACATTGACGATGAAAGAAAGTATGCTATAAAACCAAACATTTTGAAGTAAACGACCTTTGCTGGTCAGGAATAAAATAAGACCAACTGGAATTCCAATGATTGTACTGAATAGTACAGCAAATCCAAGCATGAATAGCGTATCTAGAGTTGCTTGATTAATTTCACTCCAATCTATGTTGGTGGCTAAATCATTTATAATTGCTAATGCCATGTGAATTCTACCTTGAAAAAATTAATGTAATATTTCGTAATGTACATTTAATTCGCACATGATTTTGCCAGCCTTTGCTAGTTGCTGTTCATCGCCTTCAAACTCAATTAGTAGTTGACCAAATGGCATTTTTTTTATTCTCCCCAACTCTCCACGTAAAATACTAAATTGGATATCAGCACCCTTAGAAATGGTTGTTAAAATTGGCTGATAGGTTGCTTCACCAATGAAAGATAATAGTAGAATGTGCTTGTTGGAGCTTTTCTCAAATTTGTAGAAATGTCTAACTTGCTCTAAATATTTATCAGATTCTTCTTCTATAATTAATTTACGTGTTAATGGTTGTTTTGGGTGTAGCAAAATATCAAAGGTATTGCCTTGCTCTATGATTTTACCACCATCTATTACTGCGACTTTATCACAGATCTTCCGCACTACCTCAAGTTCATGAGTAATCAGAAAAATGGTGATATTTAATTTCTGATTGATTTCTAACAATAGTTCTAGAATACTGGCAGTAGTTTGCGGATCAAGAGCAGAGGTTGCTTCATCGCTGAGTAATAGCTTAGGTTTAGTAATTAAAGCACGTGCAATTCCTACGCGTTGTTTTTGACCGCCAGATAAACTTTCTGGATATTTATTGGCAAAATCTTTAAGCCCAACTAAATCCAACATTTCGTTAACAGAATGCTTTATTTCTTCTTTATTGTGGTTGCCTTGCAGCTTTAACGGTAACGCAACGTTAGCAAAAATAGTTTTTGAGTTTAATAAGTTAAAGTGTTGGAAAATAATTCCAATTTGCTGACGCTCTTTACGTAATTCTTCTGTAGAAATCTGAGTTAAATCTACACCGTCAATAATGACTTTACCAGAGTCTGGTTTTTCTAACAGATTTAGGCATTTAAGTAATGTTGATTTACCTGCACCAGATTTACCAATAATCCCATAAACCTGCCCAGCTTCAACTTCTAGTGACACATTATCTAGTACCTGATTGGTGGTTTTTTTGTGGTGATAGCTTTTGCTAAGATTTTCAATTTTTATCATTTGTGTTACTACTTAGTCGCGGAAGTTAATGAATTGAAGTGGTAAATCAGTTACATCTTTCTTTAATAATTCCATTACACTTTGTAGATCATCACGTTTAGCGCCACTTACACGTACGACATCGCCTTGAATTGAGCCTTGAACTTTTATTTTGCTATCTTTAATCATTTTGGTGATTTTCTTACCTTGATCTTGTTCAATTCCATTTTTAACTTTTATGATTTCTTTAAGTTTATTTCCGCTAACTTTTTCAACTTTACCTTCTGCAAGAGAGCGTGTATCCACACCGCGTTTGGTTAATTTACCAACCAAAATATCTTTAACTTGTCCAAGCTGAAAATCATTATCAACATGAATAATTATCTCAAGTTCTTTTTCTTTAAATTCAATATTAGCATTTGAACCTTTGAAATCAAAGCGGTTTGCAATTTCTTTATTTGATTGATCTAAAGCATTACTTAATTCAACTTTATTGATTTCAGAAACTACGTCAAAAGAAGGCATAATCTACTCCTGTAACTTAAAATTCTTATTCGTTTTTTATTTGGCATTTTGCCAATTTATCGTCTTGGTTTGATGATTAAAATATGATGATGAATATTGTTATGACAAGATTCATTATTTTAGTTTTGAATTATAGCATAATTGTATATTAAGTTCGATTTTTTTGCTATGCAGCATAGGTTTTTAAAACTATCTTTATTTGATGACGTGGTTTTATGGGTTAATTCGTTTGAACGCGCATCTTTTTTGTCGGGAGACTATGTGTAAGTGCTTGAGGATTTAAATTAAATGAGATGTAATACCTGACTAAATTAGTAGGTGAAGTTTATGTTATAATACGTTTCTAGTTATATTGATAGAAAAGGATTTGTTAAATGCCAATAATAAAAATTTTACCTCATGAAGAATTATGCCCGAATGGCACAGAGTTTTCTGTAGATAGTAATAAAAATTTATGTAAGACTTTATTAGAGCATGGGGTTGAAATCGAGCATGCTTGTGATATGTCGCGAGCTTGCACAACCTGCCATGTCGTGGTACGGAGCGGATTTAAATCTTTAAATGATATTGATGAAATGGAAGAAGATTTGTTAGATCGAGCTTGGGGACTAACTTCTCTTTCGCGTTTATCATGTCAAGTACTGGTTGGTAATGAAGATCTTATTGTTGAGATTCCCAAGTACACAATTAACCACGCGAAAGAGGGTTAATTTTTTGAATTAGCTAATAAATTTTGTTGGTCTAGTTTATTGGAGGGTTGTGAGTTGAGCAAAAAAGATGATAAACACAGCGTATTTCTAGCGCATGATGAAAGTGGTGGTAGTGTACATGGGGATTCAGGTCATAGTAATATTGATCATCATGTACATAATCATGAAGATGGACATAGCCATGATCATGGTGCTATGTTGCGTGAAACTAGTGGTAAAGTATTATTTTGGTGTTTAATCGCTACTTTTGGTTTTTCTTTGGTCGAAGGGGTTAGTGGTTATTTGATCAATTCTATTGCGCTTCAGTCTGATGCTGTGCATATGATGACAGATGCGGCAGGATTGTTAATTGCCTATGTCGCAAATGTGATTTCTAAACGTCCAGCAACAGTCAATTTAACTTTTGGTTATGGCAAAGCCGAGGTTTTAGGTGCATTGATAAATTGTATGTTCACTACTGTTTTAACTATTTGGCTGCTTTTTGAAGTATTTCAGCGATTTATGAATCCACTCGAGGTTCATGGAGCGAGTTTGTTTATCATTGCAGCATTAGGGTTTTTTGTCAATGGAGTAATTGTTTGGGTTTTATCTAAGAACACGCATTCTTTAAATATGCGTGCGGCTATGATTCATGCCGTAGGGGATTTATTAGGTTCATTGGTAGCAATTGTTGCTGGTGCAATTATTTATTTTACTGGTTGGTCTTTAGCTGATCCAATCCTATCCCTTGTAGTTATTTTACTCTTGATATACTCAAATATTAATTTGATTAAAAAATCATCGATTATTTTAATGGCTGGAGTGCCTGAGCATTTGGATTATGAACAAGTTGGTAAAGATTTGCTTGCTGTTGATGGAATTTTAGATGTACATGATTTACATATTTGGTATATGTCGGCAAACCAAAGTGCTTTAGCGGCACATGTGGTGGCCTGTGATCCAGATGGGTGGCCAGTTATTTTACGAAATTGCCAGAAAATGTTATTGGATAAATATAAAATTGATCATGTTACTTTGCAACATGAGTTTGATGATTTGAAATGTAAGGATAGTGGATGTTGCCCAGAGTGATTTATAAAATAGTGTATTTTAGATTTTACTTATTTGCCTTAATCCATAATCTTTGTGAGTAATAACGCTTAAACCTTTGATAAAAATTTAATTTATGCGCTTAATATGGGTATGATTATTTAATTTGATTGATTTTTTAACAACAGTAGAACTAATTTAAACTATATTAGTTATTTCCTCTAATTATTTGTGGTAGAATATCTGATAACTTACTGTATTTTAGTTGATGAGTTCATTTATATAATAATATTTTTTCTTCACTGGTATTACCAGCTATGTCGTTTTGCTTAACACGATATATTTATGATGATCATAAGCAATATTAGATTATGATTTTAATCATAAGACTCTTTGTTATTTTATCTAGTTTGTACTATTTTTAATATTTCTAAAGTTTACGATAAAGGAAGCTTATATGGTTACTATAAATATCAAGTCGTTATTAATGCATTTAAATCAATTTTGTAGTGATGCTTTACAAGGAGCTGTTGGTTTCTGTGTTGCTAGAACACATTATGAAATTACAGTTGAGCATTTTATGCTTAAGCTTTTAGAGGATAGAGAAAGCGATTTTTCTTTAATTTTGGCGACACTTGGAATAGATAGCGGCAGAGTACAAAAAGCTATTTTGCATGCGTTAGAAGACTACAGGGTAGGAAATGCAGCAAAGCCAGTATTTTCACCACAGTTACTAGATTTGGTTCAGGATGCTTGGTTAATCTCTTCCGTAGACTTATCCGAAAATAGAGTACGTAGCGGAGCTATTTTATTGGCATTTTTGTCACGTTCTGTGTTTTATTCAACAGGGTATTATTCAGATTTATTCAGTGAAATTGAACGTAATGTATTATTAAAAGATTTTTGGACCATCACAAAATCCTCAAAAGAAAATACTTCGGCTGATGATGCAGGGGTTAAGAGTAATTTAAATACTGAGAATATGGTTGGTAAGTCTGGACCAGAAAGTGGATTCATTAAACGTTTTTGTATTGATTTTACTGAGCAAGCCAAAAATGGCAAAATTGATCCGGTTTTTGGAAGAGATGAAGAGTTACGCTTAATTATTGAAATTTTAGCCCGTCGGCGTAAAAATAACCCTATTTGTGTGGGTGAGCCAGGAGTTGGAAAGACTTCGATTGTTGAAGGACTTGCTTTACGGGTGGTAAGTAATGATGTGCCAGACTTATTAAAAGATGTTCGCGTAGTTGGATTAGACATGGGAGCATTAGAGGCCGGAGCTGGGGTTAAAGGTGAGTTTGAAAATCGCTTACGGGGTGTTATTAATGAAATTAAGTCTAGTCCACAGCAAATTATTTTGTTCATTGATGAAGCACATATGTTGATTGGTGCTGGTGGTACAGCAGGTGGTAGTGAT
Organism: uncultured Neisseria sp.; assembly: GCA_964652705.1. Lineage (GTDB taxonomy): Bacteria > Pseudomonadota > Gammaproteobacteria > Burkholderiales > UBA11063 > Aquella. The sequence continues at coordinate 40,820 of CAZZAV010000013.1, forward strand.
GCTGCAAATTTATTGAAACCATCTTTAGCTCGTGGTGAATTAAGGACAATTGCGGCAACTACGTGGAAAGAATATAAAAAATATTTTGAGAAAGACCCAGCATTAAGCCGCCGTTTCCAATTAGTTAAGCTTGCTGAGCCAAGTATTCAAAGCGCAACTTTGATTCTGCGTGGATTAAAAGAAAGTTATGAAAATTCACATCATGTAATGATTCGTGATGATGCGATTGAAATGGCGGTTAAACTTTCTGATCGTTATATTACTGACAGATTTTTACCAGATAAAGCAATTGATTTGTTAGATACTAGTTGCGCTCGTGTGAAAATTAATTTGACTGCAAAACCAAGTAAGTTAGATGTCAAAGAACGTGCTGTTTTAGCTTTAAATCGAACGATAGAGGCATTGGAAAGGGATAAACTTAACTTAGTTGAGATTGATGAAGATAAGTATAAAGATCTGGTCGATCAAAGAACGCAAATTGCAGAAGAGGCAAGCTCCTTACACGAAAAATGGTCGCAAGAGCATCAAGTTGTGCATGAAATGTTAGATGCGCGTAAGCAGTTGATTGAGTATTCTAAGTTAGAAGAGCAAGATGAGGTGGAGTTCGCTAAATTAGCGCAAAATTTAGCTGAATTGGAGAACAAGTTAGTTATGGTTCAAGCGGGTGAAGCATTGCTAAAAACCGAAGTAGATCCAGACACGATTGCTGAGGTAGTTGCAGATTGGACTGGTATTCCACTCGGTAAAATGAAGCGTAATGAGGGTAGCTTATTGGTTAATTTAGAATCTAGGCTGCAAGAGTTAATTCGCGGTCAAGATGGTGGATTAAAAATAATTGCTAACTCTATTCGAGCAGCTAAATCTGGGTTGAAAAATCCAGATCAGCCATTAAGCGTTTTTCTTTTTGTTGGTCCAAGCGGTACTGGAAAGACTGAATGTAGTACGGCATTAGCAGATCTGTTCTTTAATAGTAAGAAAAATGTTGTTACAATTAATATGAGTGAATTTCAGGAGAGCCATACGGCCAGTCGTTTGATTGGTTCACCTCCTGGTTATGTTGGTTATGGCGAAGGTGGAATGCTAACTGAGGCGGTACGTCAGCGTCCATATTCTGTTGTCTTATTAGACGAAGTGGAAAAGGCACATTTAAGTGTGCTAAATGTATTTTATCAAGTTTTTGATAAAGGTGTGGCAAATGATGGTGAAGGAAAAGAAATTAACTTTCGGAACACAATCATCATTTTAACTAGTAATCTGGCGTCTGATGTTATACAAGAGATGAGTGCTGGTGTTGAAGATACTTCAGATTCGGAATTAAATTCACGGATCGTTGAGGCAATTAACCCTATTCTTAGTGCGCATTTTAAACCTGCATTATTAGCACGGATGACTGTGGTTCCTTTCTATAGTTTGAATAAGTCAGCGATGCATGGGATTGTGAAGCAAAAACTTGCAGCTATTCAGAATCGTTTATTGGAAAATAGTAAAATGGTTCTTACTTATGGTGATAAAGTGGTTGATGTTATTGTTGGGCGCTGTGTTGAGGTTGAAACTGGGGCACGTAATATTGATTTCCTGTTGAATGGTAATGTGTTACCTAAGTTATCTAGAGCAATTTTGGCACATACAGCAATCTCGGAAAAAGTAGAAAGAGTACATCTTGATGTATCCGAAGATGGTGACTTTAGTGTGGACTTTAGTTAATAAAACTGCTATTAAGTAGGTTTATATTCGTGTATCGAGATTTAAATATCATAGAGGTTTAAGGAGATATATTGTGGCAAATTTCTTATATTTTCAGGTTCAACCAAATGGAAATAATCAAGAAGCGATTGATTTTGAAGTCGTCGGTTTTGAAGGGCATGAAGCGATTTCGCAAAGTTATGAGTTTAAATTTGACTTACGTTCAGAACTTCCATTCAATAACGTTAATTTTTTAGGCAAGCGTGCCGTTTTCACGATTCAAATGGATTCTGTTGGTGATTATAATACTGAAATTCAACAATCTAAGTATCATGGACTAATTTTTGATTTTACGATTTGTGGAAAAATTAAAGATTATTATTACTATAAGGCGACTTTAGCGCCAAAAATTGATAAATTAAAGTACTCCACTAAATCTGATGTTTATATTGAAGCTGGTTTGCCAGAAATTTTAAATACAGTTTTTAATGAGCATGGATTATCAGCACAAGATCAAAAATTGGCATTTAATATTTATGATAAGAAATACCAATCTAACGAAGGAATTTATAATCGTTATGGTTACGTCTGCCAATATGAAGAAAGTGATTTGAATTTTATAAATCGTCTACTTGAACGAGATGGGGTGTATTATTATTTTAATCAAACTAACCCAGATTGTGAACAGATGATTGTAACTGATCGTAAGGAAGAGTTTTTAGTTCGTGAAAAGAAACTATCATTTAGATTTACAAGCGATCAGAGTTCTGCACCAGATCCTAATGCAATTAGTTATATTGAATTACGCTCCAAGCTTGTACCTAAGCAGGTAACCATTATGAATTTTGGTTATGAAAAAGCAAATCTTGGAGATAATGGCGTTATTAGTAGTACCGCTAATGTGAGTATAAATGGTAGTGAAGATAGTTCTTTATTTGGAGAGGTTTTTATTTATGGTGAAAATTTTATTAATCCAGATAACCAAGAAGATGGCAAGTTCCTAGCTAGTATTCGAGCCCAAGAAATTTATAGCACGTCTCGTGTATATACAGCTAAAAGTACTGTTGTACCGATTAATGCAGGTATGAAAATTAAGATTGAAGACCAAGATGATAGTACTTTTAATGGTGATTATACGGTTATTGAAATCTTTCATTGTGGTCAGCAGCAACTTGCTGGCATGCAAAATCTGAGTGACAATCCTATATTTTATGAAAATACTTTAACGTTGATTCCTGCACAAGTCCAATTTAGACCACAACGACGTACTCCGTGGCCAAAAATTGAAGGTACTATGAATGCATTAATTGATGGAGAAACAGGAAACTCATATCCATTTATTGATAGCACTGGTCGATATAAAGTACGGTTGCCATTCTTGAAAGAGGCTAAACCAGATGCAAAAGGTTCAATTTGGTTGCGTATGGCAACGCCATTTGCTGGTGACTCCTATGGTTTTAACTTTCCATTATATAAGGGTACAGAAGTTGTGCTTTCATTTAGAAATGGCAATCCAGATTTACCAGTAATTATGAGTGCGGTTTTTAACTCTGCGCATAAAAATGTTATTGTTGATAGTAATTCCTATATAGGCGGGGCAATTATTACAAATGCAGGAAATATATTTGCAATGAATGATCGAAAAAATGCGACGTCAATTGGTCTTTATGCAAATGATACATGGCATGAGTATAAATAATTTTTATTTTAAAAGTTGAACTAAAAACCGCTGGTGAAAATTACAAGCGGTTTTTAAATCTGAAATGATTAAAATAAAATTTTTACCTAATATGAATTTGTTGTCTAGTTGAATCAGAATTATTTTATTGCTATTGGCAGGTTTCTATAGAAAATATGCATTTTCTATCAGTTACATATTAATCATGACCTTTGCTTGAGTTGGTGCCATGTCTGCACCAACAGCATTTCCATCATTTTGTTTAGTCGTATTACCCATGAACACGGCTGGATTTCCTTCGAACTTTACTTTTAAACTTGACATAACATATTCTGCTGGACCCATGATTTTTCCTGAAACCAATCCACCAGATACACCAGCTTCATCACCTTGAGTTGGTTGTATCTTAGATGCTTTAGTTAGTGCTGGCATTCCATCAACCATAATCTTTGTTGTTACTGGGTTGGCGGTAGTCGGCATTCCAATATTGGGAAATGGTGTTGGAATTGGAGGTGCAGGCGGTGCAGGTACCTTACAAACATCAGGCATCGCCATTAGTTGCCCACCAGCTTTAGTTGTTGCGTTTGGCATTTTAGATCTCCTTTTTTATATTATTTATTGGGTAAGTTTTTTAGAGGCATCCAGTTTTCTGCTTCAAATAATTCAGGGTCAGTTTTAAATGCAGTTTTTAATTTGTTTGCTCCATCTAGTCGTGCTTTTTGTATACCGTGAATATTTGTATAATAAAGATTAGCTTGATTAAAGTTGGTTTGCTCTGTTTGTGCATTTGAAAAATTACTATAATCAAGTTTAGCATTCTCAAAGTTGGCAAAATTTAACTCAGATTCTTCAAAAATTGAATTTGTGACTTGTGCGTTAATCCAATTTGATGAAGAGAGCTTTGCATTGCCAAAATTGCTCATATTTAAATTAGAGTTGCTAAAATTGGCTTTTAATGCACTAGATTCAATAAAACTTGTGTAATCACCACGAGCATTTATAAAAATTGCATTATCTAGATTTGCTTTGTTGAAATTGACCTGAGTTAGATCTGAATTCGAGAAGTCGCTTCCTTTCATTTTACAGCTATCAAAGTTAGTCATTAATAGATTACAATTTTGAAATTTATAACCTTCAAAGCTTCCGCCGTTGAATTGCGCTTTTGTTAGATTACTTTTATCAAACGTGGAATTTTCAAACTTGATGCCGTGTGCAATGAGGCGAAATAAATCAGCATTATTAAAGTTAGTATTCTTAATAGTCAGTCCATTCCAGATTGACGTATGTAGCTTTGCATGTGTTAATCTTGAATTTATTAACGTGCAATCTGTAAAATGAGTATTTTCTCCACCTACTGATGTCAGATCAGTATTATTAAAATTACATTTATTAAAGGTTGTATATAGTAGCGATGAATTTTGTAAGGTTGCATTTGAAAAATCGGACTCTTGAATTATGCTTTGATCAAATTGTGCACCTTGCAGTTTTGCATCAGAAAAGTCTATTTTATTTAATAGTGATCCATCAAAATTAGCTCCAATTAGGTTGGCATTTTTAAAGTTAACCTTTTCCAATCTTAAACTAGAGAAGTCTACGCCAGTTAGCATTGCTTTTTCAAAGTTTACATCATTGAGTAATCCAGTTTCTCTTGCATTTGAGATGATGTCTTGGATATTCATTTCGATCTCCGACCTAAGATAATTAATCTAGTTTTAGCTTACTAGTTACTGTGCTCATTTTTGATTCTAGTGATTGAGTTAATGCAGTAGTCTCTGCAGCTACTTGTTGTGCTGCTAGAGATGCTAATTCTAGGGCTTCTAATTTTGCATTTGCTGCAATAGTAAATGCTGTTAATGTTTGTCTGAGTAATGCATTTTGTGTAGCTAGAGTGCTCATTTGAGTACCGAGAACAGAGTTTGGTGCTACAGCGCTTCCTATGACTGTGATAGCTCCACCGATATCGATTGTAGTTCCAGTTAATGTTAGAGTTGTTCCACTCAGAGTTGTTCCTGCTGCTGTGAAAACCACATTTCCTCCAGTAGGACCAACACCAATATCAATTTGTGTTGGTGTTAAATTTACAGAGCCAGTGGATACGCTATTTGTACATGATAGTGTAGCAGATGTTGCTTGAGTTAAATTCAAACTTGAGCTTCCTACTGTTGCACTACTCATAAGAACTGTATTACCGTCTGGGTTTGAGATATTGGTATTTTTACCAATAACAATACTACCGCCATTAGGTACAGCTGCTGAGTCACTTAGTAGTGATATTTGTTGAGAAGTAGAGTCCATTATGATTTGTGTATTATGGGTAGGAACTGCTGCTGCTTTGGTTGTAGTATTGAGATTAATTGTAGTAGGGGTTAATATTATTTCACTTAGTTGAGGAGCAATGTTTGCTACTGGAGTATCATTTACTCTATGAGTTATCATTGCTGGAGTGCCAACTGCTGTTGCTGGCGGCGTGTACATAATTGATTCTACTGAAGGAACTGTTGGTGTTGGTACTGGTGCAACTGCGTTAGGATTTAATTTAAGTGCTAGTATGTGTGCATCAGCGGCAGCTTTATTAGCTGTATTTATTAATGCATTGGCTGTGAAAGATGCGTTAGTATTAGCAGAGGCATTAATTCCTGTGCTGTTGAATACCATGTTTGTGACTGGATCAAATGCAGTTGATTTTGCAAGCAGATATGTAAGTGCCCATTGACCAATAAATACAACAACGGTGGTAATAGCAAGAGCACATGCTGATCTAGTTACAGCATTAGAGTCTGGGTTAAGATCAGCGCTAGCCGTAGATGGTGAACCAGAAGGTGGTGCAACGAACATTGGGCTAGATAGGCTTCCTACTACTGCAACTGCGATTGCTCCCATTGACAGCACGGTAGCTAAAATAACTGCGAATGTTTGGTACTTTTCAGCTAAAGTTAGCGTTTGCGTTACTGGAGTATAAACCCCAGCTTGTATGGTATATGAGTCTGTTGCTTTTGCTTTACTGCTAGTGCTCATTGCTGTTGTGGCTGAGCCATATGCTGCTGTAAATCCATAGGTATAGCTTAATGTTGATGCTAAGCTTATGTTTACTGCGGAACCTAGGCTGAAGCTAGTTGCAGGACCAAATTTTATTGATGATGTACTACCAGCACCAATGGTAAAAGTATCGCCAGCTGTAATTGTCATTGTATCGCCGACGGTTACGCCAACTTGAGAATTAGATGCTGATATTTTTACATTATTGTCAGGACCGCCATTGTTAGGGAAAAATAGTGTCATTTCGTGACTCCTAAGTTATAGGTTTACTTTTATAAAAATTTGCTTTAATTGTATTTTGTTTTTCATATCATCAAGTTATGTTATATTTTGTTGAATCGAGCTAGGGTAAAATGATATACGAAATTTTATATGTGCTTCACTGCGTTAATTTTATCACAAAAATACAATAGTTGAACAGTAATGTGTGAAATATATTATGTTAACTAAAGTAAGTACGACTAGTGGTGTATGTACTTACTTTAATTTATTGAATTTACGAATTTGTACTTTGTGCTATATTGAGTTATTTTAGATGTTTTTTGACTCAACTAGTTTTTGTATAATTCTGTAGAAAGCAGTGTTCTATTTATGTTTGTACCTTTTAAGTTTGTATTTACTAGCTTTGCTTTGTATAAATCTACACCAAATAGATTTGAATAACGTAGGTCAACGTCATTCATTAATGATCTGCGTAACGATCCTTTAAATAAATTTATACGATTTAAATCGCAATTGTTGAATTGCGTTTTAGAGAAATTAGTATTTTTAGCCAAAGCTAATTCTAATCTAACATTTTGAAACTTGCACCCACTGAAATTGGAGTTATTTAATGTGACTCCAGTTAAATCAGAGTCTGACATTTGCATTCCCTCCCAAGTAGAGATTGCAATTGTGGCATGGGAAAAATTTGCTTTGTTTAGGTGCGTATTTTCATCTGCTCTAGAATTGTCTAAATTTGCATATTTAAAGCATGGCTTAAGACCAGTAGTACCAAATAGCTTTAATTCAGGCGCTTCAATAGAAGTGAAATTTGTTTGATCGATGAGAGCATTCGATAGATCTGATTGCTGTAGTAATGCCTTAGAGAAATCAGCCTTTGAAAAGTTACAAGCGGCAAATATACAGTTAATTGTTGTTAATTGTATAGCTTTGGCATTACTAAAATTGCTAGATTCAAAATTAGACTGATTAAATGTTGCATTGCTTATGGTTGAATTATTAAAATTGCATGAATTAAAGTCAGAACCATCAATTTTGGTAGATGTCAGGTTTGCCTCTTCAAAATTTGCAGTTGCGGCATAACTTCCCAAAAATGTTGCATTGTTTAATGATGACTTAAAGAAGTTTGCATTATTTAATCTGCTGTTTATGAATTTTGTGTTGTTTAAAGTGGATTCTTTGAAATTTGTATTTTCTAAAATTGTATTACTAAAGTCGGCTTCAGAAAAATTAAGTTGACCTAAATCTAAATTACTTAAATCAAGGTTACTTAAGTTTTTATTAAAATTATATTTTTTAACAACTTCTTCAGTTGTCATTGGTATGGCTAATAAAATCGACTCTTCAATAATTGGTGGTGTAGATGAAGCTTCAGGGATTACTGGATCTTCTATCTTTTGCTCACTTTCTTCAACTTTGGGAAGACTTTGGTTCAACTGTTCTAGTTTAATAAGTGAGCTTTCAAATTCTGGATTTTTTATACCAGAAGCATTTAATTTGGTAATAACGTCTTGAGCTACTGGTGGTGTGGTTGTAGGATTACTTTTTGCTAATAATTTTGCTGTATCATTTGCAGTTAAATTGAATTTTTTTGCGAGGTCTGCATTTTGTGTTTCTAATTGCTTCATGATTGTATTTAAATCAGCTGGTGCTGTGTTTGCTGCTGGCGTAGCTTTTTTGAGTAAATCTGCTTTTGCTGCATCAAGATTTATATTTGTGGCTTTGAGTTGAGCGCTGAGCGTTGCTTCCATTTCTTTTAATTCATTCATAGCCTTTTCTAAGGCTGGATTTACAGCTGGTGCTTCTTCAGGTGCTGCCATGCTTGCTACGTTTGGAATTATTTCAGGTATTTCTTCAGCAACCATGCTTGGTTCTGGTGGCGCCGCAATTTCTTGTGGTGGATTTATTTCATGGTTAAATTGTTGGTAGTAAAAATCAATGGTTTTAGGCGCTTCAGATAAATGTTCCCAAACTGCATATAAATAATTGACATCACTATATTCTTCATCTATGACTTCTGTGCTTCCTCGATAGAGTAAAGTTCCAGCTTCTTGATTTGGAAATAACCATAATGTTTCGGCTTGAGTGGTTAATTCTTTAAATACTTCATCGCCATTTTCAATTTTCTGGACAATAAATATTCTGGCTCTTAGCTCAGGGAGTTTTGAGTTTTGAACATTATTTTGAGGGTGCATGTTTTTTATTGTGAAAGTTTCATTGCCCTTAAAAAATCCTGTAAGGCGTTGATCTTGTGGTGCTGTGTTAAAGAATTCTGGGTTGGTTCCTTTGGGTAAGTGTGGCCAACTTTCTGTAAAATACTTATTATCAATTTTCCCCATGTGACTCATGCGTTGCGGCCACATAATTGGATACGCGGTGAATCCAGCTGGTTGTGGTCGATCAGCTTTACTTGTAATCGGGTAATTGGGGTCAATGATATTTGGCAGTTCTATTTGTTCACTAGTTTTTGAGCTGTGGCCTTTTCCTAATGGGTTTAATGCGTATTCTTCGCCACCATAAGCATTACTATAGTTTATGGGCATACAACTGAAATATGATGCTTCTGTTATACCAAAGGTACTCCATGAGTGTTGCCCCATGATCACTAAAGTTTTGGATATGTTGGCAATTTGTACATACACTCCAATTCCTCGGGTAGGCTGTTGACTATAACATGATCCGTAAACTAGAAATTCACTGCGGTGTTTTGGTGCACCAAAGTCTAGGATTTCATCTTTTCCCAAATTTAGCTTTGCTAGGTTCCATAATTCTTGCTCATCAAATAACCTTGGTCCATTGAGATTAAAGCTAAATGTTGCAAATGCGCTAATTGATAATAATTCCTTATTGTCTAGAACATGAATTTTAAAGGCTAGTGCCATATTATTTGGTTTTATACTTTTCATGATTTAAGTTATGCTTTCTATGTTGGCAGATAGATTTAAGTTATTGCTAGTGTTTTTGCTGCTGTGATTCGCTTTCAAGTAGCTGCTCATCTAAGTTTTTTAATTTTTGTATTGCATCAGTTAAAGTTTTCATGTTGTTGCGAATATTTTGTTCTAGTTCAGGATTTTGTATTCCAAGCTTTTGTATCTGTTCAATTAGTTCGCTTTCAGATGGTAGCGCTAATTGCCCATTTTCTTCACGCTGTTTTGCATATTGATTTATATCATTCTCAGTTAATGAAAAACTTTGCATCATCTTTTGGACTTCACCAATCATGTGTTTTCCAAGTGCGTTGAGTCCCATCGCATCATCACTGGTATTATCTAATTGTTGTGCTAAAGAGCTTAAGTCAATGTCTTGGATTTTATTAGATGCCAAGATATCCTCTAGTACTGACTCTTCCGTATTAATGGTGTTATTATTTGTTTCTGAAATGTTTGGTTGGTTGTATTCTGAGTTTGTACTTTCGATAGAGTCGATAGAAGATGTTTCTTCTGTTTTTATAGTTCCGTTTTTAACTAAGCTTTGAAAATAGTACTCGATAGACTTTGGTTCATCGTCTAATGGTTCGATTATGCTGTATAAATAACTGATATCATTGGCTGTAACATCCATTGTGTTGCAGGTTGATCTATAGGTTAAGATTCCATATTCTAGGTTTGGTAATAATGAAAGTGTATCATTTTGAACTCCAAGCTCATAAAACTCTTCTTCATTATCTGCATTTTTTTGTACTATAAATTGGCGCAGTCTAATTTTGGGAAGTTCTGAGGTAATTGTTGGAATCAATGGGTGCATGTTTTTAATTTCTATTCGCTCATCGCCATTAAAAAATCCGTTTATGCGTTGATCAAGTGGAGCTGTATTAAAATGCTCTGGCTTGACAGAGTTTGGTAAATAGATGATTTCTTGACTCAGGTCGATATTTGTACATTCAATAAAGTGCTGATTTCTTTGATGCCATTCCGGAGGGTATGGTTCAAATCCAGCTGGGTCTGGTGTATTATTTTTAGTGACAATTAATCGATCTGGAGATTCAATATTTGGCAGCTGCTGCAAGTGTTCTAATTTGCTAGCATAGCCTTTACCAAGAGGATTTAAAGCGTAATTGTGACCACCAAACGCGTAGTTATAGTTAATTGGAATTACTTTAAATGGTGTGGCCTCACTTATCCCAAATTGTGTCCATACTCTATCTCCAAAGATCATTAGTATTTTAGAAGCATTACCAACCTCAACGCTAACACCTAATCCACGAGTTGCCTGTGTTGAATATGATGATCCATAGACTAAAAATTCGCCTGAACTTTTTGGTATTTGGCTGTCCCAAAAAACATTTTTTCCAATTACATTTTCAATGATTAGATTCAATTGCTCATTGTTGAGCAATGTTTCTCTAGATCTCACCTTTTCATTTAATGAAAATAATACGGCAGTACTTATACTTAGAATGTTTTTGTCGTTATGTACAATCATTTTGAAAGAGTTACTTAAATTGTTGTGTATATTGTGGTTTATGGTAATAATGATTATTCTCCCAATGATATAAAATTTGTATGGTAGTTAAATCGGCTATGAGGTATATATTTTATAATAACGCTATTAATTATTTGTGGGTTTTAGGTTCTAAGAAAACTAATTGGACTTTGTTTAATCTTGATAAACTTACAGCTTGATTATAGCATAAAATTTGTTTTTTTATAAAGACTGTGGCGCTGTTTAGGGTAAATAATGATGGTTTATTTTGAATTTCCATACTTACCTGGTCTGCATACATAGTGGACATCAACAATAATTTAAAATTTTGTCATGGTGTGCCATATTACAACTGTTGTAATAAATATTTGTTCTTTGGGTATTGTTACTTGCTTAATTGTTGATTTAATCAAAAATTTATCATATAGACATTAGATAATTTTTGCAGTGAAGTAATAAACAATGATAAGATTCAGGTGTTGATACCACACGTAAAAAATTAGTAGTTCTTATAGCTAGATAATGACTAATTTACGGTGATTTGTGGTTGGTTTCACAGCATTATATGTTCATATTTTAGTGGCAGTAATAATTATAATTACTTAGGAGTAAATTAAATGGCTAAAGAAACATCAGTCGCACCTAAAGAACGGGTTAATATAGTTTATCGTTCTTTAACTGGGGATGCGAAACAAGAAGTTGAATTATCTTTGAAAGTGTTAGTTGTAGGGGATTTTACTGGCTCTGTTGATGAGAGGTCGATTGAGGATCGTAAGCCTATTAATATTGATAAAGATAATTTTAACGGCGTGCTTAAAGCATCAAATGTTGGTGCATCTATAACAGTGCCAAATAAACTTGTGTCTGATCCTGATGCTGAACTTGGTGTAAAGTTAAGTTTTAATCACATTAATGACTTTGAACCTGACTCAATTGTTCAACAAGTTCCAGAATTAAAGCAAATTAAAGATTTGCGAGAAGCTTTGAAAGCTTTAAAAGGTCCTTTAAGCAATGTGCCTGAATTCCGTAAAAAAATACAAGAATTGATTAAGGATGACAGTTCACGTGAGCGCCTATTAAAAGAATTAAATATTGAAGCATAATTTAAGGAGTAGTCATGAGTGATGTAGAAAAAGAATTATCGAGTGGGTCCTCCGTAGAGACGGTTCAATCTGATTCGTTGCTTGATGAAATTATCCAAGCGACACGGATGAAGCCTGTGGATGACGGGTATGCGGTTACTAAACACGGTGTGCAGTTATTTTTAGATGAGTTATTAAAGCCAGAAAATGCGACAACCAAAGTGACGCTTGGTTTAGTAGATGAAATGATTGCTCAACTTGATGAAAAAATTGGTATGCAAATGGATGAGATTTTGCATAATGAAGATTTTCAGAAGCTTGAGTCAGCGTGGCGATCTCTGAAGTTTTTGATTGATAAAACCAATTTCAGAGAAAATGTTAAGGTTGAAATAATTAATGTTACTAAGCAAGATCTGCTTGATGATTTTGAAGATGCCCCTGAAATTAACAAGTCTGGTCTATATAAAACAGTTTATACTAGCGAGTATGGTCAGTTTGGCGGTAGACCATATGGAATGATTGTGGGTAATTTTTCTTTTAATCCAGGTAGTCAGGACATTAAATTATTGCAATCGATTGCTAGCGTTGCAACTATGTCACACGCACCATTTGTTGCAGCAGCAGGTCCACAATTTTTTGGGTTAAATGATTTTTCTACATTACCAAATTTAAAAGATTTGAAATCAATTTTTGAAATGCCTCAATATACTAAATGGCAATCATTTAGAGAGAGTGATGATGCACGTAACGTTGGTTTGGCGTTACCTCACTTTTTGTTGAGAATTCCTTATGGTCCAGAAACTAAGCCAGTTAAAAGTTTTAATTACACAGAGAATGTTTCCTCGGGTAATAAAAATTTTTTATGGGGTAATGCAGCATTTGCTTTGGCGACTCGTGTAACAGACAGTTTTGCAAAATATAGATTTTCTACTAATATTATTGGTCCTCAGGGTGGTGGAGCTGTTGAAGATTTGCCATTGTATCCGTATGAGTCAATGGGTGAATTACAAAACAAAATTCCTACAGAAGTGTTACTGTCTGAAAGACGAGAATTTGAATTAGCTGAGGAAGGGTTTATTGGTCTAACAATGCGCAAGGGCAGTGATAATGCAGCATTCTTTTCTGCAAATTCTGTGCAAAAGCCTCAAGTATTTCCTGACACTGAAGAAGGTAGACAAGCGGAAGCTAATTATAAACTTGGCACGCAGTTGCCGTATACGTTCCTTGTTAGCCGTCTTGCTCATTATATTAAAGTTATTCAACGTGAGAATATTGGAACGTGGAAAACTCGTGATGAAATTGAAAATGAGTTGAACAAATGGATTAAACAATATGTTGCAGACCAAGAGAATGTTTCTGCTGGTGTGCGTAGTCGTAGGCCATTGCGTAAAGCTCTAATTAAAGTTGCTGATGTAGAGGGAGATCCAGGTTGGTATAAAGTAGACTTGATGGTTCAGCCGCACTTTAAGTATATGGGAGCATCATTTACTCTTTCATTGGTTGGTAAGCTGGACTCTAAATAAAATAGTAAATGTCATTTATAATGATTTTGGTCGCTTGATTCAGGCGGCCTTTTTTATTTCTGAATGGGCTTTTTAGAATGTGGTATTAAGTTGATATATTTAATTCATAAATACATTGCCTAGTTTATAATAGTGTATTTATATTAGGCTGAGATAAATGCGTGCATATTCACAGGACTTGAGAGATCGCGCCATCAAATTATATTTAACTGG
>CAZZAV010000014.1:0-49467 GCA_964652705.1 uncultured Neisseria sp.
ACGTTGGCTAGTTTGTTTCTTAGTTACTGGTACTGATTTCGGGACTCATTATAGTACCAACGATGCCGCAACAAGTTTATGCGTTGGACTTTGTGCATGATAGATTAGCTAATGGAAGAAAGATTAGAATTCTGAACATTATTGACGAATTTAATAGCAAAGCAGTAAGCATGTATGTTGATCTCAGAATTAACAGCTGCAAGGTAATTAATGTTCTAAATCAACTGAAAGCAGCAAATAAGCTACCCGTTAAGATTCGGAGTGATAATGGACGGGAATTTAGAAGTCACAACATTGCAAAATGGTGTATTGAAAATAATGTGCAATGGGAATTCATTCAACCAGGAAAACCAATGCAGAATGGTTATTGTGAAAAGTTTAATGGAACATTTAGGCATGAGTTATTGAATGTTTACGAGTTCAACACATTAGCCGAAGCAAAACTGCGCGTAAAGATCTGGATGGATGAGTATAACAATGAACGACCGCACAACAGATTCAATGGGTTGACACCTATGGAATATGAGATGAGGTATATGGAAAATGTCTAATTTAGATTAGTACTAATAATGGGGGCTTGACAATGGTTTATTTATGAATTACCATTTACAATAACTTTGTTGCCTGCTGAAGCTGAAAAAATCAAAAAAGCAAATAATCTATCCAGCAAAATAATCAATGACTATGAGGAACTTGAAGAACATAAATTATTACAATTTGAATTTCCTCTAAAAAATTACTTTTATAAACTGTTAGCAAATTACGCAATTAGACTTTTTGATAACACTATAAAAAAATGGCAAATAAATAGCGAACTTATTCAAATAAAACAATTGTATGATAATACCACTAGTCCAGATAATGTTCACAATGATTGGGTATCGCATTTACATAAAAACAACCTAATTAAGAACCATATTAACACCTCGATGCAATTCAATAAGAATATCACTGACAACATTAAAAACGAACTTCTTGGAGTTTTTGAGAAGTATAATATATCTACCCGTGAATTTAAAACAATTGTTGATGAGTTGTATATTGGAAACAGTAGTTTATTCGCTGTACAACAAATTTTATTTTATATGATTTATTATCGTTATAAATATCATGATGGCATTATTGAATATTTAAACAGATACGACTCTTGGGGTGACTTCAAAAAAAATCATTATTTAAACTTATATCAAGAACGCTTTTTGAAAAATAGACTGGACAATTTTGCTAGTACTCTTCGTGAAATGATATTAGATTTAGAAAGATTTCCTTTGCTAAATATAAATGATGGCATAATGTCGTTTACCAACTCATTATTTGGTTTTATTAATAGAAGTAACAGACAAAATTCAATAAAGTTAAATTTGAATAGATCTGTAAATATTTTTCATAGCGAATTTATTACTGTGTTTTTAACAAATAGCAAATGTGGGCAAAGCCTATATGATAATTTATCATTGAATTGGCATGATAACTTTGATATACCAAAAATAGAATGCAAAGATGAATTCATTTTGGCATTTAATGAAATGGCTGAAACAACGGTATCTACAAACACAACAGATCATAAGTTTTCTTATAATTTATTTTTATATCAAAATTTTGCGATTTTCCTACTGTCCATGATCCGCCAGAATAAGAATAATACCTTAACTATATTAGAGAATTACTTTGGTGGAGATAAATTATATAACCATAGTATCAGTATCTATAACCAATTTTATGACACCACTGTCTCTTTTGAAATTGATATTATGAGTAATTATTTCAGACGATTATTTAATATTGACCACAATAATTTTGAGTATGATCAAACCTATAAAACATTACAAAATAACTATAGTGAACTGAAAAATAAGCTTATTTCGGACAAAACAGATCCAAAATTTAGAGAAGTATTTACTAAAATCTTTAAAGAAAATTAACTTGTTTATTAATTGAACAATTGTATCTTTTCACTTATAGATAAACAATATCGCACTTATTTATTTTGGTATGTACGTGTGATTGAATTAAAAGCATCGGTTCTACTCTATAGCAAGATGAGTGCTCTGTATTAATTCACCTATTTAAAGTTTGCAATGAAAATGCTCAAATAAATCAACTATAGTCTACAGTTAAAATGAACAGAAAGGTATATCTACAGATCAAAGACATGAAAAAAGCACTTATTTTAGCAATATTTGTCAACTCCAGCCTAGCCACTAATTTAATCCCGTTTCACATTAATAAAAGTGATCCAGAGGCACAATTAGAACAAAATACTAAACTTTACAACTTATTGACGCTACAAGATAAAAATAGCAAAGAATTACTAACTAATGACATTATCCAGCCAGACAATCATTGCTATGATTTAAATAATTTGATAAAATCATCTTCAAATTTTGCACCAAGCCAAAGTAAACAATTTGTGGCGAAAAAATACCCAATGAGTAAAAATATAAGCTCTTGTAATCAAAGTCAGCCACCGAACTTAACAAAGGCAATCCTTACCGCTAAAATGGCATTAGCTGTACTTGATAGCGATCGAAAATATAAAATCTTAATCACTGATTTTTCTGGAAAAAATACTCAACCAATTGTAATTAGTAACTCGCCAATTACCTCAATCAGCTGGAATAAATCCAACACTGCTATCGCCTATGTTTCATATGAGGCTGGTAAGCCGATTATTTACGTACAAAATATTTACACTGGAAAACGCTATATCGTGGCAAATTTTGATGGTTCAAATTCTTCACCTGCATTTATCGATAATACTGCCCTACTTGTATCTTTAAGCAAGGATTATGGCACTCATGTTTATAGAATAGACCTACAAAACTACACTTCCAAAAAAGCCGCAATCCCAACAATAAACACAAATTCCATTGATACCGAAGCTGATTATGGTAATGGCAACCTAGTTTTTACCTCAGGCAAAGATGATAAACCACAAATTTACCTAAGATCAAAAGGCACAACTGCAAATCAGCAGATATCATTAGGTAAAAATAATACTACAGGACGAATCTCTGGAGATGGTCGCAAGATACTTTATACTCATGGTAGTGGAGGTAAATACAGCTTACTGTACTATGATATAAACACAAAAACGACTAAAAAAATTGATTCTGGCAAGATTCTTTCGGGGAGTTTTGCTCCAGATAACACTTTAATTTCTTATATCAAGAACAATCAAATTATTATAAATAATCCAATTTATAATAAATCTATTGCTTTAATTGGTCTAAAATATCGAGAAATATTTGATATAAAATGGTCAAAATAATTGATAATTTCACCAAAAACATAGGTTAAATTTAAATATTTGTCCTATGTTTTTGCTAATTATATTCAGAAAAACACTTTTATTTATAAATTTTATTACATTTCAAAATTTGCCGTTTTAGCTCATAAAATAAAAATTAGCAACAATCCAAGTTGTAAATCACAGACAATAATAAATCAAATACACAAC
The DNA here is from genome assembly GCA_964652705.1 of uncultured Neisseria sp. Classification (GTDB taxonomy): domain Bacteria; phylum Pseudomonadota; class Gammaproteobacteria; order Burkholderiales; family UBA11063; genus Aquella. Next base: position 3,461 of record CAZZAV010000014.1, read on the forward strand.
CAATAATACATCACAAAAAATATAGCGCAACAAATCAAGCATATAAAGATTAGTTATAAAAGAAACCAATACTAAAAACATTTGAATAACTCAAATAAACTATGTTACACTACTTATCTAGTGAAAAAGAAACTTATACGCAGCTTTTTCACCGAATTTACTGAAGAATTTCAGTACACAATTGCGGATCAAAGTTGTAGTACTATACGCGTTTTCTAGCGTAACTATAAACTTTATAGCACCAGAGATTATGCCCTGGATGCACCTAAAATTCTAATATAAATCTTTCATTTTAAAACTCTTTCGAATGAATATTTATATTAAATTAAGCCAAATTAATTTTTTGCTAAAACAAAATAGATCTTAAGTACTCGACTATGCTAGTTGTATCTTTAGATAATTGTATTCATTAATTTGAATATAACCAAATTGCTAATTTATTTAATTAACAAAGATTATTACTACTTATTTCAAAATCTAAAAATTAAATAGAGCTATTTTGTCTCAAAAGAATATTGCTATCTATACCTAATGAATTTTAATTGGGGATAGATATGAATATTAATTGATGGGAGCCATAAATGGCTAAGAACTTATATCCACCAAAATCGATTTTGGTTATGCTGTTAATTCGGTTGCTGATAATTGGACAAATCTTTATTTTGGTGTCTGTATCAACTGATGCTTTTGCAGATTTGATGTTTGATAACGCCTGGTTTACCGATGCCAAATTTTCTTTGGATGGATATTCTGATCTAATTAATCACGTCTATCTAATAGTATACTTCATCTCAGTTTACTTTATATACCTTTTAATGCTATTTATCAAATTAACTACCAACGACCTTGATATGATTTATGTACCTATCATGAAGTATCTAGAACGTCTCGTAATAAAATTCTGTAATTTATTGCAATTGCTAGAATTGTGCAAAACTAAAGTAATACTATTATTGCGCAATGCTATTCACACCAAAACTAATCACTTTGATCTAGTAAATGCAGAACTGGCTGCTTCATTTCTACCTTTTGTTTAGAATCATTTAAATACTCTCTAGTAATATTGTTATTCTATAGTCTATCAATATTACCCAAAATATAACTACTTAAAAATCAATTAAATTTATTTTGTAAAACAAATAGATAAGCTGCTGCATTGCCAAATGCCTACTCTACTCAACAAAATAGCTATTTATAAAGAAGTATTTAAAATGAAAAAACAATTTAATAAATCTCTACTATCTTTACTTATTGTTGGTCTACTACCAATTTCTGCATGGGCAACCCTTGGGGAAAATTCATCTTCGATTATGAATGACCAAATTGCGCTTAAGGCAACATCAACGCCAGATCTACAAAGCTCTGATTTAGAAAAAGCTAGTATAAATGCCTACCAGATTCAATCTTTTACTACTACCACAGGGATCGTAGTTAAACAATATACATATAATCAAAAAGTATTTGCAATTATTTGGAATGGAAAAAAAGTTCCTGACCAAAATCAATTACTTGGTAAATATTTCCCTGATTTTCAAACCAGTAATCCTAGCTATAAATCACTGACTGTACGCAAGGTACAAAATGCTGATTTTATTTCTTCAACTGGCGGTTGGATGGGTCATTATGCTGGAGAAGCATTTATTCCATCTTTAGCACCAGCTGGCGTAACTCTTACTAGTTTGAAATAAGGAATTAACCAATGAAAAAAGCTCTAATTATCTCAACTTTGGCAACTAGCTTAGTTCTTAGTGCATGTAATAGTGGCGGTAGCACAACTCCAACTGCAAGTAATGGAAGTAGTGGTAATAATACGGCAAATACACCAACCACTCCCGCTAAAAACACCACTCAACCAACCAATGTAGTCGCAATCACAGTAGATGGTGGTCCAACTGGGCAATCTCCAAATAATACGCCTTTTGTTAGCGTAACTGTATGTAATGTTAATAATCCAAGTAATTGCCAAACTATTGATCATATCATTCTAGATACTGGTTCAATGGGTTTAAGACTCTTTGCAAATAAATTGAATAGTAGCTTAAATTTAACACCACAAACAATTAATGGACAACGAACTGCTGAATGTACTTTATTTGGTAGCGGCTATGATTGGGGATCAGTGGCTTTAGCTAACGTACAACTTGGTGGTGAAACTGCTACTAATATTCCAGTACAAATCATTAATGACCCAACTATTCCATCAATTCCAAGCGACTGTAGTAATCAAGGTGCTTATAATGATTTGGGTGGTGCAAATGGTATTATCGGTGTAAATCCATTACCTTATGATAACGGTAGTTATTACTCTTGTTCTGGTGGCAGCTGCTCTGCCAACAATAACTTAACAACTGCACAACAAATTGTCAGCCCAGTGTATAAATTTAGTAGTGATAATAATGGCGTTATTGTTAGTTTACCAAACGTGCCAAATGGTGGAACAACTTCTCTGTCTGGAACACTTACTTTTGGTATTGGTACACAAAGCAATAATCAGTTAACTGCACAAAATATCTTTACCAGTAATGGTACGGAACAAGATGGCAGTTTCACTACTACTTACTCAAATGGTAGTTATGATTCAATCTTTGATACTGGATCGACTGAGTTATTCTTTGATACACCAAGTAATCAGCCAGCATTAACGGTTTGTTCTGATAATAGCGGATTTTATTGCCCTGCTTCAACAACCAGCATTTCTACCCAATTATCCAGTTTAGGTGGCGGGAATAGTGTCAACTTTAATTTTAGTATCATTAATTTTGATAACTATATTCAGGCTAATCCAAATAGTGTAGCAATTCCAAATGCTGGAGCAACTGGCGGACAAAACTTCTTCATCTGGGGTTTACCATTCTTCTATGGTCGCACCGTATTTAGTGCCTTTAGCCAAGCTTCAACTCCTGGTGGAAATGGACCATACTTTGCTTTTTAAAATAAACTAAACTTAATAAGTCTATATAGATTAATTAAATTTCTATAGACTCAGAAAATAATATAATCAAATTTATTTAATTAATTCTAAACTATTTAATAGTATAAACACAAGGAATTGAAAAATGAAATATGCAAAAAATATCTTAGTATCTTTAGTAGTATCAGCATCAAGTTTGGCTCTGGTTGCATGTAATAGTGGTGGCAGTAATAGTGGGCAAACGAATACGCCAAATACTAATGCTGCTGCAGCAAATAATTCAACAACTCCTCCGGGAGCAACTTCACTACCACAAGTTAGCACCACAGATTTGCAAGCTATATTCAATGCGTTGGCAACTGATTCTGCCAAAACCACAATTAGTTTGCAAGCTGCAGTCGCAATAATTACTGGGAAAGATCAAGCCGGGTTAGCTACTTTACAAGCGCTACCACTAGCTGGTTATGCGGATGCGATTAGCGCAGCTAACAAAGTACCGAATGTTTCAATTAATAATGTTCCAAGCCAAGCACAATATAACGAAGCTCTCTTTGCTGCATTATTCTTGGGCGATGTAACTGATTCTAGCTCAGGCAGCGATGGCACTAGCACTCTTGGTCAAATTACAATGGCTAATTCATTGGCAACTTTACCAATGATTTCACATCGTTTCTTTGGTGGATATCGCCTTGCACAGCAAGATTATACATGGAGTTTCAATCCAGGAACTTTAGAAGACATTGTAAACACACCTAATTCAATTGGGAATCAAAATAGTGTTGATTTCTTAAATGTCCATCAAGGTGCAGTTGGTGATTGTTACTATTTATCAACCTTAAGCGCATTAATTTTCCAAAGAGGACCACAAGAGTTATTAAACCGTTTTCATCAAGATGGTAACGGCGGCTATAATATTGATTACACTACAATTCACTCATTACCAAGCCAAGTTGACGTTAGTACAATTACTAATCTGGAAATTGCAACTGGTGCATATTCGGCTGGCAGCGGGCAATGGTTAAGCTACTTAGAAAAAGCTTATGGTGATGTTTTGATGAGTCCAGAATATAGTTTCGTCTATTTTGGTAATACCCCTGTTATGGCAGGTAGTATCTATAGTTTAGCTACTTTCTACGATGGCATGACGGCATCACAATTACCGATTGGTCAATATTATCCAGCTTTCAAATTCCTAACTGGTCATGAAGTCTATGAATTTACTAGCTCGTATAACACTAGTGCAAGTAATTATAATCTGGTTAATTTATATGCGGATAATCCTAACTCCAACAACATTACCTTTGGTGCAGAAGTTACCCCAGCAAATATGGTTAATTTAATCGATCCACTATTGACACAAGGTCGAGTAATTGTGCTTGGTACACCTGTGGACACCAAAGAATTAAATGGCGCTGTGGAACAAGGTGCAGTTGATTTACCACCAGGAATTGTTGGCACTCATGCTTATGCGGTACTTGGTCATAGCAATGGTAAATTCAAGCTACGCAATCCATGGGGTACGAATTTTACACCAAATGGTCCAGATAATATTACTAATGGTTATACTATGACTGATGGTGTGTTCTATGTTCCTGATGCTGATGTATTTAAAATATTCGACCAAATTGATATTGAACAATTACCAACTATGGATAAAACTCCAGTCACAGTAAATGGCGTAGTTCAAAAAGATAGCAGCGGCAATGTTCAATATACACCAGCTAAAAATCCAATTATGAGTTCATATACTACTAGCAATGGCGCGTATATAAAAAATAACTTCACTTCAGATATAGCTGTTCCTAAATAACTTTATTAAATTACCGCAGATATTCTCTGCGGTTTTATTTTAATCTATAAAAGGTATTACTTCATGAAAAAATTGTTAATTAGCTTATGTTTATGTCCATTATTTGTTTATGCTGCCCCTGCATGTAACGGTGATTATGTCCAAGGTACCATTGAGACTACGCCAACTTTTAACGACGGTACCTTTCTTTCAGGAGGTGGTTTTAATAATATTGAACTATCTCACACACATATAACTGTAAACAGTAATGGAACTGATTATGATGTAGCAATTGATAATGTTTTTGCCAGTGATTATGATCAAAGCGGTGGTAATTCAATTCCGCAATCTTATAGTTCAGCACTCCAAGTTGGCCAAACTATTGAACTGTGTGGCACAGATTATACTGGTGGCCAAACTGGTATTCATTGGGTACACACCAATTGTGGTGTTAGTTCGAGTGGACCAGCTGGCTATGCAATCGTGAACGGAGTTAACTTAACCAGTAATACCGAGTATTGCCCTCTCTGGCCTACAAGTTAATCTAAAAAGTAAGCCGCTGATATTCGGCTGCTTACTTACTAAATAAAAATATTTTTCACATTTGAAATAACAATTTGGGTTTTACCGCATATCAGTGGCATATTAAAGAATTAAGCGCACCACGGCAAGGTGTAACTGGTGATTTAAATTTACTTACAATTTCCCTATTACTGTCATAATAGTGATATATTTCCTAGGGTAACCCTGCGGAAAGATAGCACCCTTTCCAGGCACCATTGTCACTCCTAATAGTTAATCATTTAATCGAGATATATTACTTTATTCTTTCATATTCAGGTATTCCAATAACGTCAACGTTATAGCCTAATTAATGTTTTTTACAGGTTTCAAATTCTTTTTCAAGTAATATTTTATATTCATGGCCGGATTTAATTGATGTATCAAATACTTAATTAACCTCATTTATATCATTTATGTGGATTGGAAACATGAAATCTAATCGAACCATAGCAATACTTCACCCTTTGGGTGATTATCGTGTATTGGAAAAACTCTCGGCTTAATTGCTGGTTTAAGTGCAGAATAATTAATATTACTTTGTTTATCTATATTATACAGGTGATTTTTATTAGATTTTTTTCTATCAATACTTGATACAGGTGCATAATAATGTATCCCACCAATATTTAAAACTAAGCCAAAAACAAATTTCTTTGCTCCTGTATAATTGGGGAAGTACTTTTTTCATGCTGCGTACGGCCTTGGTGCAATAACGAGCATCGAAAATAATAACAGTCATCTGCCGTAAAAATTACCGAGGAACTATATTTATTAGCCATATTATCATTAAACCACTTTTTATATTTGTCCCCAGCTGCAGCTCCGCTATTTGATTCCAAAGCTCCACAAATATCTGGTATAGATAATGCAGCAAATAGAAAAAGAAAATATAAATTACTTTGTAGACCTCGCTAAATTTGCTTTAATAATTCTTCCACAACAACTTCCACAATTTTTAAGATGAATTAATTTTATATATTTTTCCTTATTACATGACATAAAAAAATCTATGAATCATTACTATATTTAATAAACCACATGATTAAACACATCAAAATAGTTTGCGAAAGTCTTACCAACACACTCATAATCATTAATAACCACAGGCACGCCGCCAAACGCAAGCAAAGAAAAACACATTGCCATGCGGTGATCGTTATAAGTATCAATTGCTATATTAGCCAAAATCTCAGCAGGCGGTGTGATCGTAATTGAATCGTCAGTATAACTGACTATTGCACCAACTTTACCTAATTCAGTATAAATTGCCAATAAACGGTCGGTCTCTTTCACTTTCCAGCTCGAAATACCTCTGATTGTAGTAGTCCCATCCGCAAATAAAGCCAGTACTGCAATAGTCATTGCCACATCAGGCATATCTTCCATATTAATATCGATCGCATCAAGTTGACGGCTACGTACGACGATATTATCGGCATTATATTCAACTTCGGCACCCATTTGCGCTAAAACTCGCGCAAAATTTTTATCACCTTGCAAGCTATGTGCTGAAAGATGATTAATTTGTACCTGTCCATTCATTGCACCTAAAGCTAAGAAATAACTTGCCGAACTCGCATCTGGTTCAACCGTATATTCCACAGCTCGTAAACTCTCAATTGGATAAATTGTAAAACAGTTTGGACTTACTTCTGCAGCTTTGGCTCCAAATAACTTTAATAACTCAAGCGTAATTTCTACATATGGTCGCGAAATTAATTCATCATAAATCTTGATTGACACTTCACGTTTAAGCTGAGGTAACGCCATCAATAAACCAGTTAGATACTGACTTGAAATTTTACCACTTAATTCAATTTGTGCTAAATTACTATCAATAAAATCACTTGTTTGTAACGGCGGGTAACCCTCATTTTCAACACAATCAATTTGCGCGCCTAATTGACGTAATGCAGCAAGTAGATCTTTAATTGGACGCTCTTTCATCCGTTGAATTCCAGTTAATACATAATTGCCTGGTAAAACGGCTAATAAAGCAGTTAAAAAACGAATTGAAGTACCAGAATTACCTAAAAACAATTCAGCTTGAGTAACTGGTAATTTTCCCGCACAGCCATAAATTTTATAACTAGAACAACCATTAGCAGCAGTAGCAACTTTTTCAATTTTAATTCCTAATTGCCCTAATGCAGTTAACATTAACTGCACATCTTCACCCACATCTGGGACATTATGAACTAGACTTACTCCATCTGCTAATGCAGCTAATGGTAAGACACGATTGGCAATACTTTTTGAACCTGGTAAATCTAGCACCGCAGAAATTGATTTTTGACTTGCGGCTAAATGCATTTGCTTTGCGATATTATTATTCATATATTTATTCATTTCTCAAAATAGATTTAATTTGCATACTTACTATTCAATTAATTTGGCAAGTGATTAATATTCAAATATTTATTATAATCAACTCACTGATACTTTAAAAATAAATGATAGAAGTTAATTATAAATTTAATTAAAATTATCAAACTTAAGTGTTATCGGAGTAGGAACCTGAATTTTCACAGGTTTAGTCAAAGTACCATTATGCTGATTAACCTGATAAATTGTTACGTTATCTGAACGTTGATTTGCAATGCCCAAATATTTACCACTAGCATCCAATGTAATATCGCGTGGCCAATCACCTTCAGATGAAAATTCTTTCAGATAAATTAATTCACCATTAGCTTTAATTGAAAACTGCGCAATCGTATTTTGCCCGCGATTTGCCACATATAAATAACGCTGATCATTACTAATTACAGCATTGGCAGGATAATTACGTTCAACTTTCAGCGAACCAGCAAAAGTATGAATTTTTTGCTTGAATGTCATTTTCCCAGTTAAATTGTCAAATGCATAAACAAAAATATACGAATATAATTCATCAACCACATAAACAAATTTCTGATCCTGAGAAATTGCTAAATGGCGCGGACCAATTGCTAATTTATTATTCTGCTGATCTACAATATTGTTTTCAATTAAGCCAATAAGTTTATTCGTGGACGATTCACTTTGATACGTAAAAATTTTATCTAAACCTAAATCTACCGATAATACCAAATCTTTATTTTCGGAGTTATTAATTGCATAGACTGAGTGTGTATGTGGGCTACTTTGACGACTCGTATCTTTACCATGCCCAGCATAAGCAATATAATTAACATCACTTTCTAAAGCGCCACTTAATCCAATATTGTACGTGCTAATTCCAGCGCTTCCAACTGCACCGCTACCATAATTCGCTACATACAATTTTTGACCAGATTTATTTAATGCAAGATGTACAGGATATAATCCAACGCTAGCTTGAGTATTAATAAAACTCAATTTGCCAGCTAATATTTCATATGCCGAGACAAAACCTGAAGATTCACCATTATAGCTCCCAACTTCATTTGCGGTGTAAAGCTTATTACCATTAATTAACAAATAAGATGGATTAGTTGCTTTAATCGCTAATTTAGCTGGATTGATAGCACAATTTTCCGGATTTACTTCAATCTTATAAATTCCACTACCATTTCCAACTGGCTCTCCGTCGAGTGTATAGCTGCCAACATATAAATTAATTGCTCCAACATTCATAACTTTACCTAGAAAAAGTAAGCTGCTTAAAACCTTAATTAATTTCATTTATTTCCAAATTTGTTAAAAAATGATTTATCTTATTTACTGTGAATCTTAAATAGATAATTATTTTTCTATAACCTTAATTTATTATAAAGACTTATTTATAAAAAATCCAGACCGCTTGATCTGGATTTTACAATCTTAATGCTGATAGGATTTATGGCGCAAATAATGATCCATAATCACCAACGCTGCCATCGCATCCACCACTGGAACCGCACGTGGTAATACGCATGGATCATGGCGACCTTGAGCTTCAAGTTCAACTTCTTCATAATTAACATTTAAAGTAGTTTGCTTTTTACTAATCGTAGAAACTGACTTAAATGCTACACGAAAATAAATATCTTCACCCGATGAAATACCACCGAGTACCCCACCAGCATAATTGGTTTTAGTCCGTAACTCACCATTTTCAAGTACAAATGGATCATTATGTACCGAGCCACGTAATTCTACTCCAGCAAAGCCAGAACCAATTTCAAACCCTTTAACCGCGTTAATACTTAACATTGCTTTACCAAGATCAGCATGTAGGCGATCAAAAACTGGTTCACCAAGCCCAACCGGAGCATGACGAATTACACATTTAATTACGCCACCAATTGAATCGCCATCATCACGGACTTCTTCAACTAATTTAATCATTTCTTTGGCCACTTCTTCATCTGGGCAACGAATAATATTCGACTCTACTTGGTGCATTTCAACCAAAGAATGATTTAAATAAGCTTTGATTGGACCAACTTGTTCCACAAAGCTAATAATTTCAATACCTAACTCTTGCTTAAGAAATTTTTTCGCAATCGCACCAGCCGCTACACGAGCCAAAGTTTCACGAGCACTTGCGCGTCCTGAACCACGAAAATCACGCAAACCATATTTCATTAAATATGTAAAATCAGCATGAGATGGACGAAAAACATTTTTTAGTTCATCATAATCTTGCGAACGCTGATCTTTGTTGTATGCCATCAATAAAATTGGTGTACCTGTAGTTTTACCTTCAAAAATCCCCGACAAAGCATGGATCAAATCCGCTTCAGAACGAGGCGTAGTGATAGCACTTTGCCCTGGTTTACGGCGATCCAAATCAGCCTGAATTTCTTCAAGGGTAATTTCAATTCCTGGGGGGCAACCATCAATAATCACGCCAACCGCGCCACCATGTGATTCACCACAGGTCGTTATTTTAAAAATTTTACCAAAACTATTTCCAGACATACACCCATCCTAGCAACTAAATGATTATTGATTTAAGCTTTTTACAAATTTAGCTAAATTTTCCAAACCGCCTTCAAGGTCATCTTCATCAGCACCATATGAGAAACGCACATAACCAGGTTGACCAAAGCCACTACCAGGTACAGATGCCACGTTAGCTTCTTCCAAAGCACGAATACAGAATTCATCATCGGTTAAACCGGTAACACCTAAACTCGCTAATGAAGTAAATACATATAAAGTTGCTTTTGGTGATTCTAATTGAATACCAAAGTATTTATTAAATGCATTCACAAAAACATCGCGACGGTGTTTCATCGTTTCATTGACCCATTGGTTAATTTCATCCGCATGTTTAAATGCCGCTAATGCGCCATGTTGCGCAATTAGACACACACCAGTGGTACTTTGCGTACTTAATGCGCTCATTACTTCAATTATATCTGGACGGGCAAATAAGAACCCAACTCTCCAACCAGTCATCGCAAAAGCTTTTGAAGCACTTTGGATAACCACTGTATTGTTTTTATATTCAGGGAAACTACCACAAGAAACATACTCATCATCAGTGTAAACTAAAGTGCTATAAACCTCATCACTAATCACTAATAGATTTAACTCATGCGCCATATCCATCAAAGCTTGCATTTCACTACGTGTGTAAATAATACCAGTTGGATTAACACCATTATTTAACATCAATACTTTACAATCTGAGGTATAAGCTGCTTTAAGCATTTCTGGAGTTAATTTCCAACCACCATCTTCACTAGTATTAATAATAACTGGTTTACCATCCATAATTTTAGTAATTGATGGATAAGAAACCCAGAATGGAGCTTGAATTATCACACCAAGTTTGTCCGTTGGATTATCTTTTAATGGAGAATTTAAGCCACATAAATACTGTAATAACATGTAAATCGCAAATTTACCACCTGTCGTAATAATACATTCATCTTGGGTAAAAGTTGAACCATATAAGCTATTCATACGCTCGGCAGCAGTTTTTCTTAATTCATTTAAACCAGCTGGACTTGGATACGGAATATCACCTAATTCAATAAATTTATTCGCTCCATCACGTACAACTTGTGGTGTCATCATCTTAGGCTCACCAGCACTTAAATTATACACACGAATTCCAGCTGCTTTTTTATTTTGGGCAATTGTGTTAATTACCACTGTTACTGACGCTTGTAGTTTACCGCTCATTTTGTTGTACCTTTCTAGATTCTTCAATTAATAACTCGAATAACTTAGCCACCATACTTGGCGCTAAATCATATTCTTCACATACTGTATCATGAAATTCACGCAATAACGACTCACGGGTGCTATCCAAAACAGGCAGGCCGTGTTGTTTTTTATAAGCACCGATTTGCAGAGAAATTTTCTTTCGCTCAGCAATTAGGCCAATAATTTTAGCATCAACATCCGCTATTTCAATACGTAATTCTTCAATTTGACTCATGTTAATCTGCTTTCTTAACAACAATAAATCGAGTAATATTTGGTTGAAGGTCTTGAATCCCCTGTTTCAACATCACTAAGCCATAACTTTTTGCAGCCTGCGCTGAAGCAACAACTCCTGCGTTGGCTGGCAATACACCGCTAGCTAAATCACGCGCAGCTTTAGCAGTATCACCCCAGTCAATTAATTTAAAACCGTGCTGATTAATAAAACCTTTACATTGTTCAAACGCTGGGGTATAAGAATATAATTCTTTAATTTCACTCATGGCTAATTCACTTTTGGCCATTAGACACTGCTCAACATTCAATTGTAAATCATCAATTGGCATAAAATTATATTTACCCATCGCACTAAATGCTGGCCAAACTATTCCACTATTATAATTTACAAATGGGAAAATGCCGACATCTATTTCATCGCGTGATAATGCGGCCAGCACACCTTCCATATCAATCAAATAAACCATTTTCGATTGACCGCCTTGAGCTTTGGCAGCATAAATAAATCCAGCTTCTTCAGAAAACGACCCAACATCACCGGAAACACCAATTCTTAACATGATATAAACCTTTAATTAATGCTATGTTTTGCAGCTAAAGCTAGTAATAATTCTTTAGTTTTGTCCCAGCCTAAGCATGGATCGGTAATTGATAAACCATTCAAATTAATTTCCTGATCACCTTCAGCATTTTGACGACCTTCAAGCATGAAGCTTTCCAGCATAAAACCTTTTACCAAAGGTTTTAATTCAGGATGAGTTGCTAAATCATCGACAACTTTTAACACAATATCCGCTTGCGAATTATGATCTTTAACCCCATTCACAACACAATTATCATGGCTTACATCGACAATAATCGCTGGATTAACTACTTTATTTTTTACAAATAATTCGGCGACTTCAGCAATATTCTCGACACCATAATTCGTTGCATCATTACTACCACGTAAAACTAAATGTGCGTATTTGTTACCCGCAGTTTTAACTTCATAGCCATCAAAAACGATGTAATGTGGATGTTGGGCAGCCAAAATACTATTTACCGCAATTTTAAGCGAACCATGCGTTGGATTTTTCATCCCAACTGGACAATCTAGAGACGAAGCAAAAATCCGATGCTCTTGATCTTCAGTACTACGAGCACCAATTGCTACCCAAGATAATAACTCTTGAAAACCACGAGCATTATGCGTAAATAAACATTCATCCGCAATTGGTAAACCCATTTCAACCACTTGCGTCATTAATTTACGACAATACCAAATTCCAGCCTCGATATCTGGCTCGGCTAATGGATCAGGTTGATTAATTGGACCAGTCCAGCCTTTAACTGTACGTGGTTTTTGAATATAAACTCGCATAACAATTTTTAATGAATGTTCAACTTGTTTACTTAATTCAGCAAGTAACTTCGCATATTCAAGCACAGCTGTATCTGGCCACGCCGAACATGGACCAACAATCATTAATAAACGTTTGTCGCTACCATTAAGAATATTTTCAATTTCACGATGGTGTTGCTCAATACTCGCATAAGCATTTTCACTTAATGGGATCTTTTGAATAATTTCGTCTGAAGTTGGAACTTTTTTAATAATTTCGTAAGCCATTATAATCCTTCTGGTGTGATGCTAATCTTGCATCTTGTAAACTAAGTAATACTAATTGAAATAAAATTTAATGCTAATACGCGTGATAAACAAATATTGCTATAATTTTAATTTAGCAGCCAACTCAAGCAATAATTTTTCGGTGTCATCCCAACCCAAGCATGGATCAGTAATTGATAAACCACACAAATCAATTGGATTAGCCGTTTCTACATTTTGTTTACCTGATTTAATAAAGCTTTCTAACATGAAACCTTTAAGTAATTTTTTTAATTCAGGATTGCTTGCAACTTGTTCAACAACATCTAAAACAATTTTAGCTTGAGCATTATGATCTTTAACACCGTTCACCACACAATTATCATGACTAACATCAATAACGACTGCTGGATTTAACACGTCATTTTTCTTGTAAATCTCAGCGACTTCAGCAAGATATTTTATATCATAATTTGGTTTACCATCACCACCACGTAAAACCAAATGGGCATAAGGATTACCATCAGTTTCAACTTCATCGCCATCCAAAACAATATAGTGCGAATGTTGAGCTGCAACCACTCCATTTACGCCAATTTTTAGCGAACCATGAGTTGGATTTTTGATACCAACTGGACAATCAATTCCTGAAGCAAAAATGCGATGTTCTTGATCTTCGCTACTACGCGCGCCAATTGCAACCCAAGATAATAACTCAATAAAGCCACGTGCATTATGTGTAAATAAAGCTTCATCAGCAATTGGTAAACCCATCTCAACAACTTGTGTCATTAGTTTACGACAATACATTGCACCAGCAGCAATATCAGGCGGCGACAATGGATCTGGCTGATTAACAGGACCAGTCCAACCCTTAATTGTACGCGGCTTTTGAATATAAACTCGCATAACTAATTTAAGCGCATGTCCAACTTTTTTTTCTAATTCAACTAAACGTTTTGCATACTCCAATACCGCAGTATCAGGCCAAGCTGAGCATGGTCCAACAACAATAACTAATCGATCATCTTCACCACGTAAGATTGCTTCAATTTCATTACGATGTTGCGTAATACTTGCATAACCTGCATCACTAAGTGGCAACGCACTTATAATTTCATCCGCCGTAGGTAATTTCTTTACAACCCTATATCCCATTATCAATCTATCCTATCTCTTAATTAACTGTGTAAGTGCAGTATGTATTACATTTTCATCAACTGGGAAAGCAACTCTATTTTCAATATTTTTAACTGAACCAATTTTATTTAATAAAACTAGTAGAATCTGTTGATTGGTATTCTTTTTATCTCCACGCATAGCATGAATAATTTCATCAACAACAAAATCTCCAAGGAGCTCTTCCGTCACTTCAAGTTTTGCTAAAAAATTCACAACTTGCCGGTAATCTTGTTCGGTTAATAGACCACTTAACTGTGCAATTTTGGCTTCAACTAACATACCAATTGCCACCGCATAACCATGCAAAATTGTGTAATTACTTAGCTTTTCTAAAGCATGCGCCACAGTATGTCCGTAATTTAGGATCATACGTAAATTGCGCTCTTGCTCATCAACTTCAACCACATAAGCTTTTAAACTTACCGCACGATGAATTACTTTATTTAAAGCTTCAGAATCTAAATTAAGAATTGCGTCTAAATTATCCTGACAATAAATAAAATGTTCCGCATCCAAAGTTAAAAATATTTTTACCGCTTCAAAAAAACCATTAATAATTTGCTCACGCGGTAAGGTATTTAAAACCAAAGTATCCATAAATACAGCTTGTGGCTGCCAAAATGCGCCAATAATATTTTTACCATAACTGGTATTAACTGCTGTTTTACCACCGACGCTACTATCAATCATTGCTAATAACGATGTTGGGACTTGAATAAAATTCATCCCTCGCATATAAGTTGCAGCCACAAACCCAGCTAAATCGCCAACTACGCCACCACCTAAAGCTAAACATAAAGTATGGCGATCACAACCAAACGCAAACATCTGTTCTTCAATTGCTAATTTAGTTAATGCTGATTTTGAGTTCTCACCATGCAAAAATTCGATTAATTTAACCTGATAACCAGCTTGCTCTAATTCATCTACTAATTGGTTACCATATAGTTTAGACACAATATCATCACTAATAATTACCACTTTACGGCTTGGAGCGTAGTTATCCAACCACCCTTGCCAGCTATTTAAAAGTTTTTCTGCAATTACAATCGGGTAACTATGGGGTTGTTTTGCTGGAATATTTACTTGAAGTGAAAGGCTCATATTACTCTGTCATAAAACTAATGTGAAATTAAGTTGGATATTATAAACCATTTATTTGGTATAAACTTAACTATTTACCAGCTAAACTACTAGCTTAGTTAGAGTTTTTAGAGCCATTAAAAGTTAAATTAATAGCGAATTAGCAATTTAATACAATAAAAATATTTTACAAATGATTAATCGCGACTAAATACAACTACTCACAATCTATTTGCTGCATATTTTAAATAAACAGACATGAAATTCTTATTTTTGCTGCATAGCAAAAATTAAAAACCTAAATACCTGATAAAATGTCCTCTTATTGCCTAGCAAATTTTATTTTAGGAAACATAGCCATGGAAGTTTAATTAAATGAACAACCAAATTTATTTTCTGCTATAACAATCGGAGTTGGCTCAATAATTGGTAGAGGATGGTTATTTGCCAGTTATTATGCTGCTAAATACGCAGGACCAATTTCAATACTTTCATGGGTAATTGGTGCGATTTTAGCGCTGTCTCTAGCACTTTTACTCGCAGAAATAGCCACTATGTATCAAGAAACTGGACTGTTCTCACGTTTATTAACCATTTCACATAATAAAGATTGTGGGTTTGTGGTTGCTACTTCCAATTGGTTTTCCATGGTGTGTTCAATACCATCCGAAGCCATGGCAACCGTACAATATATTAGCACTGCCTTTCCTGCTATCAATAAAATTATGTTTCTAAATGGAGAACTGACCTTCATTGGTATTTTAATGGTCTATTCTATCATTATAATTTATGGTTTACTTAACTATTGGGGTATTCGCACCTTAACCAAAGCAAACAACATAATTACAACCGTTAAAATGGTTGTTCCAGCTGCTGTAGGTATACTTTTCATGTTTGCTGCATTTCACCCAGCCAATTTCACGGCATATAAAGGAACCATTGCTCCATATGGAATCGGTAATGCATTTACAGCTGTTGTAACTTGCGGAATTTTTTATGCATTTTATGGTTTTAACATGGTAACCGTCTTTGCTAAAGAACTTAAAAATCCAAGCAGAAACCTTCCACTTGCATTATGTGGCTCAGTAATAATTTGCTTAATTATTTATTTAATTCTTCAAGTTTCATTTTTGGGTATCGTTGATACAACAACTATTGCAACTAAAGGTTGGCATTCATTAAATTTCACATCCCCCCTGGCAGACTTAGCGGTGATTTTAGGTATTAACTGGTTAGCAATGGTCTTATATGTTGATGCGGCAATTAGCCCATCAGGTACTGGAATAATATACCTCGGGTCTGGTGGACGAATGTTAAATGCAATGGCAGAAGATAAACAAATGCCTAAAATTTTTGCTAAGGTTAATCCCAAATTCTTAATTTCTCGCCCGTCATTAATCTTTACTGGCACAATGTGCGGAATATTGGTAATATTTTTTGATAATTGGCAAAAAATCATGATTGTCGTAACAGTATTCCAATTAATTGCTTGTCTAGCGGTTCCTATAGCATTCAGTAAATTACGTCAAACTCAAGCTGATAAGTTCCGCTCATTTAAAATGCCTTTAGGTAATTGTTTAAGTATTTTCGCATTTTTCATCGTTAGCTACTTACTTGTACAATGTGGTAGAGTTGCTATGATTTTAGCGTTATGTGCGCATATTGGCTTTTTTATAATTTACTGTAGAGCACAATATAAATTTAACCCAAGTAGTACAATCAAAGCATTCTGCTCAACTTGGGCATTATTTACTTATTTAGCCATTATGGGGATCTTTGCAGACTTGCAAGATAAGAATTTACTTCATACAACGCCAAGTTTAATTGCATTTCTTATTATCTCATTTATAGGTTATAAAGTTTTATTGGGACAAAAATCCTACTCAAATGAATAACGTATTGGATATCAAGCAAAAACTACCAATGATCTTATTGGTAGTTTTTTTATCTTAATTACTATATTCTGATATAAACACGATATTACTACATTTAAACCAAAATTAATAAGCGACCTCAATAAACGAGATACGGCATAAAATAAAAAAGCCACCAATAACTGGTAGCTTTTGATTAAATCAAAACCGACTTAATTCGCCGTACTTGGGTTACTAAATCAGAAAATGTTGCAAAATCAATTGTTTGCTTCGCATCTGAAATTGATTTATCTGGATCTGGATGCATTTCAACCAAAATCCCGTGTGCACCAGCTGCAACCGAAGCACGCGCCATCGGTAACACCAAAGAACGCACACCAGTACCATGGCTTGGATCAGCAACGATCGGTAAATGCGTCAACTGTTGCAATGCTGGAATTGCATTTAAATCTAGTGTATTTCGTGTAAAAGTCTCAATGGTACGAATACCACGCTCACATAAAATTACATTCGGGTTACCAGCTAGCATAATATATTCTGCTGACATTAATAACTCATGGTAGGTTGCGGCAAAACCACGTTTTAATAAAATTGGATTTTTAATTTTACCCAACTCAGTTAACAAGGTATAATTTTGCATATTCCGTGCACCAATTTGCAAAATATCCACGTATTCTGCAGCTGCAGCAATTTGGCTACCATCCATAACTTCCGAGACAGTAATCAAACCATATTTAGCACCAACTTCAGCTAAAAGCTTTAACCCATCCACGCCCATACCTTGAAAATCATAAGGTGAAGAACGCGGCTTATATGCACCACCACGTAAGGCCTGAGCGCCATTATCTTTAGCAATTTTGGCGCAGGCTTCAAGCTGTTCACGTGATTCAATCGAGCATGGCCCAGCAATAATAAATAACTCATCACCACCAATGCTAACTTCACCCATTTTAATAATAGTATCACTGGGTTTAGTTTGGCGACTAGCTAATTTAAAATTACTTGTGAGCGGCAATACTTTGGCAACGTTCGGTAATTCACTAAATAACTCAGTTGCAACCAATGAATTCACTCCACCAATTACCGCCAAAATATTTGCATCGCTTTCCACAACCCGAAAACCCATATTTTCTAAACGCTCAATTAAAAGCTGCTTATCTAAATAATTCGTATTGGCACGTAATTCAAGCAACATGATAGAGCTCCATGGTTAATTTAGTTAAATCTTCTGGAGTTACTTGGTTAGCAATTTGGCGCACTAAATATGAACCAACCACACAACCATCGGCCAATTGTAAAATTGCTTGTACCATCGCAGCATTAGCCACACCAAAACCAACTGCAATTGGTAAACTTGTCGCTTGACGGAGTTGATCCAGTTGGCTAGCTAAGTCTAATGGTAGGCCATCACGCGTACCCGTAGTACCTTTTTGGCAAGCATAATACACAAAACCATCATTAGCCGTAGCTAGTAATTCTTTCATGCGTTCGGGACGAGTTGAGGGCGCAATTACCGTAATTGGTGATAATCCTAGACTACGACATAAATAACGATAATTAGCCGCTTCTTCAAAGGGTAAATCAACAATTAAAATCCCATCTGCACCGGCAGATTTAGCAGCGCTCAGAAACCCAGCCAAATCACCTTGAATCGGATTATAATAAGTAAACACAATAATTGCAACTGCGCTTTGTTCGCGTATTTTACGAATTACTTCTAAGCTATCTTTAACCGTAACTCCAGCTTTTAAAGCCCGTTCCATGGCTTGCTGAATAACTGGTCCATCAGCAACTGGGTCAGAATAAGGAATTCCAATCTCAAGTAAATTTACACCGCCTTTAACTAATGCTAAAAAATACTCAACACTAGTGTTAATCCCGCCATCACCAGCAGTTAAATATGCAACCTTGGCTTTCTCTGTAAAAGCTTGTTTAATTCGTGACATTGACTAACCCCCGTTCAATTAGACCTGGTAAATCTTTATCACCACGTCCCGATAAATTAATTAAAATATAACTCTCAACTGGTAAATCTTTCGCCACGCGCATTAAATAACCCAATGCATGTGATGATTCAAGAGCAGGAATAATTCCCTCAGTGCGGGTTAATAGCTGGAAAGCATCCAAAGCTTCCTGATCACTCGCTACATCATATTCAGCTCGACCAATTGAATATAAATCAGAATGTTGTGGTCCAACCGCAGCATAATCTAAACCAGCTGAAATGGAATGAGTGTCCGCAATTTGTCCATCCTGAGTTTGCAAAACATAAGTACGATTACCATGTAAAACACCAAGGCGTCCTGATTGAAAACGTGCCGCATTTTGACCCACACCAATTCCATAACCACCAGCTTCAACCCCAACTAATTTTACTTTTTCGTCAGGAATAAAAGCTTGGAAAATCCCGATTGCATTTGAACCACCACCAACACAAGCAATTAGTACATCAGGTTGACGCTGTGTGCGTTGCTCAAATTGAGCTTTAGCTTCATTCCCAATTACCGATTGAAAGCGAGCACAAATTTGTGGGAATGGATAAGGCCCTAATGCAGTTCCTAAACAATAATGCGTTGCTTCATAGCTTGATGCCCAATCACGTAAAGCCTCATTTACGGCATCTTTTAATGTTGCACTACCATCAAGCACTGGAACAACTTTAGCCCCCAATAAACGCATTTTAGCTACATTCGGTGCTTGACGATCAACATCAACCTGCCCCATATAAATCACACATTCTAAATCAAGCATCGCACAAGCTGTAGCCGTCGCAACACCGTGCTGACCTGCGCCAGTCTCAGCAATAATTCGTGTTTTACCCATTTTCTTGGCCAATAAACACTGACCTAAGGCATTATTAATTTTATGCGCACCAGTATGAGTCAAATCTTCACGTTTTAGATAAACATGTTTTAAACCAATTGCAGCGGCAAAATTTTTAACTTCAGTTAATGCAGTTGGACGTCCAACGAAATTTTTTAGTAAGTCTAAATATTCATGTTGAAATTCATCTGCTAAGGCAATTTCATAATATGCTTTGGTTAGATCATGTAACGGCTCAATTAATAACTCAGGAACAAACATCCCACCATAAGCACCATAATAAGTTGGACGAAGCAGCGCCAAAAAATCACGAATTTTGCCAAAATCTTTAACTCCACGACCACTCTCAACTCCTGAAGATAAATCAACACCATCAGGATTAGCTTCAGCAATTCTCGCTAATACATTTGATTGATCTAAACCACCAGCAATAAAGAAGCGGAATTCGCTGTGACTTGGTAACGCAATTTTTTCATATAAAACTAGGTCTTTAGCTGGATTTAAACAACTTGGCAATTCTTTACCATCAGCGACATAAATGATTGGCTTATGCGTAAATTCATTTACACTCGCACGCGGTAAATCGCCATGTAACTGAATCACATCCAAATTTAACTCAGCATCAATTGCTTTTATTTGCTCCAGAGTCTCATCAAAAAACACTCCAACAACTTGCGTTGGGTAATCTTTAACTGCTGCGCAAATTTGGCGGGCTGTATCTAAAGCAATCTGGCGTGGCGAATAACTGGTAAATAATAATCCAATATAATCTGCACCACTAGCGGCAACTTTACGTGCCATTTCTGGTGTGGTAATTCCACAAATTTTAACTAACATTTTATAATCTCCCTAATTTATCTTATATTTTGGTCGCAAATTATATCCATTTAGAGGATTATTTGATTCGTATAATGCAATAAATTCCATCTCTTTTTTATTTATAAGGTCACTATTTCCTGATTTCTCAATAACTTCCCAAAGAATATCCTTAGTAACTGTAAAACTTTTACGTTTTTCTATTGGAAAATCTTCTTCTAACTGTTTTTTATTAGGAGAACCATAATAGTTAATATCATCAGTAACATCTTGACCAATATAAATTTTACCATTTGGATACGTTATTTTATAAATAACTTTTCTTTGCATTGAAATCATATCAATTAAGCTCCAAAAAATTCAGCTGGGTTTGCCAAGCGAGAAAGAGCTTCACCAACTAATACACCATCATAGCCTAAATCTAACGCAGCCAATGCTTGTTCACGAGTTTTCAGACCAGACTCAGCAACCTTAACTACTCCAGTAGGAATTAATTTAATCAATTCAGCAAATTGATCTGGGTGCATTGTAAAATCATTTAGGTCGCGTTGATTAACTCCAATTACATCCGCATCCGCCTGTAAAGCAATTTCTAATTCATTCGGATTATGTACTTCCACCAAAACCTCTAGACCAAACGCATGAGCTAATTTAGCCATTTCGACAGTTTTTTCTTTCAGTACATGTACAATCAATAAAATAACATCCGCACCATTGGCTGCAGCTTCAGCAATCTGTGGTGGCGTTAACATAAAATCTTTGCATAATACTGGGATTGGACTGTCTTTCAGACCTTCGGTAACACGACGTAAATCTGCCATTGAACCATTAAACCCAGCGTCAGTTAACACTGAAATCGCTGCAGCGCCTAATTCGACATACAATTTAGCACGATCTACTGGATCACCAATATCAGCAATATGCCCTGCTGACGGCGATGCACGCTTAATTTCGCTAATTACTGCAAATTCTTTACTTAATAATGACTCGCGCATACTCTTACGTTTTTTTGGCACTTGATATTTACGTGCTACAATTTGCTGTAATTTATTCAAAGGTATGATATTACCCTCAACTAAACGCGCTTTAGCCATGGCAACACCATCCCTAAGACTCGCAACTTTGCCATACACAAATAATGCAGCACCAGCATTAAGCGCTAAACTATCAGTAATACCGGTTGTTTGACCATTTAAGGTACGAATTAAGATTTGTGAATTATACATCCGATCACCACCAGCTAAATCACTCAACTCCGCCTGTGATAAATTCAACTCACGCAAATCTAGCGTAATATCACTAATTGAATCGCGGGTAACTAATTTAGCTTGTAACGTATCTAAACAACTTAATTCATCAAGTCCATTACCATGAAATACCAAAGATTTGGTCGTACCAAGACGAAATAAAGCTTCAGCAATCACCGCAACATACTCAGATTTATACACACCCAAAATTATGTGCTCACGCCCAGCTGGGTTTAATAATGGTCCCATTAAATTAAAAATTGTTGGAGTTGCCAGTTTCTTACGTACTTCATTCAACTTACGTAGAATTGGATAAAAATTGGGTGCAAAACAAAAAGCAAAATTACGCTCAGCTACCGATGCGGCAATTTCATCATCAGTTAAATTTAAATTAAAACCTAACTCTGCTAAAACATCTGCCGAACCACATTGTGACGATACCGCACGATTACCATGTTTAATTACTGGCACACCACAGGCTGCAGTTAATAATGAACCACCAGTTGAAATATTTAACGTTCCAGCTTTATCACCACCAGTACCAACGATGTCAATAAATGGATAATCTAAACTTAAAGTACGCCCACTTTCGGTTAGTGCTTGATGAAAACCCAACAGTTCATCAGCAACTTCACCTTTAGCATGTAATAAACTTAAAAATGAACCAGCTAAAACTGGATCAACATCATTTAATAATGCTTTGGCTGATAAATAACTATCTTCAAGTGACAAGTTTTGTCCCTGACTTAATTTCTGAATACATTTAATTAGCATGACAAATTTCCACAAAATTAGTTACGATTTGTTGACCCTCTGGTGTTAGAATTGACTCAGGATGAAACTGCAATCCATAAATTGGATATTGGCGATGACTTAAAGCCATAATATTACCTTCTACATCTTCGGCTTCAATTTTAAGTACAGCTGGAAAATCATTCTTCTTTACGACCAACGAGTGATAACGTGCAGCCGTAAATGGTAAATGCACTTGTTTAAATAACTTACCACGATTATGAAAAATCAAACTTGGTTTACCATGCATAACTTTGTCTGCTAAATCAACAGTGCCACCAAAAGCCGCACCAATTGCTTGATGCCCAAGACACACACCTAATAATGGAATTGTTGTTCCGAGCTGCTTAATTACATCAATACAAATTCCAGCTTGAGTTGGGTGACCAGGACCAGGCGATAACACAATCCCAGTTAAATTTGGCAATGCGGCAATTTCAGTAACTGTTAATGCATCATTACGGACAACTTTAACTTCGGCACCTGCAATTAATAAACTTTGATAAAGATTATAGGTAAAGCTATCGTAATTATCAATTAATAAAATCATAATCCACCCCCAACGGCCAATTCAATACTCGCCATTCCACCACGCGCTTTAAGATAAGTTTCTTCAACTTCTTTTTCGGGTACAGAATCATATACAATTCCAGCGCCAACGCGCAATTCAATTTGTCTATTTTGAATAAACATCGTACGAATCGCAATCGCTGCAGTTAAACTTCCAGTTTCATCGACCATAAGTACCGCGCCACCATATAAACCACGACGTGTCATTTCCAATTCATCAATAATTTGCATGGCACGAATTTTTGGTGCACCAGACAACGTACCAGCTGGCAATACTGACTTCACTACGTCAAATTGATTATGTTGTGGATCAAGCTTTCCAACTACATGGGATACGATATGACTTACGTGCGAATAACTTTTAACATTTTTAAATTTCGTAACAGTTACCGTACCAGCTTTAGCCACCGCACCAACGTCATTCCGCGCCAAATCTACCAGCATAATATGCTCAGCAGTTTCTTTCGGATCAGCTAATAATAAGTTAATATCATCACCTTTTTTACAAGTTCCAGCAATTGGCACTGTTTCAATTACACCATCTTTTACACCAACTAATAGCTCAGGAGATGCACCAGCTACCGCAAACTCTTCTTCTTCAAATAAATATAAGTATGGTGTTGGATTAAGTTTGCGCAACGCACGGTATAAGGAAAATGGCTCAAGATCAGATTCAGCGCTAAAAGTACGCGACAAAACTACTTGAAAAATATCACCTTGACGAATATATTCTTTAGCTCGAATCACCTTTTGCATATACTCTTCGTCAGTTACATCAGGCAATAAATTAATTTTGGCATGTTGTGCCAGCGCTGGCATACTATTAATCGTAAATAAACGTTCAATTATTTGCTCAATTTCACTCTCACTACCCTCGTGACTCACGATCAATTTTTGCGTTTGATGATCAAAACAAATCACCGTTTTGTACAAGCGCATAAAAAAATCTGGAACTGGTTTAGCAGGATGACGATCAGGTAATTGTTCTTTAACGCGTACTCCATCATAAGTAATGAATCCAAACATTTTACGTCCAGCACTGAATTCTGGCAATAAAGCGTATGGGTCACCAGTATGTGATGCCGTCGTATCTGCATAACTAATTTTAATTTCGCGACCACTTGCCCGTAATGTCGCAAGTGGATTAATTCCAATAAAGGAAAATTTGCCATAACCTTCGTCATACGCTGATTCCATCATCGTTGAACCAGCACCACCAATTGCGCTATAAGCCAAAATTGGAGTTAAGCTGTCGTAAGCTAATTGACGAACTAACGGTGCGACTTTTGCAAAACCTAAGTCAAGCTCTGCATTATTAAATAGGCTCATTCTCTATCCCCTAAATTTAATTTATTAGGCACCAATAGCGTGTCTAAATTTGTAATGACGTAATGATACATCAGTACATGATAATTTGTCAAACAAAAAACCACCTGTTTAGGTGGTTAAATCATTTTAGTACATGGTTGCACTATCTATGCTCGGAACTTTATCAAGTTTATATTGATATGGAGCAGTGCTCGTATAAACTATGTCAACTCGCTGATTCTTAGGCTGCAATCCTTTATCATTGCTTGGAAAAACTGGCTTGGTATTACCATAAGAAATTACGCTCAGTTGCTTAGCTGGAACTCCAGATTTTAGCAAAGAATTTTGCACGCTTTGCGCACGCTGTAGTGCTAACTGTTGATTGTGTAAACTGGTACCAACCTCAGAGCTATTACCTTGAATTTGCACTCGTGCCGTAGGATGAGCAATTAAATAACTGGCATTAATAGTTAATAATTTAGCTGAGTTAGCCGGTACATCTGAGCTATTAAACGAAAAATACACAACATTATTTATTACAGTGCTTTTGATTGATTGATCATCTGGATTATTCGCACTACTAACTGGTGCTTGATTACTACTACATGCAGCTAAACCTAAAGTTCCACACAACATAATTAAAAATTTCATTCCACGCATTCAAAATCCTTTCATTTATCTGGACACTTTACTCTAATAACCCAATACTTTTAAATTGAACTATATTAAATCAAGTGTCGTATGCAGTGGCTATTATACTATATGCGAAAGACAAAGGCATAAACTCGGCATAAAAATGATACAATAACTATAATTGTAAGTTAATAATGAACCAGACATAAAACAATGAATCAAATTATCATCCATGATATCGTCAAACAAATTGACGCACCACATAGTCCTATTCAACAACAAGCGGCTAGTATCACCGCAGAGAATGATATTGATGCAATTCGTACCTGGTTGCTTGAATTCAGAAATAGTCCCAATACAGCTATTTCTTACCGTCAAACTGCAGAACGGTTTGTAATTTGGCTAATGCAGCAACAATTAAATTTAAAACAAGTTACCCGCGAAACGATTCAAAATTACGAAGAATTTTTACTTAGCCCAACGCCTAGTGACTTTTGGTGCGGTCCATCTAAACCAAGGATTCATCCTGATTGGAAACCTTTCGTTAAAGGTCTATCTAAATCAAGCATCAAATTAAATTTACAAATTTTAGGTAGTTTATATCAATATTTAATTGATGCTGGATATTTGGTTCGCAATCCATTCCGCTTAATTCGTGCACGCAGTAAAACTACCATCAATGTCGAACGCATTCTAACCATGCGTGAATGGAGCTACCTAACCGATTACATTGAAAATTTACCACGTGATACACCTAAAAATAAATTTGAAGCTGAGCGCGTTAATTGGGTATTTAATTTATTATATTTAACTGGTTGTCGAAGAAGCGAAGTTGCTGGCGCACATATGGCAGATTTTTTACATAAGCGTGGTCAGTGGTGGCTTAAGGTAATTGGTAAAGGAAATAAATATGGTGAAATTCCTGTGCCAAATGAATTACTAAGTGCTCTAATGCACTATCGTAAGGCTATGGGACTTAGTGAATACCCAACTCCACTTGAGACAGAAGTACCGCTAATTTTTAGTAAATATGGGCGCTTGCAAGCAATTAGTGATTCGATGCTGTACAAAATTATTAAAACTACATGCAATAATCTGGCAGATGAGCTTAAATCAATTGATCCAGCTAGCGCCTACGTAATTAGCAAAGTTTCCACGCATTGGTTACGCCATACCTCTGCTACACATCAGGTTGATGCAGGAATTGATATTCGCATTGTCAAAGAAAATCTACGTCATAGCATGCTTGAAACTACTATGAAATATCAGCATACTGAAGCTGATTCACGCCACGAAGAAACGATTAAAAAATTCGGTAAGAAATAAAAGTACACGCACTGAACTCAAGTGCGTGTATAATTTTAGTTAGATCTAATTATTATTTACCAATGATTCCACCTTACACATTCCATTACTACTCCACAATTCACTACCAACACAATGATGACAATAAAATAAACCTTGCGAATCATATTTTTGCTTGATAGTAAATAACTTAGCATAATTGCTGCCCCAAAAAGCATTTTGCCAATCTTTTTGGAAATAATCTGCTTCATTAACATAAGTACCAGAATTTGGGGCTAACTTCATAAATAAATTCATTGCACCAGAAATTGCACCCACCGATTCATTCGCAGCTTTTACATCAAATGAGTAACCATTAACACCTTTATAAATTTTATCTTTGGTGATACCCATTAAAACTAAAGCATTGGCTTGATAAACACTAGGATTAGTTGACGTCATTTCAGTTGCTTCTAAAGCATCTTGTGATGCCCCGGCTAATCCTTTATTAATGTGTACGGAAACATCAGCAATACGTGAGGCTTTAAAAAACGCATCGCTCAATTTATCTAATTCAGTTCCCACAAATAAGCTTTCTGGAAGCCACCATGATTGATAAGTGTAAATATATTGTGATGCTTCACCAGTATTTGGAGCCCACCAAAACTCTCCACTGCTTGCACCTGCCAAAGTATTTTTGGTCACTAATCCAGGATCAGTTTTCTCCCAATAATCATAATTCCACATTTTGTTAGCTGGAATTGCAAGATAACTACGGGTCATTTGGTATAAATCTGGTCTCTTTCTCACCCAGTCAATCAATGGTTGCCAAATTTGCTGAACTTGACTTTCATTAATACCTTGTGACACTAAAAATATATTGATGCTATTTTTTTTATTAAAAGAGAATTGTTCACCCCAATGTTCATTGTTTAGTCGACTTTGATAAAAACGTAAATACTCTTTAATTAAAGTTTTATATGCGTCATCATTTGCCGCGTGAATTTCACCTCTAAAAAGACCAAATGAACTTGGTAAATCATGTAACTTAAGTGTAACTTTCGTTACAACTCCGTAGCTACCGCCCCCGCCACCACGAATAGCCCAAAATAAATCTTGGTTTTGAAATTGATTCGCTATACGTATTTTACCATCAGCAGTCACTACTTCAACTTGAACTATACCCGCAGCACCAGTACCAAATTTCTTAGAAAAGCTACCAAAGCCACCACCTTGAATAAAGCCACCAGCAACACCAACACTAGCGCAGCCACCACCCTGAACATACTGATCATGCTGTGAGGTAGCAACTGTATACGCATCAATCCAACGTGCCCCAGCTTCAACAGTTATAACAGGAATCGGAGTAAAACTTTTATCTGCACCAAGTGGTACAAATTTTTGTTGATAATCAATCTTACGCATATCATGCGTCCACACTAATAACGAATCAGGTGCCGAAGATCTACCAAGGTAGTCATGCCCACCACCTTTAATTACCAATCGTAAATTATATTTTTGAGCAAATTTTACCGCTTCGGCAATATCATTCGTTGTTTTTGCTTCCACCGCATACACACTTGGCGTAGTATCCCAAGCATTCAACCATCCTTGAGTTTGAGTTCCTCCTGGGTTACTTTGGACAAAGAATGGATTCTTCATATTTTGTAATTCATGCATGCAACTTTCACTCTGAGAGTTTTGTTGACATGCTGAAGTTAAAGAATTTGGTTTAATTAAATTCCCATCTAAATGCTCTGCGAGATCGCGCCATTTTTGCTCACTTGGCCAGCAATTTTGACTAGGTAAACAACGACAACTTTCGTTCACTGGTGCTAGATTAACACTCCATGCCCATGAAGTATAAAGCAAACAGTTTGCGGCACAAATAGCTTTTACTAAAGATTTCATTTCCAACCTCATCTTAAAAAATTTAATACCATACCCTTATACAACTAAAATAAATTTTGGTTCCAGATTAAAAAAGCTGACCACACATCAGGAGTAATTTCTGCTGGAAAAACCTGTGTGGTTAACTTATACAACTTACTATAACCATATTGATTATAATAACCTTTAGAGGCATTAATTTCAGGAAAAGCCTGAATATTCCATGTATATAAATCTGAACCTAAATACCTTGGATTATTAACTCCTGCATTTTTCACACTTAACAAAGACACATTAAAATATGCTAATAATTTGGTCGGATTAGTATAATTTACACAATTAGAATTATTTAAAAATAAAGTAATATTTGGGTTTGAGGTATTACTTGGGCAAGTTCCATCTACTGAACAAAGAAATAACCCCAACGTTCCATTATCAATGCTACCAATTGTTGTTGCTGGCGTTAACAAACATGCTGCTGGATTATTAAGCGTCGTTTGATTGATATACGCAGATTCTGATGAAACCATATTATAGCCCTGGGCATAATCCCACATGGTCGACGTAGCACTAGCAGGCAATACAAACCTTAACGGAGGCTGTGAATTACTATTTGAACTTAAATCATTAGCGGCTTGTTTTTCAACCAATGCTGTATAACTTTCCAGACTAACTGGGCCAGCTGGAGTAGCTGATTCTGTAGTATCTAAATCATATAAATATTGTTGTAAAATAATATTATTCAATGCGAAACCATTATAACCATTCGTATACAAATCAATTCCAGTTGCATTAGCATCAAATAAAAATAAATATTTCTTTTGTTTGGCTAATTGTAAAGCAATTTCACCATAAAATTCACGTTCAATTGCGTAACCTTTTGGTGTAGGAGAACCAGAATCTGCTCCCAATAAATTAATTGCTGGCTCATTATCGAATGAAACGCCATAAGCATGAGGATCGCTATTAATAATTGCTGCAACTTGATCAGCAATTAACAAAACATCCGCAGTCTTTGCAGTTGCTAAGGCAGCATTAAATTCTTGACTCACATCAATAACAGGCACGACATGAGAAACAAAACTAGCATAATAAGACGTAATTGCAGTACCAGAAACACAATTACCCAAATAAGCATCAACACCGTTTACAATGTAACTATTTAATTGAGGTAATGCATAATAATTAAACATTTCAGTTAATGGTGCTTTTTGATTTGTTGATGTTGGACAACTTGTAGAAAAAGCACCATCTGCGGCAGGATTAAAAATACCATTTGTTGCGACAGAAAGCGTAGGAAACTGTGGAAACACAAACTGCATACTTGACGTATGATATTGCTGAGTCAAATCATACCATAACGATGGAGACTCTTGCTTCATACCATAATAATAATCTGTTGCAACACTGTAGTTCCAAACTCCATTACCTTTATCCACTGAGTCGATTAAATTACTTGTATCGTTAGTTATAGAATTAGAAGAAATATTACCATTATTACAGGCACAAACCCAAAATGTGATACTACACAATAAGAAAGATGTAATTTTATTCATAATTAATAAATCCTAATTAAAAAATGTAAAATTTAATTAACTGTTATTTCAACCTAAAAATTACTCACAAGGCTTTGCTAGATTTTTCGTTTAACTAATTAAATTTATTACTAACTACAAGATCTTCACATATTTTAAAATAAACGCTTAATAATTTAGTATTAGTTATATAAAATACGAATACCTTAATTGTAACTTACTTTAAATATTTCAAGCGCAAGTTTCAGATCCAATTGGGTGAAATTAAACTATAAAAAACACCCCACAATATAAACATGTAGCAAATACCATACAAAATAAACCACAATACGAATACAAAAACAGCATAGTAGCAAAAATAACACACCAAAGCAGCTTTTATACACTACAGGTTAGCTATTTAATGATATAATTTTGCCTAAGAAAATATGTTTTAACGGAGATAACATAATGAGAAAACCTCTAAATATTGTGTTGCTTGCTGCAATAGCATCGGCTACGGTTGCATGTAATAATGGTACACAATCATCCTCAACACCGCCTTCAAACAACACTAGTAATTTAAGTTTTACTCTGACTCCTGTTAGCACTTCACATAATGGTAAAACCTCTAAATATTGTGTTGCTTGCTGCAATAGCATCGGCTACGGTTGCATGTAATAATGGTACACAATCATCCTCAACACCGCCTTCAAACAACACTAGTAATTTAAGTTTTACTCTGACTCCTGTTAGCACTTCACATAATGGTAAAACCTCACAAAAATCCAATAACTCAATGTCTGAGGGATCATTAAGTAGTGCCGTTTGCCAAGGAGGCACTTGTACTTGGAATAATAGTGCGAATAATAATATCACCCAAGGCGAAACAGATAATACATTTTGTACAGGAACTAACTCAACTCGTGCTGGAACTGGGTATACACTTGCCAGTGGAGCCTATGGCATGACTTTACCAACTGGGATTGCCGCAGCAAAAACTGGTAAAGCAAATACAGATGTAATTTTAGAATTATTTAATACTCCATATAGTAGTATCACTACAGATATGTTAAAACAATACGCTGCAATGGGTTATACAACAATTTGGGTATCGCCACCACAATATAATGCAGCTGTATCTTATTCTGGAAACTACGCAGCAGATAATATACCAGCTTGGTACGGAGCATACCAGCCAATGGATTTCGGACAAATTGGTAATGAAAGTAATGTGTTAAGTTATGGTACAGCCGCACAATTAGCCACCCTAATCACCAATGCTCATAACGAAGGTTTACAATTAATTATTGACGTTGCCGTACATCAATTTGCTCAACCTGGTGCCAATACTTCAACGGCAGGTAACGCTTCAACCTATTATCAAAATTATAGTGGACAAACTTATTCATTTAACTCTGGTAACATGGCAGCACTATCACAATTTTGGTGGCCACAAACTAAAGTAACCAACTATATTCCATTTGGTTCAACGGCTACGACTTGTGCTTCCTTTGCGGATAATACATCTGGACTAATCGCTTTATGGGCAAATAATCCTAACGGATCTACTTATAGCTCAAGTTTTAGTCAAACTGCACAATGGAATTCAGATTTCTCTGCTGCCAATGGCTGGTTTGATGGAGTCTTACCATCTGCGACAAATTCATCAGTGGGTAGCAGTGCTGTGTCATGCGGAACTCAGTCAATATTTGATGGATATGCAGCTTGGTTATTGGGTTCTAACTATGGTAGTGGTGCAATGACAGTTGCATCTAGCGCAACAACTGGCTTTAATTCTGATGGTTTCCGTATTGATGATGTTAGTGGTCAAAGCCCTGCATTCTTTAATCAATTATTTAGCGACACGGCAAATTACAATAAGAGCTCAAATATTTTCTTTGGTGAATACCCTACTAATGATGCCAATCAATATACCAGTTATACCAGCATAAAAACGGCATCGGGTAATAATTCATCAGGTAACACTATGAAAATGCTAAATTTCCCATTATTAGCTGGGCTAAATGGTGCATTCGCCTATGGTGCAAATTTGCAGGCTTCTTTAACGTCCATGATTACCAGTAGCGATGCATACACTTCTTCTAGCAATGGTACTCTGGCTGGAGTAAACGCAATTAATTTGGTAATGGATCAGGATACAGTCCCTGACAGCATTAGCTCACGCGCTATGTGTCCTTGGACTGGTACCCAAAGCCCGAATTTTGTAATGAGTTACTATAATGCGCCACTAGCTTATGGTGTGATTTTAGCTATGGAAGCTGGTACTCCATTTGTCTATGCAGATTTACAAGCACAAGCTGGAACTGGTTTAACTTCATCTGGAACTTCTACTGCCGCCAATGCTAATGGTAGCGTATCGTACTGGAATGAAAATGAAGTAATTGCTGGGGTTTATTTCCATAATCAAACTCTAGGTCAAACTATGACGTGGGCAACGATAAATACAACCGATGGAGATAATGTAGCATCACTAACCCGTGGTACCAATTATTTCTTTATCGTAAATAAATCTGCAACTGTCTACACTGCAAGCGATAGCAATACAGGATTAACTAGCCAATGTTACATTGATTTAATGTCTCATCAAATCGTAAATGTAAGTAACGGTACATTGAGTAATCTAATTGTTCCTGCACAATCTGTAATGTACTTTGTTCCATATACTGGAGCAGTTCCTGCATCAACTACTGATGCGCCAGTCAACTTCACCTGCTCTTAATTTTATTTTTATAAAAGAAGCCTAGCGTAAAAACTAGGCTTCTTTTTTAATTTGTTATTTAGGAAATACTAATGATTACTGCAATGCAAAAAAAATTAAGTAACTTTTTCTATATCGTACTTGGACTACCATCAACTGCTATGGGGTTTGCTTTATGTATCCAAATCTCAGCTTTAAGCTGGATTTTAAGTACCAAATATGGGCTTAAAATTGATGAAATTGGTCTCGTTTGGGCGGCTGGACCAATTGCAGGGATTTTAGGACAAGTAATAATTGGTCTAGTCAGCGATAACGTTTGGTTATGGCATGGCCGTCGACGTCCATTTATTATTATTGGCGGTATTTTATGTTCATTAATGTTACTAGCACTGCCAAATTTAGATATCATCTCCGCAGCTTTGGGACTTCATGGAATTTTAGGGGTTGCAATCACAGTTGCATTATTGCTTGATCTATCGATCAATGTTGGTTTTAATCCAACTCGTTCAATTATTGCCGATGTTACTCCTGAAGGTAAAGAACGCACTAAGGGCTATACTTGGATGCAAACTATTTCCGGAACTTTTGGCGTAGCAGCTTATGTAATTGGTGCATGGCTAGATAATTATGTCTTAATTTATGTCGGCGTTGGTTTAGTGCTAGTTTTATCAATTTTCCCAATTTTATTCATTCAAGAACCACGTGAACTTAAGAAAGAATTTGCCGAATTAGCCAAAATACACGAAAAAACCTCCTTGAAGAAAATCATGTTAGATATTCAACCATTATGGGGGTTCTTAATTTATTCAGTCTATGGTGTAATCAAACGTTTATCAGGAATTCAAACTAACAATTATTACCCAGAAATTGCCTGTGGAATTATCACACTATTTTTTATCATTTATACTTTACTACAAAAAGAAGCAGGTAAATCAAAAGAAGAAGCTGGTATTATTGGTTTCAAAAAAGTTTTGGCGGCACATTCATTTACTTGGATCGGTGTGCAAACTATGTTTGTCTACATGTTTGCTTACGTCCAATACAAAATGCCAACCCTGAATGCTTTAAAAATGGGACAGGTTGTGTCAATATCATTCTTAATTTTAAATGTCACAGGCGCTTTATTGCCTGTAGCTATACTTGAACCATTAACTCGCAAAATCGGCCGCGCACGTACACATGCACTATGTATTGCAAGCATGGCAGCGAGCTATTTTGCTCTAATTCCATTTGGCATTTCACCAATGATGATTTACGTAATTATGGCTTTTATTGGAATTGGTTGGGCATCTACAATTAGCCTGCCTTTTGCAATTATGACGCAGAAAGTCGGTAGTAATAAAATTGGTCTATATATGGGGTTATTTAACTTAGCAGTAGTCTTACCACAATTAGTCGCGAGCCTTGGTGTTGGTCAGGCTATCAGCATAATTGAAAACAAAAATATGATTTTCATGATTTGTGGTGTAACACTTGCTATATCAGCGGTATTATGGTTTACGCTTAAAGATTCACATGTTGAAGAAAACAAATCAGCTAATCATCAACAGCATAACCACCATTAAATATTGCTCTAAATTTAGGAATTTTCATGAAAAAATTAACTTATTTATTGTTAATGACAATCAGCCCATGTCTAGTATTAGCTGATGATATCGAATCCACGCCAACTACACTTAAGGCTGAATCAATGCCAAATGTTACTGTAATTAAAGAACCATCAAACCCTAATGCTGGTTCGATTGGCCGCTATAATTACTTCCAAAATCCATATGGATGGATGATGTCTGGTGGAGGAACATTAATTTTAACAGAAAGCCAAATTGAAGCCCAAAATAACTGGGAAAAACTCTTTGCAGGTGGAACTTACAATGTCTTCGCAGGAGCAACCTATAACCAGTGGGATGGAACTTATGCATCTTCTGGTAAATCTTATGGTTCTAATATTTTTGGACAAACTGGACAACTTAATGGATTCTCAATTGGTGGAGTAGTTTCAATTATGAATCCCGTTGGACAATTAAATGATATCGTTAATCCTACAACTTACTACAACCGTTACTCTTCCGGCTATATCCCAACGTTTAACTCAATTACCCTGCCCGAAGCATTTATTGAATATCAATATGAAAATATTGTCAACGTTGATTTGGGTTATATCGCGTTTGATAATAGCCCATGGCTGGCTGGAAATATGTATACCAATATGTTAACTGTTCCTACCACTTATCAAGGGATTGGCGTTAACGTTTATGCTGGCAGCGGATGGTTGCTTTCTGCACTTGCCTTTAATGGTGCACAATTTGGCGCGCAACAGGGCTTTACCGGAAATACCAATTATAGTTGGCTAACCATGAATCCTGGCTATAATAATAATTCAAATGGTACAGTTTCGGTTGGTGCCAATTACTCAAGTAACGATAATAATTATAATATGCGCTTATGGGGCTATCAATTTGATAATTATGGTACATTGCTTTACGGTGATACTGGCTTAACCTTACCAGTTAATGGGCAACTTTCATTTAATTTATCGGCTCAGTTTGGTAGCGACCAACAATGGTTTCAATCCAATAACGCAATTTCTCAGTCCGTAAACGGTGGTAACATCCAAAGTTATGTCGCAGGTGTTAAAGCTGGGATGACTTATGACTTATTCCAATTAAATTTGAGTGCTAATACAATGTGGGGTCCAAATGGATCATATAGTGGTGGTGCATTTGTCTCGCCATATACCCAATCATTACAAGTTGATCCAATGTATTCTGAGGCTTGGTCATACAATCAGGTTACATCTGGTGAAGCGGGAAATATGTATAAAATTGCAGGACAATTTGCACTTGGTTCATGGGGAACTAATTTAATTTTCCAACCCAATTTTATTTATGTCTCTAATAACAATGTAACTAGTAATGGGTTACAAGAGCTAGATTTGGTTCTTAACTATCCTATTCCACAACTTCGAGGACTATATATTTTCGGTGTATACGCACAACAATGGTATGCACAAAATGCCACTGGTGTAACTAATAATAATTACCAACCAATTGAAATCCAATCTGGTATATACTATACTTGGTAATAAACATAAATACAATATAAGGAATTTTCTTATGAAGAAATTACTCATCGCATTAATTACAATCAGCCCACTCTTGGCGGAGGCAATGACAACTATCAATTTTAATTCACCGTTATATTTAGATCCGACCAATTTTTTATGCAATGGAGTTAAATTAACCCAGCAAACCACTATCACGGATATTTCACAAAACTGTAGAAATGTAACAATTATCGAACGTGAAGAAAACGCCAACGGCTTCAGATCAAATGCAGGAAATCCTCTACCAGGACAAGATATGCGCACTTCAAATCCATTGGCGCCTAAAAGCTCAGGTCTTTTATTGAGTAAAGTTGAATTCTATACCGATAAGGGTCATTATGTAATCTGTTACTATAATAATGCAACTCTTGATAAATGTAAGGTAAATGAACAGCTCTCCATCCCACCCAAAATAGTTGCATCTACACCAATTGCTACAAACGCGGCAGCTCCAAGCATAGCTCAGCATAAACCAACTAGCTCTGCTCCGAAATAAATTATTGTAATTTAATTATATGACTGGCTCCAATTCAAGATCTACCCTTAAATTGGGGCTATTTTTTTCTTAAACTTAAATTGCCTGATTGATAAAATGAGTTACTTTGATCAAATTCTTTTAATGCAATTAACAAAGCATATAATTCAAAGCTAACATGATCTGCGACATTTGGACCAATAATTGCCCGAGCGTGAATTAAATTATTATCAATTTTTAAATATTTCAAATTAATTGACCCTGATTGCAACATTCCTGCATAAGCTGTGGCAGAGTTATTTTCTGGAACCAAAGAATCATGTACCAATGAAATTAATGTAACTGGATTATGACTTTGCCAATTAACAATATCTGCTTTCGCAACTGTCTCAAATAAATCTTTATCTTGTAGCATCTGTGGACTCACCAATGCCTTAATGCTATTATTAAATATGGAATAATTATTTCCTGCTGAAGTTTTGAATAATGCGGCAAAAAAATAGTTTAAAGCAAATTTAAATTGGTTACCATTACTCAAGCGTAAGCTATCAACATTTAGTTTATATTCTGAATTATTACCACATAGTGGCAAATCTAAAAAACAATCCAAATTATAAAAATTAGAATTAAATAAACTGTTGCTGGAAATATGATTATAATGAGAATAGCTTAGCAGTGCATTCACAAGTAAAGATGGCTTTAACATTGCGCCCCAAAAGCTATTATTGATATTATAATCGTTAGAAGGTTCTCCAATTTGATTGTTCAGTAAAAATGGCAGCATTACACCGCTTAAATTATACGCACCTTCGATAGCAACAGTTTTCTTTAAAGATAATTTTTGCTGAATTAATTCCCGACGAAAATCTGAATTAGTTTGATAAATTCGACTAAACCACAATGCATAAGAACCACCCTCAGAATAACCGCTCACAAACAAAGGCAGCGTTTTCTTGGTTTCAATTAGTTTATTAGCATGCAAATAATTCATCGTTGCTAATAAAATATTTTTACCATCAACAACATTTTGCTGTGGATACAAAATATATGGATGCATCGTATCATAATTATCACCTAATCCAATATAATCTGGTGCCACTACTATATAACCATTTGCTGCAAAAATACTTGCCAACATCTCAGATTTATACTCTTTAAAATGCAAAGATGGAACATTTAATTTACCGCTAATTGTTGAATGGAAAAATAAAATTATACCCTTCGGTTTAGATGCAGGCAATAATAATAATCCAGAAACATTTTGTAATCCATCTTGACTTAGAGTCTGGTATTTTAAACGACGGTAACTAATCTTAGCATTTGATTCAATTATAGAATTTGTAAATAGCTTTGTTCTTGCAAATAATGGATTCATCGCTATTTGACGATGGTTATATGCTGCATTCTCCTTACCGACCCAACGTAATTCTAATTGACGATAATTTGCCATAACTTCATTGACTGGAATCGAAGATTCTTGTGGTTGACTCAATATAAAACTTTCAGCCTGCTGAAATTGATACGCTTGGCTAGATAAACTTGTAACCAATACAAAGTTAAAATTTAAATAGCAGAATAAAAAAATAACCAACCGTAACAAAATATACCTCACCAAGATCGAATATTTAAATAATAACCAACTAACTAAAAGAGTTAAAATTTAAAATGAAACGTTTTAAAATAAAGAAGGTGGTATAAAAATACCACCTTCTTTTCAACATAACAAAATTTACTTACGTAAGCCTAGTTCTTTAATCAAACCAGAATACTTAGCAAAATCAGTGCGTTTCAAATAATCTAGCAAACGGCGACGTTGAGAAACTAATTTCAACAAACCACGACGTGAATGGTGATCTTTTGCATGCGTTTTGAAGTGACCAGTTAAATCATTAATACGAGCAGTTAATAATGCAACTTGAACTTCAGAAGAACCAGTATCACCAGCAGTGCGTTGAAATTTTGCAACTATTTCAGCTTTTTGAGCTACAGTAACAGCCATTTTTTTTCCTTTATAAGGTTAATGAAAAGTAATGCCAAGTAAAAAATTAAGTTTCAAACCTAGCACTACTCCGATATAAGAGCGTTATTATCGCATATGTAACAATAAAAGTACAGACTTAATCGTTATAAATGCGTAATTTTTGCCCTGCGTAAATTAGATTGCTACCAGCGCTAACAACTTTATCTCCATCATGTAAAGATCCAGGCTGGATCTTCATTGAGCTACCATTAGTGCTAATCACTTCAACTGGAATTAATTTGGCCTGAGAATTTTTATCCATCAACCAAACATATGATTTACCACCATTAGCGTATAAACTATTTAAAGGTAACTCAATACCATCTCTAGAGTTTAATGGCGAAACTTGGACATCTGCAGTCATACCATATTTAATATTCGCATCTGGATTATTAATTGTAATTCGTGCAGTAAACGTACGTGTTTGCTGATCGCTTGCCTGATTGATAATACGAATAGTTCCTTTATAAGATGCATCAGTAGCCCAAATTTTAATTTCAGCTGGCATGCCTGGTTTGTAATTATTAATTTGTGCCTCAGGCAACTCGATTTCAACCTCTTTAACTCCAGATACCGCCATGGTTGCTACAGTTTGACCAGAAGTAACAACTTGGCCAGCTTCCATATTAATTGAGGTAACAACACCATCTGATGGGGCTTTAAGTACTGTATAATTAACCTGATTTTGACTATTAGCCAACTGGTTATTAGCTTCTTCATATTGTGCTTTAGCACTATCAAACTGTGCCTTACGACTGTCATACTCAGCTTGCGAAACAAAATTTTGCTGTAACAATTCTTTATAGCGCTGTAAATTAGCTTGCTGAGTTACATAGCTAGATTTAGCAGAAGCAACTTGAGCATGTGCTGAATCAGCAGATAATTTATAATCTGTGGGATCTAAACTAGCTAAAACTTGACCTTGTTTAACAATTTGTCCAATATCAACACTTCTTGAAATAATTTTACCAGCGATCCTAAAAGATAGATTTGGCTCAAATTCTGCATGCACAATACCATGAAAAGTACTTGCTGCCTGTGCAAAATTATTTCCAACTGTAAAGACTTTTACATAACGCGTATCATCGGCAGGATCTGGCTTATGACCACAAGCTACAATGCCAATACTCAATAATAATATTGATAAGCGTGTTAACATAACTACCCCTTCACCCGAACAATATTTGCACCAACATTATTAAGTTTATGCTCAATATGTTCGTAACCACGGTCTAAATGATAAATTCGATCAACTTTAGTTTGACCATCAGCGTACATACCTGCTAAAACCAATGAAGCAGAAGCTCGCAAATCAGTTGCCATAACTTCAGCACCGTGCAATTGAGTAACCCCACGAATCATTGCGATATTACTATCAACATCAATCTTAGCTCCCATTCTACATAACTCAGGAACATGCATATAGCGATTTTCAAAGATAGTTTCAGTCATATACGATGCACCATCAGCAACACAATTTAAAGTCATAAATTGTGCTTGCATATCAGTTGGAAATGCTGGATAAGGTAAGGTTTTAATATCAACTGACTGTGGACGCGTGCTCATTGCAACACGTAAGAAATCATTACCTTGTGTAACAGTTGCTCCAGACCGAATTAATTTCTCAATAATCGCACCCATAGTATCTGGGCGAGCATGAGTTAAGGTTAAATCGCCTTGCGTTATTGCAGCTGCAACAGCAAATGTCCCAGCTTCAATTCGATCAGCTACAACTGAATGCTCACAACCATGAAGCTTTTCTACACCAGTTACCACTAATGTATCTGTACCTACCCCATCAATTTTAGCACCCATTTTAATCAAGCAATGGGCAAGATCAGTAACCTCTGGTTCACGTGCAGAATTTTCTAAAATCGTTACTCCATCAGCTAAAACAGCTGCCATTAACAAATTCTCAGTTCCAGTGACAGTTACCATATCCATCACGATTCGTGCACCTTTTAAGCGACTAGCCTTAGCTTTAATATAACCGTGCTCAATGACAATTTCTGCACCCATTGCTTCAAGACCCTTAATATGCTGATCTACTGGACGTGCACCAATTGCACAACCACCAGGTAAACTTACTTCAGCGTAACCGAATCGCGCAACTAATGGACCTAAAACTAAAACTGAAGCCCGCATTGTTTTAACAAATTCATATGGAGCCACCAAACTTGTCACCTCAGCAGCATTAAAACTCATTACATCACCACTAAAGTCAATCTTCACGCCCATGCCACCCAAAAGTTTTTCTAGGGTATAAATATCTTTTAATTGTGGTACATTTTTTAACACCAATTGATCCGCGGTTAATAAACTAGCGCAAACAATTGGCAAGGCAGCATTTTTTGCCCCTGATACACGAATATCACCTTTTAAATTCATGGAGTGATTAACAATCAGTTTATCCATTTAGTTGGCTCCATTCTTCAGGTGTGTAAAGTTTCATTGATAATGCATGTACTTCTTCTTTCATACGATCACCAAGTGCAGCATAAATAATTCGATGACGACTCAAGCGTGATTGATTGATAAATGCATCACTTACCACAATTGCTTCAAAATGACGCCCATCACCAGTTACATCCAAATGACTGCACTCCAAATCTTTGGCAATCGCTTGATAAATTATATCTTCTAACATCACATCCCTCACATTAATGTTTTATTTTAATTCCATTTTTTAATAAACTAATTCCAACTATATTAATAATTACGGCAAATGCCAAGACAAACACAGCTCCATACGCAATTCCAAAACTAGCATGCCCAATAAATCCATAGCGAAACCCATCAACAATATATAAAAAGGGATCTAATAACGCCAAGCTTCTCCAAAACGGACTAAAATGCTGAATATTAAAAAATACGCCTGATAAATAAATCAAGGGAACCATTACAAATGATTGGAAACCAGCTAACTGATCAAATTTCTCACACCAAATTCCAGCAATAATGCCAAGTCCGCCAGTAATTGCTGAACCTAAAATGGCAAAATAGAAAATTGCCCAAATTTGTTCAAACATAAAACTACCAAACCAACAAATTCCAATTAAAACAGCAGTACCAACTACCAAACCACGAATAATACTAGCAAACAGGTACGCCAAATACATACTTGATGGTGAAATTGGTGCCATTAAAATAAAAATTAAGTTTCCAGAATATTTTGATTGAATTATACTACTTGAGCCATTACCAAATGAATTTAATAAGACCTGCATAATTACCAGACCAGGGATCAAAAATGTAGCATAATTAACATGTGCCAGCCCTGTACTAATTCCAGAAAGTTGACTACCAAAAATGAGCTGATACAATAATGCGGTTGAAAGAGGACCGACTATTGTTTGTACCCAAATTGAACCGAAACGATAAAGTTCTTTTTTCAATAAAGCAATAAATGGCATATCAACGTCCTAAATATTTTAAAAAGATATCCTCAAGTTTTGGGCGACTAATATTCATATTTTCAACTTTAATTCCATCTTGTTGTAATTGCGTAAGAACCAACATTATTTCCTCACTATTAGTCAAACGAAGTGTATATTTATTTAGCTCTTTATTAACAATTAAGTTGCTCAAACTCTCACTAAATAGACCA
This sequence comes from uncultured Neisseria sp., assembly GCA_964652705.1. Taxonomy (GTDB): domain Bacteria; phylum Pseudomonadota; class Gammaproteobacteria; order Burkholderiales; family UBA11063; genus Aquella. The sequence goes on from CAZZAV010000014.1 coordinate 45,601, forward strand.
GAGCTGGTCTCAACCTCAAAAAAAATCGGCAAACCATTCGCACGGCTAATTAATTCATCCTTAGAACTCTTAGCAATAATTTTACCCTTATCAATCATAATAATTTGATTACATAGTTTCTCAACTTCTTCAAGATAATGCGTTGTCAATAAAATTGTATGACCTTGCTTATGCAACTCCTGAATAAACTCCCATAAATTTTTGCGAATTTCTACGTCAACCCCAACGGTTGGTTCATCCAAAATAATTAAAGGTGGTTTATGAACCAAAGCTTGAGCGACCATTAAGCGACGCTTCATCCCCCCCGATAAACTCCTTGTATTTGAATCTATTTTATCAGTCAGATGCATCCGTTCAATTAATTCGTCAATCCAAGCTTTGTTATTTTTGACACCATACAATCCAGATTGAAAAGTCAAAGTTTGACGTACGGTTAAAAATGGATCAAAAGCCAATTCCTGAGGAACAACTCCCAAGTGTTTTTTTGCAGCAACTACATCTGATAATACATCCTGACCAAGAATTTTAATTTCACCATCAAAGCTATTAATACCAGCAATTGACGAAATCAGCGAAGTTTTACCAGCACCATTGATACCTAAAAGACCAACAAAATCCCCTTGATTAAGCTGAAAATCAACATCATCTAATGCTTTAAATTTATTATTATAAATTTTACTAACGTGATTAATTTCTAAAGCGTGCACATTTATTCCTATTTAACCGACGATTCACCGATATTGGCATCGTCTAACATCACTAAAGTTTCATTAGGTTTAACTAAATTTAAATCTCGGCGTGAGCGCGCCTCCATTAACTCTGGGGAGCCTTTTAATTCTAATAGATGCTCAATTACTGCATCATTACGATCTTGTAACTTTTGATTATATTCTATGCGTTGATTTATACCTAATGTCAAATTGTGATTATCATAGACTCCACCACGCCCAAACCACAACTCATACTGAAATAACGCAATTACGCCACACAATGCCAAAAATAATAGTTTTTGCATAAATCAAACAAATAAAAATAATTAACCCCCGATTTTATCACAAACAAAAGAATTAAACCAATTGATTAAAATTTCAGAATTTTACACAAAAAACTAATCTTAAATCGTATTTAAAGCACGATTTATCTACATAAAATTTACTATCTAAAAAAACTGAAATCAGATGATATAAACTAGATAATATATTATTAACTGAAATCCACACGTATAATAATCACCTTAATAAGTATAATATTACAGAAATAATTAAACATGAGTCTTAAAACACCACAAAGTATTTCATACATTAAATTAATCTTAGCAATCATCGCTTGGTCTGGAGTTTACCAAAGTGCAAATTATTTGATAAAACATATCGACCCATACAGTGCTGCATTTTTTCGCTATTTCATCGCTTCAATTGCCTTAGTAACTATCTTAAAAATCAAAACCGGAGAATTTATTAACATTAATCAATTTAAACAAAATTGGTCACTATTAATTAGCTTAGGCATAGTTGGAATTGGTCTATATAACTTGGCTTTTTTCAGTGCAGAACAATACCTCTCTGCAAACATGGTTGCAATAATTATTTCATTTAGCCCATGCATTACAGCTCTCCTATCCGCACTTTACACACGTCAACGCTTAAGTTGGATTACATATTTTGCAATGTCAATTGCATTACTCGGTACAATTGGTGTTATTAATTATGCTAATCCAGAATGTGGAAAATTCTTCTGTGGTAACATTTTCTTACATGTTTCCAAGGGAGAAATTTATGCGATTGCTGTATGTATATTTTCCGCAATCTATAATTTGATGAACCGCTCAGCTACACAAAGGCAAATTAATTCATTGACAATAACTACTTGTGCTGCAATATTTGGAACAATAATTTTATTTTTCCCCATGATTATTTTAGGTACGCCAAGCAATATCTTCAAACAAAATTTGGAATTCCATATGATTTTGTTATATACAGCACTTATTGGGTCAGTGCTTGCCTATTTCTGGTACTCCGAAGCAATTAAAAATCTTGGTGTGGCTAAAACTGTAATATTTATTAATGCTATACCATTTGTCACCATATTAATGGGAGTCATACTATTTAATGAAAAGGTTAAAACTGCTACTATACTATGTGGCATGATTATTATCACAGGTGTTATGCTCACTAACTTTACCGTCCATAAAGGCAATAAGCCATCTAAATAAAATAATTTCTTACATTAAATTAATTATATGATATCTTTACATTATGATAGCACATATGCGATATACCCTATATAGCTTAAACAGGCTTCTCAAATTATATAAAAATTTGAAATATACTAAAATTGCATTTCAATAGAAAATATTTAAATTAAGTCACAACATATGGATACTACACTAACACAGATTTTTATTAAAAATATTTTGCATAATCTTATTTTAAAAGGTATAATATCGTTCTGACTTAAAGCGGAAGTGGCGAAATTGGTAGACGCACTGGATTTAGGTTCCAGCGCCGCGAGGCGTAAGAGTTCGAGTCTCTTCTTCCGCACCATCTACACTCAAACAACTCCCAACTTAACATATTGACTTAAAAGTAATTTTACTAAAATTAGCTTATGGCTCGTTTAATCAAACAAGCACATTGATATAGCTATTTTTGCCCCAAAATTGCCCCAAAATCAATATTCAACTAACTGTAATTCCATACATAGGAATTACCACATGGCTAAAATCATTAACTCCCTCAGGAAATGCTTCTCACAAATACCCAATGCTATTGCTATTGATCTATCTCTTTCAAGCGGAGCTGTGCGAGTTTTCCTCTATATGAGCACTAAACCTGATGATTGGCTTTTCAACAATCGAGACATTCAGAAACAATTAGGCATAAAAGATGACGCAACTATGTCCAAGTACTGGAAAGAGTTAATAAGTGCTGGTTGGGTAAGTCGTACATCTGCGCTTAATCATAACGGTAAGCCAAGTGGTTACTATGATTATATCTTGAATTTTCAACCACTTAAGCAAGGTATAAGTCAACCAGATGCACCAATCCCTAAAAATTCAGGGGTGGGTATTATGAATAAACCAGCTATGGTTAATCCGCAATTGGGGGAAAACCCAGACTATACTAATACTGACCCTGTTACTAATAATAATATACCCACACACACCAACAATAAGCAAATCGTATTGAATGGTGCGGAGTGGGTGCGAATTGCGGATGAAAATAAAATAATTTTCTCTGAAGCGGATAAAACCGCTATTCAAAATTTTGGAGATGAGTATTTAAAAATCCGAACGCAAAAAAGAAAATCCATAACCGAAAAGTTGATACTTCAAGAACTCAACACGCTACATCAATACAAAGTTGATAACTACAATATTGTGTTATTAATCCAAGATTCAATTAGTCATGAGGGTGGGTTTTTATTCAAAACAACGCCTAAATATCTTATGCAATCAGCTCACAAGTCAAATGGCAAATCAAAACCATCACAACGACCACATCTATTTTCAAACCCAAAATACATTATCCCCGAGACTCCAGCGGAAAAGACATCACTCGCGACATGGATTCAAACTTGCTATAAAGCCAGAATCAACCCCAAAACCAATCAACCAATGAGTAGTGACGAAATCGCAATTATCGATGCGCATCATAATAAGCGCTTCAACGCCCAAGAAAAGGATCATCGCGGCTTATATATGAGTTATGCATCTTGGCTGGATTACATATTGCAGAATGAAGTCCAAGCTATGAAATCATTACTTGACCAACCAATCGAAGTAAAAAATTCTTCCAGTGAATTAATTAACCCAACTAATTTGCATAGTGATGATTCATTATGAACCACATACATTCATATCAGTCA
>CAZZAV010000015.1:0-49205 GCA_964652705.1 uncultured Neisseria sp.
GGACATGTTGGACTTGAACCAACGACCAACGGATTATGAGTCCGGTGCTCTAACCAACTGAGCTAATGTCCCTTAAGATGAGGGAGTTATTATGCCATATTATCGACATATTTGGCAATATTTAGTTTAAATAACTTGGTTTTATAAATTTATAACGATTCCTTAGATAGTTCAACCAAAAATTCTAAAACTCTCTTAGCATGAGTATGGGCACGCCCCTCAACTTCCTCTTTGATGTTGTACACACCAGGAATATACACACATCCATGAGTAAAAATTGGCGATAAATAATTCATGCCAGTTAAATACGCAGTTTGTTCAAAATGGCGCAATAATTCAGTAACTTGGAAATGATTATATCCTAGCGGATGATAAGATGATTGTGGACCACCAATCGTGGTAGAAATTAATAAATTCTTACCTTTGAGTTTATCACCTTGTGGGCCATAAGCAAAATTAAATGTCAAAACTTGGTCGAGCCAATGTTTTAACATTGCTGGTGCTGAATACCAATAAAATGGAAATTGAAAAACTATGGTATCAGCCAATAATAACTCAGCCTGCTCTGCTACAACATCAATCTTATAATCAAGATATAATGAATCCAGATGACGAATCGTAATTAATGAACTAGATTTCTTCAAATGATCGATTATCACATTATTCGCCACCGAGGAATCTAGGTTGGGATGAGAAACAATCACTAACGTTCGCATAACCTCTCCAAATAATACAACCACACATTAAACGATCAATATTTTAAATAATTAACCAGATGTTTCAAATAAAATAAATTTAGACTTTTACAAAGTTTTACAAATTATGACCTCGAATTGTTAAAAATTACTTTATAAGGAAAGAGCTATTTTACGATATGCATTACCAACACCAAGCTCCTGCTCATAAAACTTACGTCCGTTCGCACCAAGCTCACGCCTTAACTCAACTTTATTATACAAACTTAAAAACTCATTGAAAAGTGCCTGAGTATCTCCAGCTTTTGCAAACCTTCCACACCGTGCAGTATTAACCAGAAAATCGCCATAGTCACTTGCTGAACAATCGTCTAAACTAGCCAAAATAGGTAAACTTAATTTACAATAATCCGTAGTTTTAGACGGAAAATTTGGCACTGTAAATCTCTGGTCAAGGCTAACTAATGCAATATCTGACGCCATTACAATATTTTGATACTCATCACGTGGCAATTGCTCGATAAATTGAACATTTTCTAACTTTAGTTCAGCTGCTAATTCAGGTAAAATATGCATTTGAGTGCCACTACCTATAAACAAAATTTTTGCTGATAAATTATTATCTTGCGCCATTTTAGCCAGAGCTAACACATTCTCTAAACGCTGTGGAACACCCATGTTACCACCAAAGATGGCAACCACATCAGTATCAGAATAACCAAATTTAGCACGCAATTGTTCTCTATTTATAGATGGCAATGGAACTATTTTGGCACTATTATATAAGCGATCAATTTTAATATTGGCTAACTCAGGATAATGTTCACGCATGAACTTTACATTTCCATCTGACATACACCAAATTTGATTATATGCCAATAGCATTTTAACTTCAGAAGCTTTAAAATAATTGAAAATTAAGCGATTCCGAATAATACCAATATCCCAAGCATTTTGAGGAAAAATATCCCAAAGAATTAAATGTGCAGGACATGCAAAGAATTTTCTTAATGGAGTGATAATTTTGCTACTTGACATAAACGGAGTATGTGCCACAATTAAATCAAATTTAATATTTCCTAAATACTTTTTTGCAGCAGAAACAAACTTACCAGGCAAGGTTAAGATGGTTAAAACTTTCTCACGTTTAGTACTAGTATTAAAATAATTTCCCGTACTAACGCGTAATACATGGTAACCATTTTCTATATTTAGCGTTGTTTCACGGCCGTTACGCTTTTCTAACATCGTCATGACATACACATTTGCACCCTGACGAGCAAATTCATCTGAAATATCTTTAGTCAATGTTGAATCGTGTGGATCGCTAGAATGACGAGAGAAAATAAATAAAACGTTCATAAAAACCTTTGTTAATCAATATATTTATGACACATAAAACACACAAAACTATACATAAAAATTAGTAATGATTATAAACTAAAAAACATAGGCAATAAGATAAAAGAATATAGCCAATTTAGAATAATAGCTATTCTATTATGAATAGCCATAAACTCTAACGCGATGAGTAAGGAACATAAACATCACGGCTTTTAATTAATTTATTTTGTTCATCTTTAGCCGTTATAATCAAAACATAATTAGCATTGGTTGCTACAATTGTCGGAGTATATCTAAAAACCAATTGACACGAAACGCCAGATGCCAAAGAAGTCTTACCAGATAAATTACACGTACTGCGAGTATCATACGTCATACCACTTGGCAAATTCGCCACCGACGGAAATGTCACGGTATGCAACTTAGCAGCACCTGTATTAGTAATAACATAACCACGCAAGCCAAAAGATCCAACCGCAATTTTACTCAATGAATTATTTCCATAATTAACTGACTCTGGATCAGAAACACTCAAACCTAATTGATTTTTCAACATGCCGATATAGCTGGTTTTAATATCAAAAGAATTACCTTTACCACCAAAATACGGCACGGTACCTTTAACGCTTGGGCTATACATCGGAGACTTAGCCTCACTCCAATTATTTAACTGAACTGTTGTCTTAATAAAACGAATATTAGTATTGCTTTCATCATCAGAACCACGCACGGGATGCATATTTGTCATCAAGGCATTATCCCTTAATGCAATATTTTCAAAAGTAATATTATGGTTACCTTTTTGCGTAAAGCGCAACATCGGTAAGGTATAATTAATAAAAGAAGAATCATAACTTGCGGTAACATTTTTCACCGTCAAATTAGTGGAAGATAATACATCCATAAAGCCATCTGGACGCAATGAAGTATAATTCTCCACCAGACTGTTATTTGCCTGAATTTTTAGTGATACCGCATGCCCGCTAATTGGTGCACCTTTACCCTTATCTCGCGCAAGCCCTTTGCGTACACCATTATCCTTAACATTACTGATTAGAAATTTATTATTTAGCAACGAAGAATCCCAAGTCAGCGGTGTGTTAAAGTAAAATAAATGTGGTGGTGGGAACCAAAAACCAACGCCACCAATGTTTCCACCATTACCATCCTCCAAATCGCTATAACGCTCAGCTATTACGTTTTTAATTGTAATATTTTGCCCTGAACCATGCCAACCAAAGTAGTACCCATCAAGCTTGATCCCATCAAAAGTTATATTATGTGGTACATTCAAGATTGGTTTTTTAAATGCTGCTGGTGCAGTAAATGATTGATTATTTGCTTCACCTGGATTCAATGAAAATGCAATTGGAATAAATTTATTAGGTTTAGCATTCGCCGCAGCAGATAATTGCATATCTTTAATCACGACATTCGAAGTATCGCCCTTAATGAAGAAAATTGCCGACGGATCTAAGTAACCAGTTGAAATAGTGTTCACTCCACGTGCGTAATTTATATTACGGTTTTCTTTTAACCAATTACTCAAGGTAATATAAAACATTTGGGCGGCAGGTGCACGGTAAGTTACAGGAATCCATTTATTATTATCATAATAACCACCAGTATTTTCATTAACTACCATACTACCAGTATATTTAATTTTCCAATTAAGCAAATTAATATTGGAAGAATTGGCAATTACGAACGCAGGAACTAAAACATTATCTACAATAATTAAACCATTACCACTAAATTGTATCGTTGTACCATTATCAATAAAAATTGGCTTGGCAATATCCATTCCAACATGAAAAGACACTGGACAATCAACATTTAGAGTAAAAGCTCCACCACGCGCAGCCAAAATAGCGCGTCTTAGCCCTATTCCGTCATCATCAATGCCATTACATTTAACCCAATCTTTTATGGAACGAATAGGTTTTTTATATTTAGCAGATGACCTCTTCGTGGATATCGATGGAGCTACAACATCGGATGCATAACCATCAATCAAAAACCCAGCCAGGCACAGACCTAAGATACAACTACTTAATTTTCTCAACACACTTCCTCTAATTTAGCCAAAAACAATTTAATATTGTGAAGAATATGGTACTGTACATCATCTGCATATAATTTTAAAACAAACCATTAAATTTTCTACTTAATAAACTCACTAATGTGACTCAAATAAAGCGCCTATATTAAATAAATTTTTATCTGCCAAATAATACTGAGCCAGAAGTTCAGATCCATATTGATTTAAATGATCACTATCTTTGTATAATAAAATCCCATTTTCATAAGGAAATGACCTGATTTGTGATATTAATTTAGTCATATCAAAAAAATAAGCATCTGAATAACTCTCTGATATTGTTTTAATACGATCATTGATAACAGCACCACTATCTAGGTGTAATATCTCATCCTCTTTTTGATGCCAAGGCAAAATGCTATTCCTTATCATGCTATCAATAAGATTATTTGAATCAAATGGTACATCGCCCATAATAATTACTTTTTTATTATGCATCTTTAAAAATGCCAGTGTATTTCTAAGTTCAGAATCAAAAATAAACTTAGAAGGCACCATCTTACCACCACTTTCATAACGACTCCACTCAGCGGCCAGAATAAAAACATCATAATCAAAAACATGTTCAGAAATATATTTGATTTGATTTGAACAAATTTTCTTTGAGAATAATGTGGGCTCAGATGATGGTAATGAATTCACTGTATCTAGTAGCGGATAACAAGAATCACTAGTAATAATTTTTATACTAACTCCTTGATTATTTGCAATTTTATTCCAAAATGGAGATAATGAACCTGCATGAGAGTCACCAAATAAAATAACTTTTGTTGGACGCTGCTTCACATCGCCGAAGATACATTCTCCATGAATCACATTATGACAATAATCTTTAGATAAATACATATTTTGTAATTGAGCAGTACTACTTAAGCGATCTGATAAGCCCTTTCCTTTAATTACACCCCAAGCTATAGATAATATGATCAATAACGGCACTAACTGAAATTGAATAAATGCCGATTTAAAACTATAACGTTTTTTCTTGATTGGTAATTCAATAAAGAAATAGCTCAATGAAGAAAGTAATAATGTCATTAATATAATAAACAACCCAATTAATAAAGGCACACTTTTTGCCTCTGGGTTCAAATAATGCCAATACGCCAATAATGGCCAATGCCATAGATACATCGAATATGAAATTAATCCAACTGCAACAAAACACTTATTTCCAATAAATCTATTTATTAAACTATGATGCGACATCGCCCCTGCATAAATAATAAATGCAGCTCCTAAAGTAGGAAGAATTGCAATATAACCAGGAAAAGCCATTTTTTCATTTAAATAATATGAAGAGATAAAAATTAAGCACATCCCAATCAAAGCAATTAAATTAACTACAATCCATTTTACCTTAATCGAAAATTCACTCAAAACGTTTGGCTTCTGAGCAATAAATAAGGCTAAAATTGAACCAACCATTAATTCAAATGCTCGAGAAAAAATAGAATAGTACCCAAGACTACTGTTATGCTGAATTGAATAAATTGAAAATAAATAGGATGCAATAAACAGTGTTCCAATGATTAATAAATTAATCCACTTTGACTTCCTTCTCCATAGATTTAACAAAACAAGAACCAAAGGCCAAAAAACATAGTACTGTTCTTCCACAGATAAAGACCATGTATGCAACAAAGGATATGCACTTGAATCTAAGGCAAAATAATCGCTAGTTTTTGAAAAATAAACATTAGATAAATACATGCTTGCGCTGACAGCTGTTTCCACAAACTTCAAATAAAAATTTGGTAGCAGTAAAAAGTATGCTGCCAACGAAGTAAAAAAGACCATTGCATAAAAAACTGGTAAAATACGTTTAATTCTACGAGTGTAAAATAATTTAAATGTAAACGTACCTGCCTGTAATTCTTTATTAATAATTGAAGTAATTAGAAATCCTGAGATAACAAAAAAAACGTCAACACCTATAAATCCACCAGTTAAGCTATGTGGCCAAATATGAAACAAAATTACTATTGTAACGGCCAGAGACCTTAATCCATCAATATCTGAACGATATAAAATAGGCTTATGCTCAATTAAATTTTGCATTCTTATTTAAAGTCTCCATATAAATAATGTACGTATGATACGAGTCACTCAAGAATAGATAAATCAATAACATAAAAGTAAATCTATTAATATTGAGAAGAATAAGGGACATAGATATTATCGCTACTAAGAGTTTTATAAAAACTATCATTACCATAAATCTTCAAAATAAAGTAGCTATTAACACCTTTAACCAATGGCTGATATTTAAAAACAACCTGACAAGATGCATTTGGAACTAAAACCGTCTGATTATTTAAATTACACGTTGTTCTGGTATCATCATAAGTCATACCAGATGGTAAACTCCATATGGATGGAAATGTCAAACCATAAAGAGTTCCAGAGGTGTTATTCTTTATATCATATGTGCGCAAGCCAAATTTACCAACTAAAATATCTCGTAAGTTATTGTTACCATAGCTTACATAATCTGGGTTGTAAACAGCTATATCTGCAGTTTGAAGCATACCATTATAAGTGGTGCTAAAATCAAAGCGATGACCTGTGCCGCCAAAATATGGAATTGTTCCTTTGACTGTAGGGCTAAACATTGGTGGCTTAGGCTCCCCCCAATTTCTAAGGTTTATTCTAGCGTTGATAAAACTAATATTCGTATTACTTTCATCATCACTACCATTAATTGGATGAATATAAGTAAACAAAGCATTATCGCTCAAAGAAATGTTTTCAAACTTAATGTTATGATTACCATTTTGTGTAAAGCGTAATGCTGACAATGTATAATTAATAAATGATGAATCATAACTTGCCGTCACATCTCTTACAGTCAAGAAATTAGAAGACATTACGTCCATAAATCCATCCGGACGATGAGACGTATAGTTATTAACCAAACTATTATTACCCTGCATTTTTAATGACACCGCATGTCCTGAAATAGGATTATTACCACCTTTATCTCGTGCCATGCCCAACCGTATTCCATAGTCAACGGTAGTATCAATAATAAATTTATCATTATCTAAAGAATGATCCCAATTAGGCTGAGTATTAAAATAAAACAAATGCGGTGGCGGAAACCACAGATTAATTCCGCCAATATTGCTACCCCTAGCATCCTGAAGATCACTATATCGAAATGCGTTAGTGTCTTTAATCGTTATATTTTGCCCTGAACCATGCCACCCAAAATAATAACCATCAAGACTGATATTTTCAAAGCTTATATCATGTGGAACTTCAATGTAAGGTTTAGATAGCGGAGCAACATCACTCAGGATTTGATTATTGGTTTCACCAGGATTTAGAGAAAATGCAATTGGTATAAATTTATCTGCACCAGTTGATTCATCCACAAATAATGTCATATTACTTATTTTGACATTCGAGGTATCACCTCTTAAATAAAAAATTGCGGCTGGGTCTAAAAACCCAGTCCACAAAGGTATAAGAGCTTTTGCCATGCTAATATTTCTATTTTTCAATAGCCAATCTTTAAGTGTGTAAAGAGTAAAAAATACTCCAGTCGGATCTCTCTCACTGGCTGGAACCCATAATCCATCATTATAATAACCACCTGTACGTTCATTTATCGGTATTCCGCCAACGTACTTAATCCTCCAATTAGATAAGTTAATATTTGAAGAGTTTGCAATTACAAAAGCAGGAACTAAGACATTATCAACAATAATTAAACCATTTCCCTTAAAGTTAACGCTAGTACCGCTATCAATAAAGATCGGGCGCGCAATATCCATACCAACATGAAAATAAAGTGGACAATCAATATCCAAAGTAAACGCGCCATTTTTTGCAGCAGCAAATGCTTTGGCTAATCCCTTACTATCGTCCGTAACACCATCACAAACAGTCCATTCTTTAACTGATTTACTAAGTATCAAATTAAGCTGATTCTGTTCCATCACGGTTGAATTATTTTCAGATGGAGAGTTCCCCAAATTGTGGCAACCACTCATAAAATACGCCAACATGGTGAATAATGTCGCATTCAATAACGTCTTTTTCAAATCATTTTCCCCTCTTATAAATTATCACCCAAGCATTAATTATCTAATTCTAAAGCAAATCTAGTACTTTTTCCATACAATCCGATTAACATAATCAGTATAACTATGAATAACCCGCACAACTTTATCCGCCACATTTGGCATGCTGTAATCAGCAACCTGCCGAAATAATCGTTCACTACCATGAGTTTGTGATTCTAGAATCGCTAAACCTTGCATAACTCGCTCAAAATTAAAGCCAACCATCATTACCGCAGCTTCTTCCATTCCCTCAGGACGTTCGCTTGCCTCACGCATATTTAAAGCTGGAAAGTTTAAAATTGAAGATTCCTCATTAATCGTGCCACTATCTGAGAGCACGGCTTTAGCTGATTTTTGTAATTTCACATAATCATGGAAACCCAATGGCTTGGATAAATTTACCAACGGATCAAATACCACACCCAAACTCTCAATTCGATTCCGTGTACGCGGATGAGTAGAAACAATAATTGGATAACCATATTTTTTAGCCATCGAATTCAAAATTTCGACTAAATTCAAGAAATTCTTTTCTGATTCGACATTTTCTTCACGATGAATACTTACGACAAAATACTTGTTTTCCTGCAAATTCATCCGCGATAAAACATCAGAAGCATCAATTTGCAGCTGATAATGGTTCAATACTTCAAACATCGGGCTCCCAGTTTTAATTACTAAATCCGCTGGCAAACCTTCACGCAATAAATATTCACGCGCAATTGAACTATAAGTCATATTTACATCAGCCGTGTGATCTACAATCCGACGATTAATTTCTTCAGGTACGCGCATATCGAAACAACGATTCCCAGCTTCCATATGGAAAATTGGCACTTTACGACGTTTAGCTGGAATTGCCGCCAAGCAACTATTGGTATCACCAAGAATTAATAGCGCATCAGGTTTAGCATCTGCCAAAACCTTATCCACGGCAATAATTACATTCCCAATGGTTTCCGCTGCATTACTACCACTAGCATTTAGAAATACATCTGGGCTACGCACGCCTAAATCTTTAAAAAATATTTCATTTAATTCATAATCATAATTTTGCCCAGTATGGACAATAATATGTTCACAAGCTTGGTCTAATTTTGCCATAACTCGTGACAGGCGAATAATTTCTGGACGAGTTCCAACTACGGTTACTACTTTTAATTTTTTCATTTCAATTTACCTTAAAACCAATCGTATCAGGTTTTTCACGATCAAAAATCTCATTTGCCCACAACATAACTACCAATTCATCATCACCGATATTAGTGATATCATGTGACCAGCCAGGAATAGTTTCCACTACAACAGGATTGTTTCCATCAGCATCTAATTCATAATATTCATCAGTGACAATCTGACGAAAACGGTATTTAGCTTTACCTTTAATCACCAGAAATTTTTCTGTTTTAGTATGATGATAATGTCCACCACGAGTAATTCCAGGATGTGCAGTAAAAAACGAAAACTGACCACAATCAGGTGTTTTTAACATTTCAACAAAGGAACCACGTGGATCTTCATGTTTAACCAACGGATAAGAAAATTTAGCTAATGGTAAAAAAGATAAATATGTCGAATACAATGCACGTACCAAACCAGTCCCAACCCGTGGCGTAATCCCACTCACGATGCTATCTTTAAAGCTTTCAATAATATCAGCGAGCTCACCAACCGTAGTTTGATAAATTGGAGCTACATTTTGGTAAATTTCAGCATTATCATCACGCAAAGCTAGTAAATCCACAAAAGATGCTACTACATCATCAATGTAAACCAAATTTAATTTAGCCAATGGATCATTAATTTTAATTGGTAAATCATGTGCAATGTTATGACAAAAAGTAGCTACCGCTGAGTTATAGTTAGCTCTACTCCACTTACCAAATACATTCGGTAGACGATAAATATACACCGTATTTTGCTGTTCACGGTTCAGCTTTAATAAAGATTCCTCTGCCGAAAGCTTACTTATACCATAAGGATTATCCAACTCAGCCTGAGTGGAAGAACTAATTACAATTGGAATATCACGTCCAGATTTAGCCACCAATGCGCATAAATTCTCGGTTAATTCAGCATTGCCTTGTGTAAACTCAATTGGATTTTGTGGACGATTGACTCCAGCCAAATGAAAAATAAAATCACTCGTAGCCACGAGTTGCTCTAACTCAGTTAATGATTGTTCCTTAGTATAGGACAAAATGTTATGAGAACCTAACTCCTTTAGACGTACCGATAAATTTTTTCCAACAAAACCATTCGCACCAGTAATTAAAATATTCATGGATTCAGCCTTTGTTTAAGATTTTCTAGCAGCACGACGATCTTGCAAGCAGTCAAGCCCCGCCAAGAGTTGTTTTGTTTCAGCTAAATTTAACCGATTGGTATTATGCGAATTATAGTCCTCAAATTCGGTAACTCGTGCATCACCACGATCGTAATATTTATCATAATTATGCTCACGAATATCTGATGGAACACGGAAATAATCGCCCAGATCAATAGCGCACATAACTTCTTCACGACTTAATAATGCTTCAGAAACTTTCTCACCCTGACGAGTGCCAATCACTTTTATTTCATGATCAGGGCTATTTAATAGTTCAATCACACTTTGCGCAATATCTGCAACAGTAGAAGCTGGGGCTTTCTGAACAAAAATATCACCATTTTGACCATGTTCAAAAGCAAAAATCACCAAATCAACCGCACTATCCAAAGTCATCATAAAGCGCGTCATATTTGGATCAGTGATTGTAATTGGTTTTTTAGCGCGAACTTGGCTTACAAACAATGGAATCACCGAACCGCGCGATGCCATAACATTGCCATAACGTGTTCCACAAATAATAATTTTATCGCTATCTAAATTACGTGATTTAGCTACCATAATTTTTTCCATCATAGCTTTGGATATACCCATTGCGTTAATCGGATAAACTGCTTTATCAGTACTTAAACATACCACACGGCTCACACCACATTGAATTGCAGCTTCAAGAACATTCTCCGTACCTAATACATTCGTCTTAACCGCTTCAAGTGGATAAAACTCACATGATGGAACTTGTTTTAGAGCTGCAGCATGAAAAATAAAATCCACACCACGGCAAACATTCATCACGCTTTGCATATCGCGCACATCACCGATATAAAACTTTAGCTTCGGATGGTTGAAAGCTTTACGCATATCATCTTGCTTTTTTTCATCACGGCTGAAAATACGGATTTCACCAACATCCATATTCAAAAAATGCTTTAAGACAGCGTTACCAAATGACCCTGTACCACCTGTAATTAATAAAACTTTATCTTTAAACACATTAACCCCTCATTAAAACTATCAATTATTACTATTAAATCATTTATAAATTTATATTGAATCCATTAGGCTGCAAAGCGCGGCACCATAGCCAATAACTACAACCAGCAGA
The DNA here is from genome assembly GCA_964652705.1 of uncultured Neisseria sp. Classification (GTDB taxonomy): domain Bacteria; phylum Pseudomonadota; class Gammaproteobacteria; order Burkholderiales; family UBA11063; genus Aquella. The sequence continues at coordinate 11,648 of CAZZAV010000015.1, forward strand.
AAAAATTCCCAATGCACTACCTGCCAAACAATCACCAAGAAAGTGATAATTAAATAATACCAAGCCACCAAACAATAACCCAAACAGGCTACCAATCATTACCTTCAATCGCGAGTGTAACGCAATCACCCAAAACAGACAAAAACTCATAAAAGTACAATGCCCAGATGGAAAACTAGCAAAACCGCTAACCTTACTTAACCAAGCGAAACCGTATTGATTACTTTGATCTATATACCAAGGCAAAAAGCAAACATCAGGGACACAACGCCCAAAAAAATACTTAAGCAAACTTTTGATGTAATTAAGGCACAACAAACAAAATACTTGATAAACTATTAACGCTAACAACTGCTTCTTACTAGAGAACTCACGACGATCTAACACTCCAAAAATGAGAACAACCACAACAAAAAGTACCAACGAAAGCTCAGAAGTGACCGTATCATACAACCAAGAAGCGCCTTTTAAAGACGATGCGTGAATACCACTGTGTTGTAAATTCTCATGCAACCATAAAGAGCTTGGCTTATCAAGAAATAAAATTGCAACAATCGTAAGACCAAGCAAGCACATTGTTAATTTTACATAATTTAATGCTGTAAATATCATGCTCTTAAGACCTGTTGATAACATTAATTTCCAATACTTTCTGAATTGCGGCAGTTACAGATAAATTGTCATCTATCATCACACGCCGCACTTCTGCTAACTTCGCATCGACCAAAAACCGATACCAAAATCCTTGCAAGAAATGAAAAGATAAACCTGCAGCACCGTCCAAAAATCCTAAGCCGAGGAAATAACGATAACAAAAATATGCAAATGCACGTACACCACCCGGTAGCTTGGCATAAACATTTTCTTTTAACCAGCGTTTCATCCCAAACGGCGATTTTAAATTTAATTTATTAACTCCAACAGTTAAAAACTGATATTCTTTATTCAAAATATCAACTACTTCCCGCGCAGAATAACTATTATGCTTAGCTGTCCACCAACCTAATGAATTTAAATTATGATCAACAATATAACCGCTAAAATGAATCGCTTTACCATCCAATTTGACATGTTCATCCATCCAACGCGTCTCCATAGTACCTTTACCAAAACGCCATAAACGTAACATGCTAATATTTACTGCACCAAAACGTATCATTTTACCTTGAAAAATTCGCCGCAATCCACAATAAACGCCAGCCACCTCAATTGGTAAATTAGCTAACTTATTGTGAATATCGATCGCATAAGCATCCGATAAATATTCATCTGCATCAATTCGCATAATCCAGTCTGTATCACTATCAACTTGGGACATTCCCCACTTAAACTGCTCTGCGTAATTAACCCATTTATGCTGTAAAACTTTAGCCCCATAACTTTCAGCTATTTTCACCGTATTATCGCTTGAAAAGCTATCAATTACCAGAAAATTACTTACAATACCTTGTAATCGCTCTAAACAACGTTGAATATGTAATTCTTCATTAAAAGTTAATATAATTGCCACTATTTTCAAAATTGCATATCCCTATTAATCTAATCGAACAAATCTTGGTGTCACACCACCGTATAACACCCAACTATACAATTCAGCCATCATTGTCGCAACCATAACCCAAGAATACTTATCTTGCATTAATTTACGCCCATTTTGACCCATTTCAACTAATTCAATCGATGATTTTTGCATCATGCGCTTCAATGAATTAGCAAAGCTACTACTATCAATATTGACCCAAGCTCCAGCATGATAAGCCTCTAACTCTTGCCACGGGGCACCTTTGCTAACTACAGCTGGTACACCACAAGCCAGCGCCTCAGCTACAGACATTGCAAAATTTTCACTATAACTCGGTAATACAAATAAATCTGCATTATGATACTCTTGCCACTTTTGACCTTCATATACCGCATCAGCAAAAATTACTCGTTGAAGATTTAATTTATGCTGCAAATCTTGTAATTCACGCAAATGCCCGACATTATCTGGACCAACAATTTTTAGCTGCCATTCAGGAAAATTTTGTTCAAGTGCTGACCACGCTTCAAGCAACATTACCAAGCCTTTAATCGGGTGAATTCTACCCAAAAAAAGCAAAGTTTTAAATTCACCTGATTGCTTTTGAAAACCTTGAGGCAAATCAATCCCATTCGGGATAATTGCCACTGGCTGAGTATATCCCATCCGACGAATATCTAGATATTCAGACTCCGCAGTGGCATGAAAACACACGGTTGGCACCAAAGATGGCCGTTGTAATAATGGCCAAAATAATTGCTTAATCTTTGAGCCACTTTCCCAAGCCGCTTTGGCAAATACCCCACGTGGCGAAGTAATTAAAGGAATGTCATACTTACGAGCTACCCAACCAGGATAAACATTCGGCATCATCCACAACCCATGATTATGCAACAGCTTAATTTCTCCAGCTGCAGCTTGTTGTTGCAAATATTTTGCCATTTGGGGCGAACGCCCCAACTTAGCAGGACCAAAACCAGGAGCAAAGCTCTTGGAAAAAGATGGCACAGCAACATCAGCTTGATAATCGGCATCAACTAAAATAACTTGATTTCCCTGATTATTCATTTCTTCATATAAACGACGCACTGAATATGAAGGACCTTTTGCCTCATCGGCAATTGAATGAATTGTTGCATAAAGTTTATTCATTAAATATCACCTTCATTGTTAATTCCACCATTTAATTCTGGATTAGCCGCGTTATGTTTATACATAACAGATTGTAACCACACTACAATTGGTACCATCCGTACTAACAACACCACCAAAGCATCCATGTTTAATTCAGCAATCGACGAAATCATCACCACTGTACTCATCGCAACTAGTGATCCAGCACTGGTTTGCCATGGTTGCGTTATACCAACCGCTAAACGCTGCATGCTCCCCACAAACATAAACCCAATTAATACCAACAAATATCCCCCACCAATATACAAATATGTCAAAATTCCCATAGCAGTCGAAGAAAAAGAATATTTTAAATCCATTACGACCTGCGTATACCATAGCCCAAGATTTTGTAAGGTTTTACCCGACCAAATAAAGCGCGGAATCCAAGAATATAACGGTGAAAGCAACACTTCTGTAATGACATGTGGACTACCTTCTGGCATTTCATCTCGATCATCATAAAAAGACACCCCAAGCGAACCAATTTGCAACATACTAGTCCGTGACATTACCTTTAAATACGTCGGAGTACCATCGTCTTCATCATCGTCATAAGAAGCACTACTTAATTGCTCTTCAGTTGGAAAAAACATCATTTGTGTGATGTCAACTAACGAAGTACTAGGGAAATGATCTTCCATTGAATTACGAATCGCACGAAAACGTTCAATAATGGGGTAAGCTAAATTCATACTGATCACAATTAACAACACCCAAATAATATTTACTCGACCTGTCCGCGAATATTGACTTAAGATAATCACAATAAATGGTAAAATAACCATCTTCTTAAATCCAGTTAAAAACCCACCAAAAAATACTTCCAAAAAAACCACAAAGAAAAACCACAGGCGCGTTTTTAACGACGGTGGTTTAGCATAATATTGCAATGCAATGACAATTAGAGCAATTTTACCAAAATAACCACCAAGGTTAAAATATTGAGTATAAGCAGCAGCTTTAATAAATGCATCATAGCTACCTGAATAACCATATACCCCCATATAAAGTTGCAAGAGTCGACTGAATAATCCAACACCGACTAAAACAATAATTGCCGCATCTTTTAATTCAGCATCATGTGTAAAATAACGCTTAATCATACGCTGCGCATAATTAGAATCAATCATTTTTTGCGAAGTTTTAGCCCAGTAACCAACCCACATACCAGCCGCAGCAATAATTGCAATAAACTCAAGCTTGGTCATCGCATCAGTAACGATTGGTTTAATTCCAACTGCGGCAACTTTCTCAACAGGCAAGTAATATAAAGTATTGGTAACTCCATAATACAGCCCCAATGTCATCACAGCACACAAAAAAGCTGGATTTAATAAAAAACGCCGATTATCAAAACGATATAAGCGCACAACTTCCAACGCCAAATAAATTAATAACATTGATGTCAAAATAATCAATGATTCTGAATATTCAATAAAGCCCGCAGCGCCAGAATAATAAACGGTTCCTGCTGCAGTCACCGCAATGGTTGCTGCCATTGGTACTGAAATTGAAACTTTACTTGCTACAGGCATGATTATTCACAAATACTTTTAAATCACAGGCACTGGAAAACCTTGCGCTTGTTGATCCAACGTAGCAAGAATCAGCTTTAGGCGCAATTCATAAGTATGTTCATTCAAGGCGCGTTTCTTGCCTGCCAATGCAATTTTTTCACGCTCAATTGGATTATTCAACCAATAATCAATTTGCGCTGGCAATTCACTCATATTTTTAAAGCTAATAATTTCCTCACCATCTTTAAATAATTGCTCAAGTCCAGGACGCCAATCTACCATTTGAAATGCGCCAATTCCAGCAGCTTCAAATGTACGGACATTTAACCCCCAAATTTCACCATAATGTAAATTATTTAATACAACTTTAGCGCCAAGAAAAGCTTGGGCCTTATCACTATTAAATACCATTTTATTTTGAAACATTTGCTTGGTAGTTGCAACTGGCATCCATAATGGCGCTGGTGGACCCCAAATTTTCACATTATAGTTTTTAAGATGTTGATAAAAAGCTACTCGCCATGAATGCGCATTTCCAGCCGTGGTTATATCGCATTTGTATTCATCGGCAATTATACTATCCTCTGCTAGTTTGTGACGTTTAGGGTTGAAGCATTCTGGCATATAATAAACTGGGCTTTGTGGTACATTTAATAAAGCTTTGACAATAAATGGATCTTTAAAAAATAACCCATCGTATGCCGCATTCATAAAATAACCTTTACCAAAATTAACTAAAGCATCAGGAAACCACATACTTATTTTAGCCTGAGTCAAATCTTTTAAATGCTGTACTTCTGCTGGCTGTAAGAAATCATGACAAACTATAGCATAATCAACTTTGTGTCCTTTAACTAACGACCATAATTCTTTCATGCGTTTAACGCGCATCCGTGGAACTCCATTGGTTGCGTCATACAATACCCGGCGCGCTTGGTTCATCCGATGTACAAAGATATTTCCACCCTGTGGAGCATTACATCCAGGCATAAAACGTAATACTTGGTATCCAAGATCATTTAAAGTTTCAGCAATGTGCATACCAAAACTTTCCGTACTAAATTTACCAATCACCAAAACAGTCTTCATCAATACTTTCCTAAATTAAACTTTTACATCCATCAACGCGCTAATCTAAGCATCCGTAAAATTCTAGATTTAATTTCAAGATCCAAATTAATCCAAGCATAAACCATGCCAATCAATAATAAACCTAAACTTATTACATAATAAATTATACTCAAATGTACAATCAGCACATTGAGTAATAAAAAGCACAACACTGAAGCAAAGCATAAAATATCATACCAAGCAAACATGTTTTCACGCTCAGCTCCAATTGATTGGAGTTCTCCATAAATAAAAACATACGTATTTGCTGCCATCAATAATATTTCAGCCAATAAAATAGCCATCCCAATGCCGCTTAAACCAAAAATTGGCAATAAAAAATATCCAGCTAATAACACAAATAAACCTCGAAGTACCCCCATAACCACCAAATAACGACCATTATTAAGCCCAGTTAAAAACGTATTGAATAGTGAATTTAATGCAAATACTGAAACAGAGGCCAATAGTAGACAGATTAAACGATGATCAATTGGCAATTTACCACGTGTCCAGTATAAATAAACTGTGTCAATTAATGGATATGCTATCATAATTGATAAGTTAATAATAACACTCATCAATAATATATGAGTTTTATGCACCATAATAAATTTGCGCGGTTCTTTAGTTGCATGAAAACGCACAATATCGGGTAATAATGGTGCTGTAACAATATTGGTAACTGTAGTCCATAAATTACTTAACGTTCGCATGGTAGAATAAATCGGAATTACTGCAGCACCTAAAACAGCAGAAACAAGAACCACCACGCCACTATTCCCTGCCTGTTGAACTGCGCCATTAACCGTCATGGGGAAAGAATTAACAATCTCACGTATCCCAATTTTTAACTTAGCACCAGATAACCATGGATAAAACTGCGGTAATCGCCATTTAATATAAAACGCAGAGCTAATATAAACCGCGGCTTGGGCAAAAGCAAAAAACAGTGCCGCATTAAATACGCTAAACTGAAAATATGCTGCAAGCATAATCGATAAACTTTGCGAAACTTGCAGCAACATTACCCACCAAAGCAGCTGGTACAGCATACCATTAGGGATTAAAAACCGATGCAGCATCCCAATATATGAACCGCTCAAAATCCAAGTTAGGCTCATTACCATCAGACCAAAAATTGTTTGACTCGCACTAATCTGGCTAACTGCGCTTCCCATAATTAAGCTCATACTATTAGTAAAATAAAGCCCAAGCACAATCACAATTTGTAAACTACCCAGTAAAATTACGCCCCAGACCGCGGATGCTAAAACTCGACGCATCTCCTGCTGATCTTTATGATATAACATATTTAATTTGTTACCAATAAAGGCGGTAAACCCGCCATCAACAGTCCGTAAAATAGTGTAAGCCGCTGACAGAGCTAGCCAGGTGCCATAGGTAGTTTTACCCCAATAACGCAAGCAAATTGGAACACTAATTAATTGAATAATAATCGACAAAGCGGTTGATAAAAAAGAAACCGATGTGGTTTTTAATAAACGATGTTCAATTTTAGAATTATTACTAATTTTACTTACTCCAACATACCTAAATACAACTCTGCATAGTGCTTGGCTGTGTTATGTGGTGAATAACGTTGAACATTTTCAAATCCCATCTCAATCAATTGCTCGCGATAATTTTTATCAAGAATAATTTTTACAATTCCTGAGCGAATATCATCTACAGAATACGGATCAATCAGACAGGCAGCATTTCCAGCCACATCACACATTGGCGCAAAATTGGAGGTGATTACTGGGCGACCAACAGCTTGGGACTCTATAATCGGTAAACCGAACCCCTCTGAAAGCGAGGCAAATGCAACTAAATCGGCTTGAACGTAATTATTATAAATCTCTAGCAACGTTAAATTCAATTGATTCGTATAATTAATCTGACTATCTGCCAATAGTTTCAACTGCTCCTCATTTAGGCGACCAATAATTACTAATCTACATTGAAGACCTTTTAACGCCGCAATTAAATTTGGCAGATTCTTATTAGCTTTCGTCCCTAAATGTAAAATTACAGGTTCAACTGAGTTAAATTCTTTGGGTTTAGCCACAAATAGAGTTTTATTATAACAATTATTAATTACGTGAATGGGTATTCTCACATTAAACTGCTGATCCAATACTTGCTTAGTTGCCGCGGAAATTGTTGACAGGCAACTAATTGAACGCAACGGTAATGTTAAATACAACCATTTATAAATTAATTTCTTAAGACCACGCATCGTATAATTATAATAATGGATATCATGAATGGTTAGCATCGTTTTACGTTTCGGTAAAAAACATGCCACGTAATGGACATCACCAGTTATATGATAAATATCTGGGTTCAACTTGCGTAAATATAAAATATCACGCGGCAAATTAGCTAATGCTCCCATTTGATACTTAATTACAGTAAATTTTTTTTGTAGCTCTTCTGCTAAAGTATCAAATAATTCCTCAATACTATTAGCACCTTCAACTCGATTGCGATAAATTAATACAATTTTCATAAATAACCTTAATCAACTTTATTTATCGAGTAAACTGAATTTAATAATGGTTTTTTCGGATGGTTATAGATTATTCGTGAAACACTGATATCTAAATTAGAAAACCCATCTGCCATTAATTTAATCAATCCTGGTGTATCACCTGGCTCGCTAATAATAATATTTTCATTAACTAATTTGGACATATTCATAAACACCTGCGAATCTAAAATCGCCCATGACTCAATAAAAACAAAATCAAAATTATTTACACGTCGCAGTAACTGTTTAAAACTGATAATATCCATCGAATTTTGAATGCTAATCTTCAAATTTACCTTTTTAAGGCACGAATCAGAAAAACCTAAATCCTCATCAAGATGCTGATCAATCTCATTCAATGACATAAACTCATGACTGCTACCAAATGTAATATGCAACACTCGCTTATCACGGCGCGTGAAATAATTACTAATGGCATCAATAATAAATGTTTTTCCACTTCCACGATTAATACTCCCGAAATTACAACAGAAATTAGACTTTCTACTTTCCGCCAGCTTTCTTAAAAAGTAGGCATTAATGACGTTAAATCCGGGATGACGATAGTCAATTCCTTTTTGCTTATTACGCAAATGTGGCACTATTGCCAATAATTTACTATCAATTAAATGCGGCAATAAGTAAGGATCACCCGTCATCCAAACCGTAAACCACAGCACAAAAAATATCTCAATCATCAAAATCCCGGCTAGACTTGAGGCAATTACTTTTGCAGACAAAGGCACAATAATTGGCGCTACATCACTACTGGCATACGTCAAAACGTCTACGGGGCTAGTTATTCCTGAATATTTAATTTTAAGATTCTGTTCTTTATTTAATAATAATAAATATAATTGCTGATTTACATCTAAATTATTTTTCAACGTTGCAAAGGTAGCTTGGTTAACCGGCAAAGTCATTAAATCCGCATACATCTCATCACGTTTGCTCTTCAACATATCTCGCTGCTTACGTAAACCAATCATCAATGGATGATCGGCAGTATAGGAAGCCTTATATTGATCAATAGTAATTTGCTTATCGAGCATCCTTAAATCCAAATCAGTCACAGTCGTTAGATCATTTTTAGCCTGATCATCAAGATTGATAATATTATGTGCAGATTGAAAGGCGACTAATGACTCTTGTGCCATATCCATGGTTCTTTTTGCTCTCACCGTTTGATTTTCAATGAATTCAATTGATTGTTTTAAGTTTTGCCGTTGGCGTTCCCAAGATTTAGTTTTGACTTCTTCGATTATATCGTTAATTAACAGCGCTTGACGCACTGGATTAATGTCAGTAATTGAGATATTAATTATTCCAGTATCACTTTGCGAACTTTTCTTCATGACAACTACTGGCTCAACCTTAATTTGCTTGACCAAGTTGGCAATTACCGCATCAACAGAATTTTTGGTTATGACAAATTTTTGTTTTTGACTACCAGAATATGAATCAATTAATAAAGTGATATCTTTGCTCACCAGTTGTTGCCCAATCACACCGTCTGCAATTTTGGCAAAATTATCATATAAAACATATTGGGTTGGTGACGTAAAAACCAATTTTAATTTATGATTATAATATTTATGTGAAACATCAAACTTTGAAATACTTGGGTAAACTTGTGTAGACCCAGAGGCAAAAGAAGCTTTTAGATTATCTAAAAAACCATCACCTTTCAATAATTGCACATCAATATCAAAGTGGTTTTCAACAATAATATCATTAAGAATAAAATCGGTAGTCAAAAGTGAGACAATAGTTTCACTATTCGTAGATAAACCTGTAGTATTAATTGTACCATTCGAAGTATCGCCATTTTGTTCTAATGATGGCAAATCAGAGTATGTCAGAGGATTTACGTTGTTAATTTGGATCACACCCATGGTCGTAAATTTACTAACTTGCCGCTTATTTTTAATTACAATCAATGTCACAGCAATCATCATGAACGGAACTAACACCAATAAAATTAACTTAAAGTTAATCTTAACACTCTTAGCTAAGGTCGCTAAACCGACTTCACGTACATAATCTTTTTTCATGACAAACCTATCATTGTGGAATGATTACGGTACCAACAGGTACAATGTTCGCGGTAAACCAAATCGCTTGAGCCGCATTAACAAAACTACTCATAACACGACTAAATTGTGCTAAGCCAGCGGTGGTAACAAAAACTACATCAGCTGGCTGTAACGCAAAACTATTGGCAAACAGTAAGCTAGTTGGAGTAGTTACATCAAGGCGATACACGGTAATATCTTGATCAGAAACACGTCGCAAAATATAAATATTCTTCACATCTGCAGAACTCAAATTAACCCAACCTGCAAAACTCAAAGCTCCAGCTAAATCTAAAGGCACATCGTTTAGGGTCACTACATTAGGCTTCATAACTTCACCCAAAACATAGACACGCTTACTCCGGTATGCAGCCATCCTGACGCTAACTTGTGGATTTACAACATATTTAGCCAACCGCTTACTTAAATCCACGCGAACTTGACTGATGCTCTTACCCGATAATTTCACCATACCAATGAGTGGTACAAAAATATTCCCTTGTTCATCCACCGTATATGAAGATAAACCACTATCTAAAATATCTCGTGAAGCAATTGTACCATTCGAATCATCAACGCCATCCATCAGAATAGGGCTCTTATCACCGGTAAAAGAAGTACCAAGTGGAGAACTAAACTCAGGATGCCCCCACACATAAATAACCAACTGATCTCGATCACCAACCGTATAAACATAATTAGCTTTATTATTTTGTGCTACTGCGGCAGCATCAATTGGATAAATATGGATTTTATATTTACCACTAGTCGTAGTCGACTCAATAATATTCCCAGAATCAGCATCCAAAACAGTGCGTGGTATAAAAGAACAACTGGCACCAATCAATGCAAGAGTACTTATTAACCACAAATTACATAAGCGCATGGGATATTTTTTTTGCATATACATATACTAACACATCTAACTATCTAAAAATTTGCCCACTATTAAATCACTAAAATAACTGATTAGCAACTAACATCAATTTCATAACCATAAATTTGACTGCCATCGAAATACTAGGTACAACCAATCATTATAGCAAATTAACCTCTATTACTATTATAAATTGTTTAACGAAACAACACTCAAACCTATGCGATCAACAAACTACTAACGAAGCAATTTAATAAATCGTATAAAATAAAAAAATGGGAACTCAACTAAATTGATTCCCACCTTAACTCAAGAACAATTTCAACGAATTATCTCGATGTTGCTTGTACTATAGTTGACTCACTTACAACTTTACTTCCAGCGGAATTATAACCCGATATAATCAAATTATAATTCACGCTAGCTTTATTGGTTGTGGTTGGCGAATATTTGAACACTAATAAACAACTTTGCCCTTCTTTTAAACTAAATTTATTATACGCCAATGTCGTATTAAATTTACAGGTACTCCGTGTTTCATCAATTTTTAATGTTGCAAGTGCAGATAGCTCAGCTATATTATTAATATTCACGTTATACATATTTTGCCCTGTGTCGTTAGAAATTAAATATGCCTTTAAGCCAAATGATCCAGCTGGAATACTCGTAATAGAATTATTAAAGGTTAATCCAGTAACATTGGCGTCAATATCAAAACCGCTGATGAAATCTGTAGAAGTTGGCATTATTGATGCAGTATTATTTACGCTCGTTGAATATGCAAGCGCAGATTTATTACTTACATAAGCCACAGATTTATTACTACTGCTTAAGTATCCCAGCGCCTGAAAAACTGCGCTTTCTTCAACTTGTTGCATTTTTGGAGTGTATTTAATAGCTACATTACAGCTTTGCCCTGCTGGCAAGGCCTGAGTCCCATCTAATTTACAAGTAGTACGAGTAGAATCATATGCTAAACCCGCAGGTAATCCCAAACTAGTTGGAGCATAAGACAATGTAATAGACTCCACAGCTTGGCCAGATGAATTACTAATTGTGTATGTTTTCAAACCAAAGCTACCAATGGAAGTATTTTTTAGGCCATTAGGCTGATTATCTACAACTACAAGTTTATCATTAACAATTTGTACTCCAGATATTTTACCTCGCGAGCTATAAGGAATTTTAAACACATTGCTACGTGAAATCAGACCATTATTAACTGCTCTAGCATACACATCAACATTAACTAATGATTCATATGCTTGCATAACATCGTTTGCTTGTGGATCATAACGCAATACAAAACGACAACTCTGCTCAGATAATAGGCGTTGACTACCATCAATTTTACAAGTTGTACGCAAGCGATCAATCGTAACTTTACTTGGTAATACCAAAGTTGGAATAGCAGATTCAACATCAGTACAACGATGATTGGTTATCATTATGGTTTTTAGACCATATTGATTCAACGGAATATTTCTTAGAGAGTCATTTCCTTTATTCGTATTACTTTCTGAAAGCGCATAATTAAAAGATTCTGGATCAGACAATGATGTACCCAACTCATTTTGCGCGACAGAAGTTGGACTTAGAACTCTAAAGCTAGCTTTAGCCAAAGGAAGATCATAAACCTTACCACTTGCCAAAGTCGTTATGCCTTTTAAAACCACGCTAGTTCCAGCCTGAACCTTGCGCGCACCAAGCACACCAGTTAAATTCTCAAAAGAGCCACTACTATTTGGACAAGCATATCTATTCGCAACAAACTTTAAATTATAGTTGCGAGTATTTCCACTTGAATTTAAGTAGGCAAAGGAAATTGGATCTAATTGTGCCTTACTATCATCCGTATATTCTGAAGTGAAATTTATTTTATATCCACCGATATAAGTATCGTAATTACAAGTATTGTTAAATGTTACTGTTGTAGTTAATTTATTAGAATTTTGGGTTTGCTCTAGTACTGCTTTTAAACAAGAATCTTCACTGCTACTTGGTGAAATATCTGTAGCAGCTAAACTCGTAACTGAATTAGACATTGCAGTAGCCGTATTTACAGCCACGTCATTACTGGCAGATTGAACACTACCACTATTGCATCCAGTAACTAAAATAAATGGTGTCATTAATAACAGACCAACAACTATTTTTTTTAACATAATTTTCCACACGAAATAAATAATAATAAAACAAAAAATAACACTGCAGTACATCTACTATAGATATACAAGAAAATTCATGAATAAAGCGAGATAATATAACTTAGACGGTATACAAATATCTAGATATTTTTTTCTTATATGACAATAAGATATTGGGTAATAAAATAAGCCAACCACCAATATCATAATTTTATATAAAACAATACAAGGCATTAGACCTGTGCACTGCACCATAGAAACAAGAAATAATACCCGCTCACAAGGTGTACCATAGTACAACAATCAATTATCATTGAACCGGGCAATTCTGGTATTTTTTTAACAAATGTTATATAGAATAACACAGATTTATGCACCTTCAAATTACAACAATTAAATCTACTATTGTTAGACAAGAAAAGTTTAAAATGAGAGCTTAAGCGAGACAAAACATGAAGACAAATTCAAGAAGCTGAGAAGAAATCACTAATTGACTTATTTACGGTGCGAATTATACCATAAAATTTAATCTTTTTGAATACGAATACAAATCTTAAGTCTCAATAAACAGATACCAACCTTTAACCTTAAACTACAGTAATAATTAGACAAAATAATACAAAATTAACATCTAACTTATAATGGCAAACTCTGTACAACTATTATAATGACATTGTTTCAAACCTTCATCAGTATTTAATAATTTAAAATACCTTGTATTCATTGTAGTATGCCAAGTACTATCAACATCATTCAAGTAGTTAAAAAACCGAGTTAACGGTCCAGTTGTAGTCGATAACAAGAATACATACTGAGATCCAGTACTTATCATTCGTATCTCACCACATAGCTTCGTGCCTGGGTTAATTGTCTTGCCACTAAAAGCATCAATTGCATTATGCCCACGCGCATAGTAACTTTTATCATCAATATAAGCTTTTATAGTTTGCACACTATCAGTCTCATTAATAATACATACTTGACTTGAAAAAGACCAAGTACTCGCTGCATGAGCACAAAAAATTGGTGCTGTAAAAATAATTGCTATTAACGTATAAATACGTCTCATGTAATTTATCCTATACTAATTTTATAAATATTTGTCTAACAACAAACCTTGATTAATCGTATACTAATATAGCTCACCTCATAAATGTGAGGTCGATATAAGATGATAACCGCAATAAATAGGTCAATCCACGTATTCTTTCACCCACTAAACACAATTAAGCCACCAACATATAACGCGTATAATATAGCTATACTGATTCAATCCAAATAGATATTTTCAGATTTAAATCAAATATTTAAATCTAAATAATATTTTTAATAATTTATTAAATAACAATCACCAACCTGATCTTATCTTGATATAACAAAATTTGATATTGTTAATGTGCCATTTATTATGCTAATATTCAAAAAACATATCTAATTATTTTTATTAAAGTCTCTTCGCATGGTTTTATATAACGAATTATTTACTTTTATTAAAGTTTTTGAAAGCAATAGCTACTCAGTCACCGCAAAGCTCCTTGGCATCTCACAGCCTTCGATTAGGAGGCAAATCCAAAGTCTGGAAGAATCGTTTAATAGAAAACTCGTTCGTAGCACGGCAAATAGTATAGAGATCACCGAATTTGGCAATAAAGTCTATAGTTATTTCAAAAATAAAGACAAAGAAATTGAGTCAATAATAAATGTCCTGATGAAAGAAAGCCAAGAAGTAGAAGATGAATTACGTGTTACACTACCAATCAATCTATCAACGAAATTAATTACACCATACCTGCCTGAGTTTTTACAGAAATATCCAGGTCTCAAACTAAAATTAAACCTCAGACAAACTGAACCAAATTTGTACAACACAGGGTTTGATATTGCTATTTCATTAAGTTTTCCAACCCAAGACTCTTTAATTGTCAAGTCATTATTTAATACCAAAATACGGTTGTATGCGACAAAGGAATATATTCAAAAATATGGTGCTCCCAAAGATCTTGAAAACATTAATAGAAGTAGAGTCATTTCATATTTAGATATCCACGATCCAAAAGAAACTTCACCAATTAGCTTTTACAATAAAAGCACTGGAGAAACAGTCATAACCGAAAACAACTGTGTAGTTGCGTTAAATAATGTAACTAATGGAATGATTCTGTTACGCACAGGAAAATTCATCATGGGACTAGAAGAATATGAATTCTTTCTGGGTACGAACCAGGACTTGATTCCTATCTTACCTGACTACGAATTTATCAAACAAAATATTACTTGATTACTCCATCAAAGTATAAAAGCAGCAAAGTTCAAGTTTTTTGTAATTTCATTGATGAATGTATCCAACGCTATGAAGATGATCGGAAAAAAAGAATTAGTGCATTACAAAATTAAACCAATCAATAAAACCATATTTAAATTAAAAGCCACTCTAAACATTAAACATATTTTGGTAGACATTATTTTCAAGGTCGATATCTTAACCAAAAAATCAAGATACTATCAATAGACAAAATTGTATTACAGTTATACAGAAATATAAGAACCACTTGTAAGAATCGGTATATAAAAGCTAACTATAAGAAAAGTCATGAAATTACTTCAATTAAAGTTAATTTAAAATAAACTAAATCAAAAAACTCAACATTTTGCTTAAGATAAACTTGAATTATTCTTCTAAATACCAGAAAATACATCTTGCAATTTAATATTTGAATAAAACTAATATACGGACTTGAGAATGATTTAACACACAATAAAAGGACACGCTATGCCAACCTCAATTTATGATTTCAAAGTTCAAACTATAAATAATGAAGAATTAGACTTATCTACTCTTAGGGGCAAAGTAATTCTAATTGTAAATACCGCCAGTAAATGTGGCTTCACTCCACAATACACCGAATTAGAAGATCTCTATCAACGCTATAAAGATCAAGGACTAGTAATTCTCGGGTTTCCATGTAATCAATTTGGCAATCAAGAGCCAGGAGACGCAGAACAAATTCAGCAATTTTGTAGTCTAAATTACGGGGTCAGCTTCCCAATGATGAATAAAGTTCAAGTCAACGGTCAAAACACCGATCCACTTTATCAATATTTGAAACAACGTGCCAAAGGAATTTTCGGTTCGACAAGCATCAAATGGAATTTTACTAAATTCTTAATTAACCGAGATGGTTCAGTAGTTGTACGCTATAGTCCACTAATTAAGCCATTACGCTTTGAAATCGGAATTCAAAGTTTACTAAATGAATAATTAATTTCAAATAAATCCACCAGACAACAATTAGAATGCTATAATCTGAGCTCATTTAAAATTTAATCTTTAATGCACATCATATCTAGCTAGAATTTAATTATTTTCACAGTATCTTGCCATCAAATATTCAGTTTTATTCTTATTTATTTATTTTAAAAGGCATTTACTATGCAAAAATCAATTTTCATAGCTGGTTTAGATTACAGCATTACAAGTTCAGAATTACAAGATCTGTTCGCACAGCACGGTAGCGTTGTTACTGCCAAAGTTGTTAGTGACAGAGATACTGGTCAAAGCAAAGGTTTTGGCTTTGTAGACATGGAAAGTACTTCTGATGCACAAACATGCATTAGTGCATTAAATGGTACAAGTTATAAAAACCGTTCTTTGGTTGTTAAAGAAAAAGAAGACAAACCAAAAACAGATGGTGGCTTCCGTAGTGGATACTCACAACGTAAAAGCTGGTAATATTTAGTTAAGTTAATAACTTAGCTTAATTATCTCAAAGCCACTCAGTTCAATCTGAGTGGCTTTTTGCATTAAAAAATTATTAGAATGGCAAATACATTACACAAAATTCACTAGTAGTAATAATTAAAATTAACCATACCTATTTCTAAATGTAACGTGAGATAATTTTAATACACAAGGAAATCTAATGACATTACAGCAGCACGAATACAAAACCATTCAGACGGATAGTGGGCAAATTGGCTATATAACACTAGGCAAAGGTCCTGCATTAATTATGTTAGTTGGTTATTCGGGAAATTTACTACATTGGAATAGTGAATTTATTTATACTCTGGCAAATAAATTTACGCTTTATTTGCCAGATAATCGCTTGGTTGGAGAAAGCTACTCAAATAACACTGAAGATATGGATGGGCTCGCATTAGATTGTAGAGATTTTATTAATGCATTGAATCTTGATAAACCTTTAGTTTGCGGTTGGTCAATGGGTGGTATTATTGCGCAAGCAATGGCTTACCAGCACGCAGAGATACTTAGTGGGTTAATTTTCATTGTCAGTCAACCAGACTACAGCTTTACCCTCGGTAGACTACATCAATTAGTCAGGAACTTGCGCGATAAACCTAATAAAGAAAACCGTGAACGCCTAACTGAAGTGTTTTTTTCTGAAGTTCCATCTTTAGAATTACGTAAATACTTAGCTAAAACAATTTTACCAATTCAGCATTATGTTTATCCATTCAATGATAAAGCTCAGGCACTACAAGACCAAGCCGTGGCAAATTGGCGTTCCAATCATGACAAACTCAAGCAAATTAGCCTACCAACATTAATAACCGTAGCTAAAAATGATTGGGTAACAAAACCGGAGGCTAGTTGGATACTACATGACCTAATCCCCAACTCCAAACTAATTAGCTACCCAAATGGCGGGCACTTTTTCTTGCATCATTACCCTAAGCAATTGGCATTAGAAATATCTCAATTCTTTGCCGACTAAAAATTAGTGTGGAAACCCTAGCATAACTAAAATGCAACTGCCATCGGCAATTACATTAATGCCATACTCAACACATTTTTGAACAGCTAACTCACTTTCAGCACCAGGCTGCATCCAAATATTCTTGATGCCTTTGGAGTGAGCCAACTCAACTACTTGTTCCGTAATGCTAGGTGGCGTAATGACGGAAATACTCTTAACATTATCTGGCAGATCGTTAATTGATTTCAAACATACCAAACCCTCAACCTCATCTAATTGAGGATTGACAGGGTAAACTACTCGTGAATTTTGTTGATAACAGCGTAAAACCATATTACCAAACTTAGCACGATTTGCCGAGGCACCAATTACACCAAATGCCGCAGAACTTAAAAATTGCTCAATATTTTCACGCATAATAATTCTCCATAATTTTAAAATCATATCTAATAATAAACAATCACTTTTAATATCACAAAGTAGTAATTACAAAAAGTAAACTACGAATTATGCATACTACAATCAAATACTGATAATAGTCAAGCATCAGGTATGAACGTTAAACCATAAATACTATTAAATGAAACTACTCAACTACTTACATAACTATATTTTAACACTTCAGAGTACTAATTATTTGATTTAAAGCCCATCTGTCCATTTTGCACATCATAAAGAATATCAAACATTGTAAACGGAGTATTACCTGTGTTAACTAAAACATCTGGGCTTTCGTTTGAGCGATAAGCCGCATTAACAAACAGCGTAGTACCAGTAGTAAAAGACCAAATAAAATAATCACCGCTACCAACTCGTTGTGTTTGATTAATCGTTAAGCCACTCGCAATTATCCCAACTTGATTAGAATCTTGGTTATAAATCGTATACTGAGCGGTCCCAGTATCATAAAGCACTAACCCAACCTTTTCTTTAAGTTCACCACCACTTAAGGGGTAACTAATTTTAGCAGGAAGAGCGACATCCCACAAATAATATGGGGCCAAATTATCTGTTGGTTGCGTATACGGTAACAAGCTTTGCATACCAAATCCCACCTGATTAGTTGAGGTCAAACCAAGAGTCAGCGCTGGAGCAGATAAATTGCCACTAATAATAAATCCATTCGAATAATTTCCAGCAAACTGTGGTAATGGACTCCAAATTCCATCATCATATTCACCCTTATTATCCAAACGCACTCCCATTACACCGCCACGTCCACTTGCAACAAATGAACCTTTTGGACAATTAGGAATTTGTAAGCTACACGTTACACTATCAATTACCATGAAATCGATATTAGTCGTAATTCCACCAAGCGAAATTGGGCCATTAGCCAAATACCCACGAATAACTACGCCATCACGATATTCGTAATTAAGATGATACTTGGTATCAGAGGTAATATTTGACCAATCTGAAATTTGACTTTCTAATACCCGTAACCCAATTGAACCAGTGTCAAGAGCAACATAAACTGGGTTACTACCAAGATTAATTTGCACATGTAACCCCATTGACTCACCTTGTAATTGATACGTTAATGGTACTGTGACCGAGCGATTGCTGGTATTATTAAGTAAACCAATTCGTCCATGTACTTGATCAAATAAAACTTGATAGAAATTAAATAAGTTATTGCCTGCATTAACCATATTTCCACCGTTAAATTGCGACTCATTCGCCCCAATTGGTAAATTTAGAGGTACATTAAAATCACCCAAATTAGTCGATAAACTTGCTCGTACCTGATTTCTAACCTGTGCATTTTCAATATTTGCACCAGTTTTGTTAGCTTCTAACCAATCTGGTAATGGATTTACTTGAAAATTCGATGCTGCACCACTATCAAACAAAGTATTAAAAGTTGACTCAATTTTCTTATTTTTATAATTCGCAGTATAGCTTACTTGTAATGCCATATCATTCCAACAACTGGCCTGCGAAGTAGTGACAGCTGATTCATTGTCACAAGCACTTTCAATTAGTTGAGTTGTGCCAAAGTTACTTATCTGACTTGAACTAAAATTGCCAAAAATTAACTTGTTATCAGGAAAGTCTAACATAAACATCTGGTTATATGGATAAGGTAAGAAAAGCTTCGCCGATAGATTACTATTCATCCGCATACCCAGAATTGCATGGTTCTGGCTCTCCACACTACTAATCTCACCATCGGCAACGATCACAATCGGTACTTGCGCATTGGTTCCAATAATTATAGCACCACTTTCAGTTAAGTAATTAACATTGGTATAAGCCAATATACCAGGGCGAAAGGTGTTTCCATGATCATAAACTAATGGAATCATCTGATTAGTACGAACTACGTTTGGACCGACAAAGCTAGATTCAACCACATAAAAATCTGAACCTGTGTCAATTTCTGTTAACACTAACTGACCATTTCCAGCGCTTGTGTAAGTTGCAAATTTAGTCTGATTACCATTATCCAAATAGGTCGTAGTTGGCACAGCAATCTGTGCATAAGTGGGATTATTTGAATTACCACTGCTACCATTGCAAGCACTAAGAAGAAAAGAAATAAATGCTGCTAACAAAATTAAAGTAAGACGCGAAACCTGATGAACTTGAGGCTTATTTTTCATAATGTTTACTCAGAAAAATTAATTTTAATCTTCAACGAGAAAATAATTTAAGTTTAATTACAATATCCATCCATCATATCGGTAAACTGACTTGTAGTACCTTTATTAGTAATTTTTCTATATTGTTGACACCACGAGCGAAGATTTAATAAGCAGTCGGTTGTAGATTGAATTTCTAACCCCAAAGGAAAAGGATCCTTAAATCTTATACAGCCTCGCATGTGCATCTTTGATGATAATTTATCCACTTGGGACATATTTGCATTATAATTATCCAGTTTTTGTTTTGCCTGTTGTTCATTCCTATTTACCAAATCTTTAAACTGCTGAGAGTCTAGTACTTGAGTTATAATACAGCGTGATTTCTTACGTGATTTCTTACGTGAACCATTATTATCTATCTTTGGATATTCTGTTATGTATTCTGTAATTAAATATTTACCATTTGCTTCATGATACCATACATTTTCATTATTACCCGATTGAAAGCGACTAAGTGTTTCACAGTAAACATAATCTACATCTTGAACACCTGATAAAAATTCAACAGTTATTTTACTATCAGAAAAAACGCCTTCTTCAATTATTTCACTGCCAAGATCCGTAATTAACGGCTTACTCTCTGATAATATCAAGTAAGGATTATTCTCGCGATTAGCAATTTTAAGATTTCTTTTGCCAGACGTTACCCCTACTAATGATTGTATTAAATAATATTTGGAATTTGGAACATGGTATACTAAAGATTTTTCGTTGTATAGTCCAAAATCGCTTTTTTTGAGTGGGGTATCTGGTGTTATAAGCGTCGAATCATTGATATATCTATAATCTATAAGATTTATAGTACTTTCAATAACTTCTTTGCTAGTGTATACCTTCATATTTGGATAAAAGCTAATACCTTTAATGTCACCTGCATAGACCTTAGAATTAAAGCCTAAGCTTATAATAAATAATTTAATAAACGTATTTCTTAAAATTTTATATCTCCATTAAAAAGCATTGTCAGTAATATTAGAACTCTCACATAACCACTGTTAAACTTAGTCGTATAATAGATTATGAACCGTAAAAAAATATCAAAATTATTCAATCATGATTATTAATTTTCTATTGTATTTGAAGTACAGGAATTTTTCAAAATTTGATAATTTCTATCATGTGCTGGATTGTCTAATTTATTAAACAATTTGCACCAATATTCAAGACCATGTCTGCACATATGAGTACCTTCATCTATGACATCATTTTGAGTATCCAAACAATCACTCTGTTTTACTGAATCTATGATTTCCTTTGTTGATTTTGCAGCTTGGTTATCTATAGTAGTTAGTACTCCATTTGAGAAAGTATATGACAAATCTTTATTTGGACCTAAAATTGTCAATACATCTTTGCTTTCATTTACTGAATAAACACTTTCAGGTTTATTTTTTTTACTCGTAATGTTGTTATCAATAAGGCCATCTCTTGCATCAAATGGTTCTGAATAATTCATTGTTCCACCTTCATCAATTTGGATTATCTGGAAATGGTGCATGTCTATATCCATAGTACCACCAAAATAAGTTGCAATTACATATGTATCTTTACCACCAATATAATAGTTTGTTTTACTGATAGAACTATTTGTTCCACCATCAAGTGGAGTTGTTGCACTTGATTGAGAAACTTTTTCATAAGAACTAAGCGGCTTATCTCCAAGCATGTACTCCATAGTACAACCTATATCTCCAGACTTACATTTCCCATTTTTCAACTCCCCATCACTTAGAATATAAAACTCTTTACCACTAGACGTAATTCTAATATCTTTGATTTTATTATTAAGATTCATTTCAATAAGTCTTACATGTTCTACCGCACCATCGACGGTTTCTTCAACAGCTTTTTTATACCAGTACAACGCTTGATCATAATCTTGTTTTACACCAATTCCATGCTCATATATTTCGCCAAGCAATACTAGAGCAAAACGACCTCCATTATCAGCGGATTTTTTAATCAAAGACAATCCCTTATCATAATTTTGCTTTACCCCTTTTCCATACAGGTACATTTTCCCTAAATTTTCTTGTGCAGTATTATTCCCTTGATATGCAGACTTTTGAAACCAATATAGTGCTTCCTTATAATTTTGGTCAGCTCCTTTTCCATCATAATACATTTCACCAAGTAAAAGTTGAGCTCTATCATATCCTTGATTAGCAGCTTTTTGATACCAAAAAAATGCCTGTTTATAGTCCTGTTTAGTCCCTACTCCATAGTAATACATGCTACCAAGCGAAGCTTGAGCTTTTGCATATCCTTGATTAGCAGCTTTTTGATACAAAAAAAATGCTTTTTCATTGTCATCTTTTGTGTCTATACCAAGCTCGTAATTCTTTGTGTTTATACCCAATTCGTAATCTCTAGCAAGATTTGTTAATTCTTCTGGGCTCTCGGGAATCTTACTCGAACAAGCAGACAATACTACTACTAGTATTAAGAATATATACTTCATAGTTGTGTTAAATTTTTTTATTTTATTTAATGTCATTATTTATCTTTCTGCCACTTCTTATAGTTATGTGCTAATTAAAATTTCTTCGTTTCACTTAGCATGTGTTAGTTTTATTAACTATTAATTCAAAATCTACCACATTATAGCACAAATTAATCGCATCACGACACAAAATGTCACAAAAATAGATGTATATTGTACATCTATTAATGTCACTTGATAAAACAAGTTTTATTAATAGTGGAAAGAAGTATACAGGGGTAACTCATCAAGATAATGATAATACAAGCGTGATTAAGAATTCCCAAAAGGGTTAGGAGATGGTAAAAATAAACTCAGCATATCACCTGGGATGTCAGATATACTTATATTAATTAGATAAGCAGAGGTTCCGGAAGAAATAAGCAATTACATTACCGTTGCAAAATGCTTCTCCAGCTTTGATTAGCAAATTATACAAAACTATAAAAAAACCATCTTCATTCTTAACTGATCGTTATGGAGCAGAGAACATCATGCCAAGGCTGTGGCAGTGTTGTCATTATAAAGAAAATCTGAAATTGAAATAGTAATAATTGTCACCGTGGTATTAGTATATAATTCATGCTGTTGTTAAATATCTTTTATTAATATGAGTGATAATAATGTCTATAGAAGAAATTTGTGATATATATAAAAATAGTTACGATAATATTAATCGATATACGTTAGGTCAATCTGGAAATAATACGATTATTTGTATGGGGATAAACCCAAGCACAGCAACAAATAAAAAATTAGACAATACCATGAAGGCAGTTAAAAGACTATCTATTAAACATGGATTTGATGGATGGGTTATGATCAACCTGTATCCACAAAGAGCAACTAACCCCAGCGAAATGCATCATAAAATAGATAAAAAAATACATAAAAAAACCTTAATTATATTTATAGACAGATTGAAACCATGAAGAACTCTCCTCCCATAGTGTGGGCTGCTTGGGGTGGAAATATTCATAAGCGAAATTATTTAAAACAATGTCTTTTTGATATACATGAAAAATTAAATATTTTTAATTGTCAATGGGTTACTATTGAAGATAAAAAATACAAAAATCCTCACCATCCATTATATTTATCTAAAAGCTCTATAGTCCAGAATTTTGATATTCAATCATATATAAATGAATTATAAGTAATTTTTTATATTTTGCGGTACTTAATACTTTTTATTTTTATAAAGTGGCCATAATTTTGGGTTCATGGAGAATCGTTTAGTATTTTTGCAACGACGGCGCTATCGCAGAAAAATCATAATACTATTTGAATTTAGCATCTATTTGAATTTAGCATTTCAATCCATGGTTTAGTAATATATTAAACTCCGTGGTCTATATTGAAAATTGCAGGTGTTACATATTTATTAATACATCTTAATAGGCAACGTAGGCAAAACTCTGTATTAAGCGTATTGTTAATCACCTCAAAACCTAATATCTTACAACTAAAATATTTACTATTGCCATGAGGCACACATCTCCTCGTAGTAGCTTGACATATCTTATTTCACTGCACTATGCCATATTTAATCTGTTAATAACAGTTTGTAATCCATATGGATACTTGTGGTAGATTTTATTTGCTTTGCTAGTATTTTTGCGCGAATTAATATCATCTTAATATTATCAAAGCCACTCAAACATAAATAAACCAAATTAAATCATGAATATTCAATTAATTCATTTATTTATCTTACTTTACAATGATATTATGTAATAATATCGTACCGTTTAAAACGGTTATTATACTTAACACATTGGTTTAAAATTATAAATCATATACAAATTAGAAAGTCATGTACATAAACTCATGGCAAATTAGGAAAATTACAAATATGTCTTTTGCAAAATTAGGTTTGGCGTCTGAAATCGTCAATGCCGTAACAGAATTTGGTTATACTGAACCAACGGCAATTCAAGAACAAGCGATTCCAGCAATTTTAGCTGGCGGTGATATTTTAGCTGGCGCACAAACTGGTAGCGGTAAAACTGCTGCATTTACACTTCCCATTCTACATATGCTCTCAGATAAATCTGTCAAGGGACCATCAGAAGGTCGCCCACCAATTCGTGCCTTAATTTTGGTACCAACTCGTGAATTAGCTGCTCAAGTTGAGGAATGCATTATTGATTATGGTAAGCATCTCAAATTAACTTCAATGGTTATGATTGGTGGTGTCAGCATCAATCCACAAATCAAGGCTCTCCGTAGCCGTGTAGATATCTTAGTTGCTACACCAGGTCGACTACTAGACCATGTTGCACAAGGCACCTTAAATTTAAGTCAGATTAAAACTTTAGTGCTTGATGAAGCAGATCGTATGCTAGACATGGGCTTTATTCGCGACATTAAAAAAATTCTAGCATTGCTACCCAAAAAACGCCAAACTCTATTATTTTCTGCAACATTCTCCACTGAAATTAAAGCTCTAACTGCACAATTTTTGAATGACCCAGTATTAATTCAAGCTTCAGCACCAAATACTACCGCTGCTTTAATTACCCATAAAGTTCACCCAGTTAGCACTGAGCAAAAACGAGTGTTATTAGCTCACCTTATTAAAGAACACAACTGGTACCAAGTTTTGGTATTTACACGTACAAAACATGGCGCAAACCGTTTAGCAGCGTACCTAATTGATCATGGTCTATCTGCTTCAGCAATTCATGGTAATAAAAGTCAATCGGCACGTACTAGTACTTTAGCTAACTTCAAAGATGGTTCACTGCAAGTTCTAGTGGCAACTGATATTGCTGCACGCGGTTTAGATATTATTGACTTACCACATGTAGTTAACTATGAATTACCCAATGTACCTGAAGATTACGTACACCGTATTGGTCGTACAGGTCGTGCGGGCAAAACAGGTGATGCAGTGTCTTTGGTATCAAGTGATGAAACTAAACAATTACTTGCAATTGAAAAACTACTGCGCATGAAAATTACTAGCGAAGTGGTAGAAGGTTTTGATCCACGGTTTGCTCCAAAAGTTTCGGCAGAAAAACCAATAATACATGGTCGCCATAAAGCTAATCCACCTGCACCAGTATTTACAGAACGTAATGACCGAAAATCGCCATCACGTCCACAAACAACGGCAAGCACAGTCGCTAAAAAAAATAAGCCAAATAACAATAAAAACATTGATGGGCACAATTCTGCTCCTAAAAAATCAGTTGCGGCATTATTTGGCGGTGCAGGACAAACACGTGGTAATAAACGTTAAGTTACCAAACTGAGCAAATAAATAGGAATCACTTCAAATAAATCTGAGGTGATTTTTTATTTACAAAAGTGTTACAAATTACTTTTCAAGATTTTATTTTAAGATTCAGCGCAAACCCATGCGCTTACTACACTTTCAAAAGTCAATCTGTTTTTTTATTTTTTTATCGTGTTTTTTAGTTGAGATTTTAAAACTTAATCGGTATAATCCATTCTGTAAAACACAATCTATAGTGTTAAAATATATAAAACAACCTATATCTAGTAAAACAGATGTAAGCTTAATAAAGGCTAAAGAATATGAATCTGAATAACGAAGCCAGTATGCTAGCTACCCAATATGGGCAAGCAATGGCACCTAGTGGTGATTTTTCGATGTATTTAGTAGTTCGACGCAATGGAGAAGCCGTTGAATTTAACCCAAGCAAAGTCGCAGTCGCTATCACTAAAGCCTATATTGGTGTGCATAGTATTAATAGCCTTTCGTCGGTTAGTGTACGAGATCAAGTTGCACAACTCACTAATTTAGTCGTATTTGCTTTACAGCAAAGAAAGCCAGAAGGTGGTTCAATTCATATTGAAGAAATTCAAGATCAAGTTGAATTAGCTTTAATGCGTAGCGGTGAGCATGATGTAGCACGAGCATATGTTTTATATCGTGAAGAACGCCGCCATGAGCGTGACCTGGATGGTGTGAAACGCCCTGAACATAAAATTCACGTAACTCATGCTGATGGTAGCCGTAAAGAAATTAATATTAAACATATTTACGGTGTAATTCAGGCAGCCTGTGAAGGATTACTAGATGTTGAACCAAAATTAATTTTAGATGAAGCAATTAAAAATATCTATGATGGAGTTAGTGAAGAAGAAGTATTCAAATCGGTAGTGCTTGCTTCACGTCAATTAATTGAAGGTGAACCAGCATATAATACGGTTACTTCACGATTATTACTACATACAATTCGCCATGAAGTTATTGGACATGAAGTTACCCAAGCTGAGATGCAGGATCTGTACAAAACATATTTTGGCGAATATATCAAAAAAGGTATCAAGGCTGAATTACTTGATCCACGTTTAGCTGAGTTTGATTTAGCTAAACTTGGTGCAGCATTAGACGGACGCCGTGATTTCCAATTTAAATATCTTGGTTTACAAACACTTTACGATCGTTATTTCTTACATATTTATGGACGTAGAATCGAATTACCGCAAGTATTCTTTATGCGTGTAGCAATGGGATTAGCTTTAAATGAAGTTGAACGTGAACGTCGTGCTATTGAATTTTACAAAATCTTGTCTAGCTTTGATTTTATGTCATCAACACCAACTTTGTTTAATGCAGGAACTTTGCATTCTCAATTATCCAGCTGTTATTTAACTACGATCTCAGATGATTTAATCGGCATTTATGACGGCATAAAAGAAAATGCATTATTATCTAAATTTGCTGGAGGATTGGGTAATGACTGGACGCCTGTACGTGCCATGGGTGCGCACATCAAAGGCACCAATGGTAAAAGCCAAGGTGTAATTCCATTTTTGAAAGTAGTTAATGATACTGCTGTTGCCGTTAATCAGGGCGGTAAACGCAAAGGAGCAGCCTGTGTATATCTAGAAACTTGGCATGCAGATATTGAAGAGTTTCTAGATTTACGTAAAAATACTGGTGATGATCGCCGTCGTTGCCATGACATTAATACTGCAAATTGGATTCCAGATTTATTTATGCAACGTGTCCACGAACAAGGCGAATGGACTTTATTTTCACCAAATGAGGTTCCTGACTTACATGATAAGTTTGGTAAAGAATTTGAAGTAGCATATGTAGGCTATGAAAAATTAGCTACTGAAGGTAAATTACGCGTTAGCAAAAAAGTTCCTGCATTACAACTATGGCGTAAAATTTTAACTATGCTTTTTGAAACTGGTCACCCGTGGATTACCTTCAAAGACCCATGTAATATTCGTTCGCCACAACAACATATTGGTGTAGTGCATAGTTCAAACTTATGTACCGAAATTACCTTAAATACGAACGAAAATGAGATTGCCGTATGTAACTTAGGTTCAATTAACTTAGTTAATCACTTAACTGAAAATGGCCTAGACAGCGTAAAATTACGTCAAACAGTTACCACAGCAATGCGAATGTTAGACAATGTAATTGACATCAACTTCTATCCTGTGCTTAAAGCACGGAATTCTAATTTGAAACACCGCCCAGTTGGTCTTGGCTTCATGGGATTTCAAGATAGCTTGCATGTTTTACGTTTACCATATTCATCAATTGAAGCAGTTGAATTTGCCGATAAATCAATGGAAATGATTGCTTATTACGCTTATTGGGCTTCAAGTGAATTGGCACGTGAACGTGGTCGTTATTCAAGCTTCGAAGGCAGTTTGTGGTCACAGGGAATTTTGCCGCCAGACAGTTTACAATTATTAGCAAATGCTCGTAATAATCCTGAATATTTTCAAGTAGACACCAAAACTACTTTGGATTGGGATGCCCTACGCGAACAAATCAAAACTTACGGTATGCGTAATTCAAACTGTTTGGCAATTGCACCAACTGCAACGATTTCAAATATTATTGGAGTTTCAGCTTCGATTGAACCAACTTACCAAAATATTTTTGTTAAATCAAATCTATCTGGTGAATTCACCGTGGTTAATGAGTTCTTGGTAAAAGATTTGAAACAACGTGGTATTTGGGATGAAGTAATGCTTAGTGATATCAAATATTTTGATGGAAGCTTAGAAAAAATTGATCGTATTCCAAATGATTTACGTCAATTATATGCAACTGCTTTTGAAATGGATACTGCTTGGTTAGTTGAAGCGGCAAGTCGTCGTCAAAAATGGCTAGATCAAGCACAATCGCTAAATCTGTACATGTCACAACCATCAGGTCGTAAATTAGATGAACTTTACCGCCTAGCATGGAAACGTGGTTTAAAAACCACTTACTATCTACGCACTTTATCAGCAACTTCAGCTGAAAAATCAACTGGACGCGGTGGTGAATTAAATGCAGTTACGGCAGATGGAACTGTTGGCGAATTTAGCTCACGCGCAAATGTGGAAAATAATATTCCAGCAACCGATGCTCAATTCTGTTCAATTGATAATCCAGATTGTGAAAGCTGTCAGTAAATTTTATTTACTGTTCCAAATAAAAGAGTAGCATTGTGCTACTCTTTTATTTTATATCCATTTAATCATCTATCTAAAAAATAAAATAAATTCATCATTAGCAGAAGAACTAATGTATTTAACCATAAAAGCACAATCTTGACAACATTGCTAATAATGTTTTGCTGCACTGCTTTTTTGTTACAATAAAGCTAATTTTAGGAGCCAATATGTCAAATCAATTTCGCCTCAATCCGCAGGAACGTAAAATCGTTGGATTAGCTGCCTTAGGTGGTATGCTAGAATTTTATGATTTTATTATTTACGGAATGTTTTCAGTCTATTTTGCACATCAATTTTTCCCAAGTGATAATCAATTACTCTCAATTATCGAAAGCTATGTAGTTTTTGTGTTGGGATATTTGTCACGTCCACTTGGTGGAATGCTATTTAGTCATATTGGTGATGAACATGGACGTAAAAAAGTTTTGATAATTACCATAATTTTGATGGGTATTTCATCGTTAGGAATTGGATTATTACCAACTTATAATCAGATTGGAATTATCGCACCGATTGGCCTAGTTGTCTTCCGTTTGCTGCAAGGTTTAGCACTAGGTGGTGAACTTCCTAGTACCTACGTATACATTAGCGAAACAATGCCTGAAAAACGTGGTAGCGGATTTGGAATTACGATGGTTGGTGTGAACTCAGGTCTTTTACTTGGCGGATTAATTAATCAATTATTAAATCATATATTTACTCCTGCTGAATTAGGCAGTTATGGTTGGCGAATTCCGTTCATTTTAGGTGGTGTAATTTGCCTAATTAGTTACAAAATTCGTCAGACATTGCATGAAACTGCTGCGTTTAAACGTATTGAAGATAAACCAGAGTTTCCGTTAGCATTTCTGTTTAAACACCATCTACCTCAAATGATTGCTGGAATTGCAACTACTGCAATTATGTCAGGTTTAGTTGTGGTAGCAATTATTTTCATGCCAACTTATTTACACGGCATACTTAAAGTTGACAATAAAGTAATAAGTTCAATCATGACTGTTGCGATGATTAGTAATGTATTAACTATTTATATCTTAGGAAGAATTGCCAATACCACCTCACCATACATTATTCTACGCAACTTAATAATTACTTGTATTATACTTATTCCATGCAGTTATTGGTTAATTAATTCACAATTTTACGCAGCAGGTACAGTTATTCTAGCAATTCTAGAAGGTGCTGCAGCAATGATCATTCCATATTTAATGACGTGCCTCTTCCCTGCCAAAATTCGTTTAACTGGAGTTGCAATGTGTTACAACATTGGTTTCACAATATTTGGCGGCATGGCTCCAATTATCATTAGTAGTGGAATTAAAGCTGGCTATGGAATATATGCAACGCCATTGATTTACATGCTATGTATTTTAATTGTTTGTGCAGTTGGTCTAGGTTACGCTAAGCGCCATAGTGATCAAACTATAATTTAATTTATAAATAAATAATACGACCCACCTAAAAATAAATAGCAATTTATAGGGAAGTTTTTAAAGAATAAAATATATAAAGGAAGTTAAATGAAAGATACGATTAACCAGCTTATAGAAGCTCAAAAACATGCCATGTCAATTCGTCCAGCAGTAGGTGGATTTCCAGTACTTGCAGAGGTTCTCAGGCAAGCTGGAGTTTTAATTAACCGATGGTCATTGCCATCTTGCCAATCAATTTACTTAATTAGAAATAACGCAGCAATCGTACAACAAGGAACTCCACTGGTCACAGGAACTCATATAATTTCAAAATTTAATCAAGATGCATTAATTGCCGCAATTAGACAGGATCAAGCAGGAAAAAGTACCTTTCCTGAATTTCTTCAAGCTACTTGGGATGCTGGTGTAATTAATTATGAAGTTGATTTTACAGCACGAAGAGTCGTGTATTATGGCGTATACAATGAAAGCTATGAGGAAGAATATTCAGCGGTTGAGGTAAAACTATAAAATTTAATCAATAAAACCCAGAGTCCTTACGCTTATCACTCTTAAAGAAAGAATAAGGACTCAAGCAATAAAACTCCTATCGTCAATTAACAACTCATCGACAATCCATTGTTGCAAAATCAATCCAATTTGCTCTTCACTCGCATTTAAATTAGTACTTAAAAACTCACAAAAAGAATCAAAATTGGTACCAGTTTGCACAAATTGTAATGCCTGCTGTTCTAGATTGTTATCTACAATTCTAAATTGATTAATTAAATCCTTGCGCCAAAATAAAACTCTCTGTTTAAAGTCTAGTTTCACTGGTTCAAGCAAATTTAACTGTGCTGAATTCCATAACTCAAGAATATTATAATTAAACTCTAATCGGGTAACATGTGCAGCCAATTGTATTTTTAATTGACCTAATTGATCTTCAGATAATTTAGATAATAACTCCAATGTAACTAAATGTTGATTCACAGCAATACTTGCGGTTAATAAAGCTAGATCTAGTGCAGCAACTTCGGCTAAATATGGAAATTTACGACCCAAAGAATATTGGCAAATAAAGTCCGGTAATTGCTGGCCAAAAAACTGTAAACCATGACAATGTGATGGATAATTATGAATATATGCTGTAATTAATTCGCTAAATTCATCTTCATCAATTATTGATGCCAGCAATGGAAAATTATTAACCAACGCATTATAAAGACGATAAAAATAGCCATCTTGATAAATTGCTAAGCGCGCTAATTTTTCAGGTTTATCTCCATCAATTTCGTGAATTAAATCCCAATTTGGTTCAAGCAATGATTGCAGAAAAATACTTTGCAACTGTTTTAATTTATCCATGACTTAAGTTTCGCGCAGTATCTAACTCAACTACCAACTCACTTAATGACGGAATATTATCATCACGCTCCAATAAAACTGGAGGAACTCGACCAAGTAATTGCAAAGTATTTTGATAAAGCTGCCATACAGCTCGAGTAACTGGCGCATCATGCGTATCAATTAAGTATTTACCTTGCTGCGTATGACCTGCCAAATGAATTTGCGCAACTTTGCTTAAATCTAAACCACGAATATATTCAAGCGGATCAAAATTATAATTTATGCTATTTACATACACATTATTAATGTCTAATAATAACAAGCAATTGCTCTCGGCTAAAATCGCATTAATAAATTCCCACTCACTTAATTCGGAACTAGTGTAATTCAAATAACTCGAGACATTCTCAACTAAAATCGTTTGTTCCAAAAAAACCTGCGTTTGCCGAATTCGCTGAGAAATATGCTTCACCGTGTCAACGGTATATGGCATCGGCAATAAATCATGGCTATTTATTTGATTTCGTGTCGTCCAACATAAATGATCAGAAATATGCACGGCTTTAATATCATGAGCAAGCTGCTTAAGTTCCGCCAAATACTTTAAATCTAATGGATCACAGCCACCCAAAGATAAAGATACGCCATGCATAGCTATTGGAAAGCGTTGACTAATTTGCTCTAAATAATAACGATTATTACCACCAACATTAAGATAGTCTTCACTTAAGATTTCAAACCAGTCTACTCTTGGTGAATCAGTTAAAATTTCTTGATAATGTTCATGCCGCAGCTTAAGCCCAAATCCATTTAATGATGGTAACATTTTATTTAATTAGGAACGATTAATAAATTAATTGGTTGAATTGGTTTTTTTAGCAGCGATTTTATTAGCTGTAGCACTTTCATTTTTAGATTTCTTAGCATGACAACAATTATTTGTTGCTTGACTAGTTGGAGATGGTGCAGGCGTAGATGCAGCAACCGATAAAGTTGGCAATGTTGATAAACTTGCAACCACCGCAGCAGTAAGTAATGTTTTAGATTTATTCATAACTTTATCCTTTACTATAAACATTCAAAATTCCAATTTATACATTAACTTAGGTTATTAATTTATCTTTAGCACGACAAATAATATTAAATTAACAACCTAAATCAATGCTCATTTTTAGTTTAACTTGATTGAAAAATTCTATCAAAATTAATCAAGTACATGATTATATTCATTTTGTCAAACCAAGATAGATTTTTTTAAACTCTATTGTAAATACAATAAAAAAAGTCCACCTTTTGGTGAACTTTTAAGCTGAATGAATTATAAATTTGGTGGTATCAGTGCAGATTTCTCTTGGCACAAACTACCATCAGGAACTTCTTTACTAATTCCATTTGGATAACCACGGTAATTAACACCATATAGTTTGTTTAAGTATGCCAAGAATCCAGTTTCACCACAACCAAGTCGAGTTGCTAAGCTTTGCCAATTTAATTGCTGTTTATCCGCCGTAATATAATTTGGCGACCAAGCAGCCTCAGCCAAACCAGGCATTTTTGGCAATGCGGAGTACATCAAGTGATCAAAACTGGCTAAATTTTCTGACCATAAAGTTCCTTCAAGACCAAGGATATTTTGTGGAAGCTTACTTAATGACTGAGTTTTACTTGCAGTTTGCGCTAAACTTAAAGCACTATAGGTATCTAAATTAGGTGCAGCCCAAGTAAACCCAGGCTCATACATACTTGATGTATAAGCTAAGTCAAAATAACTTTTATCTGCGTATGCCAGAATTGTTGGATAATTATTATTTGCCAAAGTAACCGCTTGTTTCACACCTTCGCCTGATGGATTCCAGACCCAAATATGCCCAGTTTGTGCAACAGGAATAAGATTTTTTCCAAGTTCAGAACCATCCGTTTGAACTGCTTGCTGCCAACCTGATAACATCAAATTATTATTTGCCAGAGCAAGCTTTTTAAAGAACAAATGTGATTTATCCAATGCAGATAAATTATTCCATTCATTACGACAACTAGTATCATTCGACCAAGCATTTGGACTAACTTCATCACCACCAACACTAACCTCATTATTTATCGCATAGACTGAAGTCTGTTGGTTAAATAAGTTTGCCACGCTATTAACAATATTATTCATGGATGCAGTAAACTGACTACCGACTGAAATATCTGTACCGTAAGTACACACAGGTAATACGTCATCAGTATAACCCTGCACCGAAATAAATTGCGAGTTATCATTTGGGTCTGACATAGTATCAGGCAATGCCTTAATTAATGCTCGTGCATGCCCTGGCAAATCAATCTCAGGAATTACAGTAATTTGATTGGCATTAGCATAAGTAATTAAAGCTTTAATTTCTTCAGCACTATAGCTTCCAGCATACACACTATTTGCTGCCGGATATGCTTGCTGGCTCATGTTGGTCGTATCTAAATTATTCTGCAATAACATATTTGGACCAACAAGATGCCCTAAACCACGTTTAGTTGCAACACTTGCCAAAGTTGGATATTCTGGTAAAGCTAAACGAAAGGCTTCATCGTCTGAAAAATGAATATGCAAAGTATTTAATTTTTGACTAGCCATAACGTCAATTAATTTATTAATTTCGGCAGGTGTAAAGTAATGACGTGCAACATCCAGCAAGATTCCACGATATTTAAAACGTGGATAATCAGTAATGGTCAAGCTTGGTAAATTTTGTGGGTTTTGACTCCATAATTGACGTAAAGTTTGCAAAGCATAATAAGCACCAGCGTCCGTGAGAGCTTCAATTACAATGCCATTACTGCTAATTGTTAAACGATAACCCTCTGGATTATTATTAATTGATTTAGGATCATTAATTGTAGTAATAACAATTCCATCATTGGCACTAGCATCATTATCAACCAAGACTTTTTTCTTAATCTTCCAATCTTGTTTAATAGTTGCTGCCCACTGATTAGCAACCACATTATCAGTATTTAATTGATTGTGAATAGTCACGGTTTTAGTTGGTAATGTATAATCACCTAAATTTGGTTGAGATATACTAACCGGAGCAGGAACAATATTAATCAAATTACTTGGTACAGACAAGCTATTTTGCCAATTATCATTAATATATTTAGTCAACTTTTCATCAACTTGATTTTGATCATAACCGAGTATCGAATATTGGTTAATTTCAGTTTGAATCGTATAAATCCGAGGCACACCATCTTTAACTTTATCATCAGCAATCATAAACCAGCTTTGTGGTAGTGCTGATACATTTCCAGGCGACCATTGATTATTATGTGCTAATCGAAGAAAATAACGACCTTTCTTCTTTAAAGTAAAATTAGATAGTGGCTCCAACATAGTAAAGTAACCTTGACTAGTATCACTAGCTGTAATTGGACTAGACTTTACATAGCGTAAATTGGCACAGACACCAACTGCGTCGCAAACCTGCACTTCTAATTCAGGATTAATGTTTTGCGCAGATAAGCTAAAAAAGCTCCGTGGCATATAAAAGCCAATTTTCCATTTATCAATATCATCGCCATCATTATGGAAATTAACTAACAAAGAAAATTGTGATGCTTGAGTATCACCATCCATTTTGCCAATTTCAATATTATCAATTTTAATTTCAGATGGCTCGATTTGAGATGCCAATACTGAGCTAGCTAATCCAGCAAGAATTAATCCAAGTAATTTTTTCTTCATAACTCAACTTTCAAATTTATGATTATCCATTATTATAACAATATAAAAGTTAAATCTTGACTTTAAGCCGAATTTATGACTAAATTAGGCAAATTAGACTATAATAAAGACTTAGAATATGTCATTTAACTACACTAGGAGCTAACGTATGGATCGCAACATTGAAAAACTAGAACCACAAATTGTTTGGGGATATTTTAAAGATTTAACTCAAATTCCGCGACCATCAAAACATGAAGAGCAAGTTCGTCAATATTTAATTGCTACCGCTACCAAAATGAATTGGGATTATAGCGTTACGCCAATCGGAAATATTGTTATACGTAAACCAGCCACAGATAAATCTCCTACTCGCAAGAAAATCATATTGCAAGCCCATATGGACATGGTGCCATCTAAAACTAAAGAATCTAAGCATAACTTCCTAACTGATCCGATCGATGCCTATATTGAAGGTGAATGGGTAACCGCTAATGAAACTACTCTCGGTGCTGACAATGGTATGGGCGTTGCAATGGGACTAGCTGTGCTAAAATCCACTAATCTAAAACACAATGATATTGAATTATTAATTACCACTGATGAAGAAGCTGGAATGAGTGGCGCATTTGGAATTACAGGTACTGAACTTAACGGAGAAGTTCTATTAAATCTTGATTCTGAAGAAGATGATGAAGTCTGTATTGGTTGTGCTGGTGGAGTTAATACTAATGCTATATATCCAATTAACTATCAAGTGGCTCAAGAAAACCAACAAACTTTAAAAATTGAACTTAAAGATTTATTTAGCGGGCATTCTGGCGTAGATATTCCTTTAGGCCGTGCTAATGCAATTAAAGAAATTGCTAATTTATTAGTTCAATTACAAAATGAATTTACTTTTGATTTAGTTTCAATATCTGGTGGTAAATTACGCAATGTAATTCCATCATATTGTGAAGCAGTAATCAATGCTCCAAATGAACAAATTACTAAAATTCAAAAATTTATACAACAATATTCAAATGATTTGAACATGGAATTTGCCGAAACTGATCCAAATTTAAAATTAGATAGCTCAGTAATCACAACTATATCACAAATAATTAATCCTGTACAAAGTGAAAAGCTAATCCGTGCATTAGCCAGCGTTTTTAATGGCGTATGGCGCATGAATAATAAATTGGGTATTGCAGAAACATCCAGCAACGTCGGAGTAATTAGCACGCATCAAGATAAGATAGAAATAGTTACGTTACAACGCAGCTCAATGCATGCACCTAAAATAAAAGCGGCAAATAGTGTTGCAAGCTGCTTTAAACAAATTGGTGCTATGGTAGAACATTCAGGTTGTTACCCAGGCTGGCAACCAAATACGGAGAGTAAAGCTTTAGCAATTGTAAAACAAACATATAAATATTTATTCAATGAAGAAATACACGTTGGAGCTACCCACGGTGGTTTAGAATGTGGGCTAATAATGGATAAATACCCTACAGTAGATGCAGTATCGATAGGCGCTACTATCCGCTTCCCGCATTCCCCGAATGAGAAAGTTAACATCAAGTCTGTAGCTAAGAGCTGGAAACTATTGGTATCTTTAATTGAAGCATTATGATTATTAAAAATATCTAGATTGGGTAGATATTTTCACTCTTAACTCCAATGTGACCCATTAACTAAAGTTTCTGGGTCTTTGGAGGGAGATATGATGGTTTGGATTGGTTTGTGTGATGGTATTTTCTGAACTAATTATATAATCATATAATTTCTGCATATAGAAATACAAAAGCCCAGAGTAATCTGGGCTTTGCTTGTAAGGCGCTTGGCAA
>CAZZAV010000016.1:0-48866 GCA_964652705.1 uncultured Neisseria sp.
TTTTATAAAGGTCAATTACCTTGTTTCTTAGATCTTGGGAGTATGCATTCATAAGGATGTATATTAACATAAGTTGAAGTTTATTTTTGCGCTAACTATAATAACTGTAATCACGAATGCATTGCTAATATTATCAAATTTGGTTTTTGGACTGGGATGAGAATTAGTGAAATATTTGCATTAAATTGGGGAGATATAAATTTTAATGAGGAAACTATTTCAGTTAGTAAAAGTCAAACATTAAACAAGCAATTAAAGCCACCTAAAACTAAATCAGGAATAAGGTTAGTTGAAATGACACCAATTGCTAAAGAAGCTCTATTGGCACAATATAAGATAACGTCAGATAAAGAACGAGTATTTTTAACACCAACTGGGAAGATATGGAGCAAACCAGATAATCTTGGAAGGTATTGGAGACCAACATTAGCTGCAGCTAATATTAAATATCGCAACCCATATCAAATGCGCCATACGTTCATAAGTATGATGCTACAATTTGGCAACAGTCCTTTAGTTTTATATCGCATGGTTGGTCATACTAATA
This sequence comes from uncultured Neisseria sp., assembly GCA_964652705.1. Lineage (GTDB taxonomy): Bacteria > Pseudomonadota > Gammaproteobacteria > Burkholderiales > UBA11063 > Aquella. The sequence goes on from CAZZAV010000016.1 coordinate 548, forward strand.
GCGAAATGATTTATAAAAACTATGCGCGGTTTATCAAACAAGATGTCGGTAAAAAACACTCAAAATATCTTAGGTCAATTTTAGGTCAATTCTAAGTACAATTAAATACAGTTAAGTACACTTAAATACATTTAATTACAATTGAGAAATGTTCCATATATGTTGATTTTAAAGAGTTTCGCTATGAAATGACTGGTAATATTGAGGTAGATAAAAACGCATTGGCGGAAAAGGCGGGATTCGAACCCGCGAGACGTTTTACCGTCTGCTCCCTTTCCAAGGGAGTACCTTCGGCCACTCAGACACTTTTCCACAATCAAAAATACAGGCGCTATTATAAAATAAATAACGCCACTTTAGAAAATAAATTTAGAGTTATTCGCGAGTCATAATTTCCAAAATAACTTTATCAGTTACATCCATTCCCTTTTGTGCCATTTCTGCAATATTGTTAATAGTTTGTTCAACATCTGGACCAACAACACCATCACCAATGGTAATCACATTACCATTGGCAGCCATAGCAATACCATCATAAGCAGCATAAGTTCCATTAGCAATTTTAATTGGGCAAGATGAATTTGCTCCATCACAAACAATCCCAGAAACTCCACCAAGTGTATTTATAATTGCATTTGATATTGTTTGAAAATCAAAATCATTCACCAACCCAATTGCCCCAGCTACTGCTGCAGATCCGCACATTGGACCACAATAGGCAGACAAACGCCCAATTTTAGCTTTAATGTGTATTGTAGTTAAATGCGAAAAAAATAAAGCACGATATAATTGTTCATCTGATTTATTGCGCTCACGACAATATGTAATCACAGGTAAAGATGCAGTAAGACCAATATTTCCACTACCAGCAGTAGTCATAACAGGCATAGCACTACCACCCATACGTGCATCACTACCAGCGGAAGCTAAACTTGCAGAATTATTACGCGTATCATTGCCGTAAAATCCATTTTGAATACTTTTTTGAATGTTACGACCAATATTTACCCCATAATCATGAGTTAAACCCTCGGTGGCAATAGCTGAATTACAAGATATAACTTCATCTAAGAGATCTTTAAATAAAGAAATATCAATTGATTTGGCTAAATCATAAATCAATTTAATTGACAAAATACTAGCTGGATCAATTTGTGTCTGGCTTTCTTCATCTGGTGCCTGAAATACAACCTGATCATTTTTTTTAATTGCAGTAACATTGGTGTGACGCTTTTTTAATTCAACACTTGCAGACTCATCACCAGCAAATACTTTAACTTGAATATATAGCTTATCACTAACTTGTGCATGTTGAATATGAATAGATTTTTTGCTAAGAAACTCCTTTACTTCAAGCAACATTTCAGGTGTCGCATCTGAAATCACCATTAACTCTTTATCTGGATTACCAGCAAATGCACCCATTGCAGCCGAAACACCTATTCCAACCATACCACCGCTGTTTGGAACTATAACACTTTTTACATTTTTAATAATATTACCAGAACAATAAATATTCATTCGCTCAGGTTTTCTGCCTAAAACTTCGGTAGCTTTAGCTGCTGCATAAGCAATTGCAATTGGCTCAGTGCAACCCTCTGCTGGTATAATTTCATTATGTAGGAGTGTTATAACTTTTTCAATAATTTCTGGGGAATATGTCTGCATAATTGAGTGCCTTTATTATTTATTTTTAATGCCAATATTATACCTTAAAAGTTATCGAAGTAAATAATGCAGCGCACCCAACTATAACTGTATAAAACCTTAATTTATAAAGGATTATTTCATCATATAATAGTTACAATACAGTAATTACTATTCAACTTATTTTGCGAACATAATATACTAATTTAAAAAATGCTATAATGACAACTGGAACATAAATAACTAAAGGTATATTATAGATGTCAAATTTTCTATCAATTGAAGAGGCGATTGAGAAATCTGGAATTAACCCCCAAGATTTTGAAAAAAATTATGTTGAAACAGGTATAATTAGCACACAGGTCAATGATGGTATAAAACAAATTGAGCTTTCCGAGTTTTTCCGAGTTTTCCCACAACAAAAAATTAATTCATATAACTCAGAACACAAATTGGAGCTTGAATTAGCACTTAAAGATCTAAAAATAGAAAATTTAGAATATCAAGTGGCAAACTTGAAGCGCCAATTGGTAAAGCAGGACGATGAATACAATTGGTTGCGAAGTAAATTTGATAACACTACATTATTATTAGAACAAAAATTAGATACTTCAGAAGTTGATAAGTATAAACAAGAAATTCGGCTACTAAGTCATCAAGCAATTCAATGGGAAAAAAAATATAATACTTTGCTCGCCGCCACAGAGTTAAAAGCTTTATCTCGTGAAAATCGTGAGCTCAAAGAACAATTATCAATTTACGCTAAGCCGCCACAAACAGAAATTGAGTCTCACACCAACAATCTACAAGATAAAGATGCAGAAGATAAATTAAGCATGGAATCCTTAAAGGCAGAAATAATGCGTTTACGGCAAATTCAAGCAGAGGTAATTTCATCAAAGACAACAATTGAAACCCACACACAAGAAAGTCAACCACATAAGCCACAACGTCGTAAAATATTTGGCATATTTTAAATATATTTCATATACAATAATCTTAGCCTAAGTCAAATACATAACAATATCAAACACAATCATAAGATTATTGTATAAGAAATTAATATTACGTGGATTGTACAAATTTTAAATAACTATTAAATAATTCCCTAGTGACTCTACCAGTTGCTCCATCTTTAATCATTTGGTTATCGACAATATGAATTGGACGTACAAAAGTAGTTGTACTACTTGAAAATACTTCATCCGCCTCAAGTAATTCATCAAATTTAAATTTACGCTCGATCACTTTAATATCTATTTGTTTGGTCAATTCAATGATACGATGACGTGTAATTCCAGCTAAAATATGATTATCTAATGGATGCGTAATTAATTGCTGATTTTTTACAATAAAAATATTAGAAAAACAGCACTCCGTAACTACATTATCTCTTAACATGATCACATCATCACAATTTGCGTCAGCTGCCTTTTGCTTGTATAAACTACCAATCAATAAACCCGTAGATTTTACATCACACATTTGCCAACGTATATCTGGCTGTGAAATTGTTTTAACGGCTTTATCTAATATCTCCGCAACTGGTAATTTAAACTCACTAATTGTCATGATGACCGTTGGTTTAATGTTCTCAGGCAGCAATTGATTGCGTGGTGCAACACCTCGAGTAATTTGTACATATAAACTGCCAGTCACTATATCATTTTGCCTAATTAGTTGCTGTGCAAAATCATCTAATTGTTTAACTGTATAATTAATTCGTATTTTCATTTTTTCTAATGAGTTTATGAGTCGCTGCCAATGTAATTCACCATCGATCAATTTATTATTGTGAACTAATGTAACTTCGTATATACTGTCAGCAAATTGCATAGCCCTATCGTCAATATGGACCATTGCTTTACTATGTTCAATAAACTCACCATTTAGAAATGATATTTTTGCCACAGAAACTACCTTTAAAATTTATTATGGTTTAATAGTGATACTTTGCCAATTATTTGGTACTACAACACCATCTTTTGACCAACTTTGCTTAATAAATTCGCGTACTGGAATATTTGTATCTTTTACGTCAGTAGCATAATTGAAATTAAATCCATCACCACCGTTAACTAAAAAGTTAATTGTTGCTAACGAGTAAACATGTTTTGGATCAAGTTCCTTCCCATTAATTAAAATTTGTTTAATTTTACCATTTGCAGTTAGTTGTAAATCTACACCAGCAAAAACCGCCAACTGAGTTTTTCCAGCAGGCAAACTATGTTCTATTAATTCACGTAAATATTTTCCAGAGATTTTTAATGTGGTTACAGTATTATCAAATGGCATAGCTTCATATATCATACTATACGTAATGTCACCACTTGGCAAACTACGACGAATACCATAAGTATTTTGCACCCCAATATCACTATGAGTAGTTTTACGCATTATATCTGCAATGGTGTAAGTTAAATTAATATTATATAAACCACTTACTGGCATATTACTTAAAATCTGAGTAGATGTTCCAACAACCTGATTTAATAAAATTTTATTTTGTTGATAATATTTATCAATAATTTTATCCACTACTGGATCATTTGCCAAATCTTTAGTTGCAACAGACAAATCAATTACTTCAGGCGTAACCTTACATACACTTTGAGTATGACAATCATAATGTAGAACGCTAATATCTTTACCTTGACTTGCACCCTGCACTACAGCAACACCATTTAAAAACCCATCGACTTTCATATGGCTATGCCCTGATAAGACTGCACTAATTCCATTAACCTTCTTAGTCACATAGTTTATTTCACTTGTACCAAGTTTTGTATTTTTATCATAATAAATTTTCCCACCAGATTCTTGCTGACTAGGAATATGCGTTAATAACACAATCGTATCAGGCTGACCTAAAGTATTCGCAGAGGAGTTTAGGAATTTAACCCATTCATTTGCTGCACGCGCTGGATTGGTAAATGTAAGTCCTTGAATATTATTTATAGCTGTAGTATCAGGAGTTTCCAATGTTGCCAGGCCAATAAATGCAATTTTTTTGCCACTCGGTAAGCTCATTTGACCATATGGGGCGGCATATTTAAAAATAGATCCACTACTGTCAATAACGTTTGCTGCCAAAAATGGAAATTGGTTAAAATGTGTCCATGACTCAAAAACAGCCTGACCATAGTCAAAGTCATGATTACCAATTGCTGAATACTTTACACCAATATGATTAAAAAACTCATTATCCACTTGACCCAAAGAAATATTTGAAATGGCAGTGCCTTGATAATTATCTCCAGCTAGGACTACAACCGTATTTGGATGATCTAAACGATATTTTTGAATAAAGCTGCTAATTTTACTCGCTCCAACCATTGAATTGTTAGGTTGCACTTGACCATGAAAATCATTTAATACCAAAACTGTAATATCATCAGCGGCCATTGCAAATTGCATAAAACCTGCAGTTAGTAAAACAAGGCTAATTTTGCGCATACTATCCCCTAAAGTTTATAATTTAAATGAATTAAGAATTTGTTCGCTAATATAACTATTTAAAATATTTTAATTTTTGATTATAATAAATAATGCCAGGATATTAAACAGATCATGAGTACTAAAAATCTCACAAATGAATAAGCATAATTATTTTCACTAATTTAAACTATGAAGTCAACAGTCATTATCCTATCACAAAAACCTCGAATATAAAAGCTTATTTAAACACTTTAGAACTATTCGTGATAATATTTAATTGTAGGGTATAATTATGTCTGTAGACTTTGTTATTTTAACTTTAGAAGGAAGATTATGAAAGCAATTAACACTCCATTTGCGCCACAAGCAATTGGTCCTTATGTTCAAGCTAACCAACACGGAAACTTAATTTACACATCTGGACAAATCCCTTTGACCAAAGATGGTGTTTTAGCTGGTGACGATATCAAAACTCAAACACACCAAGTAATGAAAAATGTTGAGGCAATTTTAATTGAAGCTGGTTCTGATATGACTCGTTTGATTAAAACTACTTGTTTTTTATCAGATATGAATAACTTTGCTGCCTTTAATGAAGTTTATGCAAGCTATTTTGATCGTAATTTACCGGCTCGTTCGTGTGTTGAAGTAGCTCGTTTACCACGTGATGTATTAGTTGAAGTTGAAGTTATCGCAGTTATTCCACTATAAACTAATATTTAAAGAGTGACATTTTATTCTCTAGATAAATAGAAAATTTAATGTTGATGTAAATAAAGTGCCTTAATTAAGGCACTTTACTTTATTCAATTTATAGAACAATAATATAAATTAATGCTTAAAGTGACGAATTCCACTAAAAATCATCGCAATACCGTGTTCATCACAAGCATCAATTGACTCTTGATCACGTAATGAACCACCTGGTTGAATAATTGCTTTAATTCCAGCTTTAGCACATTCATCGACACAATCCCTAAACGGGAAGAATGCATCTGATGCTAACACGCCGCCATCTTTAGCCCGCTCAATCGCTTGAGTCGTCGCCCAAATCCGATTAGTTTGCCCTGCTCCAATACCTTTAGCTACACCATTTTTAGCCACTACAATTGCATTTGACTTAACATGCTTAACAACCTTCATTGCCATCTCTAGATCTTGCATATCTGCATCACTTGGTGTATTTTTGGTTACCACTTTTAAACCATCTGCAAAATCACAATCACGTTCTTGCACCAAAATACCGCCATCAACAGTTACGTACTCAAGTTTACCTTGAGCATGAACCGTATTAATTTGAATAACCCGTAAATTTTTCTTGGTTTGTAATTCTACTAATGCATCTTTACTGAAGCTCGGTGCCATTACAATTTCCAAGAATGTTTTATTTAACTCCTGTGCCGTAATTAGATCAACCTCACGATTAATTGCAACGATTCCACCAAAAATTGAAACTGGGTCACTTGCATGCATTTTATTATAAGCATCAAATAAGGTACTTGCGGTTGCAACACCACAAGGTGTCGAATGTTTAACCCCACATGCGGCTACTTCATCAAACTCAGCAACTACTTTCCAAGCTAAATCCATATCACGAATATTATTAAATGATAACTCTTTACCATGTAATTGATCGTAATCTTTTAAAATTCCATTTGCAGTTGTCGCAACATAATATGCGGCACCTTGATGTGGGTTTTCACCATAACGCAAATCAGTCATTTTTTGATATGACATACTTAAATATTGTGGGAAATCTTCATCTGCTAGTAAAAAATTACTGATTGCAGCATCATATGCGGAAGTTAAATTAAAAACCTTACCAGCCAATTTTTTACGTGTTGCGATAGTTACCTGCTGAGTACTTTGTAATTCCTGCTGAACTACAGCATAATCCGTGACATCACTAATCACAATTACGTCTTTAAAAGCTTTGGCTGCCGAACGTAACATAGTTGGACCGCCAATATCAATAAACTCTACTTTTTCTTCAAATGAAATATCTTTCACCACTTCATCAAAGAACGGATATAAATTTACAATCACCATATCAATGGTTTCAATTTTGCTATTTGCAATTGCCTGCATATGTTCAGGATTATCACGCACAGCTAAAATACCACCATGAATTTTAGGATGCAATGTTTTTACGCGACCATCTAACATCTCTTCGAAATCAGTTACTTCACTAACTTCTGTAACTGCCATACCTTGTTGTTTTAAAAACTTGTAAGTACCACCTGTTGAAATTAATTCAACACCTTGTGACAATAAAAACTGAGCGAACTCAGCGATTCCTTGTTTATCATAAACACTAATTAAAGCTCTTTTTAACATACTAAATCCTTTTAGAATAAATAATTAAATTGTAAAATCTGCAGCAAAATGATACTCATGCCATATTTGAGATGATTCAAAACCAAGTTGATTATAAAGTGCCTCACCATCTACAGAAGCATACAAAACAGCATACTCTAATTGCTGCCGTTTGGCTAATTCAATACACGCATTAATTGCAGCTCTCCCAAGACCTTTACGTCGAAACTCAGTTTTGGTTGACATCGCATAAATACCAGCCACAAACTTACTATCGCAATAAATCATCGCTGTTGCAGCTGGTTTTTCATCGTAGTAAAGCAATAATAGAATGCATTTTGCAAACTCAGTCAGCTGATAAAAATCATTGCTTTAGCTAAATCAAGATTATCTGATTTTGTCCTTCAGACAATAACTTAACTTATTACTTTACTATTTAATACCAAATTTAATCGGTTACATTTATAAGGTTTATAATTTGGTCACATACTAGCTTTGGTTGTTCAAGTTGAATAAAATGACCACTATCAACAGTAATTACTTTACTATATGGATTCAAGTTTAAATATGACTTTTGCTGATCTAACCATTTTCCTTTGATTATATCAGCACTTTCCATTTGCAAAGATGAAATGATAACAATTGGAATGTTATTAGATAATTTGGCTAAGCTATTTAATTGCTGTTTAGTTTTTTCCGAACCTAATAATTGATAATAAATTTCTGCAGAAGTAGTCATATGTAATTTATTCGCATTAGCATAACTATATTTAGTATATAACTCTTCGTTTGAGAATTTACTCCAACTTTCAATATTTTGACTACGCATAACTTTTTCAGAATACTGAAAATTACTTGGAGCAGGATCTATCAATAAAACAGCATGTACTAGTTTTGAATATTTACGCGCAAAATAATCTGCATATAATCCACCATAAGAATGACCTACAACCAAATATGGTTGCGGAATTTTATTTTCTTCAAGAAGCTTAATTAATTTATGATTGACCAACTGCGCTGTGATTGGATTCGCTACAGAAGTATTTAAATCTGCTGGACTGCGACCCAAACCATTACGGTCATACATAAAAATTGAACCAGCTTTCATTACACAATTAAGAAATTCTTTATTTTGCGTCCATTCATCAGTTGTAGTACCACTGCCATTTTCAAAAATAATAGTTCCCTTAAACGTGGATAATTGATTATAATAATATTCTGAGTAAATAGTTACGCTACTTTCAATTGTAGTATAACCATTAACTGCAAAAACTTTTGTCATGCATAATGCAGCCAGAAAAGTTATATTCAAAAAGCGTTTAACCATAAACTTTCACTCTATTAAATTAAGCTAACAACTTGGCAATAACTGCAACTAATAATTGATGCTCAAAATGCAAAACTTTCTGCTGTAAGCTTTCCGCTGAATCATCAGCAGCAATAGCCACCGCATGCTGGGCAATAATTGCACCACCGTCAATTTCTTCACTCACGTAATGTACTGTGCAACCTGATTCGCTATCACCAGCGTCCAAAGCAGATTGGTGTACTTTCAGCCCCCACATCCCAGCACCACCGTGTTTTGGTAATAGTGATGGGTGAATATTAATAATCTTATTTGGCCACTTTTGAATAAATTTAGCATTTAAAATTGACAAAAATCCAGCTAAAACGATTAAATCGCAATCAACAGGAATTAATTTTGCAATCTCTTCTGATAAATCACTACGATGTAGTTTACGATCTAACAGATAAGCAGGGATTCCAGCTTGTCGTGCGCGCTCTAAACCATAACAATCACGATCGGCAATTACGGCGGCAACTTGGGATTGAATTTCACCAGTTGCGACCGCATCCAAAATAGCTTGCAAATTACTGCCGCCGCCTGAAACTAAAACTACTAGCTTAGGCATATTTTTTCGGCACCAGTAGTAATTGAACCAATTATGCGTGGATTTTCACCGTGTTCACTTAACACAGTCATAACTCCAGTAGCTAATTCTGGACTAACTACCAAAATGAAACCAACGCCCATATTAAATGTGCCAAACATTTCTTCACGAGCAACACCTAAAGTTTCTAATAAATTAAAAATTGGCAAAGCTTCAATTTTACTGCTATCAATTGCAGCACATAAACCATCTGGAATAATTCGTGGAACATTTTCATATAATCCACCACCAGTAATATGCGCCATTCCGTTAATGGCAAATTGCTCTAATGCGGCCAAAACTGGTTTCACATAAATCTTGGTTGGTGTAAGCAAAGTTTCACCAATTGGCTTACCTTCAAACTCGACACTCATATCAGTAATTAAACGACGTACCAAAGAAAATCCATTACTATGTAAGCCACTTGATGGCAAAGCAATAATCGTATCACCAGCTTGAATTTTGTCACCAGTAATTACTTTAGCTTTTTCAACCACCCCAACCGCAAAACCAGCGATATCATATTCACCAGGCTGATAAAAGCCAGGCATCTCAGCAGTTTCACCACCGACTAAAGCCGCAGTTGATTGCATACAACCTTCAGTAACACCAAAGACGATTTGTGCCGCAACTTCAGCATCTAATTTACCACAAGCTAAATAATCCAAGAAAAACAATGGCTTTGCACCATGGCACAAAATATCATTGACACACATTGCCACACAATCAATTCCAATCGTGTCATATTTGTTTAAGGCAAATGCGATCTTTAATTTAGTACCAACACCATCCGTACCAGATACCAAAACAGGGTTGTCATATTTGCCCAATTCATATAATGCACCAAAACTACCTAATTCTGTCAATACATTTTTAGAATATGTTCGTTTAACCATATCTTTGATTAAACCAACACTTTTATAACCTTCTTCTTTGTCCACACCAGCTGTTTTATACGTAATCATTTAACATTTATCCTCTTGATGATTTTCAATATCTTTAATTGGGTAAGTTGAAGTGAAGCAACCCTCACAAAATTGTTCGCCTCCCAAAATTTTGCGTTGATTAGTAATTGATAAAAAATCTAAACTATCTGCACCAATTTCACGACAAATCTCGTCAACGCTCATTCTACTCGCAATTAACTCTTCTTTGCTCGAAATATCTACACCGAAATAGCATTCGCTACGTACCATTGGTGACGCTAAACGGAAATGAACTTCAGTAGCACCAGCCTCACGGAGTAATTTAATCAATTTTTTAGCAGTAGTTCCACGCACCAACGAATCATCAACTAAGACCACTCGTTTACCAGCGATAACTTTGCGCATTGGATTTAACTTAAGCTTAACCGCCTGTTCACGTAAGCTTTGACTTGGTAGAATAAAACTACGCCCCATATACTTACTACGGACTAAACCCATCGAATATTGGATGCCGCTTTCTTCTGAATAACCAATTGCAGCAACAATTCCCGAATCAGGCACACCAACCACGACATCGGCAGAAACAGGCTTTTGGTGTGCTAAATAACGCCCTGCAGATTCACGCACGTGGTAAACATCTAAACCATCTAATACACTGTCTGGACGAGAAAAGTAAATATATTCAAATGAACATGAAGCACGCTCATTGGTTGGCGCATATTTAAATGACCTCAAGCCTGTTTCATCAATTATTAACATTTCACCAGGATCAATGTCACGAACTAAATCGGCTCCAACGATATCTAGTGCGCAACTCTCCGAAGCTAAAACATGCGTTTCAGTGCCACGAATTTTACCCAAACATAATGGACGAATTCCCAATGGATCACGTACCGCGATTAATTTATTACCAATCATCATCACCAAGGCAAATGCACCGCGAATCGTAGTACACGTATCACTAATTGCTTTTTCCAAACCAAGCTTTGCCCTTTTTGCCAACAAATTCAGGATTACTTCACTGTCACTGCTGGTTTGAAAAATTGCGCCATCTAATTCAAGCTCATAGCGTAATTGATTAGCATTAACCAAATTTCCATTATGTGCCAAAGCAATGGCACCCATCACTGACTGCGCAAATAATGGTTGTGCATTAGCTAAGTTAGAACTGCCAGTAGTTGAATAACGTACATGACCAATTACTGCATTTCCAATTTTATGTGCTAGTTCGTCAACGTTAAAGACTTCATTAACTAGACCCATACCTTTAATAGTTTCCAAATGTCCAAAATTGGCGACTGTAATACCAGCACTTTCTTGACCGCGATGTTGTAAAGCAAACAATCCACAATACGCAGCGTAAGCAACACTATCGATTTGCTTCGTATCATACATCGCAAAAACACCACATTCTTCTTCCATCTTATGATTAGCTGGAACTGTGTTTAACAGATTATGAATCGGATGAATTTTAATGGTTTTATTTTGCATAGCTTAATTAGCTAACCTCTTTAATACTTCAGAATAAGCTTCTTCAACGCCACCTAAGTCACGACGGAAGCGGTCTTTATCTAATTTTTCTTGTGTAATACTATCCCACAAACGGCAAGTATCTGGACTAATTTCATCAGCCAAGACAATTTCACCACGTGAATTTTTACCAAATTCAATTTTAAAATCGACTAAAATCAAATTACGTGCGGCAAAAAACTGTTGTAATACTTGGTTAATATGCATGGTTTGACGATAAATTTCTTCTAGTTCAGCATAAGTAACCACACCTAAAGCAACCGCATGATGATCATTAATTAGTGGATCACCAAGTGCATCATCCTTATAAGATAATTCCATTACCAAATTAGTTGGTTTAGTTCCCTCAACAATATTTAAACGCTTAGCCATTGAGCCAGCAATTAAATTGCGGGTAATTACTTCCAAAGGAATGATATTGACGCGATCACATAATTGCTCACGTTCGTTGAGGCGATGATGAAAATGAGTTTTAATCCCATTCTCGTGTAATAAATCAAATAGACGCGTGGTAATTTGATTGTTCATGATTCCTTTGTCCTGAATCGTGCCTTTTTTTAAATTATTAAATGCCGTTGCATCGTCTTTATAGCGAATAATAATCAAATCTGGATTATCCGTCATATAAACTTGTTTGGCTTTACCTTCATATAGAAAATCACGTTTTTGCATGATTGTACCTTTCTTTGTAAATTGATTAATTTATGATTGTTTATTTATGATTGTTTCAATAACTTGATAATTCATCACCGTATCTATTTATTTAAACTTTAAAATAATCTACCATATTTTAAAATCACACATTATTAATGTATAATCTTAATTTAATATTTTGAGCTCTAATTTAAGCTCATCGACAATTTGTTGCTTATCTTTCAAATACAGCGTTGACTTATTAATATTAAACTGCTTATCTAACGTCGATAAAATTTCCATTTTATCCTCTGCTGAAATAATAATTTGTTCAGATTCGTTTATTTTATATTCTTGCCCTAATGATACTTTATAACTTTTTCCATCATACCCATCATAATGCTTACCAGCAAAAATTTGAAATAATCCTTGCTGAGCAATAATTCTTGAATTGATCGATGGAGCATCAATAAAGCAATATGGACTATATAAAACCTGCATAAAATTTATGAATTGATTTTGAGTTACGTCGTCATTAAAGCAATCCAAACATTGATCTAAAATACTAAAAGACTGATTATCAATTTTTATTAATGATTTAATGGGATCAGAGTCTGGAATCTTAAATGCACCATATAAACTTGAAATAATATTAAAATTTGACACATATAAATAAACTAACTCTTTAAGATTTTTATGATCAAAATCAACTAAATCATTAGTATTTCTAGAAAAATGTCTGCTATCATGACTAGCTATTTTAGACAAAAGCTCAGCTACTTCCAGATTGTTTTGTGGTGATAAGTGAAAATCTTTTACTTGGCATAATATACTACCATCCTGTGTTTTCTGTCCTACACCACTACAGGCAAAATATAGAGCTACTAATGGATTTCGCGTCCAATCTAATAACCTAGTTGGCAACCCATAATGCTGCATATCTGCAAGAACATTCATTCTGGGTTGAGAACTAAATTCAGGAAACTTCTTTATATACTCATTTATTAGAATATGTTCTTTACCTACATGATATTTAAATTTATTTTCATCTCCAGATACTTTACGAAATAACGTTGGTGATAATATAAACGCTTTATTCGAGTGACCTCGAAAAACAATACTGAATTTACCTTTACGATTACTCTCGGAGTATTTCTGATTTAATTTATTTACATGATTATTAATCTTATCAAGTACTTTTAATACTTTATTCATATTTCATAATTTCTATAATCATTATGTTTATATTTTCAGTAATATTTATATTCAAAATTTTGCCATATAATGTTATAAGCTCTTTAATTATTTAAAGTAATTAACGCCATTAGTAAATATATCTTGTTGTTTATCACCGGCAATATTTTTATATAAATTATCACCCATACGCTCAGAATGCCCCATTTTGCCCAAAATTCTGCCGTCTAAAGATGTTAATGCTTCAATTGCATAATCTGAGCCATTAGGGTTAAAATATGGATCTAGCGTTGCCACTCCATCTAAATCACTATACTGGCAGGCAATTTGCCCATTTTGTAATAATTCACGGCATAACTCTGGACGCATAATTAACCGTCCTTCACCATGTGACATAGCAACTTGTTTAACTTCACCAATCTCAAATGAACTTAACCATGGTGATTGATTATTTACAACCTTAGTTGGTACAACGCGTGAAATATGACGACCAATTAAATTATAAGTTAACGTTGGTGCTTGATCATTTAAATCACAAATCTCACCATAAGGCAACAAGCCAGATTTAATCAAGGCTTGAAAACCATTACAAACACCTAAAATTAGACCATCACGCGCTAATAATCCATGTACAGCATCTTTAATTTGTCCATTACGCAAGATGGTTGCAATAAATTTAGCCGAACCATCAGGCTCATCACCAGCACTAAAACCGCCAGGCAACATTAGTATTTGTGAATTATTAATTGCTTGCGCCAACGCATCCAAGGATTCGCTAATCTTTTGTGGTGATAAATTATTAAAAACCAAACTATGCGCATCAGCACCAGCACGCTCAAAAGCTCGTAAACTATCATACTCACAATTCGTGCCTGGGAACACGGGAATAATTACCCGTGGTTGAGCAAATTTCTGTGCCGACTTAATAGACATGGCATTATTAACTACAGTAGTAATCTGTGGAAAATCTAATTCAATATTCTCCACAGGAGTTGTCAATGGAAAAACTGGAGCTAATTTTGCTTGCCAAATTTGAATCAAATCATCCAGATCTAAACTCTGTTCTTGGTAACTAATCTGTTCTGTGTTATTAATAATTGCAATTAATTTTAATTCAGCAAACTGTAATTCAGTTTCACTAGCAACAACTAAACCACCATAGTAAGCTTTAAATAAATCTATATCATTGGGTTGAATATCTAAGCCAATTTTATTACCGCATGCCATTAAGAATAAAGCCTCGGCTATTCCGCCAGCACCAATTGCACGAGCGGCATTAATTTGACCACGATGAATTAATTCACTAATTTGCATATAATCAGCGCGCAATTTTGTCAAATCTAAAATCTGGTACTTGTCTTGCTGTGGCAAATAAACATAAATGTATTTGGATGTAGACTTTAACTCTGGACTAATAATTTGTCGTGCATCACATGGCGCAACTGCAAATGAAATTAACGTTGGTGGTACATGTAAATCATTAAAAGTTCCACTCATTGAATCCTTGCCACCTATTGCAGCCAATTCAAAACCTTGTTGTGCATGATAGGCACCAAGCAACGCCGCAAATGGCTTACCCCATTTAACTGCATCATTACCTAAACGCTCAAAATACTCTTGGAATGAAAAATAAATCTTATGATGCTCGCCGCCAGCTGCAACAATTTTAGCTACCGAATCAACTACAGCATAAAATGCACCATGAAAAGGTGACCAACTAGATAAGTATGGATCAAACCCAAAGCTGGCAATACTAGCAGCATTACTTTGCCCAGTTAAAATTGGTAATTTTTGTACCGAAACTTGTGTTGGAGATAACTGATATTTGCCACCAAAAGGCATTAAGACTGTGCTAGCTCCAATTGTTGCATCAAAAGCATCTACTAAACCTTGTTGTGAACAAATATTTAAATTTTGTAATAACTCTTGATACTGTGTGGCAAAATCAGATTTTAAAGTAGTTCTAAAATTATATCTATTTTCCGTAGGAGCACCTAACTCAATTTGGGCATAGGATTTAGCACCATTGGTATTCAAAAACTCGCGCGATAAATCAACAATTTTAGCACCGCGATAAAGCATAACCATGCGTAATTCAGTAGTTACTTTGGCAACTACTACAGCATCTAAATTTTCAGTAACCGCTAACTCAATAAATTTGGCAGCATCTGATTGGCTAACGACAACCGCCATACGTTCTTGTGACTCAGAAATAGCTAATTCAGTTCCAGTTAAACCATTATATTTAGTTGGAACTAGATCTAAATCAATTGTCACACCTTCAGCCAATTCACCGATTGCAACCGAAACACCACCAGCACCAAAGTCATTACATTTTTTAATTAAGCGTGTAACTTCAGGATTTCTAAATAAACGTTGAATTTTACGCTCAACAACTGGATTACCTTTTTGTACTTCCGCTCCACACTGTGCTGCAGAATTAACATCATGTTCTTTAGAGGATCCAGTTGCACCACCACATCCATCACGACCAGTTTTTCCACCAAGCAAAATAATCACGTCACCAGCACAAGGTTGCTCGCGACGAATATTGACATAGGGAGCTGCAGCAACTACCATGCCAACTTCCATCCGCTTAGCTTTGTAGCCTGGATGATAAATTTCACGAACATGAGTTGTGGCTAGACCAATTTGGTTGCCATAGCTTGAAAAGCCATGAGCTGCTTTAACTGTGATTGTTTTTTGTGGCAATTTACCCACTAAAGTATCTTTAATTGATTCTAATGGATCTGCGGCACCACTAATTCGCATTGCCTGATAAACATATGAACGCCCAGAGAGTGGATCACGAATCGCACCACCGACACAAGTTGATGCACCACCATAAGGTTCGATTTCAGTTGGATGATTATGGGTCTCATTTTTAAATTGGAGCGACCACTTTTGTGGTTGTGAGTCAACTTCAATCTCAACAATTAATGAACAGGCATTAATTTCATCAGTTTCTTCAACCAAAGTTAATTTACCCTGTTTTTTGAGTTGTTTCCCACAAATTGTGGCTAAATCCATTAAGGTAATTGGTTTAGATTCCAGCTTTTCGGCATGTACTATTTCACGACTGGTCAAATAGTTAGCCAAGGTATCATTAAACAAATTTTGATACATACCTTGCTGAATAGTTATATCCGTCAAATGAGTTTCGAAAGTAGTATGGCGACAATGATCAGACCAATATGTATCTAAAACTTTAATTTCAGTTTCTGTAGGATTACGCTGCTCAATTTGCTTAAAATAATCTTGAACACAACATAAATCTGCGTTGGTCATTGCCAAACTATGGTTAGATCTAAAGTCAGCTAATTTACTTGCATCAAGTTGATTAAATTCAGTATAAATTGGTACAGTAGCAAAGTTGTTAGCTTGAAGATCAGCCTGTAACACATTTAAATCTTTAGCACACATTTCAAGTGGATTAATATAATAACGCTTAATTTGTTCTAGCTGATCTGAATTTAACTCTTCAGAGAAAATCAATAATTTACCAGTTTTTACAGCTAAATCAGGAGCATTTATAGCTAATAAATTTAGTGCTTGCAGCGCAGAATCTGCACGTTGATCGTACTGCCCTGGCAAAGGTTCAATCGCAAACCACGTATTTGTTAATAGCTTTTCAGCTTGTGTGCTTAAAACATCCACGCTTGGTTCAGCAAATACCACATATTTGGCTAATTCCAACTCCTCAGTGGTAATGTTAAATACATCATAAATATTTATTATACGTAGAGATTTCAAGTTCAAATTTAAGTTTTGATTTAAACTCGATAAAAACTGCTTTGCTTCAACATTATATTTTAATTGTTTCTCTACAAAAATTCTAAAATTCGTCATATACCACCACATACTAAGTTAATCAAAATTGTGCGCTGCATTAATCATCCAAGATTATACACAACTAAACACGATAAAAGTTACTTTTTAAAACGCTTGTTACATATATAAAAATCCCACATATAAATTGTGGGATAGTATAGTTACAATTTGATTGTCTGATTAATATAGCCAATCGTAAAACTATCTTTGTCCGTATGAATGGCCGAAACACTAGACGCACTCGTTATATATAACGGCTTCAGACCAGTTTGATTCGTAATATAATTACCAAACACTTTACCATTCTCTGAGCTATCAGAATGAACTACCGCAATTGATTTCAGTTTATTTTGCATTCGTAAATCATCTAATAATTTAGTAAGTTTTTTCCAAGCACCAGCTCGCGAAAATGCTGCACCAATAACTTTAGGTTTGTTCGTTTGTGGATCTATATGCAGCAATGGTTTCAAACGTAGCAATTTACCAATAAATCCCATTGATTTTGACAATCTACCTGAACGAATTAGGCCATCTAAAGAATTAAGCATAATTAAAACATTAGCCTCTTTACTCGCAGCCTCAAGTTTAACCATAATTTCTTCATGACTGGTGTCAGCTTCTGCTAATTGATTGGCATAAGCCACCAGTAATCCTAATGGCGCAGAATTCATTTTAGAATCCAGGACACTAATTAGCTTATCTTTATATTTATGCGACTGATTAACCATCACATCATATGTTGAACTCAAGGCTTTACCAACTGGAATTACAATAATCGAATCATAGTATTGTTGTAAAAAATGAAACGTACGAGCAACAATTGCAGCAGATGGTGCGGCGGTTCCAATTCGATTTTCTAAATTACTTAAATAATTAAAAGTTTGTTGTGGACTAATTGAAACTTTGTCCAAAAATGAATTACCATTAATTTTAACCTGCAATGGAATTCGATAAATATTATGAGCTTGAATTATTTCTAGTGGAATATCTGCCATCGTATCCGCCACGATCGCAACTTTAGATTTAAGCGGCAAATTAGCGATGTTATATTGCAAAACCATATCATCAATTTTTTGATACAAAACATCACCAATGCCAGCCAATAACTGTGTAACTTCTTCTGGTTGATTCGTATGAATATGTAATTTAAGTAATTGTGAACCACGCCCAATTACCATACTATCACCCATTTTATCCAGTGTAGCTTTATGCACATCAAGCGCATTTTCATCTTTAGAACGAACTACCGTCTCAAAGCAATAGCGAAAATTTGGGAATTCGGTTACATCTTCAAACTCATGACTTAATTGTACCAACGCACCTGCTACACTTTGTTCGGCCAAAATTAAAGCGCGTTGCTCTTTACTAACGCTTACAAACTTTAACATACCTTCAATGAAATTAACAAAACCTTGTGCGCCAGCATCCACCACTTGATTTAATTTCAAAACTTCAAGTTGATTCATGGTATTTTTTAGCGCAGATTGTGCGTGCGAAACGCTAGATTTAAAACCATCAACTAGATTTAGCTGCGTACTCTTTAAATTCTCACGAAATCCAACAACCCACTGCTCCATAACGGTTAGAATTGTTCCAGGTTTAGGATTACTTACTGAGTTATAAGCACTAGTATAACCATGAGTAATCATTTCAACAAAATCATGTAGTTTTACTTTGGTTTTTTCAGCAACATGATGTTGAGTTAAACCATAAAAAAATTGGGAAAAAATTAATCCAGAATTACCACAACTGCCAACTAAGCCATGCTGTGACAGTTGATGAAGCAATTCTTGTGTGTCTTTGGTTATTGAAAGATTGTCTACAATATAACGCATCATCGTGGCTAAATTAGTTCCTGTATCACGATCAGCTACGGGAAAAACATTCAGCTGATTCAATTCATTTTCATTATGTATAACTTGTTTTGCACCAGATAAAATCATGCCATAAAACAACTCAGTCGATAATACTTCATCCATACACATACTCCCAAATCATGCCATCACTACAACTAACTTTTATCATAAATATAAATCTGAACAAAATTATTAATTCTATTATTATAATATATTTTGGTTCAATAATTCAAAACCTCCGCGATCGGTTCTTCGCACCATGCCAATTTTCTCAAGGTGATTCATAATGCGTGCAGCTTTATTATAACCAATTCCAAATTGAGTTTGTAAAGAACTGATTGAACAACGTTTTGACTCAATAATAAATTTCACAGCTTGATCGAAAACAGTATCTTTTTCAATGCTATTATTGTCTGTATTGCTATCATCTTCAAAACCAGGTATCACAATATCACTGGCTCCAGTTAAAATTTCTTCATTATAATCAGGCTCGCCTTGTGACTTAAGATAATCTACAACTTTATTTAGCTCATCGTCATTAACAAAAGCACCATGAATTCGGCGTGGAAAACCAGAGCCAGGATTTAATGACAGCATATCTCCCTGACCAAGCAAAGTTTCTGCCCCCATTTGATCCAAGATGGTGCGAGAGTCAATTTTACTTGAGACTTGGAATGAAATCCGTGCTGGAATGTTAGCTTTAATCAAACCAGTAATTACATCTACCGATGGACGCTGTGTTGCCACAATCAAATGTATTCCAACTGCACGGGCTTTTTGAGCAATTCGTGCAATATATTGCTCAATTTTCTTCCCAGCCACCATCATTAAATCAGCCAATTCATCAATAATAATAACAATATACGGCCATTTGTTTAATTGTTCAGGATCTTTAAGATCAACACTATATGGATTTAATAATGGCTTACCATCATCAATTGCTGCCTCAATTTTTTGATTGAAGCCAATAATGTTCTTAGTACCCATTTTGGCCATAATTTTGTAACGATTTTCCATTTCACCAACAGCCCACTTCAAGGCATTGGCGGCTTGCGACATGTCGGTAACAACTGGTGCCAATAAATGCGGAATACCTTCATAAAATGATAATTCAACCATTTTGGGATCAATCATAATGAACTTAACTTGATCAGGTCGTGCATTAAATAAAATCGATAAAATCATCGCATTTACCGCAACTGATTTTCCAGAACCAGTCGTACCGGCAACTAATAAATGTGGCATTTTAGCCAAGTCAGTGACAATTACTTCACCAGCAATATCCTTACCCAACGCTAAAGTTAATAAACTATTATTGTTATGATAAACTACGGAATCAAAAATTTCTTTCAAATAAATAACTTGACGTTTTACATTAGGAACTTCAATTCCCATTGAGTTTTTACCAGGAATATTTTCCAAAATACGAATATTGTTTAATGCCAATGAGCGCGCGATTTCTTTACTGTAACTGGCAATCTTATCGCCACGCACACCTTTTGGTGGCACCAACTCATAACGCGTAATTACAGGACCACTCTCAACATTGCTAATTGCAACATCAATCCCAAATTCAGCCAAAGTATTTTGAATTTGATTAGAAACATATTCAATAACATCTGGTGTAACTCCAGCAACCTGCGCTTTAGGTAAATTCAATAACGCAGTACTTGGCAAGTGAAACACACCATCTGATACAACTGTCTGAACTTTATCTGGATGCAACATCGAAGACAACCTTGCTGCAGCACCTTTAGCAATAATTGCCACCATTGCTTCGGTATCTTTAATTGGTTCTGGCTCAACGGCCTTAGCTTCCTTAACTTCAACCACATTTGGAATTTCTAGCTTAGAGTTGGCAACTGGCAGATCATAAAAATTTGGAGTGATTTGCTTAGGTTGGGATGTTTCTACTTCTTTCTGAACCACCACATTATCTTCTATCTCAATCTCATCATTAGTAAAAACTGGCACATCTAAATCAAAATCAGGAGCATCTGTAGCTTTTATTGGTTCATTACTTAGTTTTTTTTGACCAAAGAGTTTTTTGGTAAATGAAAATGCTGAATGCTCTGGTTTGTCTTTTTTCTCGACCGATGACTCCAGATTATCATCTGTATCTAGTTCATCCAAAGCATCCAACTCAATAATTTTATATTTCTCTTGCAATGGTTTATCAATAATTTCGTCTTCTTCATCCAAAGCATCAAGCTCTACTTCACGCTTAATAATTGAGTTATTAAGACTTTGTGCCAAAGCTTTTTTGGATTCTAATTCATCATCATCTTTACGACTGACTAAAGTTGTTATGCCAATATAAATTAACTCTATGCCTGCACCAATCTTTTCAGCAATTAAAAGCCATGAAATTTTAAAAGAAAACGATAGACAAATAATTGCTAAAACTAAGCTAATAATCGTTACGCCAATTTCACCAATAAAGTGGTAGCATAAATTAAAAACGAAAGAACCAAAGCTTCCCCCAAAACCATCTGGTAATTTAGATGGATTTTGGAAAAATATAATATACTCAAAACTTGCAGAAGTTGCAATTAACAATATATAGCTAATGATACGATTGATGTGTGACCAATTTCCAGTTGGAATTTTATGACGATTTATTTTATAAAACCCAATATAAAAAATACCAATTACAAGCCACCATGCTGAATAACCAAAAATATATAGCAAAACATCGGATAAATAAGCTCCAATTACACCGAGCATATTGTACACAACTGGTGAATCAATACTTTTAGACCAGCAGCTATCATTTAAGGAATGACTGGCCAATGCCAATGCGATCATAATTGCTATTGCAAATAATAGTATCGCAATGCTGTCATTAATAAAGCTCGCAACTCGAGTTGGAAAAATAGTTTCGCGATTACGCTTAGCAAATTTAGTTTTTGATTGACGAATATTTGGTTTCATAGTTACATTTACAAAAATAAATTAAGGGTTAACGCAAATTATCCCCATTCAAGATAAGATTATGTCATCACAAATTACAGTACAATAACTACTATAAGATTAAAAACATAATCGCTTAATTCAAATTACGGATACTAGTCACTAAATTTTGGTTGCTTTCCAAAAGCAATTGTTTATTATTTGTTTTTTCTGCAATTAAACCTAGAAACAGATAGGCATCTAAGCTTGGTTTTAATTTAATGCTATCTTCTAAATATGTTTGTGACCTATCCCACAACTGCTGCTGATAACTTAAAATACCAAGCGCTAACAATAAATTATAATTATTTTGATTCAATTGAAAACTTTTTTCAGCAATAGATTTTAATTTATTTACCATTGTTTGATCAACAATCTTTTTGCTTAACGTAAAAATCGCTTCGTTATAGATTAATTGCATCGTTTCTACATTTAAATTTGCGGACAAGAATTCTATTGTGGTTTCGTATTCGTTTAAACGCAACAGACCATCAAAATATAATTTACCATATAAAAAATCACGTCTTTCATCAAGATCCAATTTATTGTAATAATATTTAAGCTCTTTTAATGTCACTAAAGATTTAAACAGACCGCTTATTACTTGAGTTTTATATTTTTTCATTTGAGATTCGTGTAGGCTATCGTATTTAAGTAGCCACGCCAAAACATCATACGCTTGAGTATAATTATTTAATCTTAAGTAAACTTTTAATAATATTCTACGCGCAGGAACATGTCGATGGTCAAGTTGAATAACCGCATTCAAATTATCGATACATTGACCAAAGCGTTGTTCATCATATAAATTTTCGGCTACAACCAAATATTTAGCCAAACTCCATTTGGGGTTACTAAAGTTATTAATTTCCGCAGAAATCTTAAGTTTTTTTTCATCATCATGCATAATACTAGCAGCACGAAATGCGATCACATATGCTAAAAATTTATTATCTATGTTAATTTCACGCTTAATTGACTTTAAGGCATAATCATAACAACTGCGGTATTTGCCCTCAAAATAATGTAATCCAGCATTATTTAAATGCATCCGACTACCAATTAAAGCATTACGAGCACGACTTTTTTGAATTTTATTCGGCAGACGACGTAAGTTAACATAAATACGTAATAAATAGTATACGACAACAAAGCTTACTAACCAAATTATTAAAAGTAAATTCAAGCTAAAAATAGCTTCATAATTACCCAAAAATAAGCTCACTGATCCAGTATTAAACCGACTAAACCCAGCAACGGCCACCGCAATTAAAAATAAAATCGTTATGCGAATAAATAATTTCACAATTATTTCCCATCATTTAATTGTTCAAGCTTCACTAAAGCCTGCATGGTTAAATCTAAATTAGAATTTGCTCCATTAAAATTAACTTTTTGTAACTGCGCCAAGATAGCGGCTAATTTCTTATTGGCTAAATCGACTACAAAATATTGTTGTAACATAGTTTGTGCCTCCAAAAGACTCCCAGACCATAGTGCTTGATTTCGCGTTAGCAATGCTTGTTTAGCATTCATAAAATTTAATTGTAAGTGCTGTCTTAACACCATTTCATTTTCTGGTACCAAAACTGAACTGGCACTAGGGTTAGTCTTAACCACTTTGACTAAACCAAACAAACTACCTTTAATATTTTTGACTACTTTTTGCCATAATGAATCATCAGTTAATAAAGGTGTAGTCGGTTGAACTGGAGCAACTATATTTAATTGGCTAATTAGTTGATAACCGTTATCAATCTCTGTTGCCAACATTGTTGTATCAAAATTATTTTGTGCTTGCAAATTATCCAAATCAGAAGTCAAATTTACTTTAAGTTGGCTGAATAATGGATTATCACTAGAATTTAAAACCTGCTTTGCATAATTTAATAATTTTATGGCTGCTACATAATCGTGATACAAAATTAAACTCTGATTTGCTCCATTAATTAAACTATTTAATTGGTATATTAATAAATTCGTTTGTGTGGGAGCCACATTACGAATTTCTTCACTCATGCTCAATTGTTGACTCTCCAATTGTGCTATACGTTGCTCTAATTTAGCATTAGCAATTTGTAAATGAACAAATCGCTCATTTTGCGTATTATTCACTTTCATTTGCTGTAGCATACCGTAATTACCCCAAATACCAGCATAGGCCAAGTAACCGCACCCAGCTAGAGATAATAACGAGAGCAATGTGGCAAACTTTGCACCACCAGACTTTCTGATGGGCTTATTTTGTGTATTTATACTTTGATTACTAGTTGTGATATTCTCAATTTCGCTCATTCTCTAGACCTTCTATAACAGCCATTATGGCTAAATTTTCTGCTGTAACACATTCATAAATATTACTTAATCCGTATTTACGCAAGGTTAAAGTAATTTGCGGATGAATTGTAATTAGTCGTGTGCTTTGTAAGCACTCTAAAATTATCGGAGATTTAACAGCACATTCCAGCAAAAAGTCACCAATTTGACAACTAGTAATTACAATTCCACGAATGTCTTGTCGACACATTAACCCTTCAAGTAATGGTAAATTGGATAATCCACAATTAATTCTTTGATATAAATTAATAAATTGATATTGAATTTTCTTTTGTTCTAAATATTTGGCTAATCTTGCGTTTAAATTATCACCGCCAATTAAAGCAATTTTACCCAAATTGGCTAATTTAGATTCAATTATTAGCTCTGCAACTCCACTACCATGCTCAGGATAGATTACATTTACACCAGAATTATACTCCATTAATAACTTAGCACTCGCAACCCCGCTAGTAATTAACTTTAATTCAGGTTTTAAATGCATCAAACGAGTGCTTAGGCCATCAATGGCACTAGGTGAAATAAATAATGCACTACTACACTGATTAATTTGCCCTATGGCTTGCTCTAATGCTTGATTGTCATAAAAAATATCTACAATTGGTAAATGTTGGGCCAAAATATTATTTTGTTTGAGCAACTCAATCAGCTTAGTTGCTTGAGTCAACGGTCGTGCAATTAAATACATTGATTAATATTTCGCAAATTTAGCTACAATATCAGCAGCACCTTGTACTAAAAGCTGCTCAGCACACTCCTGACCCAATTGAATATAACTGTCTAACTGACCACGTGCTGTAGCGGTTAAGTAAACACCTTCACTACTATCGGCAATTAATCCGTGTAAAATTAATTCTTGACCGCTAACTTCAGCAAAACCTGCAATTGGTAAACTACAACTGGCTTTTAAAAAACGCCCCATTTCTCGTTCTGCTCCAACTCGTGCTGCGCTAACTTGGTCATGTAACGGTACTAATAACTTTTGTAAATCAAATCTGTTTGCACAAATTTCAATTGCCAATGCACCCTGCCCAATTGAAGGAATAAATTGATCCATTGGTAAAACCTGCTTAATTCGCGACTCAAGACCTAAACGCTCCAGACCAGCAACGGCTAAAATAATTCCATCATATTGACCACTATCTAATTTATTTATTCTAGTTTGTAAATTACCTCGTAATAATTTAGATTCTAAATGTGGATAATATTTTTGCAATAATGCTACTCGACGAGCACTGGAACTACCAATTACGCTGCCATTAGGCATTGAATCTAAACTCTGATAATTATTTGACACCAAAGCATCAAAAGGATTACCACGTGACAGAATAGCACCAATCGTAAACTCATCCAATAAATTAGCTGGTAAATCTTTAAGTGAATGAACAGCTATGTCCGCGGTTCCTGCTAAAAGCTGGTATTCCAATTCTTTGATAAAAAGTCCTTTGCCGCCAATTTCATCAAGCGGCCTATCCAAGACTCGGTCTCCTTCAGTAGTAATCCCAACTATAGTTACTGCCAAATTTGAATGAAATTGCATCAACTGTGATTTAACTAACTCCGCCTGCCACATCGCCAATTTACTGTTGCGACTAATTATTCGCACTTCTTGCATAATTACTTTCTTTGATTAATAATTCTTTGCCGTGACATTTCAAACACACCAATAGTCGCTGCCATCGCCAAATTTAATGATTCCGCATCACCCAACATAGGTATTGAAATCTGAGTTTTAATTTGTGATAGAATTTCACTACTCAAACCACTGCCTTCATTACCCAAAACAAATGCTGTAGGCAATGCTAAATTTTGTTCATACAAACTCAAATTCGCACTAGGCACCATCGCCAAGATCTGACCACGATAATTTGATATCCAATCTACCAAATTAACCCCAGAGCAAATGCGTAGACCAAACTGAATCCCTTGTGATGCTCTTAAAACTTTTGGGTTATAAATATCGACACTATTTGCGGATAGAACAATCTGATTTATTCCACTGGCATAAGCTGCTCGTAAAATAGTACCTAAATTGCCTGGATCTTGAATATTTTCTAAAACTAAACTATCTTCTATCTGATGATTTACTATTGATTTATGTGAAGAAAATCTAATTATTCCAACAACATCAACAGTTGACTCCAAAACATTAATTTTTTGCATAACATCAGGAGAGGCAAGCTTAACTACTACTAATTGATCGATTAAACCCTCAATTAACTCTTTATATTTTTCAACAACCATGTCAGAAATTATAGCCTGCTCAATTAACCCAAACTTTAAAGCCTCAAATAACAAATGCTCACCATAAATTACAGCCCGCTGTTCATTTTGGCGAAATTTACTTTCACGAGCTAAACGTACAATCCTTTTAATTAAAGAATTATCTTTAGAAGCAATGTGATTAAATTCTAACACTAAATTCTTTCTATGTTAATATATAAAAAAATACCTATACAAAGTAGGTATTTTAACAAATTTTACTCCAATAGATTAAATTAAAGAATTTGGATCAACATGTGTATACCCCAAATCTCGTGCAACTGCATAGTAAGTGACATTACCATGACAAATATTTAAACCATTCATCAAATGCTTATTCTCCTGTACGGCTTGTTGCCAACCCTTATTGGCTAATTCAATCACAAATGGGAGTGTTGCATTGGTTAGAGCTAAAGCCGATGTTTTTGCAACAGCACCTGGCATATTAGCAACGCAATAATGCACCACGCCATCAACAATATAAGTAGAATTTTGATGTGTAGTTGGCATTGAAGTTTCAAAACAGCCACCCTGATCAATTGCAACGTCAACTAAGACCGCACCTTTTTTCATTTCTTTTAACATATGACGAGAAACTAATTTTGGTGCAGCAGCCCCAGGAATTAAAACTGCTCCAATTATCATATGAGCTGAACGCACCGCTTTTTCCAAATTCATATGATTGCTAAAAATAGTTTTGATACGTCCATTAAAATCATTATCAATTTTCTTAAGCACATTTAAATCACGATCAAATACTGTCACATCAGCACCAAGACCTGCTGCCATCCGTGCAGCATTTAATCCAACAACACCACCGCCAATCACTACTACATTCGCAGGTTTAACACCAGGTACTCCACCCATCAGAACCCCACAACCACCGCGGTGATACTCCAAAGCATGCGCGCCTGCTTGAACCGCCAGGCGACCAGCAACTTCCGACATCGGTGCCAGCAAAGGTAACCGACCACTCTCGTTTGTAACTGTTTCATAGGCAATTGCAACACAATCTGAATCCAATAACTCTCTAGCTAAATCAGGGTCCGCAGCTAAATGCAAAAAAGCAAACAATAATTGCCCTGGTCGCAATAATTTATATTCTTCAGATTGTGGTCCCGAGACTTTCACAATCATATCGGCTCTAGCAAATACATCTTGAGCTGATTTGGCAATTAAAGCACCAGCTTTAATATAATCTTCATCACCATAACCAATTGCCAATCCAGCATCAGTTTCAACCAAAATTTGATGACCATGCCGAATTAATTCATAAACTCCAGCTGGAGTCATGCCAACACGATATTCGTGATTTCTAATTTCCTTAGGAACACCAATTAACATTCTAGTCTCCAAAAATATTCAATTTAAACATTCAGCATAAACAACATATTGACTAGCGTTTGATTAAATTAATTTGATAACCAAATTTAGCCCACTCTGATAATTCTTCATTTAAAGAAAATAATGTTAATGGATTATTCGCCAACCACTCACTATTTACGACTAAATCATAACCATTTTTATGTGGCTTTTCTACCTGAATAATTTCTGGCCAATTAATATCTTTGCGGCTACGATTAAAAATTACTGCAAGCCTAAACGAAAGTAGAGCAAAAAATGGTCGATATTTAATTTTATCATTAAACATTTTACGCAATTTTTCATAAACCTTAGCAACACTACCGCGATGTGAACGTACCAGTTCAGCAATAATTGTTTGTTCAGGCTTAGAAAAGCCGGCTAAATCAGAATTCTGCAAAATATATGCGCCATGTTTATGGTAATCATTATGCGAGATTGAAAGCCCAATTTCATATAGCTCACAAGCCCAGATTAATAATTTGCGCCGCTCTTTATTCCTATTTTCAGCCAAAATTACCGAATTTTGCAGATAAATCGCAAAGCTGGAAACTCGATTGCTCTGACTAGCATCTAATTCATAACGCTTTTTTAAATCTACAACGGTTACCTCGCGCAAATCAGCATCAGTTTTACGTCCCATTAAATCATACATAACACCTTCACGTAATGCACCGTCTGCTATAGTCATGCCACCTATGGATAACTCCTCAAAAATAGCAATCATAATCGCTAAACCACCTGGAATTACGGCCTTACGATCTTCTTTAACGCCACTAAGTTGAATTTGTTTAATTGATTTGGTCTTAATTAGCATTCTCTTAAGTGCTTGCATTCCATCATAAGTTATCTCGTCAGATAGGCCATTCTCAACACACATATCATAAATGGTTTTGGCTGTTCCAGAGGTACCAACTGCCATTTGCCAATCTTGTTTGGCAAATAAATGTTCCATTGACTGAATTTTACTTCGCGCAGCTAAAATCGCATTATTGAAGTTTACCTCATTTAATTGACCATTAGCAAAATAACGCCCAGTATATGAGACACAGCCCATAGTAACACTTTCCATTATTTTGGGCTGATAACCACGACCAATAACAAATTCAGTTGAACCACCTCCAATATCAATTACCAAACGCTTCTCATCGCTATAAGCTAAAGAATGCATCGCACCTAAGTAAACTAGCCGTGCTTCTTCCTTACCAGAAATTACTTCGATCGGAAAACCTAGTGCCTTATTTGCAATACTAATAAACTCTGCTGCATTATTGGCAACTCGTAAAGTACTTGTTGCAACAACCCTAACTTCAGCCTTTTTAAAATTACTCAAACGCTCACTAAATCGTGATAAAACCTCTAAAGCAAACATTTGTGATGCTTTAGTAAGATTATTATTTGCATCTAAACCACTAGCTAAACGCACTGTTTCTTTAATCTGATCAATGGGAAAAATAGTTCCATCATCATGAATTTTACCGATTAATAAGCGAAAACTATTTGATCCTAAATCAACTGTAGCAAGAAGATTTTGCGCCATACTTATATCCTATTCAATATTATGTTCTTAACGTTTAATTACTTCAACCTGTCCATCTGGTTTACCCAAAACTAATTCATTTGCACCACGCAGAGCAAATAAACCATTTGTCACAACCCCAACAATATTATTTAATTTTTGTTCTAACTCAACAGGATTCAAAATTTGTAAATTATGTATATCAATAATCCAATTTCCATTATCTGTAATTACATTTTCACGCCATACCGGAGTTCCACCAAGCTTAACAATTTGCCGAGCAACATAACTACGCGCCATTGGAATTACCTCAACCGGTAATGGAAATGTTCCGAGCACACCAACATATTTACTCGCATCGGCAATACAGACAAATTTCTTAGCTGCGGCAGCAATAATTTTCTCACGCGTTAAAGCAGCACCGCCGCCTTTAGTTAAATTCAGATTATGATCAACCTCATCTGCACCATCAATATAAAGATCCAAATCTCCAACACTATTTAGATCATAAACCTTAATACCATGCGATTTTAATAATGCAGTTGAAGATTCTGAACTCGACACAGCACCTTGAATTTTATGTTTAATCGTAGCAAGTGCATCAATAAAATATTTAACTGTTGTACCAGTGCCAACTCCAACTATCATATCATCATCGTTAATATATTTCAGCGCATACTCACCGACTAATTTCTTTAAAGCATTCTGATCCATTTTCTTCCTCGCTATTTATTTAATTTTTAGTTTAATAATATACATACCATTATACGAATGATCTGTATGGTTTATTTAATCAACAAAACTACAGCTTCAGCAATTGCTGCATCACCACGTCCAACAATTCCAACTTTCTCGCTGGTTTTGGCTTTAATACTAATTTGATCAACTCGTAGGTCTAATAACTTAGCAATAACGTTACGCATGATATCAATATGGTCGCGTAACTTTGGCTGCTCTAAAATAATTGTTGAATCAATATTATTAATTTGATAACCAAGATCACTAATTTGCCTATAAACCTCTTTAAGTAAAATTTTGCTATCGATATCTTTAAATTTACTGTCGTTATCGGGAAATAATTTACCAATATCACCCAATGCAGCAGCACCGATCAAAGCGTCAATTATAGCATGCAATAAAACATCTGCATCTGAATGCCCAGCCAGACCTTTTTCAAAAGGGATTTCTACCCCACCGAGAATTAATTTCCGCCCATCAACCAAACGATGCAAGTCAAAACCTTGTCCAATACGAAACATTAATCAATCTCCCCTAAGCGATTATTTAATAAAAATTCAGCTAATTTAAGTTCATGCGGATAAGTTATTTTAAAATTTGGTTGTTGTGCCTCAATCAAGTATACGTTTTTACCTAAAAGCTCTATTGCGCTAGCTTCATCAGTAACTAAACTTAAATCAGCAGTAGTTAATGCTTCAATTAACTCTGCTAGCCTAAACATTTGTGGTGTTTGTGCCAAATATATTTGCCTACGATCTAAAGTCTTATTAATTACATTTTGGCCAACTGTGGATGATAATTTAATTGTATCAGTTGCTACAGTTGCCAAAATACCGCCAGCAATATTATCTCTGGTGGTAATCTGTTCAATTAAATTAGTTAAATCCGTAAAATCCAAACAACAACGTGCCGCATCATGAACCAATACCCAATCATTTGCGGCATGAAGCATTTGTAGTTCATGCAAACCATTCAAAACACTTTCGGCACGACTATTCCCACCAACAGGCATAAAATTAACTTGTGGAAATTTATCAACGTAATCCATAATATATGGATCTTGTGGTGCATAAATCACATTGATTGATTGCAAATTAACGACATCAATAAAAGCATTTAAAGTCCAATCCAGCACGGTTTTACCAGCAAGTACATGATACTGTTTAGGAACATTAGAACCAAAGCGACTGCCGCTACCAGCGCATGGAATTAGAATATGTAAATTAACCATTGGTTGTATCATTTGAAATATTAAACCATAAGCTATTTCCTTGGCTGGATTTATCTAATTGACGAAGATAATCTAAATGTAGCGTTCTCTCAGTATCACTTACAGTAGCTGGTAAAAAATTATATTTAGAATTATCTATTAATGCAAATTTGCGAGAACCACCATTTTTACCATTAATATCTTCAGCAAGTAAACTAATTTGCTCACGCGTTAAGCCAATATATACATACCATAATAACTCACAGTCAATTAACGCACCATGATAACCACGATTAGAACGATCAACATTAAATCGATCACACAATGCATCTAGGTTATTTCGAGAACCAGGAAATTTGGTTCGAGCTAAACCCAAAGTATCAACAACGCTTGCTGCATAACTTAACGTTTTATTCTTTCCTAGTTCTGCAAAGTGATGATCTAAAAAATTCAAATCAAATTTGGCGTTATGAATAATTAATTCTGCGCCATCAATATACGCGATTATCTCATCAACCCTCTCTTTAAACGTTGGTTCATGGGCAATATCTTCTAATTTTATACCATGTACATTCGTTGCTGCTTCAGGTATATCTCGCTCAGGGTTAAAGTAAAGATGCAATGAATTACCAGTTAATTTACGATCGATCATTTCCAAGGCGGCAAATTCAATAATCCGATGCCCTTCTTTGGGTTCAAATCCAGTAGTCTCCGTATCTAATAATAGTTGTCTTACACTCATCTATAATACCTTAAAACGATATAACCAATTACGACAACGCAAGCACACATAATAGCGCAGCTTACCACGTGTACCAAACAAACCGACGTGTGAGATATGCTCTGCACCACAAAAACTACAACAAACTTTATCATTGTGATAAACATTTGGATGTGTAGACAAATACCCATCATATGTCGGTAATTTATTATAACGCAAATATTTAAAGCCAGCCATGCATAAATAATAAATCGAACCAAAGACAATTACCCAAACCAGATTTAAACTAAAAAAAACTATTAAGCTACCAAGAATAACTACAATAAATAAAAAACCAAAACATCCAAACAAGCCAGGTAATAGCAATAAACTTAAAAACCCCATAAAACCAAAAAATATTAAACCACCTATAATTTCCAATAACACCATCATTTTTACTTACCTTTTAATATGAACAGTATTTTATCATTTTATTTATAAAAATATAATTAAAAACCACGAGATAACTCATGGTTTTATTAGGTTATAATGTCATAAATTTGGACAGACTCCAGAATTCGATCCAGATGCTAATTGATTTTCAAAAGTACATAGCGCAGCAATACTACCTTGAACAAACATATCAGCATGATCATAAGGTGTACCGAGACTAGCATCGGCTTGATTTTTCGTCCAAAATTGTGAATTGGCGAAAGAATTAGCTGTATCATCATCTTCCAAAGGCAGCAATTGAAGATAATTATTTGTTAATTGGAAATTTTGAATAATTGTAGATTCAATCATGTTACCACTACCCTGCGTTGTACATACTCCTGCTGATGAAACCATTCCACCGCTACCAATAAAATCAACTCCATTTTTCATACATGAATAAGCCTGATGAGAGTTAATAACAGTAACTGCCGAGTCATAAACCATGTGAATCAAATTAATTGGCGAATTAGTATGCCAATTATAAGTCGAGCCACCAGCTAAAATTTGCTTAAATTGTGGATCTGTGGAAACACCTTGATTGATAAATAGCGTACCAGCACTGTTGGTACCATAATGATTGGCTGGGAATGAGGCTTTAACCCCGCCGAAAGGCGAAAATACTGTCAAAGTTGGACTAGAAATTGGATCGTAATTATTTACCGTAAAGGTATTAGCAACTATTGCACTACTAATTTGTGTACCAGTATAAACACTACCATAAATTCCAGAATATAATTGATATAAATTGGCCAAGTCACTACCACCGACTACAGCCATATTAATCCCAGACCAAAATGCAGGATTCATCGCATAATTATAAGCACCACTAATATTATGAAAGCTATAATACATTGCAGCAGTTAATACATAGCTGGTCAATGCAGGCTTATATGCTGCAGCATTTGGTGCAGAAACAATATTCCAGTTATTCATTGTTGCAACCGATTCAGTAACATCCATACTTGGTTGCTCTTGCATCATATCAACATTACCACAATCATATGACGGATTAGATGAGCAATTAAAAGCGCCATCATTATTATTGTTAAAGGCAAAATTCATCTGATCAACAAGTGAATATGCACCTTCTTGGGGAGACGTGATCTTAAGAGTTAAATTATTTTTAGCCAATAAATCTGCAGCACTAGTTTGTGCAATTCGTGAAGCATCTAATGCATAACCACCACCCTCTGAATATCCAGTAATCAAGAGTGGCAGATTTAGACTGCTTGGAATATTATTTTCGGCAAGAATTTTACGCATGGCTGGAAACATATTAAATGCCGACCAAACATTAGTATCTGGATAGACAACGTATGGGTGAACGTTATTATAATCAACGCCTTGTCCAACATAATCAGGGGATACCACTACAAAACCACGCGCAGCAAAGATTGAAGCCAACATCGCAAACGTACCAGCACCAGTATTATCTAAGCTCGTTATATTACAATAGCTTGGAATATTCGATGACATATTGCCCGCACCTGTTGCAATTGGACCTAAGCATGATGGAACCTGATTCTTACCAAAGGTAGTTGGAGAAAAATAAACCACCACACCACGTGGCGTAATATTACGTGGAACAATAATTAATCCAGAAGCAGTACGAATAATTTGTGCGGGATCACTAGTAGCATTTTGCCCTGGTGTCGTATATTGAATTGCATAAGCATTAACACTACTAGCTTTAAAATAACCTGGATTATTGCTAATTGGTGCAAATGGAGCAAAATTAAAAGCCGTCGCTGAATTTAATTGATTTGCTGTTTGGTAATCAGACTCAGTAAATGAAGATCCACTGATCGTAGCAAAATGACCAGCTTGCAGTGTAATTGGATACAGAACCCGTGGTATATTAGAGTAAACCCCTATGTTTTGTGCACTTTCTGAAATTATACTACCATAATTTGCACTTGCGGTTGGAGCAGTACTACCACCACCATTACAGGCAATTAAACTTAACGACATTAAGGTAGAACAACTAACTAAAACGACTGTTTTTAATTTCATATTATAATCCCAAAAAGCACCACACATTTGGTGCAAAATAATCATACATTATAACTTGTTAGTTGAATAAATCATCAACAAAAATTCTATTTCCTAGCGTACACGCATACCAGCTTGCGCACCACTATGCGGCTCAAGAATATATAGACCACAATCTTTGTCATCAAAACTAGCAGCTAAAACCATACCTTCACTCATCCCAAATTTCATTTTTCGTGCGGACAAATTTGCAACCATAACAGTGTGCTTACCGACCAAGTCTTCTGGATTATACGCTGATTTGATTCCTGCAAAAACATTGCGTTGCTCATTACCTAAATCTAAAGTTAGTTGAATTAATTTATCCGCACCTTTAACGTGACTTGCTGCAACAATTTTAGCTACTCTTAAATCTATTTTGCTAAAATCATCAATACTGATTGTCTCAGCAATCGCTTCATAGCTAGCTTCAACTGACTTGGCTTCTTCAGACTCAGTTAACGTCGCTACTTTATTCAGTTCAATCAGATTTTCTACCATTGTAGGCTCCACTCGTGTTATTAAATGATTATAGTTATTAATGGTATGATTTAACAACAAA
Organism: uncultured Neisseria sp.; assembly: GCA_964652705.1. Lineage (GTDB taxonomy): Bacteria > Pseudomonadota > Gammaproteobacteria > Burkholderiales > UBA11063 > Aquella. The sequence continues at coordinate 36,018 of CAZZAV010000016.1, forward strand.
TTCTCCAAATCTAGCCATTGCAAACTTGGAATATTTAAAAATTTCTCAATTTTAGCAATCAAACCTGGCACAACTGGCTTTAAATAAATACTTAACAAGCGAAAAGCATTAAGTAAAATTGTACAAATTTGGTGTAATTCTTCTTGCTTGGCTTCATCTTTAGCCAAAAGCCATGGCTTAACATTATCTACGTATTGATTTACTTCATCAACTACGCTCATTATTAATTTTATCGCTTTGGAGAATTCGCGGCTTTGATACAATTCAGCTAATTCATCGCGTATCACCAAAACTCTCGCAATGATAGTTTGTTCCGAATCCGTATCGAGCAAAGAAATATTTCCAGCTAATTGATTGTTAAAACGTTTAGCCAAGAAACCAGCTGAGCGGGCGGCAATATTCACAAATTTACCGACTAACTCAGAATTAATTCGCGCCACAAAATCATCAAAAGATAAATCAATATCCTCAAACTTACTAGTTAACTTACTCGCAATATAGTAACGATAAAATTCTGGATTAATTCCACTTTTTAAAAAGCTCCGCGCAGTAATAAACGTACCACGTGACTTGGACATTTTTTGTCCATCAACTGTCAAGAACCCATGCACAAACAAACCATTTGGCGTACGATAACCCGCATCATGCAGCACAGCGGGCCAAAATAAAGCATGGAAATACAAAATATCTTTACCAATAAAATGATAAATCTCGGTTGTCTCAGCATTCCAAAGTTGATTAAAATCAAGCCCATTTTGAGTACAATAATGCATAAAGCTACTCAAGTAACCGACTGGAGCATCGAGCCAAACATAAAAATATTTACCAGGAGCATCAGGAATTTCAAAACCAAAATAAGGTTTATCTCGAGAAATATCCCAATCTTGTAAGCCACCCTCAAGCCACTCTTGCATTTTATTTTTAGATTCACTTTGCAAACGACCATGCGAACCCAGCCACGTAGCTAAAAAATCACCAGCTTCACTTAATTTATAAAAATAATGCTCAGATTCACGCAAGACTGGTTTTGAACCCGAAACAACCGAAAATGGATTTAATAAATCAGTTGGCGCATAGGTTGCTCCACATTTTTCGCAATTATCACCATATTGATCATCAGATTTACACTTTGGACAAGTACCTTTTACAAAGCGATCTGGTAAAAACATCTGCTTTTCTTCATCAAATAATTGACTAATAGTTTTTACCGCAATTTTATTATTGGCTTTTAATTTATTATAAATATCATAAGCACAAAATTTATTCTCCGCCGAGTTTGTCGTGTAAAAATGGTCATATGAAATTCCAAATCCCGCAAAATCAGCAGTGTGGGCCTGATAATAATTTTCAATCAATTGCTCTGGAGTAATTCCCTGCTGCTCAGCTTTAAGCATAATTGGCGTACCATGCGTATCATCAGCGCAAATAAAATAACATCTACGCTGTTGCATTTTTTGAAAACGAACCCAGATATCTGCTTGAATATGTTCGACCATATGCCCCAAATGAATATCACCATTTGCATATGGTAGCGCACAGGTTACAATTGTTGTATTTTGCATTTCTTACCTTTAGAACTAATACTTTACTAATTTTGTCGGACTTTAGGTATTTATGATAAATTTTATATGCTAAAATATCGCCTATTGGCAACTTTACGCTTTACCACAAACCTAAAAAGAGGATAATATTTCCCATGAATAATACGACTAATAAACCTAAGATTATAGCACACAAGGTAAAACTTGGCTTAAAACGAATACCAAATATAAAGAACATTATTGCTGTAAGTTCAGGCAAAGGTGGCGTTGGTAAATCTACAACAGCAATTAACTTAGCTGTAAGTTTGGCCAAAACTGGTGCACGAATTGGTGTATTAGACGCTGATATTTATGGTCCATCATTACCAATTTTGCTTGGGGAAGTTAGCTACAAACCTGAAATAAGCGTGAATAACCGCTTCGTTCCATTAGAAAAATATGGCATTCAGGCGATCTCATTTGGCTTTTTGGCCGATCCAAAACAAGCTACGATTTGGCGGGGTGCAATTGTAAATAAGGCCCTGAATCAATTATTAAATGATAGTGAATGGGGTGAGCTTGATATTCTAGTAATTGACATGCCACCAGGCACTGGTGACATACATTTAACCATTGCACAAAATTTTCCAATCACAGCAACTCTGGTAGTAACTACGCCACAAGATATTGCATTGCTCGATGTCGGGAAAAGTATTAATATGTTTCAAAAATTGGATATTCCATGCTTAGGTGTGATCGAAAATATGTCAACGCACATTTGTGAAAAATGTGGCAATGAATCAGATATTTTTGGACTCGGTGGTAGTGCAAAGTTGAAAGATGAATATGATCTGGAATTATTGGCAAAATTACCACTTAATATTGCAATTTGCCAACATAGTGACTTGGGACGCCCAATTGCCAGCCTAACAGATAATCAGATTACCAAAATTTATGATCAATTGGCTGAAGATGTCTTGGCTAAACTGGCTGAATTAGGTAAAGATCATTCTAGTTTAATCCCACCAATTCAAGTTTTGAAATAAAATTATCCTTATCTAAAATGATTTAAGTAATTACCAATTGATTTATAATTAGTAATTACTTAAATACAAAAACGTAAATACCATTAGGAAAATACACACAATATTGTATATAAATACAAAATATTATGGGGTAGCTGGTGTTACATTCAAACAAATATCTGAGGAACCTGTACTATTCGCTGTTGTTATACTTAACTGAAACGTATTACCAAATGGTGTCGTGCATTGACTATTTACATTACAAGTAACACCTGGGTAATTATTAGGATTATAAGCAAGTGATACATTTCCAGCAATTGAATCACTAGAATTTTCAGGACATCCATCAATTGCTAAAAGCATAGCTAACGAAATAGGTGTGCCATCAGGTAATGTATAATAAATTATACTCATCGAATTACCACAAGAAACTTCACCATCTGCTCCAGACCCCATTGGGTTAAAATAAATTTCAGCGGTTGGAACAGATGTTATGTTAAAGTACCCTAATTGACCAGCACCCTGCTTTATTATTCCTGTATCACTACCATAAATTGTAGCAGTTCCAAGTAAATAATTTGGCAAATAACCATTACTATATAAATTTTTAAAAACAAATGGAATGTAAGAATAATAGAAACTATTGCCAGATGAGTACGCATCTAATGTGGGTGCTGAGTTTAATTCAGTCCAACCATTTATCCAAGATCCATTATTTACACTAGTCGCATCAGAATACGCTTGATTATATAAATTATTAAGCAAATAGTTGTTATTGTTATAGCTCATCATACTTAAATTATATGCACCAATACTATAAATATTGCCAGCAAATGTTACCGGGGTATTAGCCAAGTTATTAAAGTTTGGGCTCATCAACGAGGTTGGGCTCATTGTTGTAGAATTAGCATAAAACAACTCTAATTGTTGCGCTGGTAAATAACTACCCATAAAACTAGGTGAATTAGTTGAGTTAGTATAGACTGAGCCGCAGTTAAAACCCTGATTATTTACTAAATCAATGAAGTTTGGATTACTATTAGTAGTATTATAGCTATCTAGCGCAGTTAAACACTGATTAACATTATTTATCTCATATTGATAAACCATATAACTCGGGTTAGATAGATTCTGAATACTAAGATTTGCCAAACCTAGCATAGTCAATGGTCTAGATAAAGGTGTATTGCTATTAACATTGTTTGCCATATTAATAACATTTGAATAATTAATATCATTATTATAATCTTGAGATACCCCATTTGGTAATGTATATGTAACAGTGCCAGAGTTTGGAAATGTTTGGTTACCAATTAAATTATCTGATAAGGTATAAGACATAAATATTTGATACATTTGATTAGCTGCTGCCGCATAAGTTAAGGTCAATTGCTGTTGAGCTTGGTTATAAGCATAAACAGTTTGTGATTCTGTTGGATAGGTCCCCAAAGAATTATATAAATCTATATAGCTAAATAATGTTCCTGGTACCTGACCATAAGAGTCTGCCTGTAAAATATCACTAATTGTTGGATTGGTTATCCCACGTGCAAAAAAGCTATTATTTATGTACTCATAATTAGAAAGATTAACCAAGTATTCAAGTGCATAAGCTTGCTGAAGCGCATTTACTGCCTGCACATAAATTCCATTTATAGTATTATTATAATTATCTACGATTGAAGCTATATTATTCGGCGATGAATTAGTAGTCGTCATATAAGTTGCTATATTGGCATTAGCTTGTTCATACAAATCACTTAAAGTTAGCATTAAAGCAGTAGAAGAATTCTTATTAATTGTTTTATAACAATCAACCGTACAAGTATTATCATAACCTAGCCCAGAAAAGTTGGCAAAATTTTGTTGAAAGGAGGTTTGATCTGAAGAAGATGGATTTATTTTATAGACAGTAGATATTCCAATTTCACTTTCATTAATTTGGTACGGCTGTCTTGATTGCGACCAAAAACCAACATCAATCATAGTATTAGCAAATAAGCCACTAGAGCCATCATTGTTACCTATGAAATAGCTTAAACTATCGCTATAGCTTAATTGTGCAAGGCCAGATATAGCTGTTGCTGAAGTATAATTATCCTGTGCAAATTGATTAGCAAAGTACGATACGCCGACTTGTAAAGTCTGAATTTGGCTTTCTTGATAGGCTAAGTTTTGATTAATTGCATTTAGCTGCTGCGTCATACAAGAAGAGCCTGCTCCAGCACCAACATAGTTTTCTAACGCAGAAACAGAACCAAGTGCAGGACCAACCACAGGTAAAAATGCAAAAATACCCGTAACTGCACCAATATCATCTGCAGCAGTACCACATGTTGCATTAGTTACACTACTAAGTTGTTTATGCTGAAGAAAATATGACTTATTTGCTGCAATAGCATAAGAGTCAATTATATATTGATACGACACAGGGCCTGCTGGTGGTTGCTGATTGGGGCTATTGGTACTATTGCTACCATTGCCACAACCATTTAATATCACAGCAACAAGACTGACAAAACTTAATTTCAATTTTTTCATTATATTCCCGAGAAAATTAAACAACTACAGTTAATTTAAAAAACTTGTATACTCAATTAATTTTTGAAATATACGAGCAAAAAACTTTATTTCAAACCGCATATAACTATCAGTATATAATTACATGCTATATTTATGATCATCGCGAATAGTAATGAATGTAGGTCCATTAAACTCAAATGCTGCTTTTAATACTTCTTGGTAATTATTTGGAGTTGCATGAGCATATTTAGCTCCAAAGCCTTCCGCTATTTTATGTAAATCAAGATTCGGATTAGAAATATCCATAATTGTTGAATAGTTTTGCTCCTGACTGTCTGGAACTTGTAGCTTCCATAATTGTTTTAATATGTGGTACTCATGATTAACAAAACATATAAAAATAGTTGGAATATTGTAATGGGCTGCTGTCCATAAAGCTTGAATTGAGTACATGCTAGCACCATCACCCAATAAACAAACGCTATGTTTACAGCTAACTAATGACACGCCAACAGCAAGAGGCATAGCCATTCCTAAAGCACCACCTCTTGACTTAAAGTAAACTTCTTCAAAATGAAGTTGATGTACAAGTTCTTCTTCTACATTCTGATGTGAGCCTCCCTCTATTACTATAGTAGTATCACGAGGTATAATATTCATTATATTCGCCAATAATGTATTCGGAACTTTACCCATTTGCAAATGATGTGGAATGACTTTGGCACAACCTAATAATTTAGATAATAAACTAATATTTTCACCGACATCACCACGAACAACATAATCAAATTGGCAATCAAATCTCACCATTGTATTACCATTACTAAATTGAAATAATTTAATATTTTCAGGAATAGTTTGTTTTTCATGATATAAAAAAGATTGAATTTTCTCACCAAGTAAGAAAACAATATCGTAATTTGCCAAGAGCTCATGAGCTTGTAATGAAATAGCTGGCAATGAGCCTTTAAAGTTAGGCATATTTACATCAATTGAACTGTAGGTAGAAGCAAAAGGAGCCAAGAACACATCACTGTTTAAATGAGCACTTAAATCTCTCAATGAATCTTTTAAATTAGCACACCAATGAGTTTCAGCGTCAACTACAAAAGCCATTTTTTTGCCCATATTATGCTTAATTTCATCGACTAATTGATTCAGATCTGGATTTTGAGTATTTGATAATAACTTTGTTTTTTTAAAATATCCAGTTTCACAGTTATCTTCATAGATTTCCATTGGAATAGATAAAAATGTTGGCATCTTTGATTCTGTTGCTTCTAAAAAGCATCTTTGTAATGCAATGTTCATCTCAGAAACATTTCTAATTTCGTACTGTAACTTAGTTGCTGTTTTAGCTAGTTCAGTTAACTCTCCAGATAAAATTGGCTTATGAATCAAATGCTCTCTATTTTGCTGTCCTGCAATAACCATCATTGGTATGTTCACAGAATAGGCGTTAAAAATATTACTCATAGCATTAGCCAACCCTGGATATGTGTGGATATTAACTATAGGAGTTTTCCCGCTTTTAAGTGCATATCCCGCTGCCAAACCAACAGCAACCGACTCATGCAATGCTAGTATAAATTTACATCGTTCATGCGTTGATACAACATCTAAAAAAGTTGTCTCTGTTGTGCCTGGGTTACCAAAAACATAATCTACTTCAAAAGTATCAAAAAAATTACTTAATATTTGTTTACCTGTTTTCATTAACAACCCCTCCAAAAAACTATTAAATTTTAAAAAAGCACGTCACAACTATGCAATATTGGAGTTATTATACATTAAATTATTATATATTTTTGAGTTTATATATCCACATTTTATAGAAATTTTTAAGCAATATTAACAACATGATACAATATATCATTATGCGAATTTTATATGGTAGAAATATAATAGATATCAATAACCTAAATATATTCATTGATTTAATAAAAACCAAAAACTTTAGTCAAACGGGTAAAAATTTTGGTATATCACCAACAACTGTAACTAGGAAAATCAATCAATTAGAAGATGAAATTGGATACAGGTTAATAATTAATACTACACGTGTAATTGAATTGACCGATACTGGCTTATTTTTATTTAACAGACTAAATATAAAAGTTAATAATTTAAATGACGAAATTAATCTAATTGTAGCGTTATTAAATAAAAATATCTCAACAAAACAATATGGTAAATTAAAATTACAACTTCCAATGGTATTATCACTATATAGGATTTCTCCATCTTTACCAAAATTTAAAAATTTATACCCTGATATAGAAATAGAAATAATCTATTCAAATGAACAACCAGACATGGAAAACAATAATGTTGATTTGGCTCTAGTCAACTACCCATTTCAAAAATATATCAATAAATTAACTCATGTTGCAAGTAAGCTAATTAAACTGTACTGCACAAAAGAATATAAAATTAAATATGGCACTCCAAACACACTACAAGAATTAACTAATCACAATCTAGTTTTATATTTAGGTAATAGCTACCCTAATAATTTATCGTCTATTAATTTAAACATCCAAGAAATTAATACCAAGCACGAGAAATTTATTGAAATACGGCCACTTTTAATTACAAATAATGAATTGCATAATTACAGCATGATGTTAGAAGGTAATGTAATTTGTAGTGCACTTGAAAACATAAACAATAAATCTCATGAATTAGTACATATTCTGCCCAATTATTCTCTGGGCGAAGTTAAATATTATTTAATTAAAGGTAAGTCAATACAAAAACAATCTATAATTAACACAATGGCTGATTACATAATAGATCAAATTTCTGAGATAAAGTAAAAGTCTATATTGTTTTACTGTTGTATGGTCTTACACTAGAAGTCTCAAAGAGTAAAAATAAACTTATACTTTATAAACTAATTATATAAATTATAATTATTTAATTTCATGTATGTATAGATTTGGCATATGAGATACTCATACGCCAAATTATTTTTTACTAAGCACTGAAATAACATTAAAAATATATAATTAAATCAATTTCGTTATCAAAAGATCAACTACACTCTCTACAGCAGCCAGCATTGCAGAACTAATTTCCTCAGATACCCCATGAAGTTCACCTTCAATACCTAAAAATGTAATATTGCTAATATCATAGCCTAAAACTTCTGCTAAAGCCAGAGATGGAGACACACCAAGATTATGTGATGACAGCATACCTGAAAATCCTATGATATCTTTAGCTTGTAACTCGTAAAGATTACCAGTTTCGGCAAGATTAGTCTTAACCATGTCTACCAAATAAATTTTTTGATAACCTCGTTGCAACCAATCCAACAAATTTAGCCCTGGACGATTTTCTGATTCAATAACCAACTCACCAATTTTCATCTTAAATTGCAGCTGATCTACTGATTTAAGCTTATCAGCTACTAACCAACCAGCTTGATCGTCTGCAAATGGTGAACCAATCCCTAAGACTAGAATTGACATTAATTACGCACAACATTTAAAGTTAAAAAATGTGCCGAACACGAAATACATGGGTCATAATTACGAATAACCATTTCAGCATGTAATTGAATTTCATGATCAGGACGATCTAAGCCAAACTTCTGTAATGCAATTCGCAGATCGGCCTCAATACAAGGTAAATTCTGTGAAGTTGGTGCAGAAATACGAATTTTACTGGCTCGTCCATCTGCATCAAAAGTAAACTGATCAATTTGGATTCCACGTGGAGCTTCAACACCAAACCATGAACTTCCAGCAGCAACTTGTTCTGGCGCACTAGGGGTTTCTGTATGAGTATAATTTTGGCATAATTGTAATGCTCGCTCCAGTGCCCAATACCCCTCAACAGAACGTGCAATTACTGAATGAAACATATTATTACTTGGAAATTGTACACCAGTCGCGTTTGCCATTGCTTGAATATGCTCAGGTAAACGATCAAAATTTAAGTTAATTCGTGATAATGGACCCAATAAAATTGGTTTACCATCAATTGTAGTGGAATGCAATGCTGTTGATTGTGGCGCATGAAACTCAAAGAAATGCTTATCATACTCATTCACATGGAATTCATCGCCAGCTGATGTCACAATATGATCCGCAATCACAGGATATTCGTTGGTATGACGCAGACTGACCTGCATAAATGGAATTTCAACATCTGGAAATTTAAGCGTTGAAACAAATTGAATTACATCTGCAGCATCCTTTAGAGCAGCTTCAAGACGAGGAATAAATGCCTTAACCGCAGACTCTTTAGGAGAATGCCAGAAACCACCCAATTTAACACCATTCGGATGTACCGACCTACCACCAAAAAGCTTCATTAAATCATTGCCAAGATGTTGTAGTCTTACACCACGCAAAACTTCATTAGGATAGTCTTTTGCCATTTCAATTCCAGAACGATAGCCTAAAAAATCAGGAGCAGCTAATAAATGCACGTGCAAGTAATGTGATTGAATCCATTGCCCAAGCATCATCAATAAACGAGCATCCTTAACCCACTGTGACGTCTCAATACCAAAAACATTCTCCATTGCACCGGCCGCCGCTGTTTGATATGCCAAAGGGCAAATCCCACAAATTCTAGCAACCGCATCGATAATTTCATTTGGCTCGCGCCCTTCAAGAAATTTTTCAAAATAGCGTGGTGGCTCATAAATACGTAACTCACATTTTTTAATTTCTCCATTTTCAATTTCTAAATCTAGCGCACCCTCACCTTCAACGCGAGCCAAAATCGGTACTTCAATTTTTGTAGTTTTAGATAAGCTCATGAACTATTCTCCCTGTAAACCAATGTCTTGACTATTGATATATTGAAATTTATGTGTAATTTGCTGTTTGCTCAAACCCATCTCGCTTAATTTATCCTTCATAGCTGACAAATTAGCATATTTTGATGCACCATAACAACCATAACAACCACGTCCAAGACTTGGACAAAGCGCCTCACAACCATTTGCGGTAACCGGCCCCAAACAAGGCTCTCCTTTTGCAACCATAACACAAGTTATTCCAGCATGTTTACACGACACACAGACAGAATCAACATTTTTCTCTGGCTCAACCCCAAATAAAATTGATCTAACTGCATGCAAAATCTGCACACTATTTATTGGACAACCAGGAATTTCAAAATCTACTTGCACATAAGCACTAATTGGTTTAGCCGTAGATAAATCTTGTTTAATAATTACATCCGTATGTTGTGGATAAATATCATGTTGCCACGCAGATAACTCTTTGGCATCGGTATAATTACGTAATGCCTGAATTCCACCAGTAATAGCACATGCACCCATACTAATCAAATACTTAGATTTCTCACGAATCGTTGCTAAACGATGAATATCATGTTGCGTATTTACAGAACCCTCGATTATGGCTAAATCAACCTCAGCAAATTCATCCAACGGACCAGCTTCAGCAAAATGAACTACATCAACCAATGTTGAAAGCTCAAGCAATGAAACTGCATCATTAATAAAAGCTAATTGACAACCATCACAAGAACTAAATTTATGTACTGCAACTTTGGGACGTGCTGATAAGCCTAATAATTTATCTTGTGCTGACATATTATAATCCTTTCACTTCTAGCAATTTTTCACATGCTGGATATGGATATACCGCTCCATCTTTACAGACAAATTGTGAACCTAGTTGACAATGCCCGCAATGCCCAATTGCACATTTCATGCTACGTTCGATGCTTAAATACACATTTTCAGGCTTAACCCCTGCAGCTATAAAAGATTTTGCAACTCCAATCATCATTGGCTCTGGCCCAACCGTCATCACAATAGAATTACCGTAATCCACTCCTAATTCAGGAATAAAATTAGTCACAAAACCTTTACCCCACCTCCACTTACCATTATCAACTGGATCCCCATTACTTGTTGCCATATAAACTTGGGTTTCTGGCGAGTTATTCCAACGTGTATACATTTCATCATAAATTAATAAATCGGAAGAACGAATTCCATGTAAAACGCATAATTTACCGTATTGATCACGACTCTTCAAAATTTCTTCGGTTGCTGCAACTAATGGAGCATTACCTAAACCACCAGTTACAATTATTACATCTTTTCCTTTAGCTTCTTCCATTGGCCAAGCAGTCCCAAAAGGTCCACGGATACCAACTTTATCACCAGTTTGTAATTTCATCATGCCTTTGGTAATTCTACCAACTACTTGAATAGTGTGCTCAAACCTACCTTGTTGATGATTACGATCATTAACAATTGAAATTGCCACCTCACCAACACCGTACAGGTAAACCATATTAAATTGACCAGGTCGAAAGAAATATTTACTATCTAAATTTTCATCGGTAAACTTCAAACGAATCGTGAAAATATCATGATGTTCTTTAATAAATTCAACTACCTCTGCCTCATACGGCGTATAAGCATCATCTGTATATAACATAATTATCTCTCTTACTTACAAATTGCATTAATCTCATCAACTACATCAATTTTAACTGGACACCACGTGACACATCTACCACAACCAACACAACCTTTAGTGCGAAACTGATCACGCCAAGTCGAAAACTTATGCGTTAACCATTGACGATAGCGATACTTTGGATTTTCACGATATATATCACCATGAGTATAACTATGGTCAATACTAAAACAAGAATCCCACTCTCGTGTATGATTAGTTTCAGTTCCTAAAACATTTGGTTCATCTCTTTCGGTATGACAAAAACAAGTTGGACAAACTTGAGTGCAACTACCACAAGACAAACAACGGCTCGCTACATCGTCCCATTGCGGATGTTCCAAATTTGCCATTAATTTAGCTTCAACCTCTTTAAGTGGTGGTAAGGTTTTATGCTGCATTTCTACGGCATTTTCAATTTTAACTAACGCAGTTTGTACTTGCCCACCACTTGCCGCAACAATATTAAGCTGATTTAAAAGTATACGACCCTTATCTGATCCTATCTCAACTACAAATCCTTCGCCCTCAATCTCTGTCATAGCTAAATCAAAACCTTTGTCAGCTTTAGGCGCATCACCCAAGGCAACACAAAAACAATTTGAATGTGATTTGGTACAATTCATGGCGATTAAAAATTGATTTTCTCTGCGTTTCACATAACGCACATCATTGTATGAGTTTTCCATGAACACACGATCTTGAATTTCAATACCACGCAAATCGCAAGGACGAACACCGAATACTGCTATTTTCTCAAACTCAACAATAGGTCGAAAAGCTAATTTACCATGCTCATCACGAGCAACCTTCCAAACATTTTCTTTTGCTTTAAACAACATAGGCTTTATCGAAGTAGTAGGTAACGTAAACCCAAATGCATGCTTATGCTCGCTATGGTTTAATTGATAATGCCCAGGCGCTTGCTCATCATGATAACCCCAAGGCAAATCTGAAGAGCCGCTAATTGTATCGTAATTAATTTCACCTTCATAACGATGAGGTGCAACACACTTATAGCCATCATTGCGCAAGCTATTGAGCATGTCATTAATTCTCTGGTGTGGTAAAAAATAATAATGGCTCATAAAAATCCACTTCCTGAATAAACAGATTATTTGCATTTTATAGAAATTGTGAAAAACCACATTAACTATAAGATTATATACTGAATTATAGCAGATTTAGCACAGAACATACATACTATTTTTAAAATATTACCCTACTAAATCAGTGTGTTAATTGCACTTAAAACACAATTATAATTAGCGCAAAAATAAACTTCAACTTATGTTAATATACATCCTTATGAATGCATAC
>CAZZAV010000017.1:0-48071 GCA_964652705.1 uncultured Neisseria sp.
GTAAAATACTTTCGTAATAATGTTTGCTTATAACAAATTTTTAACTCACTCCTAACAAATATCCATAACAAACTAACCATAAAAGGTTTAACATGAATCAACAAATTCTAGAACAACTTAAAACTCTCACGACTGAAAATATAAATCCAAACTCTACCAATATTGACATTTTACCAACCATAGAAAAGCTACGTATTATCAATAATGAAGATCAACATGTAGCCCTAATCATTGCCCAAGAATTACCTGCAATTGCAGCTGCAGTTGATGCAATTACATTTGCCATGAAACATGGTGGGCGTTTAGTTTACACAGGAGCTGGCACAAGTGGCAGGCTAGGAATTTTGGATGCTGTAGAATGCCCACCAACTTATGGTGTTGATTATAATACCGTAGTTGGATTAATCGCAGGTGGTGCAGAAGCATTTATTAAAGCCCAAGAAGGTGTAGAAGATAAAGAAGATTTGGGTATTGCAGATTTACAATCAATAAACCTTACTAGCCAAGACATCGTTTGCGGAATAGCTGCATCTGGGCGCACACCATATGTAATTGGTGGATTAGACTATGCTCGTTCATTGGGATGTAAGACTATCGCCATTGCATGTAATAAAAATAGCATTATTGGTCAACATGCTGATTTGAAAATTGAAGTTGCTTTAGGGGCAGAAGTTGTAACTGGTTCAACGCGAATGAAAGCTGGTACAGCACAAAAGTTGATATTAAATATGCTAAGTACTGCTAGCATGATTAGCCTTGGTAAAGTTTATAAAAACCTGATGGTGGACGTAAAAACTTCAAATGCAAAACTAGAAGCTCGTGCTAAGAAAATTATCATGGATGCAACCGAAGTTGATTATGCAACTGCAGAAAAATATTTACAATTGGCCAATAACCATGTTAAAACTGCAATTGTCATGATTCTTAATCAAGTTGACTTAGCTGAGGCACAAACTAAGCTAAATAATGCAAATGGGATTATTCGAAATATTGCCTAAATAAAGAGGTGGCAACCAAATAAAGCTGCCACATCTATACCTCATCTAATCATTCTTATATACTCACTCAGACTTATAGTAAAAAATCTAAACTCCCTACTAATTCAAAATTAAATTAAACAAAGTATTCTGAACGTAATATTGACATCAAGTATTGCGAAGCATAATTACCATTGCGCAAGTAAGATTCGCGCAATAATCCTTCCTGAACAAAACCAACTTTTTGATATAATTGGTAGGCTTTTAAATTATCATTAAAAACATCCAGCCATAATCGATGAGCATTCAACTCCTCAAAGGCTATTTTTTTGATTGATTCTAGTGCCAAGCGCCCAATACCTCGATTTTTGGCAGTCACAACCAAGCGGCGTAAATTAATAGAATTACTCGTATTTTGAACATCATCCAAAATAACATACCCAAGTAAATCTGCTGAAGAAATATCTTCAATCACATAATGCGCCAAATTGACATTTATCAATGCCTCTAAATGCTCATCATGTGACCATTGATACACAAAATTACAATTATCCGCATGACGCTCGGCTGCCAAAACAAAATCTAAATCTAATTCTGTAGTTTTACGTAAAATTATACTCATGCCAGTTTACTCACAGTATCAAGAATATGCACTGCAAATTTACGACTTGGCAGGACTATTTCATCTTGCGCTTGAATTATAGCTAATTCACGCCGCTCAAACTGGCGTGTCTTACAAAATACCGCATAAATTGCCGCAGCCGTATGTGCTAAGCTGGCTGCAGTATCATTTGTTTCTAAATATTTAGCCAGAAAAATTGCTGCAGTCATATCACCAGAACCATTCGGTGCAACTGGCATATCTAAACGCGGTGTAGCAACTAACAATGCCTCATCAGCGCATGAAAGCAACATTTCGATCTGATCTTGATTAGCTTCTTTGCGAGTCAAACTGGTAACCAAAATAATCTCTGCACCACGTTGATGTAATTGCTGACAAGCACGAGTTGCATCCGCAAGATTATTAATTTCAACCCCTGTTAAGTTGCTTAATTCAAACTGATTCGGCGTCAAAATATTGGCATGCTTAACTGCCTGCTCAGAAAAAAACTCTGGCACACCAGGACGCACAAAAATCCCACGATCAATATCACCAATCACTGGGTCACAACAATAAACCACTTGTGGATTTTTTTCTTTAATAACACGTAACCACTTCAGTAAAACTTCACCTAATGTTTTATCACCAATATAACCAGTCAAAACCCCATCTAGGTTATCTAGTGCACCACGTTGATTTAAGCCATCAAAAATTTTATCAATATGCTCAATCGACATAATATCACCAGTCCATGAACCATAGCCAGTGTGATTAGAAAATTGCACCGTATTAATTGAAATTACTTCATGCCCAAGTCGCTGCAATGGAAAAACTGCCGCCTTATTTCCAACATAACCATATGCCACATGAGACTGCAATGAAAGAATATTTGCCATTCTAACCCTCAAGATATAATCTTAAACAATAATTTAATTCTTATTAAAACGCATTACACAATCATTTAGAAACTGAATAAATGTTGTAACCGCAGATTTTTCATGATTTTTTAAACGAATTAAATAGAAATTTAATTCACCAAACTCATATTCTGGTAAGATCTGGCGAATGGTTCCATTTTCCATCTCTTCTTTAAATAAACCATTCCAACCACCAACGATCGCATGTCCGCTTAAAGCAATTTGTTTATTATGTAAACCATTATTCGTGAAGAATCTACCATGATTAGGATAAAGCAGCACCATACCTGATTTATTAATCGTATAAACTTCACGATCCGTAGTTAAATCAAAATTAATATTCCCAACACAAAGATGGTTTTTATTTAATCCGTCAAGCTCAGTTGGCTCACCATAACGATCAATATAATCTTGACTACAATAAAGACCTGTTTGAATACTATAAAATTTGCGAATCAAAACCGTTTGTTGTTTAGGACGATAATTCACAATCGCGAGATCAAAATTATCACGAATCAAATCCACTTCATTATTTAAATAACAAACTTCAAGCTCTAGACCAGGATTCGCATGCATAAACTCAGCCAAGTATGGCGTAATCATAGAGTATGCAAGAACAGCCGGCAAAGCAACCCTGATTCGCCCAGTAATGTTTTCTTGCTCATTACGCAAATTTTCAACAATATTATGCAAGCTAACTTGCTGATCTTTAACGCTTTGATATAATCTCTTTCCAGCCTTACTTACCTCAAAGCTTCGCGTATTGCGAATAATTAAAGTAATTCTCAACTCTTTCTCTAACATTTGTAAGCGTCTACTTACCGTTGCTTGCGAGGTTTTTAGGTTTTTTGCAGCCTGCATAAAACTTCCTGCATCAACAATCGCTACAAATATTGAAATATCATTGAACATTGGTGGTTATATCCTTATAGATAAAATTACCAAACTCTTATTTTAATGGTGCAAATAACTGTAAATATAGTTCATCCATGCGGGATTTTACTTCTGGATCTGAAATAATTACCCGCCCCCATTCACGATTGGTTTCACCATGAATTTTATTTGTAGCATCAATTCCCATTTTACTACCAAGCCCAGAAATAGGTGATGCAAAGTCAAGATAATCAATTGGAGTACGATCAATCATAGTCGTATCTCGTAGCGGATCAACCCTTGTAGTCAAAGCCCAAATCACATCTTTCCAATCACGTATATTAACATCATCATCCACCACAATAATAAACTTAGTATACATAAATTGGCGCAAGAAGCTCCAAATACCAAGCATAATTCGCTTCGCTTGTCCAGCGTACTGTTTTTTAATGGATACCACCGCCAAACGATAACTACAGCCTTCTGGTGGTAAATAAAAATCACTAATTTCAGAAAACTGCTTTTGAATTAATGGTACAAATACCTCATTAAATGCTTCACCCAAAATAGCTGGCTCATCAATTGGTTTACCCGTATAAGTGCTATGATAAATTGGATTTTCTCTAGTGGTAATTTTTTCAATAGTCATAACTGGGAAAGTATCTTGCTCATTATAGTACCCTGTATGATCACCGTAAGGACCTTCCAAGGCAACATCATTGGGATAAATAAACCCCTCTAAGACAATCTCAGCATAAGCAGGAACTTGTAAATCAGAAAGTAGACATGAAGTTAACTCAGTACGACTACCTCGTAATAATCCAGCAAATTGATATTCAGATAAACTATCTGGCACGGGAGTCACAGCACCCAAAATAGTAGCTGGGTCGCAACCTAAAACGACTGCAATTGGGTATGGTTGATCAGGGTTTTGCCTACAATGTTCTAGATAATCTAAAGCTCCACCACGATGTGACAGCCAACGCATAATAACACGGTTTTTGGCAATAACCTGCTGACGGTAAATTCCTAAATTCTGCCGTTTTTTGTGTGGACCACGTGTAACAACTAAACCCCAAGTAATTAATGGTGCGATATCTTCAGCATGGCAATGCCAAATTGGAAACTTAGTTAAATCGACGTCTTCTTTTTCAATAATAACTTGATGAACTGGCGCATTTTTGATAACTTTAGGCAACATATTATACAACTGCTTCAGCATTGGCAATTTATCCCATGCATCTCGTAAACCTTTAGGTGGTTGTGGTTCTTTAAGTTCCGCCAAAAACTCACCAACCTTACGTAATTCAGCAAGGCTTTCCTTGCCCATACCCAAAGCAACTCGCCTAGTCGTGCCAAATAAATTGCCTAATACAGGCGTACTATAACCAGTTGGATTTTCAAATAAGAGTGCAGGTCCTGCATTACGCAAGACTGTATCACAAAGTGCGGTCATTTCTAAATGCGGTGATACCTCTTGATTTACTCTAATTAACTCTCCCATTTCTTCAAGATTATTAATAAACTCTCGTAAATCACGATATTTCATAATTGTGTGACACCTGCGCAAAATGACGCTAAATTAAATATTGCCATTAGTATAATATAGCTCTTCTATCAAACGCAAATAGTTTAGTGCAGTGCCACAATATGTCAAGTAAATCTTGTGGGTATTAATTATTTTTTGTTGTTTTTTAACTCCAAATTAATCAAATAATTATTAAATCATGCCACGTAACCAAACTAAAAAATAAAAACCCAGCTAATAATTTATTAACTGGGTAGCATCAGATGATTAAAAACTCTATCTCTAAATATCTAGCGACTTTGACTATCTCATCATTAGATAAGCTATAGTAAATTATATCAATTACAATGACTCAATTATGATTAAACATAATTCAAAATAACAAGATGAAGCAATTAATCAGCGTAAGTTTTCACATCAGTGATTACAGGATGATCATTTTGTTCAAACTTAGCCGTAGACTCAAATTGGGATAATAACTGCTCAAGAACGTTTTTCGCCAAATCTTTTGATAACTCATGCAATAATAAAGCACGATTAAAACCCAAAGATCTTGATTTTACTCCTGCAGTAATTAGTTTCATCTGAGATGCACTTCCATAAGCACTAAATGCAGCAACATGAGCCTTATCTTTGACTCGGATCAATTTATAACTGGTCATAACTGCGATGTGATGGGTAATACTACTAGTATCAGTGTTCTTGATTTGAAATTCATTTTCATTCTCATCAATAGTTACCACTTCTCCAATTAAAACATAGCTCACACCGTCTTGTAAAACAACCGGAACAGACTCAGTATTGCTAGCAACAATAGCAGACTCTTTTGACTCACTCAATAAATTCCTACTTTCCATAGGCGGATTGCTCGCGGCAAGGATTTCTAAAGTTTTAAGATCAAATCCCTTTGGGGTTTCAATTATTTTAAATTTACCACTACTTATAATTGCACCACTAATATCGCTATTATTAATATTATGCTGATAAATTTCTGCAGGATAAATAAGGTTAGGAATAGCCAAAGTTGGCAATGCACTAACAAACTTTGTCATAACAAACATTATTGCTAGAATTTTAAATTTATTCATCTATAATCCCACTATATTAAATGAGGTAACAATTTATCTGTTACCTCTATTATTTCAAACATCAACAAATTAGTTAGTTTGACCTTTAGATATATTTTTACTATTTCTGAAAATTGCCGCACCTTGCTGTACATCAAAAACCTGTACAAAGAACGTATAAGCAACTACAGTTTGTTTACCATTAGTTTGGGTATCACTAGTTAACTTACCATCAATGCGACATTGAGCACCTTTCATTTTACCAACCTTAGCTGTAGTTGACTGATCATACATACCAGATTGATTTTGACGAGCTAATTCATCGGTTTGATTTTGCATTTCATCCGTAGACACAACATATGTTGATTTTACCGCAGAAGAATTGGTTAATTTATCAGCCATTGCATTAGTCATAACCGAAGTATCAACATATTGATCTGTTGCATTTTTAACTGGCGAAATCGTAAAAGTCTTACACTGATCCATTTTACCACTTTGAATTAACTGTGTTGACATATCTTGAGCAACAGCACGTAAATCGTTTTGGCTAAAATTAGTATTTAATGTTGTCACCGCATTTGGATCAACATAAGAAACAGTTGGACCAGCACAACCAACTAAAAACAAGCTACCAAGTAATGAAAATTTAATTAATTTTGACTTCATAAATAATTCCTTTAAATTTTATTGAAAGACACTTACATTTTTAGCATCAGCAGAAAACTCAACTTTAAAATCAGTTGCTTCTAACTGAGTTGCCATACACTTAATTGGTTGATCTTCATTTTGATAGATCGTAATTGGCTGCCAAACCTCAGCATCGCCAACGGCCATTTTATTTGCGTCAGAAAATTGGCAGCGATAAAAACCAGTTTGTGCCGAGCTACCACTATTATGAAATTTAGCTTGAGCAACCAGTAAGCCATTTACTCGAGCAGAGCGCATATCAGTAATTGAAATATCACCCATTGATCCTACTTGTACCGTATGATCACTGATTTTATTTGAGCTACAACTCATTAACGTTAATGTAGCAAATCCTGTTAGTAGTAATTTTTTCATGAATACCCTTTAGCTAAATATTAAATATTTGATGCAATTGAAATAATAAAGCTAATTTATATCCAAGCACCATCAGAATTTTCAGGCATAATTATATGCCTTTTAACAAATTGTGTCACATGATTTGTTAATTTACTCATTTATACCATTACAAATCAACGTAAACAAACAATTATTCCATCAATTTAACCAACCTTACAAAAATCATTTCTAAAACATAAAATTTCATAATAAACATAAACAACGTCTGACAAATTTAACGTGCACCACAACAAATAGTTTTAATCTTGCTGATTAATTAATTTTTGTGTATCATAATGCCATAATAATTATTTTCTAAAGGCTCAGTATGCGTGATTTATCCGGCTGGAATAAATTTATCCAAAATTGTCTTGCGTTAAAAGACCCTGCTGAACTCCAGCAGTTTTTTGAATTAACGTTAACTGCTGCAGAGCGTCAGAAGATTGGCTCGCGTTACCTAATCTTATCCGAATTAATCGCAGGTGATAAACCACAAAGAACAATTGCAGCCGATTTAGGCGTTAGCTTATTTAATATTACACGTGGCGTTAACCAACTCAAACAAACACCATTAAACATACAGCAGTTAATTCTCAATACAAATGATAAGAGTAGTTTATAATCTGCAAGTTACTACTTAATTATCATAAAATCCACATTAGTTTATTTTTAAGGACATCACAATGTTAAAACGGCTTATTCGTGCAATTATTCCATCACGAGGTGATTTATTCTTCAATTTATTCGTTGAAGGTGCTGAAGTAGTTCACCAAGCAGCCAATGTTTTTGCCAATATTATCAGTGCCAAAGATAAAGCAACTGAAATGCAATTATCTGGAGAATTGCGTCAGCAAAAACAAAAAGCACTTGATGTAAATAAAAGGGTAATGATCGAACTAAATAATCAATTCATTACCCCAATTGATCGTGGTGATATTCAGGAGTTGTCGGTACTACTCTTAAAATTAACCAAACGTATTGTAAAAACCAACACTAAATTACAAATTTATGGCATTGATATCAAAGCAGATGATTGTTTAATCGGTAGCGCAACCACACTACAAAACATCACTAAAGTTCTCGTAGATATCATGCAAGCGCTTAAAGATGGCAATTATCAACGAATCAGTAAGAATGAACAAAAAACCGATGAATTTGATGAAAATGGAGTCGAGGATTTACGTCGCGCAATGAAAGAAATGTACTCAGGAAATTATGATACGATGACAATTTTAAAACTAAAAGAAATTTATAAAAGCATCGAATCTGCAATCGACACTAGTGCTTCAATCGCAGATTTAGTCATGCAAATTTCTGTTAAGGATATGTAGTCATGGAAACTTCATTGTTTCTTATTGCATTAATCATAATTGCGTTAGTCTTTGAATTTATTAATGGTTTTCATGACACAGCCAATGTAGTTGCAACGCCAATTGCAACACGTTCATTGTCTCCTTATCAAGCGATTATCATCGCAGCTATTTTCAATTTTATCGGCGCCTATTTTAGTACAGGAGTTGCCAAGACTATCACCAGTGGATTATTTGATGCACAATTTGTGACGCATAGCTTAATTGCAGCAGCCCTCATATCTGCGATAGGTTGGAATCTAATTACTTGGTGGCTAGGAATTCCCTCCAGTTCATCACATGCGTTGATTGGCTCATTAATTGGTGGTGTAATTGTTGGTAATGGTGGTTTTACTGCAATAAAATGGTCTGGACTAGCACAAAAAGTAATTCTACCGATGATGCTATCACCAATCGTTGCATTCTTCGTTGCTTTTATAATTATGGTAATCATGTCATTACTGCTTAGCAAAAATAAAAACCCACGCAAAACGAATAATTTTATCCGTGAACTCCAAGTATTATCATCTGGACTACTCGCCTTTAGTCATGGTTCAAATGACTCACAAAAAACGATGGCAGTAATTACTTTAGCTTTATTTAGCTTTGGCATGGTTCATTCAACTGAAACAATCCCAAGCTGGGTAATTATTATTTGCGCTATAGCAATGGCAGGTGGAACCCTTGCTGGTGGAATGCGAATTATAAAAACCTTAAGTAGTCGCTTGGCTAAATTAAAGCCTGCAAATGGCTTCTCAGCAGAATTAAGCTCTGGTGCATTAATTTTGGCTGCATCTCATTTTGGTCTACCTGTTAGTACAACTCAAGCTGCATCTGGTTCAATTATGGGCGCGGGATATAATGGGCGCGGTATCAATTGGGTAGTAGTACGTTCAATGGTTACAGCTTGGTGCCTAACACTACCAATTAGCGCACTAATTTCAGCTGGAGTTTATAAATTAATTTTATTATTGTCACTTGGATAATAAATCTAACTCATGAAAATAGCAGATTAAGCAATATCTGCTATTTATGATAAAATCTACACTGGACAAAGTTACTATAATCAAATAACTTAAAAATCTGTTAGATTAAAACTATAAATAAGATACATGATACTACTTCAATATTAAAATATTCACCGAGGGGAAATAATGAAAAAACTTATTATCGCGGGACTAACATTATTTACACTTGCAGCATGTTCAGTTTCACGCGCAACTCCTGCACCAGTGGTTAATGCTACCTCACCAAACTCAACAACTTCAAGCAATACATCAAATACAAATAGCCCACCTACAAGCACAGCAAGCGCAACAAACTCTCCGACAGGAACCACTATAAATAAAGTCGATAGCGACGAAGATGGTCCTGTAGTTAACACAACTCCAGCGCAAACTACAACAAAAGCACCAGTTACGAAGAAGAAAGCATCTTCTGCAACAATTTCCGCAACTCCTGCACCTGCAGTAGCGACTACTGCCACAGCGGCATCGCTAGGCAGTATTCAATGGTTAACTCCAACCCAAGGTAAAATTGTGTCACCATACTCAACTGCTACAAAAGGAGTTGATATTGAAGGACGTGAAGGTCAAGCTATCGTCGCTGCTGCAGCTGGTAAAGTTGCTTATAGCGGAAGTGGTTTAAAAGGCTACGGTAATTTAATTATAATAAAACATGCAGATAATTACTTAACTGCATATTCACATAATAAGATTAACCTAGTTAAAGAAGGTGACATAATTAAACGCGGGCAAAAGATTGCTGAATTAGGCAAAACTGATAGTGACCGCCCAATTTTACACTTTGAAATTCGTAAAAACGGTAAACCAATTAACCCAAGCAGTATTTTTACCAAAGCATCCGAATAATACAAATTTAATCAATGCTTATTTTGAAAAAGTTTTTACCCATGCAACATAAAATATTTTTAAGTCTAATTTTAGGCCTCTCAACGACAATTGCACTAGCAACCAATAGCGCAGATAGTCCACCAACAGTTTATCAACCAACATATGTCTATGGCGA
This sequence comes from uncultured Neisseria sp., assembly GCA_964652705.1. Lineage (GTDB taxonomy): Bacteria > Pseudomonadota > Gammaproteobacteria > Burkholderiales > UBA11063 > Aquella. The sequence goes on from CAZZAV010000017.1 coordinate 10,424, forward strand.
AACTCCTGCGGGAGTTTACATGGGAGATCCCGATGAAATTGGTGGTGAAGGAATGGATGATGCGGATGATATGGGTGAATTTATGCCTAATGGTGAACCAATGCATGAATTCCAAACGCAATCAGGAGAACAAGAACAATCATTCCAGTACCTACAAGGTCAAGAACAACTAATGGAAGAAAACTCCAAGGAAGCTTTGAAAAAATATAACGATGAGCAAGTCATTGGCGATAAAATGCAGCAACAATATACCAATCAAATTAATCAGCAAACCGACCAAACTAATAATCAACAGGCACCAATCATATTACCAAATATGTAGTGCTCTATCACAAACAAAATAATTAAAGCATATGAAGGAACTTAAATCTATGCATGGGACACCAGATTTCAAGCCAGAAATATATCAAAAACAGGTAGACAAAATTACACGTTTAGTTGAAGAAATTAACCAAATTAATCAAAGCATTTATGGCCTACACCATGACTTTAGACAAGATGGATATTTAGCTTACGGAGAACATTTGAAGTCTTTAATGAATGTTACGAATCCATTTGATTATGTAAAACTTAATCAAAAATTTATGCGAGAATCTTCAGGACGTTTTCAACGTTTAATGAACAAACGCTATAGCTTACTAAAGGAGCTAAGTCAAAAATTATCCGATAAAGACAGTATTATGTTTTTATTTCCTGAGCAAATTCAAGAAGAGATTAATCAATTTCGCAAAAATGGCAAAAGCGAAGTGATCAACCCTGAAGTTTGGGCCAAATTTACAAATATGTTGCTTGGGCGCTAAACTCATCATATTGCCTCGCAGCTAATTTTAATATTTATTCATAAACATAAAATTAGCTCGAGTATTATGTTTTAAACCACTGAACTAAAATTCAGTAACCTCCAAATCATATCTAAAACTTACATAAACTTATATCATTTAAGCTAACTCCAATTTACGCAAACTTAAGAGCATAAATTTACGCAACATTATTTTCTATACACATTCAATAACTCAATACAATATATTGATGTTATTAAATATATACCCCAAACTTATTGGCACAATCTATTGCGCTGCAACAAAAGATATACTGGGTAGAATTTCCGAATAACTTATAATAACTCCAGCCCAAAAATCATATGGTATAGGCAAGTTATTTGCCGTCTAAATAATTGTATAAGTAACTAAAATACAGTGCCTATAGAGTTATTTAGATCACTAACTTTTACGAGGACGTATAATGAGTAATCGACTAGAACAATTAAAAAATAATTTAAGTAATGATACCTATAATAAATTCGCACTGGCACTATCAGAAGAATACTTAAACACTCACTCAGTGGATGAAATTATTGTAGATTGCAACCTAATGGCAGGTTTAAGTGCTACCAATGAATATGCAATCGTAATCTCCGATGGCGAGCAAACATCAGATAATATTTGGCAAATCAAATTATTACGCTACAATGATACAGTAAGCCTATCACGTGGATTACCAATTATCGAGAATTTTGGCTTTAAACTACTTGATGAAAAACCCCATAAAATTAAAATAGCTCAAGATGAGAAAATTTACGTCTGTGATTTTGGAGTTGAAGTTCCAGAGGGCTTAATTGGAAAAATTAACGACCCAGAATTAATCGAAAAACTAAAAGTCGCAATTGTTGCCGCGTTTACTCGCCAAATTGAAAGCGATAGTTTAAATAAATTAGTTTTACACAGTGGACTAAGCGCGCGCCAAGTTTCCTTAATTCGTGCAATTGTTAAATATATGGCACAAACTAATTTGCCATTTTCACCGAGCTATATTAGTGATTGTTTAAAAAAATACGCTGCAATGAGTGCACAATTATTTGGTTTATTCGAAGCTAAATTCTGTCCTCGTCATCATTCAGAATCCCAAGCAAAAGAAATTCAAGAATTAGTTACCGCAGAACTAAACCAAGTTGAAAATTTAGCCGAAGATCAAATTTTAAAAGCAGCGTTTTCAGTAGTTAATGCAATGTTGCGTACTAATTATTATCAAACTTTGACAGACGGTACTCATAAACCGTATATTTCTTTTAAATTAGAATCAGCAAGAGTTTTAAACTTACCAAAACCATATCCATTATATGAAATCTTCGTATACTCACTCCGTTTTGAAGCAGTGCATCTACGTGGTGGTAAAGTAGCGCGTGGTGGCTTACGCTGGTCAGATCGTAAAGAAGATTTCCGTACCGAAGTTTTAGGCTTAGTTAAAGCGCAGATGGTGAAAAATTCCGTAATTGTACCAACTGGTTCAAAAGGTGGTTTTGTATGTAAAAAACTTCCTGATATCAAAGATCATGAAGCTTATATGGCAGAAGGTATTTCTTGCTACAAACAATTCTTATCTGGGTTATTGGATATTACCGATAATTTAGTAAACGGTCAAGTAGTTCATCCAGAACAAGTTGTACGTTTAGATGGTGACGATCCTTACTTGGTAGTTGCTGCAGATAAAGGTACTGCAACTTTCTCTGACTTTGCAAACGAAACATCATTAAAATACGGTTTCTGGCTGGGCGATGCTTTCGCATCAGGTGGATCAGTTGGTTACGATCATAAAAAAATGGGAATTACTGCAAAAGGTGCTTGGGAAGCAGTTAAACGTCATTTCCGTCATCTTGGCATCGATACACAAACTCAAGATTTTAGCGTAATTGGTATTGGTGACTTAATGGGTGATGTATTTGGTAACGGAATGTTATTATCTAAACACATCAAATTAATCGCTGCTTTCAATCACATGCATATTTTCTTGGATCCAAATCCAAATGTTGCCGTTAGCTATGCTGAACGCTTAAGAATGTTCAACTTACCACGTTCAAGCTGGGCTGATTATGATACTAGCACTATTTCTGATGGTGGTGGAGTTTACTTACGCTCAAGTAAAACTATTCCATTAACGCCAGAGGTTAAAGCGTGGTTAGGTGTTGATGCGAATGAGATGGCTCCAACTGAGTTAATTAACTTAATTCTAAAAGCTAAAGCTGATTTATTATATAACGGTGGTATTGGTACCTATATTAAAGCCGAGAGCCAATCGAATGAAGAAGTTAAGGACAAAGCTAATGATAATTTACGGGTAAATGGTAAAGATTTACAAGTACGTGTAGTTGGTGAAGGTGGTAACTTAGGTGCTACTCAATTAGGTCGGATCGAATTTGCTATGGCTGGCGGTAATATTTGCACCGATGCGATTGATAATTCTGCTGGTGTGGATTGTTCAGACCACGAAGTTAACATCAAGATTTTATTTGCTGCTATCATGCAAAAAACTGGTATGACAGAAGCTAAGCGCAATGAAATTTTAGAATCAATGACGGATAATGTTGGTGAACTAGTTTTACGTGATAATTATTTACAAACTCTAGTACTTCGCACCGCTGGTTATCGTGCACGTTATACATTACCAAATCACCAAATTTTCATGAAAAAATTGGAAAAGTCTGGTGAATTAGATCGTAAGATTGAGTTTTTACCAAGTGATGAGGAAATTAACGAACGCATGCAAGATAATCGTGGCTTAACTTCGCCAGAAATGTCAGTGCTATTATCTTATTCAAAAATGTCATTAGATCGTGAAATTCTTAAATCATCATTAGTCACTGATCCTGATTTCAATGAATTGCTAATCGCATATTTCCCAACGCATTTACAAAAAAATTATCAAGAATATATTTTGACCCACTATTTACGTAAAGAAATTATCGCTAATCAATTAGCGAATTTAGTCGTAAATCGTGCTGGTATGACCTTTATTTCACGCTTTAGTGATGAATTTAGCGCACCATTACCAAGTATTATCAAATCTTGGTGGATTGCTTATAATTTACTTGATGCACCGCGTTTGTATGCACAAGTTGAAGCTTTGGATAATAAGATTGATGCTGAAACTCAATTAAGACTATATGTTGGAATTGAAAAAGCGGTTGAACGTCTATGTCGTTGGATTTTACGTTATGTTAAAGATTTAACTAGCGCTAGCGCAATTATCAGCAAATACAAAGGTCATGTGACTGCGTTAGAAAAACACATGGGTACTTTAATTAAGAGCAAAGAATATCCTGATGTACGTGAAGAAGAAAATCTATACCTCAACAATAACGTTCCTGCTGAATTAGCAACCGTTATTTCACGCCAAGGTTACTTGCCACAAGTAATGGATATTGTTTGGCTAGCCCTAGAACACAAGCTAGACTATGATTTAGTTGCGAAAAACTACTTTATTGCAGGACGTTTATTGCAAGTTGACTGGATGCGTAAAAATGTATTATTACTTTCTCGTGGTAATAAATGGCAAGCTTTGGCGCGTTCAGCGTTATTAGCGGATATATTCAAGCTTTATCGCGCAACAATGCTATCTGCAATTAACACCACTAATGGTGATACTTTAGCGTGGATGGATGCCAACCAAGATAAAATTGGTAAAGTTAAAGCTATCTTAGAAGAGCTGCAAAGCTATAAAGTACTCGATTTAGCAATGCTATCCGCAGCAATTCGCGAATTTGGTCATATTTTAGTTGATTAATCGCTTAATGCTAATCTAATGAAAGTTCGGGTTTTTACCTGAACTTTCATTTTAGCTATTACAAATTAAGGAAGCATGATGTCTAATATTACAATGAGTGACAGATTAATTCTTCGTCATCTAGATTTAAATGATGCAGAATTTATCTTTCAATTATTAAACCAAGAATCTTGGTTAAAATTTATTGGCGATAAAAATATTCACAACTTGGAAGCTGCCAAAGAATACTTAATCAATGGACCATTAAAAATGTATCAGGAATACGGCTTTGGGCTATTTGCCGTACAAAGGAAAAATGATAATACATTAATCGGTATGTGTGGCTTAATTCAGCGCGATAATTTACCTGATGTTGATATTGGTTTTGCATTACTTGACCAATTCTCAGGTTTTGGTTATGCCTATGAAGCAGCTCAGTCTATCAAAAATTATGCCATTAATCAATTAAAGTTAAAGCGCTTAATTGCAATTGTCAACCCCAATAATCAACGCTCAACTCAACTTCTAGAAAAAGTTGGATTAGTTTTTGAAAAACAAATTGCACTTAACACAGATAAACCAAAGTTAAACTTAATGGCTTTAAATGCATAAGGAGTGTAAATGCATTCAATCATCACCCGCCTAGCAACCAGTCACGACTTAGATAATTTAGCTGAATTATTTAACGCTTACCGCGTGTTTTATCAAAAAGAACACGATCTGGTGCTAAGTAGAAATTTTATCTCTGAACGCTTAAAGAAACAAGATTCAACCATTTTCTTAGCTATCGCGAATAACCACATAGTAGGCTTTACACAACTGTATCCAATATTTAGCTCTCTATCCGCACAAAAAGCCTGGATTTTAAATGATTTATATATTATTCCAGAAGCACGAAAAAGTGGAGCTGCAACTAATTTAATCAAACATAGCATTGAATTTTGTCGTACTCAAGAAGCTGGCTGGATCTCATTACAAACAGCAAAAACTAATGCACAGGCACAAAGACTTTATGAAAAAATAGGCTTTAAGCAAGACAACGAATATCTAAGCTATGTCTTACCACTTTAATTTCACAGAAAACTGACTATGCAAAATAATCTTCTAAACTTAAGCTACCCAATTATCCAAGCACCAATGGCAGGCAATATTCTGACACCTGAGTTAGTGGCAACAGTTTCTAATTCTGGCATGCTTGGCACAATTGCAGCTGGTTATTTGAGTATGACAGCACTAGAAGAGTTTATTATTGAGGTGAAATCGTTAACTACGCAGCCATTTGCAGTCAATATATTTATAGAACCAGAAAGGCTCACACCGCAAACACTGGAAAAGCCACAAATAATTCTGAATTTAGAAGACCAAGTTGGCCTTCCTTTAGAAAATTATTTTATCGTTCCAGCAACAATACATCAAGATGAATACGTAACTTTATTACTCAAGCATAACGTAACTATTGTTAGTTCTACTTTTGGATTATTTACCAAAGAAAATATGTTGCGTTTAAAACAAAATAATGTAATCGTAATTGCAAATGCTACAAATCTAGCTGAAATTAATGCAGCACATCAACATGGTGTCGATGCAATTATCTTACAAGGCCATGAAGCTGGCGGTCATCAAGCTAGTTTCTTAAATAATGATTGTAATAATTTATCAAGTTTAGAAATCTTGAAACAAACTGTCGATCTGAAATTAGACATTCCTCTAATCGCAACCGGTGGGATCAATCTGAATAATTTTACTCAAGTTCTAGCGTCAGGTGCCAATTATGTGCAATTAGGCACAATCTTTATGCTGAGTAATCTAAGTAAGCTTACACCAAATCAACAGGAATATTTAACTCAGCAAAGCTTCAACTCGACAACCATAAGCCCAATGCCAACAGGAAAATGGGTACGAGGTGTAAATAATCAATTAATGCGACAACTTGATTGCTACGATTATCCGTTCCCAATCCAACACTACGCAAGCACTAAACTACGTAGCTTTGCACGCGAACACGAACTCTTTGACTTTGCAGGATTTTGGCTAGGTCAACATACCAGTTATACACAAAACTTAACTCATGACTTATTACAAAAATTAATAACACAATACTTAAATACAAATGGATAAATTACAAGGTACTATACGGAACCATAAATTCAGCAAACAATGATGTTGGCACAATCTTATGATATCCCATTTGATGAGCCGCATCTTTTAATGCCTCAAAAGATTAAATACCTTAAATGTTAGAATAAAGATTACGATGAAACTAGTATAATTTGCCTGATATCTTAGTCTTAATAAATTTGCAATCTGCTGATAACTATTTATCAACAAACTATTTATTAATATCAAAATGCTTAATTAAGCAAAAAAACTGACAACCAAACTGCTTTAATTAATGTAAAATTCAACTGCTTTAGCAAATTTACTGCTAAACATAATTTTTAATGTATCTTTTATAAAGGTTTTATTATGCGTAAATTATTAGCTATTCTTATATCTCTACCTGTTTTATCTTTTGCTTCATCTCTTGACATGGCAACCTTAAAATGTCAAACAACTCCAGATAAAAAAGCATTGAATATTAGCCCAACTACGACTTTAAAGCAAGTTCAAGACAATTGTCTAATTGCGGATGAAAAAACACATGATGGCATGTACGAAGTTAAATTCAAAGATGACGCTAGCGGTAAAAATGTAAAATGTGATTTTGCTACTAACACACCAACAGCAACGGTTAACGGCTGCCGTTAATTTAAGCGATTTTAATTAATAAGTACTGAATCTGTCTCATCAGTACTTATTAAAAAGACGATTATGTCCAATTCCGCAATAACTAGCCTCAGCTCACTAAAATCTAACGCAATTGTTCCAAATATAATTCTGACAATTCAATACACCAAATAACTAACTCAAATAAATTAATTTACTTATATACTCGCCACCTTAACAAAATATAAGCTCATAATAAATTATAACTATGCCAATATTTCTTGTGCAGTATAATTAGCAATTGCTCAATTAACCGTTATGAAATTACACGGCTAATTACAAAATGTCTCTTAATCTCTTAACAAGGAAAACCAGATGTCACAAACAATAACACTGTATACCAACCCAATGTCACGCGGAAGAATTGTACGTTGGATGCTTGAAGAATTGGGGATAGCATACGAAACTAAAATCATTGATTATGCTAAAGACATGAAAGCATCAGAATATCTTGCAATTAATCCAATGGGAAAAGTCCCTGCGCTTCAACATGGCGACACTATCATCACTGAAACCCCTGCAATTTGCGCTTATTTAGCTGAAACTTTCAAAGAAAAAGGCTTAGCTCCAGTTAACGATGCAGAACGTGGTGCATATTATCGTTGGTTATTTTTTGCTGCTGGTCCACTTGAGCAAGTACTCAGTTTGCGAATGCTAAAAATTGATGTAAACGCAGAGCAAGAAAAATCTCTCGGCTGCGGTAACCCACAAAAAACCTTAGATCTATTAGCTAAAATAGTTAGTTCAAACCAATATATTTGTGGTGAACGTTTTACTGCTGCCGATGTTTTTATTGGATCGCATATTAGCTTTGGAATCAGACTTGGAATCTTTGAAGAGCGTCCTGAATTCACAGCATACTTGGAGCGCGTACTTCAACGCCCAGCTAAATTACGTGCCGATGAAATTGATAATTCACTAATTAAGAGCTAAAATAAAACACGCCGTTCAAAAGATTTTGGACGGCACACAAAGATTAATTTATCAAATTAACAGCACTACATTAGAGCACTTTACACACATATCTAACACCACATAACAATATCTTACACCAGTGAAAATCGTATTTAATCAAAATAAATCATCTAATTAGCAAATTAATTTGACAAATAACTTAAAATAAACTTGACTTATTATGGTGCAATGCACCATAATAGAGTCTTGAAAGATATTTACCCGCTTTAAACGGCTAAATCACACAAATAACTTATATGGAGAAAATATAATGTTTAAAAATACAAAATTTACAACAATGAATGATTTATTCAAAAATACTAACTTTACAGCAATGAATGCTCAATATACTAAAATGATCGATACTTGTTCAACTTTAACTAACGTAGCTCTTGATAGCTACAAACAAATTTCTTTCATTCAATGTGAATCAGTTCGCAAATTTGCTGAACACTCAGCTGCAACATTAAAAAACCTTTTATCAATGACTACAGCAAAAGAAGTTAAACAAGAAGTTAAATCTTTCACAGCTTCATCAGTAGAATCTGGTATTAATAATACTCAAGAGATTATTGATGTTGTAAAAAGCTCTAAAGTAGCATTTAATGATACTGCAGCAGCAACAATTAAAGATGCTCAAGAATCATTGATTAAATCAGTTGATCAAATGTCAGTAGTTAGCCCTGAATTCTCTAAAGCTGCTAGCGAATCATTACAAAATATCATCACTACTTCTAACCAAGCAGCTGATAATATTTCTAAAGTTTCTGCTCAAGTAAATGAATTTGCAACTAAAAACTTTGAATCTGCAACTCAAGCAACTCTTAAAACAGTAAAAAAAGCTGCAGCTGAAGTAGTTCAAGAAGCTCCTGTAGTAACTAAATAAGTTACATTGAGCTTACAATGACCACTAGATTTATTTCTAGTGGTCTTTTAATTTTCAACTAGTTAAATTTCTCTTGACAAATAAACTTGCAACCTAGTACATCTTCAATTAAATATTGATTTTCCCAATCGTAGTTCCACACATCAGCGCATGAACTAACAATTACATAACCACAAGTTTTTGCTTCCACAGCTATTACAGCAAACATATCCAATAACCACACAAATATTTTCATTTTAAAACCATTACGAGAAATTTATTATTCCATTACATCCACCTGGTATTTTAAGATATCACCAGAGTGTTAATCAATTTAATTCTTTAGCTAACCACATAAACGAGTTATTAATTAGATCAGGGCGTTTACGAATTAAATGATCCATACTTTCTATACGCCAATAAGTAATATCTACGTTATTTTGCTTGGCTTTTCTATAAAATTCATCACTAGAATCAATTAATGTATCTTGGACACCGGATACAATCAAAAGCTTACCATTCATTTTTGAATAATCTGGAACTGGATAATTAATGGCATCAGCCATATACAGATTTGTCATATTAAAAAAATATTGATTTGGGGTCGGATTATTAAGAATATATTCCATACGTTTATCAAAAACTTGCTTATTTCTAATCGCTTTACAATCATCTGAAGAACAAGCTGCAGGTATTTCTTTACTGACTTCCTGCATATTCTTCCATAATTCTCTGCTCCAGCTATAATCACCAGCACCAGACCAAATAACCGTAGCCAGAATATCATTAGCTTTATTTTCATTTAACTCAATCTCGATATTACCTCCTTCAGATACACCGAGGAGAGCCAATTTACCATTCCAACCAATAGGTGGATATTTTTTTATATAATTGATAACTTGCTGATAATTAAGCAGTATTTGACTACGAGTATAATGAGCCATAAATTCGCTCTCATTCGTTTGATTAATATTAATCCCCCAACCATCAACACTTATCGCACCAAGTCTATTTTGTACTAACTGCTGAGAAAAATATTTGTGAAAATTAGCAATACTACTTAAATGTTCCTTATCGGTAGATCCACCAACAATAATCACTATTGGATAACTTTTTACATCTGTTGGTCTACTAAAGTAATAATCAATATTTGGACCCTCTTTATCAGTTCTAACAATCTCGTGGCTTTCCAAGATTAAATTAGTATCACTTGTAGTTTTGATTGTTGACAGATTAGAACAGGCTATCAAAGCACTGCATAAAACAACTGACATAACTAGATTTAATTTTCTATTTCTCATTTACAAGTGCTCCTGTTTTACAAACTTCAAAATATCACCAGGCTGACAATCCAAAGCCCGACAAATTTCATTTAAGGTCTCAAAGCGAATTGCCTTAGCTTTACCAGTTTTAAGAATTGACAAATTTTGAATAGTAATCCCAACCTCAGCAGCTAAATCTTGTAATTTCATTTTACGCCGTGCCAACATCACATCCAATTCAATTATAATTGCCATAATTAGCTCTCATTAAATAGTTAAATTACGTTCTTCATTAATTTCGTGCCCTATTCGCATTACATAAGCAATCACAATCAACACAGCACCACCAATAATTGCAGTTAAGTTACCACCACCAAAGCTAAATGCAATAAAACGATGACCTGCTGTATAATTGATTGAAACTGCAACTGAAAACAATGCTTGACTAATCGGCTGAAACAACAAAGCACTTAATAAGCAAATATAAACAAGTCTACTATAAATTTTTGCATTTTGCGTAGTAAAAATATCACCTATCGCATAATTTTTAAACAATTGAATTAAACCAAGCAAACTCAAAATAAACGGTAGTAAATTAAAGAATGATCCAGTAATCCCAATTAGTTTATTATTTATCCTAAAAACATTAACTTGATCAGCTTTAATAAATTCGCCAATTGATTGACTCCAAATATTATCCGAAAAAATCCAACTTAATAAAGTTATAACAGGAATCAAAATTAGCAAAATACGTAGTAACAATAAAGCACGTAAACTAACTTTATTTAATTTTTCATACATATAGTTGACGCAATTTTAAACCTCCTATTTTTAATACAATAATATATTGATATAAAATTATATTTATGCTATTTAATAGGTAATTTGTCTTAGCGTTAACTATAGCATAATCCTATAAAAATATTAATCAATAATTAAGCACTGAATAATAGCATCATAAATTAATTTATGTCAAACATTATTTATTGTTTATCAATAAATAATTAATTACATACAATGAATAAACTCACAACTCCAAAGCCAAGAAATGGACCAACCCCATCAAAATTAATACTATAAAAATCACATAAATTCTGATTTCCAGCAGAGACCCCATAAATCTTTAATTTGAATTAAGCCAGCATGTTAAAATTGAAGGTTAAACCAATTTATTCAGATAGAGGAAAATATGCAAGTAAATCAAATTCGTCAGAAATTCTTAGACTTCTTTAAAAGCAAAGGCCACGAAATAGTTAAATCAAGTTCATTGATTCCTCATGATGACCCAACATTATTATTCACCAACGCAGGAATGAATCAATTTAAAGATACTTTCTTGGGTTTAGAAAAACGTGACTATAATCGCGCAACGACTTCACAAAAATGTGTTCGTGCTGGTGGTAAACACAACGATTTAGAGAATGTTGGCTATACTGCACGTCATCATACATTCTTTGAAATGTTAGGTAATTTTAGCTTTGGTGACTATTTTAAAACTGATGCAATTAAATACGCATGGGAATTTTTAACTTCTGCGGAATGGTTAAACTTACCTAAAGAAAAACTTTATGTTACAGTTTATCATACTGACGATGAAGCTTTTGAGATCTGGAATAAAGAAATTGGTTTAACTCCAGAACGAATTATTCGAATTGGTGATAAGGCCTCTGGTGGTTCAGATAACTTCTGGCAAATGGGCGACACTGGTCCATGCGGTCCTTGCTCGGAAATTTTCTACGATCATGGTGATGATATTTGGGGTGGTTTACCTGGTACACCAGAAGAAGATGGCGATCGCTTTATTGAAATTTGGAATAATGTCTTCATGCAATTCAATCGTGATGAAACTGGTAAATTAAATCCATTGCCTAAACCATCAGTAGATACTGGTATGGGCATTGAGCGGATTTCTGCAGTTTTACAAAATGTCCATAGCAATTATGAAATCGATTTATTTGCGAAATTAATTGATAAGTCCGCACAAATTACACAAACTAATGATAAGAAAAATGCATCATTAAATGTATTAGCCGATCACATTCGCTCGGTATCATTTCTTATTGCCGATGGAGCTTTACCATCAAATGAAGGACGTGGTTATGTGGTACGTCGAATTATTCGTCGCGCAATTCGTCATGGCTATAAACTTGGTCGCCGTGAACCATTTTTTAATCAGTTAGTTACAACTTTAGTTAGTGAAATGGGTGAAGCTTATCCAGAATTAGTCCTTAACCAAAAATTAATTGAAAAAATAATTTTACAAGAAGAAGAACGTTTCTTCCAAACTATTGATAATGGTATGACTTTACTAAATGAAGCAATTGAAAAAAATCCAGCAACCGCTACGAATAAATTACTAGCAGGTGATATTGCCTTTAAACTTTATGATACATATGGTTTTCCACTAGATCTTACTCAAGATGTATGCCGTGAACACGAAGTTAATGTTGATATTGATGGCTATGAAATTTGTATGAACCGTCAACGTGAAATGGCTAAAGCAGCTGGTAAATTCAAAATGACAGGATCTTTGGACTACACAGGTTGCGATACCGAATTCGTTGGTTATGATGAAAGTTCTTGCAATTCTAAAGTTGTAGCATTATACCGTGATGGCCTTGCTGTATCAAGCCTAATCGCTGGCGATGAAGGAATCATTGTTTTAGACAAGAGCGTATTTTATGCGGAATCTGGCGGACAAATTGGTGATGCTGGCACAATCACAATTGATGGTGGTATTAATTGCCTCTTTGAAGTTGAAGATACACAAAAAATCCGTGCAGCTGTCCATGGCCATAGCGGTAAATTAGTTCGCGGAACATTAAATATTGGTGATGAAGTTGTTGCAACTATCGATCTACACAAACGTATTGCAACGGCGCGTAATCACTCAGTAACTCATTTACTACACAAAGCATTACATGAAGTAATTGGTGGGCATGCCACGCAAAAAGGTTCACTGGTTACTGCAGAATTAACCCGCTTTGATTTTGCTAATGATAAAGGTTTAACCCAAGAGCAAGTTAATGAAATCGAACGGATTGTTAACCACGTAATTATGCAAAATTACGAAGTTGCAATTGAAGAAATGAATTACGATGCAGCAATTCAAAGTGGCGCAATGGCATTATTTGGCGAAAAATATACAACCGATGTCCGCGTCGTTAAAATGGGTGAGTTTTCTACTGAGTTATGTGGTGGAACTCACGTAATTCAAACTGGTGATATTGGCTTTTTCACAATTACCAGTGAAGGCGGAGTTGCCAATGGTGTACGCCGAATCGAAGCGATTACTGGCGAAGCGGCATTAATGCGCATGCAACAAAATATGGCAGTTCTAGATCTCGCTCGCGATAAACTTAAGGCGCAAAGCAATGATTTGCTTAGCGTTAAAATTGATGCGGTATTAGCAGACAATAAAGCGCAAAATAAAGAAATTGCAGAATTAAAAGCTAAATTAGCAACTTACCAAGCTGAAGCCTTACTCGATCAAGCAACCAATTTGACCAATGGTGCAAAATTGCTGGTATTACGTATGGATGGTATTGAAAGCAAAGCTTTAACTGAGTTAATCGAGAAAATAAAAGACAAATTAGGTAGCGGAGTTGTTGTGCTTGGTGCAATAAATGCTGATCGAGTTAATTTAGCGGTTGGAGTAACCAAAGACCTAGTTGGTCAATATAAAGCTGGTGAAATCGTCGGGAAATTGGCAGCCGTTGTCGGTGGTAAAGGTGGTGGACGCCCAGATTTGGCTCAAGCTGGAGGTAGTGACATTCACAATCTTGATAATGCTTTAAATCAAGCCAAAGCTATTATCTAATAACGAAGTCACAACTTAAAGCTTTCACTTGACTTATAACTAACAAGAAAGACCGTATTAAACGGTCTTTCTTCCTTAACAACAAAATTAATCAATTTGCTGACACATTTCCAATGGAAGTTGCCACGGTATTGCATGCCCACTTTTTTCAATTACTTTAGTTTTTGCATTAGGATACTGACTTATTACTGACTCTGCAACCCGCTGATTTATCATTTTATCGTGATCTGGAATAAAAAATACTGCAGGAGTCTTAGCCATCTTAAATTTATTTAAAGTATCTGGACTATTTTTCCATTGCTCAATAGCACCTCTCTGTTCTTTCATAAATGCGGTAGATGGGAACAATTCAGACATACTATCTACAATAAACTTAGCTCGTAACGGCATTAGATCTTTTGATTCATACGCATAAAGATTATTACTAAATACATAATTTAATACGTCACTTTCAGACCTAAACTCACCATGTGCTGGAGTTGGAAAAGTCAATTGTTGATTTTTAGCGACAGGTACCACTGGAGCAATTAAATATAATTGCCGATATTCTTTAGGTGCAAGGAAACTAGCTTCGAGAGCAACACCACCACCCATCGACCAACCGATTAAGGCAGGCTGCTTTAACTTCAATTGCTGACTAAATTTATTAACATCCAACGCCATCGATTGCATACTTAAATTAGCACTCTCATGCGAATACATTCCAGCGTAATCCAGAAGGTAAACACGATGTTGCTTGGCTAAACATTGCACAAAATCACTATTCCAAAAATTACTAGTCGTTGCATAACCAGTCAACAAAATTAACGGCGTTCCATCATTTCCTACTTGATAATAATGCATAAAACGACCATTTACCCTAATTTGCTGACTATCCATATCCAACGCCGAAACTAAGGTTGCTCCAGACAATAATAATATGCTTAAAATACGTTTCATCTAATATTACTCCTTTTAATTACTCATTTACGTAATTATACCAACTTAAACCAAAATAACGCTACTCACGTACCAATCAATCTACACAAAATCTGGAATAAAAAATAATTAATTCATTAATATCAGGATTAAACATAAACCGTCAAAACACACAATTCACTACAAAACTAAGCTTGATCTAAACAAAACGTATGTTGCGGTGCGTCTTGGTCACACTCCAATAAAGCAGTATAATTATGTAATTATTATGTATCAAATAAAGGAACCCAAATGAACAATAACTACTACAACCACATCGATCAACAAATTAATGAAATCATTGAAAATAAACTTTATAAAAGCGAAAGAGTAATTGTTAATCCACAAAATCCGCATGTTGTTTTAAAAGATGGTAAAGAATTAATTAACTTCTGTGCAAATAACTATCTTGGTTTAGCAGATGATCAAGACATCATTGAGTCAGCTAAAAAAGCTTTGGATAAATATGGTTATGGTATGGCATCAGTGCGTTTCATCTGCGGAACGAATCAAATTCACAAAGATTTAGAATTAGCAATTAGTCAATTTTTAGGTTATGAAGATACGATTTTATTTAGCTCATGTTATGACGCTAATGGTGGAGTTTTTGAAACGTTGCTGGGCGAACAAGATGCAATCATTTCTGATGAATTAAACCATGCCTCAATTATTGATGGTATCCGGTTGTGTAAAGCCAAACGCTTCCGTTACAAAAACAATAATATGGCTGATTTAGAAGCTCAATTGCAAGCCGCAGATGCAGCTGGTGCTCGCTATAAAATGATTGCTACCGACGGTGTATTCTCAATGGATGGTATTATTGCTAACCTAAAAGGGATTTGCGATCTTGCTGACAAATATAATGCTTTAGTTATGGTTGATGATTCACATGCAACAGGCTTCACTGGTAAACACGGACGTGGTACACCAGAATATTGTGGTGTTGAAGGTCGTATTGATGTAATGACCAGTACGCTAGGTAAGGCTTTAGGTGGTGCTTCTGGTGGTTATATTTCAGCCAAAAAAAATATCGTCGACTTACTACGCAACCGTGCACGCACTTATTTATTCTCTAATGCTCTAGCGCCAGTAATTACCGCGGCAACTATCACAGTCTTAGAAAAAGTAAAAGCAGCCGATAGCTTACGTGAAAAATTAGAACGCAATAAGCAACAATTTCGTGATGGTATGACCAAAGCTGGTTTTGATTTAGTTCCTGGTGAACATCCAATTATCCCTGTGATGCTGTACGATGAAAAATTGGCCGTTGATGTAGCGCAAAAATTGCTAGAGCATGATATCTACGTAATTCCATTCTCATTCCCAGTTGTGCCCAAAGGTAAAGCGCGCATCCGTACACAAATCTCAGCCAAACATACTCCAGAGCAAATTGACATTGCTATTGCAGCATTCACTGCAGTTGGCAAAGAATTAAACATTATTAAATAAGAAAGAATTAACCATGACTAGCAAAATGAAAGCTCTAATCAAAGAACGTCCGGAACCAGGAATTTGGATGGGCGAAGTTGATAAACCAACCATCAAAGATGATGAAGTTTTAATTAAGATTGCCAAAACCGCAATTTGCGGTACTGATTTGCACATTTATAAATGGGATGCTTGGGCACAAGCTACAGTACCAACGCCAATGCATGTTGGACATGAGTTTGTCGGACATGTGGTAGAAATAGGTAAAAATGTTCGTCAAAAAAATCTCAAAATTGGTGATCGTGTGTCTGGTGAAGGACATCTAGTTTGCGGAACCTGTCGTAATTGTCGTGCAGGTCATTTCCATCTTTGTCCAAATACCGTTGGAGTAGGCGTAAATCGCCCTGGCTGCTTTGCCGAATACCTAGCAATTCCAGCATTCAACGTGTTTAAATTACCCGAGTACGTTTCTGATGATATTGCCAGTATGCTGGATCCATTTGGTAATGCAGCACACACCGCTTTATCATTTGATTTAATTGGTGAAGATGTTTTAATCACTGGAGCTGGTCCAATTGGTTGCATGGCAGTTGCAATTTGTAAAAAAGTTGGTGCAAAAAATGTAGTTATTACCGATGTCAATGATTATCGTTTAGATTTAGCTAAACAAATGGGTGCAGATGCAGCTGTAAACGTTAGTGATTGTAAAAACGCGGAACAAATTGATGCCAAATTACGCCTTGCAATGGATGAATTGGGTATGGATGAGGGCTTTGATGTCGGTCTAGAAATGTCAGGAATCGAAGATGCAATTCACTCCATGATTGATTTAATGATTAACGGTGGCAAGATCGCTATGTTAGGTATTTCTGCAAAACCAGTATCTCTAGATTGGAACAAAGTTGTATTTAAGAGTCTTTACCTTAAAGGAGTTTATGGTCGCGAGATGTTTGAAACTTGGTATAAGATGGTATCATTAGTTAAATCTGGGCTAGATGTTAATCCAGTAATCACTCATGTAATGCCTGTACAAGACTACCTAAAAGGCTTTGAATTAATGAAAGCCGGAACTTGTGGTAAAGTAATTTTAGATTGGACGACTTTATAAAATAAAATTGATTTGGCAGAGTGTTTTTGTAAGTAAGCTCTGCCAACAATTTAAAGGAAAAATACCGAATGGATTTACTCGATCAAGCAAAACAAAAGCTGGCAACATCTTTAAAAATAATTAATGCTGCCCAAGACTATACTCAGTCAATCAAACAGATCTTGCAAGCTTTAGATGATGGGCTACAGTTTTCTAAACAACACTATAGCGCACTAAACTCTCTGGCTATGACCAAAGACAAAAACCTAAATGGTGCAGATATTTATTTCTTTTTTATGCGTTTCACACATCAATTTTTTAATGTTATGAATATAATTCAAACTATTCCCAATGCTAGCTATTTTGAAAAGTTTCAGCATATAATTCATATTCGCCAACAACGCTTTGATGAAGTTAGAGCAGATGCTATTGCACAGGCTAATAAAATCCTAGGTTAATCTCAAATGAATACATTAACCTATAAAGACTTATACAACCTACACAAAATAATCAAATATCCTAAGCATCTAAACCTAAACAAATAAATTTATTTGTTTATAAAGTAACTTTGCATAAACTTAGACAAATTTATATCATTAAGTTCTTTGCTAATCGCTAGTTTTTGAATAATGTTCTGCTGATTAGCTTCATCTCGGTTTTGACTTAACTTAAATTTCCCATTTAATTCAAGGATATCAATCTCAAAACCACCAATTCCTTTTAATTGCGCTTTCATTTTAGGATTGGACCAATCAGTAGTGGAAACATCATATTGTGATTGTAAGTCATCAAGAATATTCATCAATTTAGCTTCATCATTAACTAATTTTATTTCCCCATATACCTGCACAACTGCGTAATTCCACGTTGGAACATGATGTTCTGATTCTAAATAATAACTGGGTGAAATATATCCATTCTCACCATTAAAAATAACGATCACCGATCGCGGTGCATCGCTTAAAATTTTAAATAGTGGGTTCGCCAGCGCAACATGACCAATTAATTTTTGTTTACTATGATCTAACACCAAAGGTAAATGAGCAACCTCGATACCATTAGAGTGTGTAACGACAACATTTGCAAAAGGAAATTTGTTAATTAACTCGTGCAAAACGTGAATTCTAGTTTCCTTAAACATTTTTGGCTGATACATTTTATACCCTCAAGTAATTTATAACAAACATCAAAATACGACAGACAATCCTTGAATCAAATCATGACTCAACAAGTAGTCTATTTTTAGCTAAGAGAATTTAAGTATCTCACTCAAAGATCTATTTCAACAAAAATTTATTAATTTCCTGATACGTTATCTCACACTCTTCTGGACACAAATTTTCTAGCATCAGATAAGCGTGTACCACGCCTTCAACTTTTAGTAATTCAGCATTTACACCAACATTTAACACATTTTGATAGTATGCTAACCCTTCGGCAATTAACGGATCATGTGATGCAACTACAACCAGAGTTTGTGGCATATTAGTATAAAACTCACCATAAACTGGTGACGCAGCTTTAAGATCTTCATTATTTTGAAAATAATTCTTGATATACCACGCAACCTTAGATTTCTCCAATAAGTAACCACTACCAAAGGTTTCCATACTCGGTGAATTTAAAGTATAATCTAATGATGGATAAATTAAAACTTGTTTCTTTATTTGCTCAATTGCTACAAATTCTTTATCTCTAATTATTGAGGCGCAAACTGCCCCTCCTGCACTATCACCAATAAGCGTTAAATCTCTACTGGTATAAACAATTTTACGATCTTCCAAAACTTTAAATACGCCACGTATCGCTGCTTTAGCATCCTCAATTCCTGTTGGATGCGCAAATTCAGGAGCCAAGCGATATTCAATCGAAACAACGATGTGCTTGATTGACGCACATAATTTACGCACAATTCCATCGTAAACAGTAATACCACCAGCCATATGACCACCACCATGAATAAAGATAGCAACAGGAAGAGCAGTACCTGGTTCTGGATGATAAATCCGCACGGGGACTGGATAATGACCATTCATAACCGTATCATCCAAAGTAAATAACATTTTATTGTAATCAGTCATATATAAATAAGTCAAATTAGCCAACGCTTCACGAGTGTTCGTTTGATTCATTTTATAACCGATTAACTCCAAATAAGGCTTAACTTGCTCAATTTTATCCAATAACTCACGGATTTTAGGTTTTACTAACATGGTGTTCTCCAATTAACGCTTCTCGCGTAAAAATAATGAACCAACAAAAAAAGATCCCTCGATAATACAAATAAAAATAAATGCTTGGTGATAATTCCCAGCATTTAAATCTACAATTTTAGCAAAAATAGTTGGTACTATCGTTGCAACTAGGTAACTAATTGACCAAAATAAACTAAAAGTTACCGAAATTTTCTGAGCGGTCATGCCAACTCTTTCTTGTGCCAAAGTAACTAAAGCTGGCATCGGTAAAAACATAAAAAATCCTAGTATCGCAGCACTAATAGTTGCTAAGTTTTGATTGGTGCCAGCAAAGCTTAAGCCAAATGCGGCCATGATTTGAATAAATCCTGAAACTCGCAAAATTGGTACACGCTGCTTAAATTTATTTGAGTAAACCATACCCGCGATCGCACCAACAATTCCAAATAGAATTACTTGTTTAGTCTGAACAATTCCAGCTTTAGGATAAAAAGTAAACAATACAATATAAAAAGCCAGAAGACCAGCATAAGTTAGAGCAAAAACCCAAGTAAATTTATCTTTTAACCCATCTAAAACACTATACTTTTCTACAACATTTAAATTACCTGATTGTGGTAGATCAAGATTAATCTTACCAAAAATTAACCAAACCACCAACATGATCATACTCGCCAATGATATAGCGGTTAAAACATATCTCCAGTTACCTAAAATTTCCACAAACCAGCTCGATCCAAAAAGTATAATTGCAGTACCAACATTAAATGCAATTGCATTTAAACCGTTAACCACCGCACGTTCATTGGGTTCAAAGTACTTATATACGATTGGATTAAAATATACAATAATTAACGCGCCACCTAACCCCATCAAAAACCTTGAAATCAGTAAAATTGAAAAATTCGGTGAATATGGCGTAACAATACTCATACACATTAAAATCATCGCCACCGTAAAAGCTCGACGAATACCAAATTTAACAATTGTCCACGCCGCGATAAAAGTACCAATAATTTTAGCAAACGTCAATGCAGTGCTTAAAAAACTAGCTTGAGTCAAACTATGCATCCCAGCCATTTGCATAATATCTTTCATGAAAGCAGCGGATCCAACCCACGACATCGCAAATAGAGTATAACTCATAAAAAGAATAAATTCAATCAAGTACTTTTTCTTCATACACATATCCATATAAATGTAATAATTTAAGGTGAATTATAACTAATATCAGTAAATTTATCTACATGCACTGCAGTGTTTTTAATTTATAAGTAGATATTTTAGATGCATAATTTCTCATATCTTTACTAAACCAACTAAAAACTCTAATTTATTTGACAATTTTCTTTTTATACCTACAATAATAACTCATATCGCCATGACCTGCTAGCTTGCAAATTTTCTATAATTATCATACAATAACGGGTAATATTCGTCAACTATTATGAAAAAGGATTTCAAATGTTAAATATTAATGAAAATGCCGTTTGTGCTATTTTAGATAAAATTATTGCTCATGAATTGGCTGGTGTAAACCGTTATACTCATTATGCATTAACTGTATATGGTTTAGAGCGCTTATCACTAGTTAACTATTTCAAAACACACGCAACTGAATCATTAGATCATGCTTTAAAGGCTGGTGAATTAATGACTGGTTTAAATGGTCACCCATCATTGAAAACTTCTGAAGTAAGTGAAACTCATCAACATGATTTAGCAAGCATTATTGCTGAATCAATTGAACATGAAACAAAAGCTGCAAACATGTATCATGAGTTATTGAATGAAGTTAAAGATAAATCAGTTTACTTAGAAGATTATGCGCGTACTATGATCGGTTCAGAAGAACAACACGTATTAGAAATGCGTAAAATTGCAAAACGTTAATCACTAAAAAAGATAACGTAAAATCCCAGAGCTAAAACTACTCTGGGATTTTTTATTATAACAAGCAATTATGCTTTTATAATTTTAGGTTCTTCTTCACTATAATTCTCTGGAGTATAAATTCTAAAACTATCCTCATCTAGAACTTTTTCCCACTCTCCTGACTGAGCTTCAATCAGTTTTTGTGTGATTTTATAACCCTGATCATAATGAATTTTAGCCGTCTCAGCACTAAAGTTATAATCCTTGCTATTTAACTCAGTGCCTTTTAATGAATGGTAAATCACATGGACTAAATCCAAGCGATGAGCATGACCTAACTTCAAAATCTCTTGTACTTCAGGATCATTTCTTACTTCTGGAGGTAATTTTGTACCCAAAAACCTAATTGCATGCGATAAATTTTGTGAAGTTGCATAAATTGCATTTGAACGTTTAGAATGAGAAGAATACTGAATATCCTTAATTCGTTCACACATACCATCTAAGCTATGTGGCAATGGTCCAGAAGCCGAAAATAAATCAAACATGAAACATAATACATTCTCAATTTCATTTTCTGTTGATGCAAACTCTTCGATCACTTTTGCTAATGGTGTATTTGCATAAACACCACCATCAACATAATACCGACCGTCAATCTCGATTGGTGGAAAACTTGGCGGCAATGCACCAGTTGCCATAATATGCTCAACTCGAATTGTTTGAATACTACTATCAAAAAAAACGAATTCACCAGATGCTAGATCAGTTGCACCAACACATAGTCGCACATGACCAGCATTCAAATATTCAAAGTCAATTACAGAATTAAGCGTTTCTCGTAACGGACTAGTATCATAAAAGCTTAATTGATCAGGCGTTGCTTTGCTTAAAAACAATGGGCTAATCAATTTAGGCTTATAAAACCCTGGTTGCCCTAGATGTAACGCATACTGTGCACCAAAAAAATTATGTAACTTTGACATTCCATCAAATGGTAAATGCGGTACTGGAATACTTACAGTAACTGTATCCCAAAATTTCTTAAGCATTTCAATTCGCTTCTCTGGTGGATTACCCGCGACAATAGCTGCATTTATTCCACCGATGGAAATACCTACCACCACATCTGGTCGATATCCATAATCATAAAGCGCTTCCGCACCACCAACCTGAAATGTTCCTAAAGCACCACCACCCTGAAATACATATACAATCTTACGATTACTTTGAACAATTTTTGCCGTAGAAGATTTAACAGTTTTTTTCCCTATCATATTAATCTTTCAAATAGTCATGAACAATTTCGCCAAAACCTAACGTTAAGTCGGCAACTATATGTGTCCCACCAACGACTTTACGTACAGGCAACTGAGCAACAGGAGCTAATGCGTGTTCAAACAATTGCAAAGCTGCAGGTCCAGTCCAAGCTCCATGAACCTCTACATCTTTTAAAAAATAACGAACTAATTGACAAACACTTTTATCAACACCATTAGCGTGAGGAATTATTTTTAACAAATAATTCGGCGTATTTTCAAAATTAACTTTAGTTTCAGCTTTATCTAATGAATGATATTTAAATCCCATAGTTCCAATCGCAACTGGAATACTATTATAACGTAAAGTACCAAGAACAGTATCAACATCAATTTCTAATTTTGGATTTGCATATTTTTTTGGAAAACCCCAAATTTCACGTCCAGCAGCAATTGGAGCTAAATTATCTAAAAACATCATATGAGAATAAGTACCAACCTTACCTTCGAACTCAACCTCAATAACTTGACCAGCTTCAGTAAAGCTACCAAAACCATGTGCATCAGGCATTTTCATAAATTCAAATTTTACAACATTACTTACTACTTTCAACGGCTCTGGAACCATAGCCTGCAATGCATCATAGTCTGTTTCATAAGAAATAATTAAGTACTCACGTTTTTTAAATTTATAATCAATCTGTAACGCACTTGGAGATGTTAATGGCATAGCAAAAGCATTTTGTTTAATATCGGCAATTTTCATATTTTATATTCCTTATATAAATTCACAAGATATTCTATTTTAGCATAAATTTACTTTAACACCATGATTTTCGGTAAAATTATAACTTAAACATTGAACCTATAAAGAAAAAGAATGAAACATATACCACGTAAACGCTTCGGGCAAAACTTTCTCCAAGACCAGTCTATCATTTATAAGATTATTGAATGCATAAATCCAACCTCAGAACAGAATATTATCGAAATTGGACCTGGTCTTGCGGCACTAACTAGACCTCTTATTGAAAAATTATCACATATTAGTGTAATTGAGCTAGATCGCGACATTGTTAATTTTCTACAAGAAAATTTTACTCCAGAGCAACTAACAATTCATCAAGGTGATGCTCTAAAATTTGATTTCTCAATGAATGATCAACCAATTCGAGTTGTGGGAAATTTGCCTTATAATATTTCAACTCCAATCATGTTTTATCTAAGTAAATTCCCAAACATTCAAAACATGGTCTTTATGTTACAAAAAGAGGTCGTTGAACGAATTTGTGCTAAACCAAATAATCGTGATTATGGTAAATTAAGCATTATGCTGCAATACAAATATAAGTGTCGTTATTTGCTCGATGTACCACCAGAAAGCTTTTACCCAGCACCTAAAGTGGATTCAGCAATCGTTTCATTAACACCACGTAGTGATTATGATTGGCATAACGTCAATGAAGAAAAACTTAGTATCGTTGTCACTAAAGCATTTAGTCAACGCCGTAAAACTGTTAGTAATAGCTTAAAAGAATTATTTAGCTCAGAACAACTCATATCAGCTGGAATTGACCCACAATTAAGGCCAGAAAATATTGAGCTGGAAAAATATATACTACTTAGTCAATTAATTTAACATTCTATATATTAATGGAATCCAAATTAATGCTAAAATAACACATCATTAATCTAATTAAGGAGAAATCCATGCCAAAGTCCAAATTAACTTCAATCGATGATTTCAAAAAGCTTCTTAAAGATGACATGACCATAATGGTTGGTGGTTTCATGACAGATGGAACACCAGAGCAGCTAATTGATGCCGTTTTAGAATCTGGAGTGAAAAACTTAACTCTAATCAATAATGACGGCGGGTATCCTGAACGAGGAATCGGCAAGCTAATTGGTAATGGTCGTGTTAAGACCTTAATCGCATCACACGTAGGGCTAAACCCAACTGTGGCTAAATTACTCAATTCTGGTGAATTAGAACTGATTTTAGTACCACAAGGTACATTAGCTGAACAAATTCGCGCAAAAGGCGCTGGATTAGGTGGTGTACTAACTCCAACTGGACTTGGAACTTTAGTTCAAGAAGGCAAGCAAGTAATTGATGTGGATGGCAAAAAATATTTGCTTGAAAAGCCAATTCATGCCGATTTGGCGATCGTTGAAGCAACTTTTGCTGATACTTTTGGCAATGGCGTTAATGTTGGTACAACTCGAAACTTCAATCCATTAATGGCACTGGCAGCAGATGTTGTGGTTATGGGAGCGTATGAAGTACGCGAACCTGGTAACATTGATCCATCAATCGTTACAATTCATGGAGTTTTAGTTGATTATCTAGTAAAAATTATGGAGGCTTAAAATGGATGCGAAACAAATTATTGCTAAACGAGTAGCGCTTGAATTAAAAGATGGGCAATTAGTTAATTTGGGTATTGGGTTACCAACTCTTGTTGCGGATTACTTACCAGATGGCGTCGAAGTAGTTTTACAATCAGAAAATGGCATGATAGGAATGGGTAATCTTGTTAGCGGTGAACATAATCGTAACTTTACGAACGCAGGCGGTCATTCGGTTAGTATTTTACCGTATGCAGCGTGTTTTGACTCAGCATTCTCATTTAGTTTAATTCGTGGTGGACACGTTGATTGCACCGTATTAGGTACCTTGGAAGTTGACCAACATGGAAATATTGCTAATTACATGATACCAGGTAAAATGGTCCCAGGTATGGGTGGCGCAATGGACTTGGTAACTGGTTCCAAAAAAGTAATCGTAGTTACGACTCACACCGACAAAAATGGTAACTCTAAAATCATCAAAGATTGCAAATTACCATTGACAGGAGTTAAATGTTGTAACTTAATCGTAACTGAGTTAGCCGTAATGGAAGTAACGCCAAATGGTCTTAAATTACTTGAAATTGCCGACAACACTACTCTTGAAGAGGTAATCGCTAAAACTGAGGCTAATCTAATTTTATCAGAAACAATTGGTAGTTTTACCTCTAATTAAAATAAGTTCAAAAAGTTATGCTCCTTATACTAGCTTAGACAAGGAGCTTTTTATGACCATACAAAACCAAAATCATAATAAACCATCAAGCACAAATATTAATTCAAAATCCCAGCAAAAAATAAATATTTTTATAATCTAATAAGTAAAACTATACTCAATCTTTTAATTAGATTGTCCTAAATATTTTTCCACAATATCTATCACTTGATGAGGTTTTAATTTAGTAGTGTTAATTGTTACGTCACTCACCATTTCATATAACTCTTTTCGTGTGCTATACAACTCTTCAATTTTCTTCTTTAAATCTTGGTTAGCCAACAATGGTCGCTTATTTGGTGAACGAGATAGACGCTCAACAATAATATCCAAATCAGCAATTAATTGAATAACCAAATTATTACTTCGTGTAATTACTTGGCGATTTTCTGCACGAATAACGCATCCACCACCCAATGACAACACGTAATCATCATAATTATTAATTACTTGATTTAAAGCATCAAACTCACGTTCACGAAAACCTTTTTCGCCTTCCAATTCAAAGATTGTAGGAATATCAACACCACAAGAACTTTCAATAAACTTATCCAAATCGATAAATTTACGATTCAGACTATCTGCAAGAAATTTTCCTATGGTAGTTTTACCAACACCAGTAATACCAACTATAACTATATTTTTAATTGTCATTTTCTAAACTATTCGCAATAATTCGAGGGGTAATAAAAATTAAGAGCTCTTTTTTATTATTTTTCGTGACTTGATTCTTAAATAACCAGCCAAGATAAGGAATATCACCTAAACCAGGGATTTGTTGTAGAACTTGCTGCTGATCATCAACATAGATTCCACCAACCAAAATAGTTGACCCATCTTTAACCCTAATTTGTGTAGTAACACTATTTGTATCAATTGCAGGAGTTCCCTGAACTGATAAACTACTTGGTGTATTTTTTTGAATATTCACATTCAAAGAAATATAACCGTCATCAGTAATTTGTGGTGTAACTTGCAAAGATAAAGTTGCATTAATAAACGCCACATTGGTATTTCCAGCACTCGACGCTTGTTGATACGGAATTTGAACCCCTTGCTGAATATTTGCAGCCTGATAATTTGACGTCATTACTTTAGGGCTGGAAATAGTCCGACCTTCACTTTGTAACTCTAGAGCATCAACTTCAAGACCAATTAAAGTATTACTATTTGGTGCAAATATTGCTGACATTGAACCAGTAGTTGGAATTCCCATATTCGAATTAACGAAGCTTGAAGGATCCGCACTAATCGCATTAATCCCTGTTTGGTTAATCGTAACACCATTTTCTAACGTATTCGAGTATGTCAAATTACCACCAACTCCAGCTAACAATAATCGCGTTCCTAAATCACGCTCAAAATTACTATTAGCTTCTACAATCCTAGCTTCAATTAAAACTTGAGTAACTGGAATATCCAACTTAGCAATTAAATCACGCATATCTCTTAAACGTGACGGTGTATCGTTTATAATTAAAGTATTTGTCCTTGTATCAACCAAAATACTCCCTCTTGGAGAAAGCAAGCTTCCAGAACCAGCTACCGTTAAACTTGATTGAGTGGGAGCAGGGGCAGTTGTAGCAGTATTTCCACCGGCCGCAGCTTGCATCATCGAACCGGGTAAGCCTGTAGTAGTAGGTGTTGTAGCCGCAGAACCACCTTGCTGCTGTAACATTGCTTGCACTGTAGTTGCCTGAGCGTATTTTAAACGTATGGTCGCGGTATCAATAGGCTCAATAGCTTCCTCAGCTCGATCATTATCTTGCTGAATTTTACTTAATGCAGATAATTCTGATGCAGGAGCAATTCGAATCACATTACCATCACGTTTCATTCCCAAACCCTTAGAGTTTAAAATTATTTGCAATGCCTGATCCCAAGGAACATTATCTAATTTAAGCGACATAGTTCCACTAACACCATCACTAACCAAAATATTATAACCACTAAAATCCGCTAATAACTGAAGCAATGCTCGCACATCAATATTTTGAAAATTAAATGAAATGCGATCAGATTTACCTTGCGTGTTCAAGCTAGGTATCTTACTCGAATTGGTATTTGCTTGAGCTACATTACGTACATTAATAATTAGTTTACCTTGTAATTGGTATAGTGCATAATCCCAAGACCCACGATTTAAGATACTAAGCTTTAATTGGCTATTACCACCACTTGTATCAATATATTTTATCGGCGTATCAAAGTCAGTCGTATCAATCCGCTTAATTAATTTCTGAGGATAATCAACTGCATTCATAGAAAGCAATAACTTATCCCCAGAACGCTCATCCTTAACTTTAATTTGGCTATCACCAGAGTAGGGAATTTCGATAACGCCACCACCGTTGTCATCACGAGTAAATTGTATATCACTAATTTGAATTACACCACTATTAACCTTAGTCGTATGATTCATTCCAACAATACCAACATTTTCTTTAGTGATCAACGAACTAGAAATTTGATCAAAAAAAGAAAACTTTACGACATTGTTATTTTGTAAAATCTGATATTTATAATTCGCAGCACCAATTAGCATAATTCGAATACGTGTACCAACGCTAGTAATGCTAACCTCACGAATATAACCACTACTAAATGTAAATTGATTTTGATTAGTTGCATTGGTAATATCAAAAAAATCTACAATTAGGTCGTTACCAACCGCAAAAACTTTTGGCGTAGCTGCTTGATTATCAAAAGAAAAGCTAATTGCTTGCTCTTTAGATTCAATACTACTATCAATTTTATTTAGTGACAACGCATGAACTATAGGTAAGTTCAATAAAAATATAATTAAGCAAAATATTTTCTTCATTTTATTTACAACTTCGGTAATTTATTGCTTTTAGATTCATTTAACTGTAAGAATATTTTCTTATCATATGTACGATCCCCCTGAGTTTGGCGCTCAATAATTTCAAGTGATGATTCATTAATCAAAGTCACCTGCCCATTTTGAATTTTATCTCCAACTTTTACCCGCAAAGTTTCAAATGGTGTTTTAATAAACGCATAATTAGTCTTTTGATAATTTAAAAATCCCACCATCTGTAACTGATTTAAATTATATCGATTTAAATAATTCTCATCACCAGATTCGTTCATTCTGGACGCACTAAATAAATTATTACTACTTAAAGAACGATAAGACGTATTCGCTAATTTATATTCAGGCAACTTTGGATTAATTTGCGGAATTGGCTGCTGGTTCAATTCATTGACTAATTTCTCAAGATCTGAAATATCCGCGAATGCAATCGGTACAATTATCAATAAACACAAGAATGATTTTATTTTCATTAAATCAACCACTATAAAAAATAGTTATTAACAATGTTATGCCAATCTTGTTTTCATCTATTCTATTCAAATGTACATCATCAACTTTTAATACGCGCGGAAACTGTGCTAATAAAAAAATAAAATTAGTAAAATCATTATAATTTCCAGTTGCGGTTAAATTAAATGATTTAGTCTTCATTTTAACACTAGTTAATAGCATTCCTTTAGGTCCAGCGCTATCTTGGACACTCGGTACAAAACTGCTAATTGTAACATTAGAATCTTCAGCCAACTGATTAATTTGAATTAATAAATCCGGCGTTGCATCAGACGATGGAAACTGTAAATCAACCACTTTTTCTAGCTGCACTAATTCCTTAATTTTATTTTGGTATAAAGGAATACTTTTTACTAAAATATACTTATCTTTTAAATCTTCTTTTAATGTTAACTCTTCTTGAATTAATTGATTTAATTTACCTGTTTGCTCTACAGTATAGTTATTATAAATAAGATAACTAAATAACAGCGTTACCAGCAAAATAATTGGTAAAATAGTCGCGACATTCCATAAATAAAATGGCTTTAGTTTTAATTTAATTGCTGTTGCCATCAGACTCAATTTCTGCAACTAAAAAAGACTTAACATTCGCATTAATCATAAAGTTATATGTATTCCCATCACCAGTTGAATTAGATCTCAGTATTGGTGCTTGAAAGATACTTTGGCTTTCACGCAATTTATCTAACAAATCTGCAATATATAATGGGCTTGCTGCAATTCCACTAAAATCAACTTGAGATTGTTGATAATTTACATTAACAAAATACACTCGTTTAGGTATAATTTTATCCAAATGCTGAAAAAAAGCAACCATATCATCACGTTGCTCATCTACATTCTTTATCAAGTTTATTTTATTGTTCAACAATTGACGACGACGATTAAAATCATTGATAGGCTTTAATGAATTATCTAAAATATTAATATTGGTGATTAAAAATGAATTCCGCGTTTGTTGATACATTATCTTAACTTGCAAATAACCATAAATGATCACATTCAAGAATAATGCCATAAATATGGCAATGACAATCATTACATAAATTCTTAATTTTTTATAATAAACTTCTTGTGCGCGGTAATTATATAAATTAACTCTAAGCAATTTGCTGCCCCCATGTTGCCAATGCTAATGCTGGAATTAAACGAATCAAATCACGTTGAGGAATTTTATTATTCAAACTTACCACAAATTCATCAGCATACCGTACTTTAACATGTTGAGAGCTACTAATCTTATGTAAAACTCCTGAAATCAAAGCATTACCACCCATCAAATATATCTCATAATCATTTGCTAAAGAAATTTTCTTTTCAACTAATAGATTTGATTTAACCAATTGCAGTAATTTATTGACATCTGAAACAATCAGATTCACTAACTCAACGGGATTAATCTCCTTACTTTCAATTAATTCAATTAACAAACTATTAAAATCAGTTGTATCTTTAACTAGATTTTTATCATAAACAGTTAGTAAATCTTCTATACAATAAGAGTAATTCACATTAATTTCATTAAAGTAAATATGTTCTTGTTCAAATGCATAAGCTCTAACGCGAGTTGAACCTATATCAATTAAAACCATCTGTTTATTCAATGGATTATTTTTTAAGATCTTATCAAACAAATTTTGAATTGCAAATGGTTCAATGTCAACTGCGGCAATCTTTATACCAGATAGCTGCATAACAGCCTGATACTCTTCTATTTTTTCTTTTTTAGCGACTATTACCAATAAATTCTGATCAGTTAACTGATCCGAAGTGATTGTATAATCAAAATCTATATCATCAGTATCTAATTCTTGAATTAATTGCTTCAAAACATAATTATCTAATTCATACTTAGTTTTAAACTTAGGCGTAATAATATCTTTAATTATTACAGCATTATAAGGAATTGCAATTGCAACCTGATTATATTCAGAATTAAGCAAATCCCACTGGCTAAGAACAGCGGCAGAAACTTGTTCAATATTATTAATAACTCCATCAACAACAAGATTTCTTGCTATTGCATTAATACTATAATTAGCAATTTTCAATGAGTTATGGCAAAGCTCTACCATTTTTACTGACGTAGAACCTATATCAACACCAACACAAGGTGGTGTTTCATATCCAGAAAAGATTTTTTTTAATATTTGAAATATTTTTGTAAGATGTTTCATTTAACTTTAGCTATTGAAAATAGCCAAGCTAAGTGCTTGGCTATTTGAGTGAAGTAATTTAATATTACTTAGCAGCAGATGCTTCTGGAGCAGATGCTTCAACAGCAGGTGCAGATGCAGCAGGTGCAGATGCTTCAACAGCAGCAGGAGCAGAAGCCTCAACAGCAGCAGGAGCAGAAGCTTCTGCAGCAGAAGCATTTGCTGAAGAAGAACCAGCATCGTGTGAACATGCAGCCAAAGCTAAACCAGCAACTAAAGCAACTAATAATTTTTTCATATTTATACCTTTCAAATTTAAATTTTTATGTATTGTAAATAATACCTTACCAGATATTGTAGCATAGGCAATTAAAATTTCGCAAAATTAATTCACCTATAGCCACAATAAATTTTACCCACGTCGCGAATGTTTATGTAAATAATCAACCGCTTTTAACTGAGCAATAATCATCTCAAGCGCAGCGTATGCTTTAGCATCACCTTGCTCCATATTAGCAGCTGAGCGTTTAAACTGCTCTTCTGCAATACGTTTTTCCTCAAGCAATTTTGCCTGATCCAAATTATCGGTGCGTTCTACTACATCAGCCAACACAGTTGCCTTATTGCCTTGAACTTCCAAAAAACCACCAGAAATTACATAAACTAAATGCATTTCTTTTTGTGGTAATTTGACACGAACCAAACCAGGATTAAGCTTAATAAGTAATGGAATATGGCGTGGATGAATACCAATTTCCCCTTCAGAGCCAGGAGCTATTAAAAACTCTGCCTCACCAGAAAAAATCTGTTCTTCCGAACTAACCAAATCGACTTGCATCGTAGTCATATTGCCCCCATTATTTCAATTTTTTAGCTTGTTCTACTGCTTCTTCAATTGAACCAACCATGTAAAATGCTTGCTCTGGTAAATGATCGTATTGACCATCTAAAATAGCTTTAAATGCACTAATTGTGTCTTTTAAAGGAACATATTTACCAGAAGAACCAGTAAATACCTCAGCTACGAAGAATGGTTGAGACAAGAAACGTTGAATTTTACGTGCACGAGTAACAATTAATTTATCTTCATCAGATAACTCATCCATACCCAAAATTGCAATAATATCGCGTAATTCTTTATATTTTTGCAAAGTCATCTGCACGCCACGCGCAACATTATAATGTTCTTCACCAACCACCAATGGATCTAATTGACGTGATGATGAATCAAGTGGATCTACCGCAGGGTAAATACCTAATGAAGCAATATCACGACTCAACACAACTGTTGCATCCAAATGGGCAAAGGTTGTAGCTGGAGATGGATCCGTCAAGTCATCCGCTGGTACGTATACCGCTTGAATTGAAGTAATTGAGCCAGTTTTAGTTGAAGCAACACGTTCTTGGAATTTACCCATTTCTTCTGCTAACGTTGGTTGATATCCAACCGCAGATGGCATACGACCAAGTAATGCTGATACCTCAGTTCCTGCTAAAGTGTAACGATAAATATTATCTACGAATAGTAATACATCTTTACCTTCATTACGGAATTCTTCGGCAATAGTTAAACCAGTCAAAGCAACACGCAACCGGTTTCCTGGAGGCTCATTCATTTGTCCATAGACTAGTGATACTTTATCCAATACGTTAGATTCTTTCATCTCATGGTAAAAGTCATTACCTTCACGAGTACGTTCACCAACTCCAGTAAATACTGAATAACCACTATGTTCAATTGCAATATTACGAATTAATTCCATCATATTTACAGTTTTACCAACCCCTGCACCACCGAATAAACCTACTTTACCACCTTTTGCAAATGGACATAATAGATCAATAACTTTGATTCCAGTTTCTAATAATTCTGTAGTTTGAGAAATTTCATCAAATTTAGGTGCTGGTTGATGAATTGCACGGCGTGCTTCAGTTGGCACAGGACCAGCTTCATCAATTGGATTACCTAAGACATCCATAATACGACCAAGTGTAGCCGTACCAACAGGAACAGAAATAGGTGCACCAGTATTCACAACTTCTAAACCACGTTGTAAACCATCTGAACTACCCATTGCAATTGTACGCACAACACCGTCACCTAATTGTTGCTGTACTTCTAATACCAAACTACCACCAGTAGCTAATTTTAATGCATCATAAATTCTTGGAACGTCATTACGTGAAAACTCCACATCGACAACGGCACCAATAATTTGGACGATTTTTCCTTGTACCATATTTTGTATTCCTACAAAAAGTTACTAAACTGCTGCAGCACCAGAACAAATTTCTGATAATTCTTTTGTAATTGCAGCTTGACGAGATTTATTGTATGCTAAACTTAGCTTATGAATTGCTTCACCAGCATTATCTGTTGCAGCCCGCATTGCAATCATTCGCGCAGCTTGCTCAGCTGCCATATTGTCTGCGACACATTGATAAATCACAGATTCAACATACCGACGAACTAATTGATCCAATACTTCTTCAGCAGATGGTTCATATAAATAATCCCATGGCATTTTGCTTTCTAATTCTAGGTCTCGATCACTCAACGGCAAAATTTGTTCAAAAATAGGTTGCTGTTTCATAGTATTTACAAATTGTGAATAAACTACATAGACAGCATCTAATTTTTTCTCATAAAATGCTTGATAAACTCCAGTTAATGGACCAATTAATTTTTCCATTTTAGGGATATCACCAAGTCCTACCGCAGAACTAACGATACTGGTTTTTAAGCGTTTTGCCGCCACCAAACCTTTTTGACCTAATGTACAAACTTCAACTTCAATGCCGCGACTAGTATAATCACGTAATTTTTCATTAAAAAGTTTTACTGCGTTAGTATTTAAACCACCACATAAACCTTTATCAGCTGTTATAAGTATGATACCAACTCGCTTGATCTCTTTAGGATCACGTAAAAATGGCGACGTTGATCTAGCACTAGGATTAATTTGTGCTAGATGCGCCATTACTTCACGTACTTTTTCCGCATAAGGTCGAGCTTGCCGCATCCGTTCCTGAGTTTTACGCATTTTTGAGGTCGAAACCATTTGCATAGCACGCGTAATTTTTTGAGTATTCTGGACACTCTTAATTTTGGTTCGGATTTCTTTACCAGCAGCCATTTTATCTCCTTGTGAAAAAGCAGCTAATCATTAAACCGCAAAAGTAGTTTTAAACTCATTAAGCGCTTTAACTAAAACTTGCTCATCATCTTTTGATAAATCACCTGAAGATTCAACACGAGTTAGCATTTCTGCACAGTTTGCTTTAGCATATGACAAAAATCCTGATTCAAAAGCCAAGGCTTTATCAACAGAAACATCATCATATATACCATGATTAATTGCAAACAATGTCAACGCCATTTCAGAAACTTTCAATGGTGAATATTGTTTTTGTTTCATCAACTCAGTTACAACCTGACCATGACGCAGTTGTTTACGTGTTGCATCATCCAAATCAGAAGCAAACTGTGCAAACGCTGCAAGCTCACGATACTGGGCTAATGCCAAACGAATACTACCACCTTGTTTTTTAATTACTTTAGTCTGAGCTGCACCACCAACCCGAGATACCGAAATACCAGGATTCATAGCTGGGCGAATCCCAGAGTTAAACAAATCAGTTTCTAAGAAAATTTGACCGTCGGTAATAGAAATTACGTTAGTTGGAACGAATGCAGATACATCCCCAGCTTGAGTTTCAATAATCGGTAGAGCAGTCAATGAACCAGTTTTACCTTTTACTGTACCATTTGTAATTTTTTCTACGTAGTGTGCATTAACTCGAGATGCGCGCTCTAATAAGCGTGAATGTAAGTAAAATACATCACCAGGATACGCTTCACGTCCTGGAGGACGACGTAATAATAATGAAATTTGGCGATATGCAACAGCTTGTTTTGATAGATCATCATAAACAATTAATGCATCTTCACCGATATCACGGAAATATTCACCCATTGAACAACCAACATATGGAGCTAAATACTGTAGTGCAGCAGATTCTGATGCTGTCGCAGCAACCACAATTGTATGACCCAATGCGCCATGTTCTTCAAGTTTACTAACTACATTGGCAATAGATGAAGCTTTTTGACCAATAGCAACGTATACACAAATAATGCCATTACCTTTTTGGTTAATGATAGCATCAAGTGCAACTGCAGTTTTACCAGTTTGGCGATCTCCAATGATTAATTCACGTTGACCACGACCAATTGGAACCATTGCATCAATAGCTTTTAAACCAGTTTGTAATGGTTGGCTAACTGATTGACGTTCAATCACCCCAGGGGCAACTTTTTCAACAGGAGCTGTTAATTTCGCATTAATTGGACCTTTACCGTCAATTGGACGACCTAAAGCATCAACAACACGTCCAACTAGCTCAGGACCAACAGGAACTTCAAGAATACGACCAGTACATGATACTTCGTCGCCCTCAATAATATGCTCATAATCACCAAGAACAATTGCGCCAACTGAATCGCGCTCCAAGTTCATTGCCATACCATAAACATTTCCAGGGAATAATAACATTTCCCCTTGCATAACTTCTGATAAACCGTAAATACGAACAATACCGTCAGTTACAGAAACAACAGTTCCTTTACTGCGATAATCACTGCTATTTTGCGTGCCGTCGATTTTCGATTTAATTATATCACTAATTTCAGAAGGATTTAATTGCATGAATCGCTCCTCTTTTTATTTAGTAAGTTGAGTGGCTAAGTCATTTAGCCGACCCTTAACGGATCCATCAATAACTTTGTCATTGATAGTAATTTTAACTCCAGCTAATAAATCTGGATTAACCACTACGCTAGCAGTAATTAATTTGCCAAACTTTTTAGATAATAGCTGTTCAAAATCTTGTTTTTCTGATTGACTCATCGCATAGGCTGATTCAATTATTGCATCACCACGCTGTTGATCTTCTAAAACCAATTCGCGGAAAATTTGATAAATTTCATCTAATACTAATATACGATTATTTTCAACTAAAACTTGTACAAAATTCATAACTTCTTGCGAAGCATTACTTTTTAATACAGTTTTAATTATACTCATAATCTCCAAATCATCAATTTTTGGATTATTTAAAATAACTGCAAAATCTTGATTTATAATTATTTGCTGAAGTTCAGATAAAGTTTCCAACCAAAATTTTTCACTTTTCTGTTGCTTAGCTATATTAAATAAAGCCTGTGCATAAGGATGAGCAATAACACTCAATTCAGCCATGATTCTTATAACTCCGCTTTAAGTTGAGCTAAAATTTTCTCATGCTGCGATTGATTAATTTCTGCACGTAGAATTTGTTCAGCCCCACGTACAACAAGTCCAGAAACTTGTAAGCGTAACTCTTCTTTCATACGGATGAAATCTTGTTCAATTTGAGCTTTAGCATCAGTAATAATTTTGTCACTTTCATGACGAGCTCGTTCTTTTGAATCCTCAATGATTTGATTTGATCTTTTTTCTGCATTAGCAATAATTTCGCCAGCGCGAGCTTGAATTTTTTTCAATTCGGCAGCAATATTAGCTTCGGCATCCAACAAATGTTGTTTACCTTTTTCTGCAGCAGATAATCCATCAGCAATTTGACTAGCACGCTTATCTAACATGTCGTTAATTGGCGGCCAAACAAATTTCATTGTAAAGATAACTAATAATATAAAAGTTATCATTTCTCCAAGGATTGTCGCATTAATATTCACGAGGAATCTCCTTAAATATTAATTATAATTAGTGAGCTGTTTTCAATAATTCTAACGCTGTTGCTAGAATAGGGTTACTAGTCATCAACCAGAACGCAACACCAACACCAATCATCGCAATCGCATCTAGTAGACCAGCTACAATGAACATTTTGATCATTAAACTAGTTGCTAATTCTGGTTGACGTGCAGATGATTCAAGGAATTTACCACCTAAAATACCAAAACCAATTGCAGTACCACAAGCACCAAGACCGATTAATAACGCAGCCGCAACAGCAGTTAAACCAGAAATATTAGAAATAATAGCTTCCATTAAAGGCTCCTAAAAA